>CAVCMI010000001.1:0-98874 GCA_963603365.1 Oscillospiraceae bacterium
TTTTTGCAAATCAAGACCGAGAATAATTGCTGGTTTTTAGAAATCACTCCCTCATCCCTAATTGAATCATCTTCCGCTCTTCTTTCTGTTGCATTCTTTGCATAGCATCTGGCAGTTATCGACAACGGTCTGGCCGCCTTTGCACCACGGCATGATGTGGTCAGCCTCCATCTCCTCGATGTTGAAATGCTTGCCGCAAACTTTGCAGTATCCATTCTGCCGGTTGTAAACCTCGCGCTTGGTGTTTTCGTCGAAGGCGCGGATACTGAGGTGGTGTTCGTCGCCGTCGAGGATGTAGGCAAAAATCCCGCTCTTCTTCTGAACGTCAGAATCCCCCATAAGCCGGTCCATCTGTTTCTCTATGTGTGTCGCAGTCAAAGTTGTATGCTTGTGGCGGTTATACAGCATTCCCCATTCAACGCCCTTCATCTCTTTTTTGTACTTGCGTCCGAATATTTTATCAATCCAGTGCACCACATCCTGAAAATACTGCCACAACTCGTCTGCATCCGTGTCGTGCTGATGTGAGGCCATATATTGCTCAATAGTCAGGCTCTTGGCGTCGCCGATCCACTTTAGTGCGGTTTCGAAATAGTCTTGTCGGATGGGCGTGCCCTTCATAAAGTCCGACGCGATGCAGTAGGACGGGCAGCCCGTCTTGGAGAAATGGCGTTTGGCCTGCGTGACCCAGTTGCCTGAATAGATTGCATTGCGTATCTCCTGAGTGGTGAGTCTTTCGCCCGCAATGTTGATGGTTTGAAACCACTTGAGTTTCTCCTCATCGGTGCCCTCACATACATACACCTGCAGTTTGTAGTCGAGAATCCGGTCCTGCTGCATATAGTTCATATTGGAAAAGCCGAGCAGGGTGCCGTCGAACTCCATTTGGTAATCGCCGGCGACGAACGAACAGATAGAGATGGTTCGTTGCTGGCCGTCCAGGAGTTCGTATCGGTCATCGCCGATGCGCACCCAATACATGACATTCAGCGGGAAGCCTTTCCACACGGTCTCCATCACGGCGTTGCGCTTCTTGTCGTCATAGACGAACTCGCGTTGATACTTCGGGCGTATGTCGAGCCGGCCGCTGTAGCCGGTGATGCCCAACTCATGGATGCTTAAATCACTGTAACCTGCACACAAATCGCGTATGCTTACTTCTTTCATTTTTATAATCATAACCTCTGTGGATTTTTGTTTCGGATTATTATTCTCTCATATAATCGTTTGCCATTTATACATGGAGAGCCTTTCATGCAGTTGGTGCTTGTGTCTATAATCTCAAATTGGTCTGGATTGAACTTGTCCAAAAATGTTATAGGAACACCCATCTTTCCTTTATAATCAAAGGGAATATCTTTGTACGTGTTCACATTGATGGCATCATAATTATCGTAACCGGGATACTCTATGGGAGAGTAGTGTTTGTATAATATCAGTTCCTCATTGTGTTTACTGACAGGCAGGTTTGTAAACCAACATGACGTTGCAACCCTCACCATCTTTCTTCCATTTTCAATTTTATGAAACCTCACCCAATTGTCAGGCACTTGAAAAAACATACCCGTATTGAAATTGGTATAACCCGTCCGGATTTTATTATGCTGAAACATACGGAACATTTCTTTATAATGCAGAGCGTTCACGTTGCCGATGATGATAAACTGCTTGCCGTGTTTTTCGAGCAGGGCGAGGTATTTGCGGAACAGGGAGAACGGCGGGTTGGTGACCACGATGTCCGCCTCTTTGAGCAAATCAACGCATTCTGGGCTATCGAACGATCCGTTTCCTTTGAGCCGAGACAGCACATTCTTTTCGTTTTTAATCAGATACTGCACGTCAGCAAGGTCGGTTGCCCCATCGCCGTTGTAATCCTTCACTTCGGTAATCTCTACCTTGTAGGCAGTTTTCTGCGTGTCTTTCTGTCCTTCTCCAAAATCCAGCAACAGTTCATTCCCGGATATGGGCGAACCGTTGTAGCAGGTGGCCATTATTTTTTTTAGGCTGAATTGATTGAAATTAAGTGCAAAATACTTGAAGAAGTTGCTCTCGTAGGGATCGTCACAGTTGCAAAGCACCGTCTTTCCGTTGAAATACTGCTTGTAGTTTTTGAGTTCCTTGGCGATGTCGTCCAACTTTGTGTAGAATTCGTCTTGCTTTGCATTCTTTGCCATGTTTAAGTTTGTATGTGCCATAGATTGATAGTTTTTTGCAAGCTATCAATCCGCCATACGCAATAATAAAGGTGCAAGCCCACTTACTGCGTTTAGCTGAGAGGCGGCCTCGGATGGAAACCTCTGCCGATTAATAAGGTACTCGCACCTGTTCGGTACAAGCATTGCCTACTGCAATCGACAAAGCCTTCCATCAGGAAAGACTGCCAGATATTATTCCTGTATGTTTATTTCCAAAAAGTTTCCGAGGCTCTTGGCTAAACGCGAAATAATAGCTAATGCTTTATTTTTACAAAATTATACTAATTACTGAAATCTAAATTCTAATCACTAAATTTGGTTTATACTCTTTTTTTTAAGCTGTTGCAAAGATACAAAATTATTCACCGACATCAAAAAAAGGATAAAATACACAAAAAGAAAGAGGACTTTATGGCGGAGTCCTCAATCTTTCAACAAATACATAAAAATATAATAAAACAACAACCTTTAAAACGATGTCATAGCAAAAGGCTTCCGATTTGGAAGATCAGGAATGCCGCAATCCAGGCCACACCTGTATTGTAAAGTATGGAGAAAGTGGCCCACTTGAGCCCGGCCTCTCTATAGACAGCCGACAGGGCGGCCACGCATGGGAAGTAGAGCAGGATGAAGACAAGGTATCCATACGCCACCAGCGGTGTAAAAACGGGTTGTCCTTTCTTCTCTCCGGAACTCCACACTTGCGTTTTCAAACTCTCTTTCAATGCTGACGAGTTCTCATCGGCTTCGGTGTCGGCGTGGTACAGGACACCCATCGAGGATACAACCACCTCTTTGGCGGCTATGCCCGTAAGCAGCGAAACGCCCATTTTCCAGTCAAAGCCGAGCGGGCGGAACACCGGCGCAATAAACTGGCCAATCCTGCCAATGTAGGAGTTCTCTGTTTGCACAGTGGCACGGTCGAGCGTCAGCTGCTCTACCGCGGCGTCCCGGGTTTCTGCGCTCATCGTACTGTCAGACGCCACTTGCTCAATCTGTGCAGTATAGCGGTCAATTTCAGCGTTGTGTTGCGGAAAAAACTCCAATGCCCAGATAATGACCGTGGCGCCCAGAATTACGGTACCCATCTTTTTTACATACTGCACACTTTTGTCCCACATGTGAACCACGGCATTGCGCATGGTAGGTATGCGGTAGGGCGGCAGCTCCATCACAAACTGGTCAGACTCGTTTTTGAAAGCGATACGCTTCATCAGCAACGCCGTCAAAATCGACATCAGAACACCCAAAAGATAGATGCTGACCAAGATGAGGCCTTGATGTTTGTCGAAAAATGCCGAGATGAGCAGCAGATATACCGGCAGCCGGGCCGAACACGACATGAACGGCACGGTGATGATAGTCAGGATGCGGTCTTTGCGGTTTTCAAGCGTGCGCGTGGCCATAATGGCGGGCACGCTGCAGCCGAACCCGATAATGTACGGGATGAACGACTTGCCGTGCAGTCCTATGCGGTGCATCAGTTTGTCCATAATGAAAGCCGAGCGCGCCATATAACCTGTGTCTTCCAATATAGATATGAAGAAGAACAGTATCAATATGTTAGGCAAGAATGAGCAGACGCTGCCGACGCCGGCTATGATGCCGTCAACGAGCAGGCTCTCAAGGATGCCGTCCGGAAGCACTGCCGAGGTAGTCTTGCCCAGCCAGCCGAAGAACATCTCCAGCCATGCCTGCGGATAGGCGCCTATGGTGAATGTCATCTGGAACATAAACCACAGGAAGAATATCAGGATGGGGAAACCCAACCATTTGTTAGTTAGTATGTTGTCAATAGAGTATGCCAGCGTTTCGGAACGGCTCTTGGCGGAGACGAACGTCTCCTTAAGTGCGCCTCGGATGAAACCGTACTTTGCGTTGGCAATAACGGTGGCGGAGTCCTCGCGGTATGATTTCTCGATAGAGGTTCTGAACTTTTCAGCGGTTTTCAGAATATCAGGGCCGTCTTTCATCTTCCCGACCTCGTCTATCGTCACTTTGTCGTTCTCCAACAACTTGATGGCCATGTAGCGCGACGGATAGTCGGGTTCAGCCTCCATCATCACCTTCAATGCCGAGATGCCCTTCTCGATGTCGGGGCCGTAATTGATATGAATGTGCTTGGAAATCCCCTCCTGTTTCTCGTAAATCTCGATAATGTGGTTGAATATTTCCTCAATGCCGGTGCCTTTGGTGGAGACCGTAGGGATGATAGGGAATCCGAACATGCGCGATAGTGCCTGCACGTCAAGCTTGTCGCCGTTTTTATCCAGTTCGTCGTACATGTTAAGTGCCATAATCATAGGCACATTCATGTCAATAAGCTGTGTAGTGAGGAAAAGGTTTCGGGCAAGGTTGGAGGCATCCACCACGTTGAGCAGCACATCGGGGTGGCTGTCAGCAATATAGCGGCGCACATAGAGCTCTTCGGGAGTGTACTCCGTAATGGAGTATGTGCCCGGAAGGTCAACAAAAGTGAGCACATAGCCGTTATGTTTGGCAATGCCGAGTTTTGAATCCACCGTCACGCCGCTGTAGTTGCCCACCTTTTCACGGAGACCGGTAGCCCTGTTGAAAAAGGAAGTCTTGCCGCAGTTTGGATTACCTACCAGCGCAATCGTAATCTGCTTCCCGACGGGGCCCATGGCCTTGGCCACCTCTTCGGTGACGGTGCCGTTGAAGCGATAGATGTCAGCCATCTCGTCGCTCATGCGTGCCACCTCGATGTGCTGCGCCTCGATGCGCCGCAATGACACGTGGCCGCCCATAATCTCGTATTCTATAGGATCTTGCAATGGTGCATTCTTCACTACCCTGACTTTCTCACCGCGCACAAAGCCCATCTCCATCAGTCTATGCCTGAAGCCGCCGTGACCCGCAAGGCGCACTATCACGCAATTTGACCCCGTTGGGACATCTGCTAATGTAACGCGTTGATTTTCAGTTTCCAACATTATTATCCTCTTTTTAATCTATCACGATGCAAAAGTAGGGCTATAAAAGATGGTGTGCAATCCCTAAAAGTGGGTATTTTTTCATCTTCTGTCATATAAAATGTAAAATGCTATCTTTGCCGGCATTTTATCATTATCATCTCACCCTCGCTATGATTGCCATAAAGAAAACCGTACTTGACAATGGCCTACGCATTGTTGTTCACGAAGACAGCACTACGCCTCTTGCCTCCTGCAATATTGTTTACGGTGTCGGCTCACGCGACGAGGACCGCGACCACACAGGGTTGGCGCACCTGATGGAGCATTTCATGTTCACCGGTTCCCGGAATGTGCCCGACTACGACAAGGTTTTGCAAAAAGCGGGGGCGGTCAACAATGCATACACGTCGCAAGACCTTACGCATTATTACGTCATTGTTCCAGCCAACAATGTCGAGACAGTATTCTGGCTGGAGTCTGACCGCATGCTTGCGCCGGCGTTCCGTCAGCAGTCGCTCGACATCCAAAAGCAAGTCGTCATCGAGGAGTTCAAGGAGAACTACCTCAACCGCCCATACGGCGACCTGGCGATGCTGTTCAACGATATGGCATACAAGCGGCATCCTTACGGCTGGCTGCCCATCGGGAAAAGCGTGGAACAGATAGAGGCGATGGATATGGACATAGTCCGCGACTTTCACCGGCGTTTTTACAGTCCGTGCAATGCGGTTCTGACGGTAGCCGGCAATGTGCGCTTTGACGTGGTGGCTGCTTTGGCGGAGAAATGGTTCGGCGACATACCGTCTGGCGAGCCTGTGCCGCGCAACTATCCCCAAGAGGCCGTGCCCAAGGCGGCAGAATTGCTGACGGTAGAGCGAGACGTGCCCTCGGACGTGTTGCTGAAAGGGTGGCCGATGTGCCGCCGCACGCATCCCGACTATTATGCGTATGACCTGCTGTCAGACCTGCTCGGCACAGGACAGTCATCGTACCTGTACCGCGCATTTGTCATCAACCGCCGGCTTTTCACAGACATCTCCGCCTCCATTATGGGCACTGTCGACGAAGGCCTGTTCCTTGTAAGCGGACGGCCGGCGGAGGGCATCCGCATTGAAGATGCCGACGGAGAACTATGCCGGTTTCTGTACGGCCGGACCTTTGTCAACGACTTTGCCCACGACCTTCCGAAAGTGCAAAACCGGGCAGAGTCTATCTTGCTGAACAACGAAATAAAGATTGACGACAGAGCAATGAACATCGCCGTAGGCGAGACTATCTCCAATGCGGAATATTTTCTGAACGAACGGGCGCACTACTTTAGCGTGACGGTTGAGCAGCTTGCGCGCCTCGCGACCGTGGGGCTGACTCCGGAAAAGAGCTTCACCCTCTACTACAAAAGGGGATAGTCAGAACCATTCAGGGAAACCTGTCAGGTGCTTGATGATACTTTTTTGAAGAATGATGTTCATTAAATACCTATATCGATATTATGTCTCTTTAATGTATCTATAATGCTCATTGCGACATAATAAGCAAGGTTTACAGGTACGGCATTGCCTATCATCTTGTAACCATAGTTTACGTCATCGTAGATGAACTTAAAATCATCTGGGAAACTTTGCACTCTGGCAACTTCCCTTACTGTCATTCTGCGATAGAGCTGCTCCTTGCCCTCTACGAATTTTTGCAGGTTTTTTTCTACCTTTATCATTTTGGGAGCCTGTGGGTGAAGTTGACATTGCCTTCCACTTGCTTGGACGGTGAATCCAGGTTCGTCCCATGAGCGCACACGGTTGCGCGACATGAATATAGGAGAAAATGCTCCTACGAAATACTCGTTATTTGGGACGATGCAATCGGCGCCGTTGGTATGATTCTTCTCTTTTGCAGGAATTGCTGTCTCCTGTAAATCCCAAATAGCTTCACGAAGTGTCGGCTTGTGCTCCAATGGCTTTGGATATTCATAATCATCTATATGTAAATCCTTTCGAAAGCCAATATAAAATACACGGTCTCTGTCTTCTGGAACATTAAAGTCATTGGCATTGAGCATCTTCAAGTTGACATCATACCCTGCCTCGTCAAACAGCTTCATGAAACCGCTTACTGCTTCAGAATGTCTTTTTGCGAGCATACCAGACACATTCTCCGCAACGAAGAACAAGGGCTGTGTATCTCTCAAAATTCGAACATACTCATAGAACAGCTGACCTCTTGCGTCTTCTATACCCTTTAAAGAACCAGCCTCACTCCACGACTGACAAGGCGGGCCTCCAATAATACCTGTAATATTTTGTGGAAACATATCAGAAGATATATCTCTGATATCACCCTCTATGAGGTTGGTGTCTGGAAAATTCGCTCTGAATGTCGGACAAATTTTCTTGTCGAATTCGTTTGCCACAATAGTGTGGAAACCTGCGTTGTGAAAGCCCTTGTCAAGACCTCCAGCACCACTGAATAAACTGATAAGAGTCATTTATTTCTTGATTGAATATTGCGTTATGTTTTCTTTCGTCTCTTTTACCATTTGCAATTATATTTCAAATTGACATCTGCAGGCATTCCGTCTATCTGAATGTCAAATTTCAGAGATGGTTCTACAATGTCTTTCGCATTATGCAGTCTGAAAGAAAATTGCCAGCCATTTCGATATAGTTGTTTTGTCCTTGCCAAGTTGTTCATTCAACCATTTATTTGTTTTCTTCTTCTCAGCAAGTACAATCTTTAGCCTGTTTAAATCCTTATCTTCCCTAAGTTTTAATTTGCCAGCAGAGAAATCGGTGCGGCAAATATACAAAAATGTTATGTGTTCCGCGTTCCCGCTTTTTATAACTTTCCATATTGAACTTATATCAGCATCTTGATTATAGGTACGTTACGCATAAATTCCCATCCTAAGTTCTCTCAACTAAGCTCTAAAATCTAAACTCTAAAAACTAAGCTCTGTACCGTGAGGCGGCAACAAAACAAGGGGAGACTTTTCAGCCTCCCCTTGTCGGTTATTCGTATAACGGGACTTATCGTTTGGTGAACGGTTTTACAACCGTACCCTTGTCGGTAATGATCCGTACAAAGTACATGCCGTTAGCCAGACCGTCAGCAGAAAGCACTGTCGTGTGGCTGTTCACTTGCTGCACGCGGAGAGTCTTGCCGTAAACGTCATAGACCTCAATTCTTTCAATCATGCAGTTGCTGTTAGCTATAGTCACGTGGCTGCTGGTGGGGTTAGGATAGAGTTTGGTTTGAGCAAGCATATAATCCTCGATGCCATCGGGCAGTGTAGTGAAGTTCACCGTGTTGGATTGCGCGCTCTCAACAGTGTCGCAGTTGGCCACCATGTAAGCCTCGTAAGTGCTTTCAGCCATTAAATCTGTGAGAACGTACGGAGACGGTGCGGTAATATTCACTGTCGTCCAAGCATCCGTGCCTTTTCTGTAATAGAGTGTCCAGCTGTCGGGGATTCCTTCTTGTGCCCAGTTCAGCGTTGCGCTGTTCACGTCAACGTTAGAGACTGTCAAGACGGGGGCATGGCAAGTGTCGCCCGGTTGAGGTTGAGGTCCAGGGCCGGCAACGGCAGCCACCATAACGCTGTCGAGGTAGATGTAAGCATCTCCGTAACCATAATTGCTCGTGCCTTTGAAGACGATACGTGCGGTCTGGTTATCGTAAGCTGAGAGGTCATACGACTTACGGGTCCATTCTGTTGCACCGGTAAGACCTGATTCGAGCAAGGTGCGTGTGCCGGCAGCCTCAATATAGACGGAGAAGTCGCCGCCCGTGGGGTTCATATAGTAGAATGAGAGTGCCACATTCTGCGTAAAGTTCAGCAGCGGAGTCTTAAGGTAATTAACAACGTCCTCGTCATTCATGTATGAGTCGAACCTGACGCATCCGCCTTCAACGCCTTCTGTTTCTGCTGTGTACCCCCAAGGGTTAGAAACTACGCCCTCGGTTTCGTCGTTGTCCCAGCATGTGGGGATGCTGCCCGAAGAAAGGTTGTTGAAGAGTTCTACGAACGGGAGGTCAGAAGCAACGCATGCTGTGGAGAATGTGACAGGGCCAGTCCAATGGCTGACATCGCCGCCGCTGCAGTCAGATTGTACGTAAACATCATAAGCGGTAGCAGGCGTAAGGCCGGTCAAAGAGTAAGGATTAACGGTAACTGGAACTGTTGTGCCGGAGCCTTGTGTAAAGCCGGCAGGGCCATATTCAATGTTCCAAGCAGTAGCAGTTCCGTTCTCTGTCCAGGAGATGACGGCAGAGTTTGCGGTGGTTGAAGTAAAGGAAAGACCGGAAGGTCTTGCGCATGTGACAGGCTCATCCACAACCAGATTGTCGATGTGGAGGTCGTTGTCGCCGTTGCTGACCGTTGACTCGGCGTAGAAAGCGATGCGGACAGTCTGTCCGGCGAACTGTGCCAGCGAGATGCTCACCTGGTCGCCCGTATTGGAAATGTGGTTAAAGACATAGTCACCTGTGCCTGTATTGTTCCAGACGGTGGCGTTGCTCATATTCCAGGTTGTGCCGCCATCGGTTGAAATCATCACAATGAAGCGGTCATCAAGCTGTCCGGCGGTGTCTTCAACCGGGTTCGAGTTACTGAAATCGGTCAAGGCAAGGTCAAACATGAGCGTCGGGGTCGTCAGCGCTGACAAGTCGATTTCGGGCGTTACCAGCCAATATTTAATCGTTGTACCATAGATGTTGATGCCGGCATGTCTCAAACCGAAAGCATTTGTCTTGGAAAAGATCCAGCCGCTGGTGGTAGTTGTAAGGTTAGCCGTGTGTGTAACCGTATCTGAAGGAATGCCGATATAGCGTTCCCAGCAACGCGGCAATGTCGTGAAACTGTCAAAGTCTTGACTATATGGAGCAACAAAGGCATCACATTCCGTATAGAATTCTGCCATATTGGAATAGAGCGTGTCCGTTCCGCAAAGAGAGCCGACGCGCACTTCATATTCCGTAGAAGGCTCAAGTCCTGTAATGGTGTAGGCGGCTGACATAGTGTTGGTGGCCTCGGTCCAAGCGGATTGACCCGTCATCCTGTATTCTACAACCCAACCGTTGTCGCTGGAGTTGTCGTTCCAAACCAGTTCTGCGTCGGTAGCCGTAGCGCCGTTCACGACAAGCAACGGATAGGTGCAGTCAGATTCAGAACAGCTCGTGACGAATGTGATATCGGGGACAGTTGCAGACGTGCTGGAACTAACAGCCGCAGGACTGGATGGCAGGATGTCAGAGCCGTCCTGATACCAATATACGGTATTACCTGACGTGGGGGTATGGGCTCTCCAGTAGACACCGTTGTAAGAACCCGTATTGTTATCAACAGCGACAACGAGGTTGCTGGTGCCGTCATATACGAACGGGGTGTTGAACGGGATGGCTACCCAACCGCTGGTAATGTTCATCGTGTGGGCAATGGCAACCTGCTGCATGTTGGCAACCGGTATGTAGTTTGTAGTGCTCAATGAGGTTTCGTTTGTATGAGCAATATAAACATCCAACGTGCGCGGCAGACTGCTCTGCGAAGTGGCATAGAAAGCAATACCTCTGATAGTGTCCAAACCTGTCAAGTCTGATGCCGGGTAGATGGTCTGAGAATAACCATAGTTGAAGTTTGCCTGGAACGGTGAACCAGAAATAGTCTGAGACCCTGTGCCTGAAATCCCGATGCCGCATACGGGAGTGGTGAATGTAAGCGTACGGGATGCAGAAGTGTCAGCATCGTCGTCGCAAAGTGTACGCAGCTGCACGTTGTAGGTCGTGGAGCTCGTGAGGCCGGTCAGGAAGCAATAGTTTTCGGATGTGGTTATCGTTGTCCAGGAAGTCTGGTTGCTCGGTCTGTAAGAAATCATTACAGAAGAGAAGGGCAGGCTGCCCGTGTTGCCCAATTCCCAGGAGATGGCTGCGGTGTTAGTACTGATTGAAACAACCTGTGCATTGACTACCGGTGAACAGCTTACTCCCGTGGTGAAAGAGGAAACCAGGCTCCATTGCGAAGTGGCGCCGCCGCAGATTGATCGAACCCAAACGTAATAGGTGGTTTCGCTACGCAAGTCCTGGAATGCCATCGTAGTGTCGAATACCGTTTCCGTGACATTTGCGGCATCGTCTATCTGGTTGCTGACACCATAGAGCACCTCGTAACTGTCAGCCTCTTGGCAGCCTGTCCAGTTGGCTGTTGCACCGTTATAGGTGATGTCAGCAAACGTAATGTCATTAGGACGGGAACAAGAAGGCATCTCGTCCACTTCTAAATTAGCAATGTGGATGTCATTGTCACCGTTGCTGACCGTTGACTCTCCGTAGAAAGCGATGCGGACAGTCTGTCCGGCATATTGGGCCAAAGAGAGGACAACCTGACGTCCGGTGTTGGGAATTTCATTATAACGGTAGTTTGCAGATGAGTCACCCCAGACGGTGGCGTTGTTGGCACGCCAGGTTGCACCGCCGTCGGTAGAGACGATCACCATGAACTTGTCATCCGGGGCGTCTGCTGCCGGATTCTCGGTGTTGTACTTTGTCAATGCCAAGTCAAAGATGAGAGCCGGATCCGTAAGAGCAGAAAGGTTAATTTCAGGAGAAACCAGCCAATCGCGACGCGTGGTTCCATAATTGTTCAGTTTAGGATGGCCTATGCTGAATACGTTAGAAGAATTGAAAGACCAATAGCCGCCAGACACCAATGTTGCGGAGTCGGCGAAGACGAGAGAGGCGAGTCCGGTGTATTTCTTCCAGCAAGCCGACGGGTTACTGTTGAAGCCGGCAAAGTCTTCCGTATAAGGAGCATTTACAGCATCACATTCTGTCGTGAAGGCCGTGTTGATGCTCTCGCTGACAGCGTCGCCACAGTTGGTTCTTACATATATTATATAGTCTGTATTGCCGGAAAGTCCGGTCAAAGTGTGTGTCGTGTCGGTGATGGTTTCCCAAACGGCATCGGCAATGTCTGTAACGGTGTCAGCAACGCAAAGGACATCCCAAGCCGTTTCATCTCCGCTCGGCGTGATGGTGACATTGGCAGTAGATGCCGTGATGCCAGATACTGCTACACCGTTAGGACGCAGACATGTAGGAATGTAGTCGATATGGATGTCATCAAGATACATACTGAAATAGGTTCCGTTGGCGGTATCAATTATGCTCTTGATGGCTACATAATGGCCGTTGCCGGCATATTGCGAGAAGTTGACTTCATATTCTGTCCATGTGGAAGATACGTTAACACTGTCAACAGGCACGAAGGTGTTGCCGTCTGACGGGTCGCTCATAATACCTACGACAACGAAACCGTAACCGGAACTCTTTTTGCCCCAGAAACGGGTGAATAGCTGGTTCATTTGCACGTCGTTGTCAAGTTCGGGAGAGACCGCATACGTCGCCATGTTTCCGCTGTATGTTGACTGATAGAAATAGAGTCCGTTAGGCGCACTATGATTTGTTGTGGAGATGTAAGGATAGTTTGTGCCGGCAGCGCGGATGCGACTCCAGCAGTCAGGATACGGATAGGTGCCGTAGGTGGTAGCATAGGAGTCAAAGTTTTCGTCTATCGGGAGAGAGGAAATACCGCAAGCGGTTTTGGCAGAAACTGATGAAGAAACTGACGAGGTATCTCCGACACCGCATAGCGCTCTCACCGTGAAAGTGTATTCCGTATTGGATTCCAGACCCGTAACTGTAACAGAAGGCGTACCGCTGGCTTCAACGGCGACGGGCTCTTCCGTTCCGGAAACATATTCCACAATCCAATCGGTGGCCGTTCCGGTTTCTGTCCAAGACAGGTCAATGGTTGAGCTTGTGCTGTTAGAGGCTGTCAGGTTTTTGGGTTTCAAACAAGTTACAGGTTCCGATACCAGCAGATTGTCAATGTGCAGATCATTGTCGCCGCCTGATTGCGTTGACTCGCCGTAGAATGCGATACGGACAGTCTGTCCGGCAAATTGCGTCAAGGGGACACTCACCTGCTCGCCAGACGTGGCGATATAGTCGTAGCGGTGTGCGGCAGTGGCGGTGTTGTCCCAGATGGTAGCTGTGGACATATCCCAGGTTGCGCCGTTGTCTGTAGATACCAGTACGATGAAGCGGTCATCCTGCTGACGAGTGGAATCTGCTATCGGGTCTGAACTGTTGTATTTTGTCAAAGCCAAATCAAATGTAAGGGTCGGAGAGTTCAGCGAACTAAGGTCAATGGCAGGCGTAATCATCCATGCATGACGGTCTGTTCCATAGATGTTCATGGCTGCATGTGTCAATCCAAAAGCAGTCGTTCTGGTAAAAATCCAGCCGTTTGACGGATCAGACAGGTCTGAAGTGTGCGTAACCGTGTTGGACGCTGCACCGGAATAGAAATCCCAGCACGGCGAAACCATTGTAGAGAAGGACTCAAAATCCTCGGCATACGGAGCAACAATTGTGAAACATTCTGTCCATGCAGACATTGTTTCTGTCCAGAGCGTGTCGTCCATACAAATAGAGCCTACTCTGAAGTTATAGTAAGATGAATTGTTAAGGTCCGTAATGGTGTAAGAGGTGGAGGTGGTAGTAGCGGCTTCCGTCCATTCGGTCTCGGAATACGGTTTGTACTCCACTACCCATTCGGTGTCGTCACTGCCGGCAACCCAGACAAGGTCTACGGTGGTAGCTGTAACGCCGGTCAGCGTAGCCATCGGAGCGGTACAGTCAGGAACAATGCAGTTTCCGATAAAGCGGATGTCCGGCACGAGATCCGTCACACCGCTGTTGCTGGCAGTTGGGCTGCCCGGCTGAGTGTTTATATAATCATCGTACCAGTAAACAGCGTTGCCTACGTTTGCATTATGTCCTGCAAAATTGAAAGAGGCGTATCCGCCCGTGTTGTTGTCAACGGCAACAACGATGTTGCTGCTGCGGTCATAAACAAAAGGTGTGTTGAACGGAATGACAACCCAACCGGGAGTGCTCACGTCAAGTGTATAGGTGTCTGCCTTTTTAGACATGTTGCTTACAGCAATGTAGTTGCTGGTGCTTAACGTGGTCTGGTTGGTGTGTCCGATATAAAGGTCGATGGTACGGCTTGTATAACTCGTGGTCTTAACGTAGAATGCAATGCCTGTAATGGTATCCACACTTGTGAGTTTTGATGCCGGATAGATGGTTTGCGAATAGCCATACTTATAGTTGGTGTGGAAAGGCACATATATGCTATTAGAAGAATGGTCTTCTCCGACTTCGCCACAATTTGGTACGACTACCGACAATGACTGCACAGAAGCGGTATCGTTGTCATTGTCGCACAGCGTGCGGATGCTGACACTGTAAGAGGAGCCGGGATTAAGGTCTGTGAGGAAGAAGTAGTTGTCGGTCGTGGTTTCAGAAGTCCATTGGGTCTCGTCGGTCTGTTTGTATTGAATCAGCACAGAGGAGGGGTCCAGCCCCACATTCTCGTTCAATTCCCAGGTGATAAGAGCCTTATTGGTGGAGACATCTGCAACGCGGGCATTCAGCACAGCAGCGCAACGTGCCGTAGTGGAGAATGTAACGGTCTTGACAGCGGCGGTATCGTTGTCGTTGTCGCACAGCGTACGCAGACGAACGGTATAGCTGGTAGAGGGATCAAGGTTGGTGAGGTTGTAATAATCATTAGCGGTAACATCTGTCGTCCAGTCGTTGTCTCTTGATGCTTTGTACTCAATCATAACAGAAGAGGGAAGCAGACCGATGGTGTCAACCGTGTTCCAGGAGATGAGAGCCTGGTCGAAACCTATTTCCGAAGCGGCGGCATTTGCTACCGGTGCACAACTTACTTGGGTAGTAAAATTGAAAGAAGAAGACCAACGGGCAGAATCCGTGCCGCAGATAGAACGCACCCATACATAATAGCGGGTCTCGCTGTTGAGGTTTGTCAGCGTTAACGTAGAAGAAGGAGCATTTACTACCACGGCATTCTCGTCGCGGGTGCTGCCGGTACTGTATGCTACCTGATAGCCCGTGGCGTTTTCACAGCCCGTCCAGGAGAGGTCGGCGCTGTTGTAGGTGATGTTGTCGACCATAATGTCGCCAGAAGCCGTGCAATTTGAGGCAGCCGATACGTTGATGTCGTCAAGAAACCAATAGTAAATAGTAGACGTCGGCTGATGGCGGAAAGCGATGTAGCTGCCTGCGGGCGCACCCGTAAAGGAGACCGTGAACTCTTGACATCCGCTGAATTGACTCACATTGTAAGTAGCCACGGGCGTAAAGGTGGTGGATCCCGTCAACGAGGTCACATATCCTACCTGAAATGATCCGCAACTTGAATAAGTGCCTTCCGGTTTGGTGCTGAATGTCAACTCTACATTGCTGATTTCCACATTCAAAGCCGGCATTGCCACCATATTGTCGGTAGCGCCGGAAAACTTCAGGCTGTGTGTGCCGCCGCATGCATACGATGATGACGTATATACGGCCACCGAACCCGATGAGGAAATGTGTGTCCACCCTGTCGGCAGACCAGAACTCAGGCTTTCAAAGTCCTCGGTGTAGTAACTTTGAGCCTGCAAAGCCCACGGCAACATCATCAATGCCGAAAGCCATAATAGAAAAATTTTTTTCATAACGATTTTAGTTTGTTGATATTTAATGAGTTATAATTGTTATCAATATCTATTTCACCAATTTTTTCAAGGTCGCAAATGTAAAAAAAAGAATGACACCTCATTATTTTTTCTTTGGGGACAAAAATTGTACTTTTGCGCTTCTAAAGAGAGTGCAAAGATGACAGATCCTGAAATCACAGACAAGATATCCATAATGCGGCAATTCTTCTGCAATGGCGGAACCAGGAGTGTTGCGCAGCGTAAGATTATGATTGACAGACTGTACAAAAGCATACGGCGGCATGAGCAAGACATTGCGGAGGCTCTTGCTGCCGACCTGCACAAGTCTGGCTTTGAGTCATACGCCACCGAAACGGGCATTGTATTGCACGAGTTGAAGACGCTACGGCGAAATATGGTCCGGTGGTCAAAGCCTGTTCGCCGGCGCACGCCGCTGACGCTCTTTCCGTCGCGCAGCCGCATCGTGAAAGAGCCTTACGGTGTGACTTTGGTGATTGCGCCATGGAACTATCCGTTCCAGTTGCTGTTCAACCCGCTGGCGGCGGCGGTGGCGGCAGGCAACTGTGTGGCGCTGAAGACCTCTCCAGACGCGCCGGCCACCGCCGCCTTGGCCGAGACCATCGTGCAGGAGGTCTTCCCGCCAACGTGGGTAACTGTATTCCACGGACACCGCGACATGAACCAAAAACTGCTGGCGGAACGTTTCGACTACATTTTCTTTACGGGCAGTCCCGCTTTAGGGCGCGTCGTGATGGAGGCCGCCGCCAAGCACCTTACGCCTCTAACGCTCGAGTTGGGCGGCAAAAGTCCCTGCATCATAGATGAAGACGCCGACCTCACCGTTGCCGCGCGCCGCATCGTGTGGGGCAAATGCCTCAACAGCGGTCAAACCTGCATCGCCCCCGACTACCTGATGGTGCACCAGTCGGCAAAGACTGCATTCCTGCAAGCGTTCAAGGCGGCAGTGCACGATATGTTCGGACACAACCCCCAGCTGTCGCCCGACTATCCGCGGATTGTTTCAGACAAGGCCATGCGGCGGCTCACGGGTTACCTCAACACCGGACGGATTGTAATTGGCGGGCGCTACGACCTCCAAGACCGGTACATTGAACCTACCATCATCGAGGAAGTGCCGGCAGACGCGTCTGCCATGCAAGAGGAAATCTTCGGGCCTGTATTCCCTCTCATCGAATTTGAACAGACCGGCGAGGTCATCGACTTCATAAACCGCCGAGAGAAGCCGCTTGCGCTCTATTATTTCACCCAAAGCACAGAAAAGGCAGAGACAATGCTGCGAGAAACCTCATCCGGCGGTGTCTGCATCAACGACACCGTCATCCACTGCGCCAATGCCAACGTGCCCTTTGGCGGCGTTGGCAACAGCGGTATGGGACGATATCACGGCAAGTATGGGTTCGACACTTTCTCACACGAAAAAAGCGTAATGCTGTCCCCAGGAAAGTTAGACATCAAAATCAAATACCCTCCATATTCCGGAAAACTCAAGATGGTTAAACGGCTGATGTGTCTGTTTCTCGTCGCCGGTGCCCTCCTTGCCTGCACGGCAGGATGCAATGGATGCCAACGACAAAACAAAGTGACACTGCCTCAACGCACCGAAGAACAGAAAAAAGAATCCAAAACCGTAAACCTCAAGACTGTGCGCTACGAGCAACTGCTCTTCTCCATCGACAGCAAAAAACTGGCCGAAGGCGTCCGCAAACTCCACGGTCAGGTGCCAGAAATCCTCATCGCCGACAATTGCTGGAACAATCAGGCTATGATGGCAGGACTGAAATCCTATCTTTCCGACCCCGTCATCAAAGAGATCTACAGCGCAACACAAAAAGAATTCCCCAACCTTGACGAAGTGAAACTGGAACTGGACAAGGCTTTCGGCATCTATCTCTCCCACTTCCCCGACGACACCTTGCCCGTCGTCTATACCATGATGTCGGGGCTCGACTTCAGCGTACCCTCTGTGTGGGGCTATGGCAACGACCTCTTCATCAACCTCGACATGTATTTGGGCAAAGACTACGCCAATTATGCCAAAGCCGGCATGCCGAAATATATTGCCGAACGGTGCGACCGCAAATACATCGCCTCTGACTGCTTCACCAAGGCCATAGCATACCGTCATCTGTCAGACAAAACCCCCGTTACCGCTCTTGACTATATGATTGCAGAGGGGAAAAAACTGTTTCTCACCCAGACAATGTTCCCTAAAAAGGCGCCTCAAGACATCATTGGCTACACCGACGAACAGTGGAAATGGATTACCGGACACGAAGCCGCCGCATGGCAATATCTTATACAGAAAAACAAACTCTATTCCAAAGAAGACAAAACCATACGTCAACTGGTGGAAGAGACGCCGTTCACACGCGACTTCGGCAATCAGTCGCCCGGACGCGTGGGGTGCTACTTCGGGTGGAAAATCGTGCAGTCGTATATGCAAAACCACGGCGGCACTACCCTGCTGGAACTGATGCAAAACCCGGAAGCGCAAAAGATACTCTCCGAATCCTATTTCAAACCTAACTTGCGATAAAAAACAAATAAATAATAAATATTTTGTGGGAATAATAATTTTTTTATTATCTTTGCCGCAAACTTTAAAAACAAAACACTATGTCTGGAATCAACAAAGTAATCTTAGTAGGAAACTTGGGGAGAGACCCTGAGGTGCGCACCTTTGAGAACGGTGTGAAGAAAGCCTCATTCACGCTGGCCACATCGGAGACGTACAAAGACAAGAACGGCAACCGCACAGAGGTCACAGAGTGGCACAACATTTTCTGTTGGCGCAATCTGGCGGAAGTTGCAGAGAAGTACCTTACGAAAGGCAAAATGATTTACCTTGAGGGCAAACTGCGGACGCGCAACTGGGAAGACAATGGCACGCGCCGCTACATCACAGAGATTGAAGCGAGCACGTTCACGATTCTGAGCCCCAAGGGTGCCGGAGACTCCAATGCGCCCACAGAGCAGCAAATGCCGAACAACACACTCGAGACACCTTCCGGCGACCAGTTCGAGCCATCAATGGCGGACGGCACTGACGACTTGCCGTTCTAAAGGACAAAAACTGTTTTGCTCAAAACAAAAGGGCGCGTCACCATTGTGATGCGCCCTTTTCTGCTTCGCAGTAGGTCTCGCCCGTGCAGACGACAAGGTCAGCACGGCGGCATTTTTCTTCTTGCGGCATCTGCTTGTCCATACGCTGAAGCACTTGCTCGCGCGTGATGTCGCGATTCCTTTTCAAAACCCGCTTGATGCGGAGTTCCAACGGAGCATCGACAACAATCACTTTGTCGAAATGGACGTCAAGGCCGCGTTCAAACACGACTGCCGACTCCATCATCACTGTGTTGCCTGGCTGGCTTTCAGCCCATTGCTCAAAACGCTGCATTACCGCAGGATGCACCAGCTGCTCCAGCCGTGCCAATTGCTGCGCGTCATTGAATATGATGTCCGCCAACGCCTGTCGGTCCACTTGCCCCGTGGCGTCAAGTATCTGCGTTCCGAACAGCGTGCACAGCTGACCCGCAAAAGCCTCGTCACGATATAGCGCCTTGGCCTCGTCATCAGCGTAAAACACCGGAATGCCCATCTGCACAAAGTGCCGGGAAAGGTAGGTCTTGCCTGTGCCGATGCCGCCTGTGAGCGCTATTCTGTATTTGGCCATGTCTGTAAATGCTAAAGCTCTGTTTTCCTAATAATCCATTGATACCCTGAACATTGTCCGCCTCCTGTTTTATTGCAAATAAAAGGTGACAACTTCCGGGGCTTCCACCGCCGCAAGTTTCGAACCGAAGTTGTGGTGCGACAGGAAGTCGCACAACTCCTTGTTAGTAAAGGTATAGACAGAAATCTTCTTCTTTGGCTGTATCAAATCCTTTACGGATATATAAAGTTCTTTGTCTTTCTTGATAAAAGCTGAAGAAAGATATTTGAGTCCTTTCTGGTTGAATGTCAGCGTCAGCACAGAGTCGGACACCGTCACCGATTCTTTTCCTTCCGGGAGATTGTAACAATGGATTTTGTAATTGTAGGTCACCCGGTAGTCCTTCGAAAAAGTGATGACGCACCATATCCCTATGGATACGAACAGGCACGCCAGAAAGGCGGCGGACGGGAATCTGATTTTCTGCCTGATGCTCATTATTTATCCTGCTTTTCTTGCTTTTTAGAGGACTTTTGGCTTTGAATCTGTGCGTCTGTAATAGAGATGGCGTTCTTGTCAACTTCGATACGAACGTCGGGAGCAACCTCTAAGACAAAGCTGTTGGCCTTTTCGTCCGTAATCTTGCCATGGACTCCGCCGATAGTTACAACATGGTCGCCTTTTTTGAGACTGTTTCTTGCGGCTTCAATGTTTTTCTGCCTTTTCTGCTGAGGCCTGATCATAAAGAAATAGAACACGAGAATAATCAGCAGGATAAAAATGAGGCCGGAACCGCCGCCGCTGAAGAGTTTAGAGCCGCCGGAAGCTGCTTGCAACAAAGGAATCATCTGATACATAATTTTCGGTTTTTGATTTGGTTATAAAAAAAGAATAATTGATATTGTTTATTGTTTTGAGGATGTCACATTGGCCGTGATGGACAATATTGTCTCTGCGGGATAGGTGTTGGCGCCGACTAAAATTCGTTTCATCACCTTTCCGTCCTGCGAATGCGAATCGAATGTGACCACAATCTCCCCGGACTCGCCCGGTCGGATCGGGGCTTTGGGCGGCGTTGACGTAGTGCAGCCGCAAGTGGCCTCCGAAGAGTAAATGATAAGGTTCGACTTGCCCGTGTTCTTGAATTTGAAAGCATAGGTAAGTTTCTCGCCTTTGACCACCTCGCCGAAGTCATACGAGGTACGTTCGAATTGTATGACGGGCATTTTTTCCATTTCCTTCTTCGAAATGCCGTTGGCGGTTTGCGGAATATGCACGTCCGACACTTTGAAATCGCCCTCCTGTGCCGGTTTCTGCTTGCAGCCTGCCAGCAACAGCAGACAGAAGGTCATATAAATACAGATGTGTTTTTTCATCTTATTTCTGATAAAGTCCTGTTCCTGTTTTGTTTATTTTTCCTTGTTCTTTGAGGTCAACCAGCAGTTTGTCAAGCACTCCGTTCACAAACCCTTGGCTTTTTCCGGTGCTGTAAAGCTTGGCCAACTCTATGTACTCGTTCATCGTAACCTTAATCGGGATGCCGGGGAATTCTACAAACTCGCAAACGGCCATCTTTATCAACAGAATATCCATGCCCGTGACGCGTTCGAGTTCCCAATTGTGCAATTTCTCCTCTATAAGGCGTTCATATTCCGCATCATGCTTTATGGTTTCAGAAAAGAGCTTCTTTATGAATCCTTCTTCATCCTGCGTATCCTTGTAAAGCGGAAAAATCTTGTTCTCGGCGCCGGCTTTCTGCTTGAATCTTTCAATGTTCCGGTACAACATAGAGAGAGCCTCTTCATAATCATCGAGCCAATTGGTGTCTTTCTCGCTGAAGAACCAATGCATATACTCGTCAGGGGCAATCGCTTTCTCTATGATGGCGAGCACCAGTTTTCTGTCTTCATCGTAAGATCTTTCCGGATTGGCCATATAGGTTTTATACTCCTCCATCTCTTCGATGATGTGAAAAAGGCGCACTATCGCATCGGTGTCGTTAGACCAATTGATGTGGTTGTTGGCAAACAGCCGCTTAAGCACGGTGTTGTCCTCAATCTGTTCAATCACCAGGTTCTCTACAAATTTGAGGTTCGGGTTCAAGTCTTCCTCTGTGGGGGTATGCTTGCCTTTCAGGTCTTCGAGCTTGTTTTTGCGGTAGTAGGTCAGTTCGGGGAATATCGAAAAGAACCACAGGAAAAGCGTGTAGCAATTCCGCACTGTCTTCACCAGCGCCATCTGTGCGTTCAACGGGTCCTCAAACGGTTTCATGCTGTAGGCATAGAGGGCCTGCATCGTTTTTGTCCTTAAATATCTTCTGCTGATCATCTGTTTCTTTTAGTGACAGGGAAACAAAAAGTGCTGCCTGATATTATTTCAGCGTGAAAAAGCTTTCGCCGAGGAACTGGTCGTCGGTGAATATCTGAACCACGTATTTGCCCTTTATGGCCTTGTCGTCAGGCTCAAGGTCCCAATTGACGGTCACGTTCTGTGCCTTGTTGTCGTATTGCACCACCGTCTTGGCGGAGTACTGCAGTCTCTGGCCGTTATGAACAAACGAGTAGCGGTCTCCGGAGCCCATGGTAAGTACTTTGCCTTTGCTTTCGCCCTCTCCGGGCACCGCGATGCGGCAATACACATTGACCGGGCCGGCATCAATGAGCGAGTTCTCTCCCAATATGAATGTGGTCTTGATGCGCTTCACGCGCGACGCCTTCTCGGTCGGCTCTTCCGTGCCTTTGTTTTTCACGACATAGCCTGCGCTACGGATGTTGTAGGCTTTGTATACGGCCGCGCCCGTGATTTTAGCGGTAAGGTCATCGTTGGACTTCTGGATGTTGGCCTTGTCTTGGCGTTCTTGCTCAAGGGTTGCCTTCACTGTCGTATTCTCCTCTTTCAGCGTTTTGTTTTCCTGATAGAGTTTATCCATCTCTTTCACATATTCTTGCGAGATGTTCTGCAGGCGCGCCAACTGGCGTTTGATCTTTTTGTAGTCTGCCTGAGACTGTATCAATTGTTCAATCTCGGCTGCATTGGCCATAATGATGCTGTCTTTTTCACTTAGGCGGTCGGAAAGGGTGCCGTACTGTTCCTTTATCTTGGCGTGTTCAGCCAACAGGGAATCCAGTTCCGACTGCAGTTCCATCTTGCTGTTTTCCACTTTCACATACTGCTGGTTGAGCACCGGTTTGGCGAAGAAACCGAAGTACAGCGTTGTTGCAAAGAAGACTCCCGCCAAAATTCCTAAAAGTATCACCCATTTCCTGAGCGGGTTCTGTTGTTCCTGACGTGCATTCTGGCCTGAGTTGTGTGAGGTCGATTCCATATTTACTTGTTTTTTATTCTGTGTTAAAAAATTGGGCGTGCTGTTCTGATGTTATATCTGAAGATATTTTGACAAATCTTTCGGGAGGTAAAAAGTCTTGTTTTTCGGCATATAGACGATGACCGAAGAGAGTTCTATCTTCCGGTTCTCCTTGCGGCTTTTGAGATATACACAGTTGTCGAAGCTGTAGGCAGTAAGGGTGCAGTTTTTTCCTTTCACGGTGAGTTTGTATTGTGCTGGTGCAAGACTGTCTGTTTTCATCTCAAAGCCTTTGAATACCTCGTGGTGAGGGGCATAGATTCTTTCGGTCAGGATCGGCAGTGAGTCTTGAAGCCCGATCTGGCGGCACAGATACCGGTGCATCTGCACGTTCGTCACGCAGCCCGAAAGAGCCTCGCCGTGCGGGTGGTACATGGCAAAGAACACATTTTCGCCCGTATGCCCGAACGTAGTGAATCCAAAGTAAGTGCGGCCGTACAGGAGCTGCGAGAGCATCCGTGAGAGCGTGAGGTTGTCTTTTCGCTGTGCCTTGGGATATTTTGATTGTTTATAGTCGCTTGCCGCCTGCAAATAATCGATGTCAGCCTCGTTTGGGGTGATGTTGTAATACTTTTCAAACATTGCGGGCCACTCCGAGGGCTGAGCCGTTTTCATCATCTCTGCCATTGTCCATAGCGAAAGGGAGTAATGGTCAACGGGCGACATCAGCTGTTGGAGTGACAGTTTGTCATAGTTGCGGTTTGAGCGAGCATTGCCTAAAGTGATGGCGCTGTTGCCGTGGTCGGGCAGGATGACCACGAGGGTTTGCCCGTCGCGGCGCGCAAAGTCGAGCGCCACGCCGCAAGCCTCATCAAAAGCCAGAAAGTCGGTAATGGCCGCTTTGGCATCGTTGTCGTGTGCTGCCCAATCTATCTTGCTGCCTTCCACCATCAGGAAAAAGCCGTTCGGGTTTTGAGACAACGCCCCGATGGCTTTGGCCGTCATCTCGGAGAGAGAAGGCAGGCGCGACGTGTCTCGTTCCATCTCATAGGGCAAACATTCGGGTTCAAAAAGAGCCCAGAACGGGGCTTTCGTAAAAGTGCGCATCTGCTGCATATCGTCCAAAGCCACCGTATAGCCCTCGCTTTCCAGAAAGGCACGGTTGGCAGAATCAAGGTACTTGACGCCGCCGCCAATCAAAACGTCAACCTTATTATGTACCATCTGCGGGACAATGAGGTCGTAACGGCTGCGTTTAGAGGAATGAGCGGCGCAATCGGCCGGGGTGGCGTGCGGGAACTCACAGGTGAACACCAAGCCGGTTGACTTATGAAGCAACTGTTTGGAAGCCTCCAGCAGCGTTGCCAGCGGCTGGTATGCCTTGGCTGCATCTATGGGCACAAGGTCGTGGTCGGTTTTCACGGGGTATACAGACACGAAGGAGGTCTGAGACGGCTGCCCTGTCATATAGCAGGATGTGGTAGGGGCAGAGTCGCCAATAGGCGCGTCTGACGAGTGGGTGCGGACCAAACCTCTGAAATATGGGTCCATACACAGCTCTTTATGCGAAGAATCAAGATAGGTTTGATACCACCGTGCCGCCGACACAAGGCTTGTAGAGGTGCCGTCCGGAATCATAACAATGACATTTTTGACGGGAACAGGCTGCGCTATAATTGCCAATGCCGTCATTATCAAAATGTTAAAAAGAACGGTTCTTTTCATTTTTACACACGTTATGAGAAGGCAAAAGTACTAAAATAGTAGAGACACGCCATTGCTTGGAAAACTTTTATATCTTTGCGCCCTTAAAAAATGTGAAAAAACATTTTCATGACAACTCAAGATTTTTTACCCGTAGTTCGTCGGAGCAAGAAAACCCGCATGCGCTACCGCGTAGCGGTGATAGGGAGCGGAAGTTGGGCTACCGCCATCATCAAGATTATCTCGTCAAATCTGGAGCACATCCATTGGTGGGTTCGTGACGAGGAGGCGGCAGAAAGCATTGTGCAGTATGGCCATAACCCCAAATACTTGAGTTCTGTTTTCATAAACCCGGAAGACGTGCGCGTCACTTCCAACATCCGGGCGGTAGTTTCAAGGGCAGACTACGTCATCATCGTCACGCCGTCGGCATACCTGCACCAGACACTGATCCCGCTGCAGCGCAGCCAACTTCACAAACGCAAGATTATCCTTGCCGTCAAAGGCATCGTGCCGGAAACCATGCAGCTGATCAGCGACTATATGCAGACACAGTTCAAGATTCCCGTCGAGAACATGTCTATCATCAGCGGCCCGTCGCATGCCGAAGAAATCGCACAAGAGAAGTTCACATTCCTGACCGCAGCCTCTGTCAACCAAGAACTTGCCAAAACCGTGGCCAGTTTCTTTACAAACCGCTACTGCCGTACCTCCGTGTCAAACGACATGATGGGCGCCGAATTGTCCATTGTGCT
This sequence comes from Oscillospiraceae bacterium, assembly GCA_963603365.1. GTDB lineage: Bacteria > Bacteroidota > Bacteroidia > Bacteroidales > WCHB1-69 > F23-D06. The sequence goes on from CAVCMI010000001.1 coordinate 25,151, forward strand.
GAAGAACATCTACGCGCTCGGCGCCGGCATCTACAGCGGCTTGGGCTATGGCGACAATTTCATTGCCGCATACGTGGCCAACTGCGTGAAGGAAATGAAGAGCTTTGTCTCGAAAATCTACCCCAACGAGAACCGGCACATTTCCGATTCCGTATATTTGGGCGACTTGCTCGTAACGGCCTACTCCACCTACAGCCGCAACCGTCTTTTCGGCATTATGATCGGGCACGGGCTCTCGGTGCGCGTGTCGCTGCTGGAACTCCGCATGGTGTCAGAGGGCTATACGGCCTGCCGCTGCGTGCACGAAATCAACAAGAAGTATCTGGCTGACATTCCGATTGTGGAAACCATTTACGGCATTCTCTATGAAAACAACAACGTTTCCTCGGAAATGAAACGTATTGCCGAACATTTCGTATGATCTGTTTCGTCAGGCACCAGGACATTGACCCGGCAAAATGGGATTCGACGGTTCTGTCCTCGCGGTTCTCGTCACTGCTGGCTACTTTTGAATATATAAACGCCTTGACCGCAGACTCTGGTTGGGATGCCTTGATAGAAGACGACTATGCTGCCGTCATGCCGCTGCCGCGCCGTAAAAAGTTGGGCGTTCCTTACATCTACACCCCGTTTTTCATTTCCGGACTCGGCATCTTTTCGCCCAAGTCTGTCGATTCCCGCAAAACCTTGGCGTTCTTCCACGCCATACCTCACACATTCAGACAGGTTGACCTTATTCTGAACACAGAAAACGACACTTCGTTGTTGGAAACAGACATTCTGCAGGGCGTGTCGCACCGGCTGAACCTGCTGCCGCCATACCCTACCCTTTCCCAGTCTTTTTCTCAAAACACGAAAAGAAACATCAAGACGGCACAACGACATTTGCTTTCCATAACCGACAATCCTGACATTCTGGAGCACACCATCAACCTGTTCCGGAAATACCGTGGACAAAGCAAGTCTGTCAATTTCAGAAACCGCGACTATGAGACATTGCGCAAAACCGCCTTGATGTTGCACAAGGCGGGCGCACTCGACCTGCGCGGCGCCTTAACCCCAACAGGTGAACTGGCTGCAGGCGCGCTGTTTTTGAAAGAACCCCACCGCACCCTTTTCTGGTTTTCAGGACGCGACGGGAGTCTGTCGTCTTCGTGTCCTATGTTTTTCATTCTTAATGAATACATTAAAGAAAATGCCGGTAAAGACCTCGTCCTCGACTTTAACGGTTCGTCTGATGAGAATGTGGCGCGGCTATACCGCAGTTTCGGGGGAATGCCCTATCAGATACCTATGATTCATTACTCCGCGCCTTGGGCTGGACAGTGGGTCGTGAAACTGTACCGGAAACTGAAAGGCTAAAAGCGCACAGGCTGTATTTCATTGTCCACCACTTCCAGAAAATGGACATTCACATTCTCGTAGCCGCCCGACGGACGCTTGTCAAAACTAAGCGGATAGACTAACGGCACCGTTTTAACCCGATCAAGGTCTTTGTCGTGCATGACAAAGTCGATGAAAAAACGCGTCACGTCATAACCCTGAAACGCAAAATTGTCGAGTGTGGGCGGGGCGCTGAACCGCGTCTTGTACCTGTCGATGAACAACAGCGTGGCCTCATCGTTCAGATCCACATAACAATCTGAGAAAAAATGGATGTTCAGGCGCGAAAAATAACCCACGTCGTATGTATTGGAAGAGAGCCATTCTTCGGGCACTACCAAAACATATTTGCCCGAAAACGATCCGTAAAGCAGTGCGTCTGAAAGCATAAGCATACGGGCGGGGTTATTGCTGAAAGTGACGACGAAACTTCTGCTTTCAGGCTTCATGGCGGCAATCAACTGGCTTTTGTTATCCACGGCAATATATTCAATCCCTCTTTCTTTCAGATAACGGGCATAGCAATCATATTCACGGTTTGTGGCGGACGAATCAGACATCAGAATGATCTGCGAATCGGGAAACTGTTCGGCTATATAGGCCAATATGGCAGGGCGGTTGTCGCAAGCGGGTGTCAGCTTGAACACATATTCGTTGTCTTTCAGAATATCTGTTCTTGTCGTAAAAGGGTTGACAATCGGTATTTTGTACTGTTTGGCATAGCGGGCAGCCACGGCAAATGCCTTGCTGAAAAACGGGCCTATTATCACGTCAACGTCCCGCATCAGAGACTCATCTTCCATAATGCTCGTCAAATGGTTCACATCTTCCGTAACATCGCGCACCACCACACGCAAGGGAGCGTCATTGTTTTTTGAATACTCGTCAAGTGCCACCTGAGCGCCGGCCCAGAAACCCATCAACCTGAAAGCGGGGATATTACGTATGTCGTCGCAGTCGCGGAGAGACGAAACGTTGAGACCCGTATAATCTTTTGAGTAAAAAGGAATCAGGAACAGAATCGTCTTTTGATGCTCTTGGGCAACAAGAGAGCAACAAAACAAAACAAGCAGCAGAGAAATTGACATTCTTTTCATCATACACTATCAATTATCGTTCAATTTAATAAAAATAAACAGCATTGACGTAAAAGCCCATAACGAAGAGCCGCCGTAACTGATAAACGGCAACGGGATTCCGATGATAGGCACAAGGCCGATCGTCATGCCTATATTGACAAAAAAATGGACCATTATGATGCCGGCAATGCCATATCCGTAATATCGGACAAACGGCATCCTGTTCTTTTCAGATAGTTTCAGAATTCTGACAATCAGCGATATGTATAGGAAAAAGACAACCGTCGTTCCCATAAAACCCCACTCCTCCCCTATGGCACAGAAAATGAAGTCGGTGCTTTGTTCAGGCACAAACTTAAGTTTTGTTTGCGTTCCTTTCAGGTAGCCTTTGCCGAAGAATCCGCCGGAACCGATGGCTATTTTAGATTGGTTCAGGTTGAAATCGATGCCTTTAGGGTCAGAGGTCTGTCCTAAAATTGAAGCCACGCGGCTTTTCTGGTGCGGTTCGAGCACATTTTCATAGAGCACGTTTACCGAAAACACGAAAAAAACGGACACGGCAAAGACTATGATGTCCCTTCTCATTTTCTTTTTTTGCAGCCGGTCTTTGACCATAAAAACGATGAAAATGGCTGTCAGCAAAGCAATGGCGTATATCTCATTGAACTTAAGGGTGAAAACCGAGAGGAACGCCGCCACGAGAGCGAGCAGGAGAAGGCTTCCGCTGAGCCCTTCCCTGTAAAACAGAATGATGAACGAAGCAAACACCAATGCCGAACCTACATCGTGCTGCAGCACAACGAGAACGACCGGCGCAAGCACTATTCCTGCGGCTATCAGCCACACATAGCGTTTCTCGGCGCTCGTTTTGCCCTCGTTGAAAAACTTGGCAAGCGTCAATGCCGTTGCCAGTTTCATGAATTCCACGGGCTGTATGCTGAAACTGCCGATTTTGATCCAAGCCTTTGCCCCGGAAATCTCTTTCCCGACAAACAACACCAATACCATCAGCAACAGACAAAAAGCATAGAAGTAATAAGCATAATGCTGTATTATATTCTTGTCGATCAACAATATGGTGACGCTTATCAACACTGAAGAACCTATCCAGAGCAGCTGTTTGAAATAGGGTTGTGACAGATCGGTCATTATATTGTTCCCGTCGGGGACGTAGCAGGTAGAGTAAATCGTAATCCAACCGATGAACACCAGGGCAACATAATAGATGATGAGCCTGGCATCAAAGTTGTTCGTATTTCTTTTTTTCAGTTCTGCGTACATCTCTACGATTATCTTAAGTGCATTTCCTTCATACGCTTTTCGAGGTCGGAGCGTTTCACTTCGCCGGTAAGGTACTTTTCGGCCATCAGGCTGGCAATAGGACAAGCAACGGAAGCCCCGAAGCCACCGTTTTCAACCAAGCAGAAAATCACAATTTCAGGGTCATTGGCCGGCGCTATCAATGCGAATACGGAGTGGTCGGCGCCGTGCGGGTTCTGTGCTGTGCCGGTTTTCCCGGCCACCTCGATGCCGTCGATCTGCGCTCCGCGTCCGGTGCCGCTCTTCACTACCAGTTTCATGCCCTCTAAAACGGTTTCAAAATGGCGCGGCTCGATGTCAGAATAGATTTTCTCGTTAAATGCCGTGTAAAGATTGTCTTTAGAGCCCGTTGCGCGCACCACATGGGGTTTTATATAGTATCCTTTGTTGGCAATGACGGCCAGAAAATTGGCCATCTGTAAAGGCGTCACAGCAGCCTCGCCCTGTCCAATGCCCATAGAGACCACCGTGTTGCCGTTCCAACTTCCCCGGTACTTCTTGTCAAAGAAAGAGGCTTCCGGAATCCGTCCTTTGGTTTCGTATGGGAGGTCGGTATCATATTTCTGGTCAAAGCCCATAGAGTGCATGTAGGAAAGCCATGCGGTGTAAGCATCCTGTACATTCTTGTATTTACGTCGGTTAGACAAGATATTGTAATAAGCCCGGCAAAAATAGGTGTTGCACGAACGCTGGATTGCCGTATAAATATTGAGCCCGCCGCAGTTGTGGCAATGAACCGTATGGCTGCCGATGCGGTAACCGCCTCCGGAACAGGAATATATCGTGTTGGCGTTGACGATGCCGTCTTGCAAGGCTATAAGCCCGTTAGCCAGTTTGAAAGTCGAGCCTGGCGGATAACTGGCCTGCAAAGCACGGTTGAAAAGCGGCTTGTTGGGGTCGTCGATCAACATTTTATAGTTTTTAGGGCGCGCCGTGCCTACCAGCAGGTTAGGGTCATAACTCGGCGAGGATATAATGCACAGGATCTCGCCCGTCTTGGGTTCAATGGCGACAATGCTGCCTCGCTTGTTCTTCATCAATTCTTCGCCATAGCGCTGCAACTGCATATCGAGCGTGCTCCAGATGGAGGTTCCGGGAACAGCCACTACGTCTTGCGAGCCGTTATCATAACTGCCCACCTCGCGGTTATGGGCGTCTACCAGCACCACACGCTTCCCATTTTCGCCACGGAGCAGATGTTCGTAGGACTTTTCAATGCCGCTCTTGCCGATATAGTCGCCCATATTGTAATAGCTGTCTTTTTCTATGTCATTTTCGTCCACTTCGCTGACATATCCCAAAATGTGCGCGGCAATGGGGTTGGGGTAGTGCCGGAGCGTCCGTTCCTGCACAAAGAATCCTGCGAATTCGTACATCTTTTCTTGCAAGAATCCGTAATCCTCTTTTGAAATCTGCTGTTCAAAAAGCGAAGGCACAATCAATGAATACCGTTTTGCTTTCTCTATCCGCTTAATCACCCCCTCTTTGGTAATGTCAAGCACACGGCACAATTCAGCCGTGTCAAATTCGCGGAGTTCGTTCGGCACTACCATCAGGTCATAGGCGGCATCATTATAGACTAACAGAGAGTCGTTGCGGTCGTAGATGAGCCCGCGCGCCGGATGTTCTGTAAGGTAGCGCAAAGCGTTTCGGTTCGCTTTCTCCTTGTATGTTTTCTTTATTACCTGTATGTTGAAAAGGAAAATCAGGTAAATGAGCGTCAGCAGTCCGATTGCAACCAAAATAATATAGTAACGACGCTTTGTCAGCATACCTTTACGCTACTTTCTTCGGTGCATCAGTTCAGCAACCAATTGTCTGACTGTTTCTTTGTTTTCTTCTGCCGTATTAACGTCAGCGATATTCCGGAGACATTTTTCGGAATAAAGACGGATCATAGATTCCGTTTCATCTCTTACCTCCACTTCGTCATAAATAGCCTTTACGGTTTTGAATTTTTCTTCAAAATGCAGGGTAGGGGAGGAAAATAGTTCTGTCAACTGATTTCGCTGTGATTCATTGGCCAGTTCAAGCGTTTTCAGATAGAGGTAAGTCTTTTTGTTGTCGCGTATGTCGCCGCCGATCGTTTTGCCAAAAGCCGGCGCGTCAGCATAAACGTCAAGCACATCGTCTTCTAACTGGAAAGCAATGCCGAGGTTGATGCCAAGGTCGTAGAGAGCCTGTGTGCTTTTTGCGTCAGCCGACATATATAAAGCGCCGGATTTCAGACAACCTGCAAACATGACGGCCGTCTTCAGCCTGACCATCTTGATATAATCGTCAATAGAGACATGTGTTTGTGTTTCAAAGTCAAGGTCATACTGCTGCCCCTCGCAGATTTCGAGCGATGTGGCAGAAAAGACATCTGCAATGTCTATAATGGTCTGCTTGTCGCAGTCGAGTTTCAGCAATTGCTGAAACGCCATAATGGCTAAGGCATCGCCGGAAAGAATGGCAATGTTGCTGTTCCATTTCTTGTAAACCGTCTCTTTTCCGCGGCGCAGCGGAGCATCGTCCATAATGTCATCATGTATGAGCGTGAAATTATGGAGCATTTCAAAAGCCATCGCAATAGGTCGTGCCTTTTCTATGTCGCCGCCCAGCATTTCGACGGCCAATGATACCAACTTAGGGCGCAGACGTTTGCCATCCTGAAGCAGTATGTACCGGATAGGGTCATACAAGTTGTGCGGTTCTTTGCCTTCAAGTATCCGCTGGAAATGATTTTCTAAAGGTTTCACTGCGTTGATTTAATAAAAACTTGCAAAAGTACAAAAAATGGCCGTCTGATGCCCGGTATTTTAATGGACCTGCGTTTACGGATTCTGTTTTGTGCTTTCTGGAAAACGATTTCCTATCAACATATAGGGATTGTTTATTTGCTGCAGACGCGTTCTGAATGCGCCCTTCGTAGTGTCCGGAATCTTCAATGTATAGGATTTTCCACCTGCTACGAGGAGGCGCGGACTCTTGATCCACGGATTCAAGTCGCGGATTTCTCGGTAAGTGACGTTCATTTGGCGGGCAAACGCCGGCAAGTCAAGAATAGAAGCTGTAACAACCGAATCGCGGCATAGTACCGGTTGGTACATTTCGGCGGGGCAGATCTGTATGCCATAGGCCTGCGGATTTTCAAAAATCAGTTTGAACGCAATGATGCGGAAAACATAACGCGAGGTTTCGCTGTTGAGCCAAAGGTCCCAGTAGTTGTCTGTCTGCTGGCTGCTTAAGGCTCTTTGCAACCCGCCCTCGCCACGGTTGTATGCGGCGGCTGCAAGTACCCAACTGCCGAACTGTGCTTTGCAGGTTTTAAGATAGCGGCACGCAGCCTTGGTGGACTTCTCGAGGTTGCAGCGCTCGTCAATTTCATCGCTGACCTCCAACCCGTATTTGCGGGCCGTGGCCGGTATGAACTGCCAATACCCTACGGCAGAAGCCGGCGAAGTGACATTCTCAAGACCGCTCTCAGCCACACACAAATATTTGAAATCATCCGGCACGCCCTCTTCTTTAAGAATCTGCTCTATGACAGGAAAAATGCGCGATGAGAGTTTGAAAATCCTCAAAGTCTTGGAGTGTTGGTAGCAGTTGATGATGAGTTCCCGGTCCAATGCCTCATAAACCCAATATTTGTCTAAAAGAACCTTTTCTCCGGCAAACGATAAAGTGTCGGGGAGTGGGGGAGAGGTTACCGTGTTGGCATAATAAACCGGCTTCTGCTCTTGGATGCCAGACTCTTGAGCCTTGGCAAACCACATTATGCCAACCCCTGCCAAGAGCGTCAAAAGTGAGGCGGTTACAAAGACTTTCTTCATTTTTTGGCGCTTTTTTATATCAAAAAACAAGAGGGCAATCAACCGAAAAGACCACCCTCTTGTATATTGTAAAAATTTTTATTTGTTATTTACCTTTCTGAACATTAGGAAGTTCAAGACCATATCCTTTGCGCTTGTCCTCTATCTTCAACCAAATACCCATAACGAAAGCTACTACGCCAAAAGAGGCGAAGATAATCATACAAGTGGTGTAATTGTAGATGAGGGAGGGGTCGGTGTGCAGCACGGCGGCATCGAGGCTACCGTTTGCAATGGCTTCTGAAGCGGCTGACCGTGCATCTGCAATGCCGGGGTTGGAAGCGTTGAGCACGTTTCCGATGATTTTAGGAACAAAGCAAAGACCGACATTCTGTATCCAGAAAATCAGCGAATAGGCACTGCCTAAAATTTTTGGCTCTATAACTTTGGGTACACTCGGCCAAAGTGAGGCGGGCACCAGTGAAAAAGAGACTCCTAAAACAACAATCAGCAACAAGGCAAACCATTTTTGCGGATAAAGCGGCAACAAGAATGCAAATGAAAGGTGGCAGATAATCATAATCAACGCTCCATACATAAGCATAGAAGCGCCTTTGCCTTTATAGTCGATGAAAGAGCCCAGGAACGGAGTCAGCACCATGGCCAAAATCGGGAACCAGCGGAAAAGATTGGCCGCTTCACCCGACTCTATATGCAGCGTACATTCCAGAAAGTTAGTTGCATATCTCTGGAACGGGAAGATGGCAGAATAGTAGAGCACGCAAAGCAACGCGATAATCCAGAACATTTTGCTGGTGAAAATGGCTTTCAGGTCGCTGATGCGGAACTCGTCATCCGAAGAATCTTCGGAAACATTCATCGCGTTTTGTTTCAGCTGCTTATCGAATTTATTGTCCATAAGGCTGAACACTATGAAGTTTATGAGGCCGATAATGAGGAGAACCGTGCAGAACAGCACCGGTTTGTCAACTGCGCCGCCGAACTTGTGAGCAATGAAAGGGGAGAGGGAGAGAACAGCAAACACGCCTAAACGGGCAATCGCCATCTCAACACCCATAGCCAAAGCCATCTCCTTGCCTTTGAACCATTTTGCTATCGACTTTGAAACCGTGATGCCGGCCATCTCGCAGCCGCATCCGAATATCATAAAGCCGAGGCAAGCCATTTTTGCGGAACCGGGGAGGGCAACCCACCATGAATTGAGCCAGCCGCAGAAAGCGGTAGCCTGAAACCAGTCAGTCACGCCAATGTACTTGATGCAAGCGCCCACAACCATCAGCGATGCGGAAAGCGTTCCGGTAAAACGTATGCCGCATTTGTCGAGAATGATGCCGGCTAAAATGAGGAAGCCGCAGACATTAAGAATGTACTCTGAGGCAGCGTAAGTGCCGAAAGAGTTGGGATTCCATCCTCGGCTCTGCTCTATCAACGTCTGCAACGGAGACATTACATCGACAAACATGTAGCCGAAAAACATCATCAGGGCAATCAGGATCAAGGCAATCCAACGAACGGCGAAATTGTCGTTCATCATTTTTTGTAATTTTTCTGTCATAATTTAATAATTTTTATAGTAATTCAAGTGTTATGTTTTACAAAACCGCAAAGATAAACTATTTTTCATTCTGACTGCGGCTGTTCCTGTTTTTGGCATTGAAAATGAAATCAAAGGTAATATAGCCGACAAGAAGTCCCCAAATGCACATCAGAACAACGCTTTTCTTTAGAAAGTTGTCAGAAAACTGACCGGATTTGTACCAATACAGCAGCGAAAGCGTCACTCCCGCAAACATTCCGACAATATGGAACTTGTTGAAATTCTTTTTTAAAAAACTGTTAATATCCGGCATCTTTTATTTTATTGTACTGATACTCAAGCAACCTGTTCTTTATACGCGCCTTTATGTCCTCGTCGCTCCACCGCACCAGGTCGTAGTAGCTAAAACGGCAATACATCATAAAGTCCAGCAGTTCCTGGCCGTCAAGCCCTGTAAGTTCTTTCACAATCTCGCGGTTATACTTGTCCTGCACGCGTTCTACCTCATCTTCGTATGAGAGCATCTCATTGTAAAGCCGGGTCATCTTGCTTTTACGGCTGAATTTTTCATAGAGGAACGTGATAGGTGAGGTGGTGACGGAGCCGCCCAACGTGAGAAGGTTGCCGTTTTCTTTATAAGCAGCGTTCGCTTTTTCAAAGTCAGAAAGATGCACATCCTGCACTCGCGTGTAGTAATCAGGCAACTTCATCTGTATGATATCTTGCTTGAACCCCTCATAAGAAGGGTTGATGGCCAATATCCGAACCTCCTTCAGCATAGTCACCTTATAATAAAGGAAAAGGTCTGTCATCCCGTTCAGCACGTCATCCGTCACTTCCAACAAAAGCTGTCGGTATATGGATTTAGAGAACACCAGCGTGTCGTGCATCGACACTTGCACTTTAAAACGCCCGTCTTTGTCTGTAAACGAGAATTTTCCGGTGTTCATGTTATAGACACTCACTCCTGCCAAAGGCTGAAAGGTGATGCCGTCGAAAACCCTGGCCGAAAATGGTTTCTGCTGCCCTTTTCCTACAAATAAAAGGATAAGAAAGCATATTGTCAAGGTCGTTTTTTTCATAGGTGCAAAAATAGAAATTATAGGTTACCATTACGCTAAAAAAAAGCGCTCATCATCATCTGCTGCTGCGGTGTTGTATCCAGGGTTTGCTCATATACAACTATTTGCATTGTTTTAAACAATGTTTTGTTTATAAAAATGCCTTTTATGAATAAAAAGCCCTCTCTGCTGTTTCATAATTTTGTTTAAAGGTGTTGACAAAAAAGATATCCAAAAATATTACCATCTCTCATTACATTTTAAACAGCATTTATCCACACCTGAAAAAATTAAAATATGAACTTATATTTTTTGAATGGATAAACACACAAAACCGGTTTTACTGAAAGCAAGGTTTTTAGACATCGTGATTGTGTCAATATGCTGTTTATAACTTTTCATAAGTCACTTTTTCAAGAGCAGAGGGAAAAAGATACAAACGGAATCAACAAGGTTATTATGATTATCATTTCTATCAATTAAAAAGGGAAAATAAGATTACTATAAAAGCGGGGCTAAATACAGTTTCAAAACACGGATAAAAAATGTATTTTTGCCCTCTTCAATAAATATTGGATTAACATGAGAGTAGTTATCGCATCAGACCATGCCGGATATGCTTTGAAAGAGCAGTTGAAAAGCAGATTAGCCGGCCGTTTGGAGTTCGAGGATTTGGGAACGCATAGTACAGAAAGTGTGGATTACCCTGATTTTGCGCATCCGTTAGCCCGCATCATATCTGACAATCCGGAACGACTGGGCATACTGATATGCGGTACAGGCAATGGCATGGCCATGACTGCCAACAAATACCCTAACGTACGCGCCGGCCTCTGCTGGTCGCCCGAAATAGCAGCGTTGGTTCGGCAGCACAACAATGCCAACATTCTGGTTATGCCCGCCCGCTTCATTTCCGAAGAGGTTGCTATGGCCATTACAGAAACCTTTTTCAACACCGCTTTTGAAGGCGGAAGGCATCTCGTCAGGATCCAGAAAATAAATCTTAAGTGATTGCTATGGAGTTCGGGAAAGATTCTTGTTTTAACGATTTCAATGAAAGCCGTAACAAGGCTTTCCAACTCCGCCGTGCCGTAATTGAGCACCTCGACAAACATCTTTATGATTTAGAAAAGCAGATAACGGCCAAAGGCATACCAATGGATTGGGCACAGAATGAGGAGCAACTGGTGGAATCTATCATCAAGATGCTTCCTCAACAGAAGTTTAACAAAGTCTGCATCGACTGTCTCGACATACGAAACCAATTAAAGAAACAAGCCGATATACTTAATATTGTTGAATTAGAAGAACTTAGAGAACGCGAAGCAGCAGATACGCTTGTTGTTCAGGCCGACTTTTCCGTTATTGAAGACGGATCGTTCATTTTCCTCAACAGACAATCAAGCCGCTTTTTTAACCAATTTAAACATATCATTATTGTTGTCAACATAGACCAATTGATCTTGAGCTGTGAAGACATTTCCTTTTTCTTGCATCTGAAAAGCGGAAACAACATAATAACTGACCTCAAAGTTCTGCGTATTCCTTTCAAGAACATTGCGAAGGATGAGTTTCTTACGACCGGAACGTTAGGCTATGCCAAAAATGAAACCACTGTAAAGGCATTGCTTTATGCCGGCAACGTGCTGCCTTATATGCCGGATGTTTTTCTTCGGCAATCGCTTTATTGTATCCATTGCGGACGATGCACCCAAGCTTGTCCTATGCACGCTATTAACAAAGATTTCAAGCCTATTGACCTCGTGAAGCAGAATTGCCTTCCGGTTTACAATAGAAGCCAAAATGTATTCAGACAGACTGCACTATGCGGCAATTGTCAGTCCGTTTGCCCCGTTCATATACCCATTACGGATATGCTGATTTATGAAATGCGTTTAGCAAACGAGCAAAAGAATTCCACCATTAACCGCATACTCCATAGTATTTTTACGAAACGGCAAAATATGAACAAGCACGCAAAGCCGCTATTCAGGTATTTCTTGTTGAAGTTTATGTTCGGCAAAAACAAGATGCTGCATAACTATTTTTCAAAAATCAAAGAACCCTTTTTCAACATAGTTAAAAGTACGCCAAGCGAATACGATGAATAACCAGCAGATATTACAAGAAAAGATACGGAAATTCATAAAGAAGTACTATCTGAATGAACTTTATAAAGGAATTGTATTCTTTACGGTTATTTTATTGTCAACTTTTATTGTTTTTTCTCTTTTCGAGTATTTCTCGTATTCTAACCGCGTCATAAGGTCAATTCTTTTCTATTCTTTCATATTGCTTTTTGCAGGCAATCTCATTTTCTACATCATTGTGCCTGTTTTCAAAATCTGCGGTCTCGGAAAGCAGCTGACAGAAGAACAGATTGCAAGGATTATCGGAAAGCATTTCAGTCAGATTGATGACAAATTATTGAACCTTTTTGAGTTGCAGAAACAACTCAAAAAGGGTGACTATAAAAGTTTGGAACTGCTTTCAGCTGCCATAGATGATAAAATAGACTCTTTCAAGGCATATTCTTTTGTGCAGGCTATTCCTGTGGCCAAAACGAAGAAGATTGCCCGCTGGACGCTCGTGCCGATAGTCTTGTTCATATTGGTTTTTTCAGTAAAAAGTGAGGTTTTTACTGAATCAACGAAGAGAATTGTTCATCATACTACCATTTATGAGAAGCCTGCGCCATACAGTTTTCACATTGCCAATCCTAATCTCACTGCATTCCAATACGAAGATTTTACGATCAATGTCAAAGTTCAAGGCTCTGAACTCCCTGACGAGGTTTTCTTGAAATATGAAAACCGGCATTTCAAGTGTACCAAGATGTCTAATTCCGAGTTTTCGTACACATTCAAAAACCTTCAGAAGAACATAGAATTTCAAATTACAACTGAAGAGGTTCAATCCTCTTTGTATCAGTTGAATGTTTTGCCAAAGCCTGTTACTTTAGGTTTTGTGATGGAACTCCATTATCCTGCGTATTTGCATAAGAATGATGACATTATAAAGAATGTGAGCAATGTTACGGTGCCTGAGGGTACAGTTATTGACTGGAAATTCTTTACAAAAAACAGCGATGTCATTTCTTTTGCCATAAATGGAGAACCCAAAGAGTATCAGGCAGATGACAACAATTGCAATATCCGTATACTTGCCAAAAACAGTTTTACCTATTCTGTTTTCGGCAAAAACAAATATATGACAAGTCGTGATACCCTGACAGATGAGGTAACGGTCATCAAGGATATGTATCCAGAAATTTCGGTTATGTCGCAACAGGATTCCCTTTTCTCTGACCGGTTTTATTTTAAAGGGAACATTAAGGATGACTATGGCTTTTCAAAGCTTCATTTTGTTTATAACAAATATGATGAAAACGGACAAGCCGTTGAAACTGGCAATACTGTAGAGATTAAAATCAAGAATGGCGTTACCATCCAAGATTTTTACTTTTATTTTGATGAAGCCTCGTTCTCACTTAAGCCGGGATATAAAATTGATTATTATTTTGAAGTCTTCGATAATGACGGAGTCAACGGATCAAAGTCAACGAAATCGTCCTTTTCTACTTACAGAGTAAAAACACTTGAAGAAATAGAGAATGAATTAAAAAGAGGTGACGAACAGACAAAAAATGACTATGAGGATTTAGTGGCAGAATCTGCCCAACTGATGAAAAACATAGACAAGTTGCAGGCACAGATGATGCAAGAAAAAGAGTTGTCATGGCAAGACAAAAAGAAATTAGAGCAGCTAATGGAGCAATATCAGCAACTAAAATCCAAATTGGACGAACTAAGACAGAACCAGCAAAACAAGAACTCTTTAGAAAACCAGTATAAGGATATAGATGCCGGTATACTTCAAAAACAGCAGGAATTGCAGCAACGTATGGACAGGGTATTGACGGAAGAAATGAAGTCGATGATCCAAAAACTGCAAGATATGATGAAGTCTCCGACAAAAGATCAGGTTCAAAAGGAGATGCAAAAATTGAAATCAAATACGGATGCCATAAACAAGTCGCTTGATCAACAGTTACAGTTATACAAGCAACTGGAATTAGAAAAAAAAGTCAATGATGCGGTCAAGCAGCTCAATGAGTTATCAGCTGAACTTAAAACAAATGCAGAAAAGACAAATGACAAGTCGATTGACAAGCAGCATTTGCAGAACCAACAAAAATCAATTCAGGAGAAGTACAACGAGATACAGAAAGACATAAGAGAACTGAAGCAATTGAATAAGGAACTTGAGGAACCAACAGAGTTCAAAAACACCGATGCATTACAGCAATCGATACAGCAGCAAATGGAGCAAGGAAAAATGAACCTTGAGAAGAACAATCGTTCGAAATCGTCACAAAACCAAAAGCAGGCTTCGGAGGATATGGAGCAATTGGCGCAGCAGTTAGAAAAAGACTTTAACGAGAGCGAACTTGAGCAAGTATCCGAAGACATTGAAACATTGCGGCAGATATTGGACAACTTGGTTAAAATATCTTTTGATCAGGAGAGTGTTCTTGAGACTACAAAAAAGACAAGTTCGCGATCTGCCACAGTGTCAGACCTTATGATCAAGCAGCATAAAGTCAAAGACAATATGAGAGTCATTAAAGACTCACTGAATGCATTAGCGCGTCGCCAAATGGCTGTAAAGCCATACATACAGACTGAGGTTGCCAAAATCCAAGAATATCTATTGTCGTCACAGAATCTGCTCCAAGACCGTCGTCTTTCAGAGACAAGCAAAAACCAGCAATTCGCCTTAACGTCGATGAACAACCTCGCTCTTATGCTTAAGGAATCTATGAAAGAGATGAAAAAGAAGCAAGGAGAGTGCAAAGGAAAATGTAACAAGTCAGGTGGTTCATGCAGCAAGCCGGGAGGAAAAGGAAAGAGCAAGAAAACTTCTGCCAGAGAACTTCAGCAGCAATTAAACCGCCAGATGCAGGCCTTGAAGAAATCGATGGAGCAGCAAGGCAAGCAGGGACAAAGCCAAACAAACCAGCAATCCATGAGTGAGCAATTTGCCAAAATGGCAGCGCAGCAGGAAGCAATACGAAAAATGCTTGAAGACTATGAGAATGCCTTAAAGTCTGAAAACGGAGTAGGGGACAAGAGTATAGAGCAACTAATAAACGAAATGAAACAGACGGAAAAAGAGTTGGTAAACCGCAAACTGACCCAACAGACAATAGAACGTCAAAATTCTATCACCACACGTCTTTTAAGGAGTGAAAAAGCGGATATAGAGAGGGAAAAAGATGAAGAAAGAAAATCCATAGAAGCCAAGCAGCAACTGCGTTCCAATCCGCCCAAAGAGTGGAAAGATGATTTAAACAAGACACATCAGAATGAGATGCTCCACTCTATACCTGCCACTTTAAACTACTATTACAAAGAAAAGGCAAATAACTATTTTTATAATATCGACTAATCGTCATGTATTCCATAGAAACAAATACTCTAAACGAAACCAATGTTACGCAAACAGTGCTCGCAACTGTTGAGGATATATGTCAGCAGTTTGGTCTAAACAAAGATTTTGGTTACATTTCATTAACATCTCAAATCATATCTGAGTATTTGTCCACATCACATAAAAATACAATAGTAAACTTTTCAGCCTACGTTGATACTGACATATTGTCTCTGTTTTTTTCTTCAAACCAAGCTGTTTTTCAAAATTTCCTAATAGAGTTCAAAGAGATGGAAGTGCTCCGTCTGTTATCTGATACCATAGAAGTATCGCTTGACCACAAGACCATCAGCTTAAATTTCCACGTGAAACCAAAGCCTAAACAATTAAGACAAAACAAATTAAAATATCACATTCACCAAAACACCAAATCAATATGAAACGTCTTTTCACCTTGGCGCTTATAGCGTTTCTTTTTTTATACAGCAAAGGTTCGCCTTATAGAATACTTTTCATTGGAAACAGTTACACGTCTGTCAACAATTTGCCTCAATTGATTTTGGATATCGCCTCTACCACAGGAGACGATTTTTATTTTCAAAGCAGCACTCCAGGAGGATGCACCTTTCAGCAACATCTTTCCGTATCTTCAGATTTGATAAAACAAGGTGGGTGGGACTATGTAGTCTTGCAAGAACAGAGCCAATTGCCCTCTTTCCCATACAATCAATTCATGTCACAGTCTTACCCATATGCCCAGCAGTTGTGTGCTTTGATACGCGAATACAATCCTGAAGCAAAAATTGTATTCTATATGACTTGGGGCAGAAGAGACGGCGATGCGCAGAACGCCCAATATTATCAGCCGCTTGGCACATACGAGGGTATGGACAGTCTGTTGCAAGCACGATATTTGATTATGGCGCAAGACAACCAGACGATGGTTGCCCCAGTTGCAAAAGTATGGAGACACATCAGAGAACACCATCCGGACATTGAACTTTACCAATCCGACGGCAGTCACCCCAGTTTAGTCGGATCATATGCTGCCGCATTCACATTTTATTCCCTCCTGTTTTCAAAAAACCCGACCGTAGTAGCAAGCAACTTCCAAATATCCGATTCTCAAGCCGATATTATAAAACAGACCGTAAAACTAATTGTCTATGATTCGCTTCAAAACTGGTCATTTTATCCTGATTCAGATACAAACTCCAATAGTATTACAACTTTTTTCAAAGATTTGAGATCAAAAACCACCATTTATCCCAATCCGGCCGTTAATATTCTGCACCTCAACCATGACAACGAAAAATCAGAAAATGTCTTTTTGAGCATCCTTGACATACAAGGAAGGATAATGTTACAGTCACAATCGCATGGTAACTATTCCGACATTGACATCACGACGATACCAGACGGAATCTATTTTTTGAGAATAACGAGCAATAAAGGCATCAACCAAACTATAAAATTCATAAAACAAAACAATGGTTCTTTTTGAATATGCTAATATTGAACCCTTGAACCTGACCCTTGAACATAAGCAGTGGATCAAATCAATCATTCGCTATGAATCACTCGTGCCCGGTGACATATCCTATCTTTTCTGCAATGACCAATACTTGCTGGAACGAAATCTGTTTTTCTTGCATCACAACACATTAACAGACATTATAACTTTTGACGATTGTATAGAAAAACTTGTCCAAGGGAACATCATCATCAGTTTGGAGCGAGTGTATGAGAATGCATCACAATTCGGCGTCCCTTACAGACATGAGATATTGAGGGTAATGGCACACGGCGTACTCCATCTTTGCGGATATAAAGACAAATTGCCGGAAGAAGCCATAGTGATGCGACAAAAAGAGGCAGATGCAATCGACCTCTTTAAAAACAACTATCCTAATAATAATCTATAAATCACTTTTTTATAAAGACGTTCCACGGGAAATGAATTATGATGTTATCGTTGTAGGTGCTGGACATGCAGGTTGTGAAGCTGCTGTTGCTGCTGCCAGATTAGGTAGTTCAACACTTCTTATAACAATGAATTTGGCACTTGTCGCTCAAATGTCATGCAATCCTGCTATGGGAGGCATTGCCAAAGGACAAATTGTACGCGAAATAGATGCGCTCGGCGGCTGTTCAGGTATCATAACCGACAAGGCTACAATTCAGTTCAGAATGCTCAATCTCTCCAAAGGACCTGCTATGTGGAGCCCACGCGCACAATGCGACAAAACCAGATTCTCCTTATTGTGGCGCGAATTGCTGGAGAGTACCCCCAGCCTCAGTCTTCGGCAAGATACAGTTCAAAGCCTTGTTTTCGATGACAATCATCACCTTGCAGGAGTTAAGACTCTATTAGGACAAACCATTTATGCGCGCAAAATTGTTATTACCAGCGGAACGTTCTTAAATGGAAGAATACATGTTGGTGAGGTAAATTATTCAGGCGGAAGAATGGGCGAAAACGCTTCTTTTATCCTTTCTGACCAACTTCGAGAAAATGGTATCAGAACAGGTCAACTTAAGACAGGCACTCCGGTGCGAATAGACGGGAGAACCATCGATTTTTCTCGAATGACAGAGCAAAAAGGGGATGACAACCCATCAAAGTTTTCTTTTACGCCTACCGTTCCCATCATTGAACAAAAGAGTTGTTGGATAACCTACACCAATGAAAACGTACATGAAATATTGAAGGAAGGATTTGATAAATCCCCAATGTTTCAAGGTAGAATTCACGGAGTTGGTCCACGCTATTGTCCTTCAATTGAAGACAAAATTGTAAGATTTTCAGACCGCAACAGACATCAGTTGTTTGTAGAGCCAGAGGGCATCAACACGATAGAGTATTATCTCAACGGTTTTTCCTCGTCGCTGCCCGAAGATATACAAGTCAGCGCTATGCGCAAAATACCTGGACTTGAAAATGCTGAAATTCTACGCCCCGGCTATGCCATCGAATACGATTATTTTGACCCGACACAGCTACACTATACGCTCGAATCGAAAGTTATACCCAATCTCTATCTTGCCGGCCAAGTAAACGGTACAACAGGTTATGAAGAGGCAGCTTGCCAAGGACTTATAGCCGGCATCAATGCACATCTTTCAATTTGCGAGAAAGAACCGCTTGTTCTTACACGTTCAAATTCTTATATCGGAGTACTTATCGACGATCTGGTGACGAAAGGCATACGCGACCCCTATAGAATGTTCACATCTCGGGCAGAATACCGCATACTGCTTCGTCAAGACAATGCCGACCTGCGCCTAACACCAATAGGGTATAAGGTAGGACTTGTTTCCCCTCCACAATTCAAATTGTTTGAACAAAAGTACCGAAAACAAGATGAAATAACAGCCTGGCTAAAACAGCATCTTGCCCAAATGGACAACGTTAACGAAATGCTTGTCCAAAAAGGCACTATGCCAATATCTCAAAACGTTAAATTGTCGCAACTCCTGCTCCGGCCGCAAATAACCATTGATGACCTAAGAGAATACTCCCCGCAGTTTCATGAATATATTGAAACGGAACAGCCAACGTCAGAACAGATGAAAAACGTGGAAACGTCCATTAAATATGAAAGTTACATTAAACGGGAAGAAGAAATCGTGAAAAAAATGTCAAATCTTGACAAAATAAGGATACCTCCCGAGTTCGACTATACGCCTTTGGCTTGTGTGTCAAAAGAGGCAAAAGAGAAATTGATGTCTGTGAGGCCTCTCAACCTCGGACAGGCTTCGCGGATCAGCGGCGTGAACCCGGCCGATATTACGGCCATTATCATCTATTTGCAGCAAACCGAAAGGGAGTAGTCTCGCTGGGAATCGAACCCAAATCTAAAGTTTAGGAAACTTTTGTTCTATCCATTGAACTACAAGACCAACAAGGCGGCAAAAATACTATTTTTTGCGTTTGTATTTCAGATGTTGAAAACTTTGGCGAACTCTTTATAATAGGTGCGCGTTATAGTAAAGGTATCGTTGTTCAACGTCACATACTTCCGGTTGATCCTATTGACTTTTTCAGTGTTTATAAGTATCGACCTGTTGATTTTCAAGCATTTACCACTCCCTAATTTCCGCTGGAAATTCTTCAGCGTATTTCTCTCGTAAAATGTATCCCCGTCTTCTTTCACAATGCGAATGTCATTGCCGATGCTTTGCGCATAGAGAAACTCGCTGAAACTCACTTTGCACTTGCCGTAGCGTTTGTCTTGTACGAAGAAATAGGTAATGTATGTTTCAACAGAACCGTTCATGGCATCAACGTACACCATACCGTTTTCCATCATTGCCGGAATTTCATTCGAGTCTTTGAAAAACGAGTTTGTGTTCAAGATCTTCCCTATGACATCGTTCAGGTTCTTTTCAACGAGGGGGAAATAGATAAAATCTGTGAAGCCATAAGACAGCAGTTCCTTCACTTTTCGGCTTGAGGGCTGGTCGCTGACACCGATAATGTGAGGCGGTCTCGTAATGTGCCGCAATATGTCGCACATACTGATGTCGATGAATAATACTTGCGGACGTGCCTTGTTCAGTCGTTCAATCGTCTCAAAACTGCTTTTGAAACATGTGGTGAAGTATAAAGTGTCATAGTTGCCAATGGCATCTTTCAGCATCGTTTGCTTGGCATCGTCTTGAATGAAGAATGCACATGAAATCGATTTGTTTGACATTGATCTGTAGTTTTTGTTACATTCTATGAATTTGTTTGCAAAATTAGCGTTTAGAATCATAGTTGTTCTTTTTCGTTCTGTTTAATGTGTTTAAAATGATAAATAACAAGTGTCAATGCCATAAATCTTCGAGTATATGTCATATTCTCTCTGATTTATGGCAAGTGACACTTAAAATGAATGAATCTGGGGATTAAAAGACTACACTTTGTGGATGTAGCATCTTAACTTCCAGTTAATAAGTTTATTGCATAAAAATAAATAAATGGGAAAAACTATGGTTTTGCTTTGTTCCGGGACGTTTTTCGGCCTTCAGGATTCTTTATGCGGTTTCGTTCCTGTCATATTCTGATAATTGATGAATGATGCTTTTGTGATAAAGTATAATGTTTTTGCCGCCTTTTTTAGAAACCAACACGTTTTCCAGACCTAAACAGGCTATGCAGTGACAGACTTAAATTCTACTGCTGCATTCTCCGCCCAAATAGTTGAAGGCATTATTCTGTCATTATTGCGCATGCTCCGAACAACCCGTAACCGTTTTCGATGTTGCTGTAGAAATGGAGAGGCTCCAACATGAAAAAACTCATCAAGTTGTCATTTTCTATTCTGCTTTTCTCGTATTTGTAACAATTAGGGTCAAGGAACACAATGCCGAACTTTTCAGTGTCTATATCCCCGTTGTTGTCATATTCATATTTGTAGTGGCATCTTATGGTTTGCCCGTCGCGGCCTTCGTCAGAAAAAATGTATGTATATTCTTTGTTGTCTATGAGATAGACAACAATAAGCGAGGACCAAGATGCGGCTTGTCCGGAATCTGGGGTGCCTGTGATGAACATATAACGGTTTTCTTCGCCAGGATAGTCTTTCCATTGCAATGAATAGTCTATATGGCTAAAATCAAAAATTTCGCCTTGGTGCGTATCATTGATGGCTGGTGCAGTAACAAGTTGGAGGTCTATATCGCGGATATAAGGAACGGCACATTGCGCCGAGATTTCTTCAAAGTCAGGGTGATAAGCCCGGATATAGTAGGTGACGCCGCTTTCTATTGGAAATTCGCTTTGCGGGAGCAGATAGCGTTGTTGTCTGTTGTCATAGCGTGCACGTGTCCAGTTCACTTTGTCGGAGGATAATTCGACAATAGCCCCGGCTACGGGGTCAGACAGTTCATCGGTATAGGTTCCGAAGAGCATTGTAGTGTGGCTCAGGTACACGCTGGTGGTATCAACCTGCGGACATAGTCTACAGTACAGCACCAGTTTTTCAGCCTCGTCAAGTTGCTTGTCGATGTCTACATCTGTAATGCAGCTTGTCAGCAAGATTGTACAGAGACAGAACAACCTGAGGTGTATGAAATCTCTTTTTATGTTCATATTATAATCTCAGTTTTCAGTGTTTATTCGCGGAAATGGTCAGCATATTGTTTGATATGGCATAACATTTCCATTGCATTGAGCGTGCAAAAGTAAGCCTTTTTATGGATTATTCAAAAATGAGGAAGAAAGCGAAAATGGCTGCGCTTTCATTGAAGCCTGACCACAGAGGCGGTTAAAAGAATGTCAATGACAAATATCCATCTCCTGGCACGGAAGAGGCCCTGTCCAAGCATGGTTCATTGTCCAGATGTCCTCTTCCGTGGAAATGGTCTTTTGTTTTCCAGATTAGTTTTCATGGGGCTTCCTGTATGCTGCCGGCCTAAAAACCGCCGATGTCTCTTAATGGAAGCCATACGTCTCTGTCAGCAAACTTGCAGTTGCGTCGATGTCAGTTTTTTATTTGTGTTCTTACGCATCATGGTCTTCTGTGTCGTTGTTTCAATCGTGCTGCAAAGATAGGGACGCTCACTGCCAAAATGTGGCAGTAAGCGTCCCGTAACAATTATCCGCGCCGGCAAGCCGTTACTATGTGTAAGAAAGGATTATTTGCCTGTGTTGGAACATGTTCTGCTTTTTCTTTTGTAGACATCATTCATTTTGCTGATAACTCCGGCAATGTGGTCTCGAAACGATTTAGGCTCTATCACTTCAACATGTCTAAAGCTCAGCAATTCGTTTTCAAAATCCGGAGTGGGAACCATAAAATATGAGAAAAGGGTATATCCGTCACCGAGCGGCTCTTCTCTTTGGCTATGGTGGAGAGGAAGACTGTGCAGATATTTAGCCCAATATTCCGGAACTTTCAGGCGGATTTCAACGGGCGGTTCCGAGGGGGCAACCCATATTCCGTAAAAGTTGCCGAAATACGCTTCTGCGTCAAATTCGGCAGGTATGGTATAGTTCTCGTCCAGTTCTTCCATATCATGGAAACGCTCTAACGCATAGACTTTCAGGCTGTCGTTTTCGGCAAGTCCGAGCAAATACCAGCGTTTCTTGAAATATTTTATGCAATAGGGGCTGACAATACGGCTTGTGGCTTCAGTTTCGCTAAAAGTCTGATAAACGATGCTTATTTTATGGCAATTGCGGATGGCCGTGAGAATTTCCACAAGGAAAGCGTCGTCAGAATGTGTTTTTTCTAACAGGATATATTTTTTCATATCCGCATTTTCGCGCAGCACATTGTTCATGCAGAGTGCTTGCAGCATCCATTTGCCAATGGAATCGTCACCAAAGCTATTTCTTTCAATATAATAGCCCAGGGTCCGGTCGTTTTTGATGTCAATGCCGAACTCGTCGGCAATGGCGGCTTTGTGGTTGAAAAAGGTACGCTCGTAGAGCCGTTCCCCGTTCGGGTTGAGTCTGCTGTGCATCCAGGCATTGTTGATTTCATTAAAACTGACATACTTGCGTCTGTAGATGAGTTCTATGAGCCAAATGTAACGTTGGAAGTAGTTTTTTGACATAATGACGATTTTAAAGTTTTTTTTGTTTCGTTTGGTATTTGGAAGATGTACGCCCTATTTTTTGCGTTTTGAACGGAAATAGTCTTTAAGCAAGGCAGAACACTCTTCTTTCATCACGCCGTCGGAGACATCGATGGTTTTAGGCAATATGGAAGAATTGTAGCGTGTATATCCCTTTTTTGGGTCCGAAGCGCCATATACGACACGTGACAATTGGCAGTGTGCAATTGCGCCGGCACACATGACGCAAGGCTCCAGAGTTACGTAGAGCGTGCAGTTTTTGAGGTATTTTGCCCCAATGTAGTTGGTGGCAGACGTGATAGCCATCATCTCGGCATGGGCAGTGGCATCATTCAGTTTTTCAGTGAGGTTGTGTCCCCGGGCTATAACGGTGTCGTTGAGCACGACCACCGCTCCGACGGGCACTTCGTCATCCTCAAAGGCATCCAAGGCTTCGTCCAGGGCGGTTTTCATATATTGCAGGTCTTTGTCTGTTCGCATGTTCTGTTCAGATTTTGAATTCTTTGATGAAGTTCACGGCATGTACGGGCATAGGATAGTTGTCGATATCCTGCACAGAAATGATTTGTTGGTTTTTGCCGGGTTGCGGCAGAGTGTCTTGTGGCAGCAGGTAATAGCGGGCATAAATGATTTGGTGTGTCAGTATTTCGCGGTACATAGCGATGAAGTTATCGCTGTGCAAGGGTTCGTTGTCTGCCGTTTCGATCAGAGGAAACTGGTACATGTTTTGCCAGATGTCGCGTTCAGTCCTTTTTTCTATTATCGTTTTATCTTGGCACAGGTGCACCAGATAATGGAAATAGCGTTCCTTTCTGACTGTCCTGTTGTTTTTCACGGGCAGCATACCGGTCATTTGATGAGCGAGGGCGTAACACTCGGGTGCGAAAGGGCAGTCGCTGCACCGGGGATGTCGTGGGGTGCACCACACGGCGCCGAATTCCATGCAGGCCTGATTGAATGTGCCGGCCTGCTGTGGCGGCATCATCCGGGCGCAGATGTCCGTGATTTGTTTCCGGACGTTTGGGCGTGTCACGTCATCGCAGATGCCGAAAATTCGGCTGAAGAAGCGGACTACGTTGCCGTCAACGGCAGGGTAGGGCAGTCCGTAGGCTATCGAAGCCACGGCTGCGGCGGTATAGTTGCCTACGCCTTTGAGTTTCAGGAGGTCATCGTAAGAGTATGGGAAGATGCCGTGGTGTTTTTCCATAATCTGCTTTGCGGCGCAGTGCATGTTCAGGGCGCGGGAATAGTATCCCAATCCTTGCCACAGCCGGAGCACCTGCTTTTCCGGGGCGGCGGCAAGTGTCTGCACGTCCGGAAAAGCCTCTATGAAGCGGAGATAATAGTCCCACCCCTGCTGCACGCGGGTCTGCTGCAGGATGATTTCTGAAACCCAGACCTTATAAGGGTCTGATTCTCCGCGCCAAGGCAGAGAACGCCGGTTCTCTTCATACCATGACAACAGGAGGTCGGCAAACATGAAAAGGGTCAATTGTTTTGGATAAGCTCGAAAAGCTTGTCCAGATTGGGTGTGAGGATGATTTCCGTCCTGCGGTTTTTGGCGCGGGCGGCAGGCGTATCTTCGCTGTCGATGGGCAGATACTCGCTGCGGCCGGAAGCCGAGAGCCTGACAGGGTCTATATTGCTGTTTTTCAGCAGTGCTTTCACTACCGAGGTGGCGCGCATTACGCTGAGATCCCAATTGTCTTTAATCTGTCCGTTTCCGTTGTAGGGAACGTTGTCGGTATGTCCCTCAATGAGCACGGAGATTTCCGTTTCCGTTTCCAGCACCTGGGAAATCTGCCTGATGGCATTGAGCCCTTTCTCGTTGATGTTCCAGCTGCCGGATGCAAAGAGCAGTTTGTCTTCCATAGAGACATATACCTTGCCGTTTTTCTCCTGAACCTGCAGACCGCTGCCCTCAAACCCTTTCAGGGCGGCACTGACTTTCGCTTTCAGCAACTTGACCTCCTCGTCTTTGCGGTTGAGGATGTCTTGCATCTCTGACAGCCGCTGCTCCTTGGCAGTCAAGACAGCCCTTGCTTCCTCCAAAGAATCCTTTTGGGCATTGAGCAGTGCCTCTTTGGCGGTAAGTTCATCTTTGTATTTGTCGATATTGCCCAGCAGGTCGTTCATCTGGCTCTGGTTGCTGACGTTCATGTCTGCGAAGTTCTTGAGCAGGTCGTCGTAATCCTTGGCTGCTTTGGCAAGGTCGCGTTCTGACTGTTTCAGCTTGCGCGACAGCGACAGCGTGTCCTTCTTCAGCTGTTCAGTCTCTTTGGTGAGTGCGTCCACCCTTGAGGTGAGCTGTTTTTTGGCGCTGGCATAGTCAACGTTTTCAGCGTTTGCAAAGGTCAGTTCATCCTGACATTTCTTGTACTGGCTTTGCAAATCATTGTATTTCTGTTTGGTCACGCAACCCGAAAAGCCCACAATGGCTGCAAGGCTAATGGCAAAAAGAGTCTTTTTCATTACAAAAAACAATTCAAATTTTGCAAAGGTAATAATTGAGACGGATGCAGACTCCCGTTTTTCAGGTTTTTTATGAACAGGACAATTTGAATAAAACCGGATCCAATTGAGAGTACAAGTCGTTGAAATCCCCATTGTTGTGGAAGACAAAGTCTGCCATTTCCATGCATTTTCCTATGTTTTGGTGGTTCGGGTCCGAGGAGGACATTTCGCGCCGCTCGTCTTCGAGGAATGTCTCGTAGGAGATGTGGTCGGTTTCGGAGTTGCGGCCTACAATTCTTTGGTAGCGAATTATAGGGTCTGCATCGATAGCGAAGAGGGTGAAATGCCCGTTTTTTTTGAGCGACAGCACTTCTCCGGGGGTGCGGATGCTCTCGATGATGGCGTTCTTGCCTGCCTGTTCAGCCTGCCGGTACAATTCATCGATAATGAATGAGGGGGAATGCGCATTGCGCAGGTCGTTGGCCACTGTCACGAATGTGCCGCGGTTTATCGCCATATTGCGCCGCTTCGCCTCGTCTATGAGATACTTGCGTACCGAATAGTGCCTGTAGCCGTATTGCTCTACCAGATAATCAACGATGGTGCCTTTCCCGGCGCCTAATGTGCCCGTGATGCCGATAATGTTCATGTCCCGTAGTTTTTCAGTTCGCAAAAATAACATAAAACAGCCAGTCTTTTTGCTTGCAATTATCAAAAAAGACTTGTTTACATTTCTGTTTTTTCACAAGAAAAAGCTGATATACTTTTTTTTACCTTTGCTCGTTTGTTGTATATCATTGAAATAATTAGCATTTGTATGAAAACATTGAAAAAAAGTCTGTTGGCAACACTTCTCTTGTACTGCGGACTGTTGTCTGCCATAGCGCAGCGAACGGCCAACTTTGAGTCGCCACGCTATGAGTTCAAGACAGCCATGGACTTGTTTAACAAGGAGAAATACGGATCTGCCCAGCAATATTTCAAATATGTCTATGACAATACCGAAGACATCCAGCAGGATTTGAAGACGAACTCTTTTTTCTATATGGGGGTTTGTGCCGCCAAACTGGACAACCAGGACGCAGCCTTTCTCCTGCACGCTTTCATTGACCGCTATCCGGTACACACTTTTGTGAATGAGGCCCGTTTTTACCTCGGCCGTTACTATTTCAGCCGAAAGCAATGGAAAAAGGCCATTCTTCAATTTGATGAATTGTTAGTGAATGAAATACAGCCTGAAAACATTGCTGAATACCGCTTCAAGAAAGGCTATGCCTGTTTTATGACGGGCGACTATGATCAGGCAAAGTCTCTTTTTGTGAAAGCCCGCGAAGACCAAGGCCCCTACCGGTTGCGCTCCATCTATTACCTTGCCTATATGGCCTATATGGACGGGCAGTACGAGTCGGCGCTGGAAGATTTTCTGCTTTTGAAGGATGAGCCGGAATTCAAGTCTGAGGTGCGCAATTTCTTGGTGCAGATTTATTTCAAGCAAGGGCGCTATGAGGAGGTTCTCGCCACCGCCCCCGCAATGACGAATGCCCATGACGTGGGGCAGCTCCAGATCCTGCGCTGTGTGGCGCTCTCCCAATACAACCTGAACGATTATGAACCGGCAGCCAACAACTTTGACAAACTTCTGGCTTCCGACAAGGTGGAGATGGGCAGAAATGATTTCTTTGCAGCAGGTTTCACCTATTACCGCGAACAGAATTATACCAAAGCAATAGAATTGTTTTCAAAATCGACTGACGACAAACAGCCCGACCTGATGACGCAAAACAGCTATTATCTCCTCGCAGACTGCTATCTGAAGACAAACCAGTCGGTTTTGGCCTCGCAGAGTTTCAGACAAGCGGCAAAATATGATTTTGACAAAGAGGTGAAAGAGGATGCGTTGTACAATTATGCCAAGTTGCAGTACGAGATTTCAAAGAGTCCTTTCAACAACGCTATTCAGGCATTAGAAGACTATATCAACACCTATCCGAACTCTGCCCGCAGCAACGAGGCTTCCTCGTACCTGTCGCAAATATACCTTTCAACCCAGAACTACCAGGCCGCCATTGCTTCAATAGAGCAGTTGAGCACCAAAAGCCCGGACATCCTGAAAGCATACCAGCGCTGCACCTACTTCCGTTCGCTGGAACTGATCAACAACCGCAAGTACAAAGAGGCACTGCAGATGCTTTCCAAGACGCTTTCCTCGCCGGCAGACAAGGACATCAACCTTAACGCGCTCTACTGGAAAGGCGAAACCCAATACCGCAACGAGCAGTACCGCGATGCTTACTACTCGCTGCAGACCTACCAGCGTGCAGCCAATGCCGAAAAAAACGAGTTTTACGTAGAATCCAACTACTCGCTCGGCTATGCCGCCCTCAAAATCAAACGTTACCGCGATGCAGCCGACTATTTCAAAAAATACCTGAACGCCGCCCAAGCCAAAGAACCCGAAATGCGCGCCGACGCAACGGCACGTCTCGCCGATTGCTACTTTATGCAACAAGACCTCCGTTCTGCAATAAAATACTACGAACAGTGCGAACAGATGCGCGAGGGAAACGCCGACTATGCCCTGTACCAACTTTCCAAATGCTATGGTTACCAAAAGAACAACACGAAGAAAATCCAAGCACTGGAGAAATTTGTCAGCAGTTGCCCAAAGTCTGCTTATATCGACGATGTGGAATATGACTTGGCCGTCACCTACCACACTCAGAACGACTATGCCCATGCCATCTCAGCCTACAAAGACTTTATCCGCAAATATCCTAAAAGTCAGTATATCCGTCAGGTGCATACACGTTTGGCCCAGGCTTACCTGAACAGTGACAACACCCAACTGGCCATCTCCACATACAAATACGTGGTTGAAACCTATCCCGGATCGCAAGAGGCGAAAGACGCTCTGGCAAACCTCGAGAACATATATACCGAAGAGGGCTCTACAGGAGAGTTCTTCGACTATGTTAGAAACAAGAACATGAACATCTCCGCCGACAGACAAGACTCGATTGCTTTCAAGTCGGCCGAAACAAAGTACAACCGGGGGGATTGCCAGGCCTCCATCAAGGCTTGCAACGACTATCTTCGCCAGTTCCCCAACGGATCTTTCGCCGCCAAGGCCCTTTTCTACAAAGCTGAGTGCGAATATGGGCAGAAAAATTATCAGGAAGCCCTTGCCGACTACGAAGCCATCATCAAAAACTACCGTACCGAATACAATGTGACAGCCCTTCATAAGGCCGCCTCCATCCTATACAACGACAAAGAATACGAAAAAGCGTTGGCTTATTTCAGCAAACTGCTTGAAAACACCACCGAGGAGGACGAAGTGCTGTTTGCCAACAACGGGGCTATGCGTTGCGCCTATTTTCTGAAAAGATACCGCCAGTCGCTCAACAGCGCCATGAGCATCGTAAACAGCATGCATGCAGATGCAGACCTTATGCAAGAGGCACTGCTGATTGCGGGAAATTCTGCAAAGGAGACAGGCGAGCATGCCACCGCAAAAAGCTGCTATGAAAAGCTTGCCAAAACCGGCACCAACGACCTTTGCGCCGAGGCTGCTTTCCACCTTGCCGATATGGCACTGAATGTTGACCGGAACCAGAATGACTGCGAGATGAAGATACAGGCCATTTTGGGCAGCAACTACTCTTCAGAGTACTGGTATGCAAAGACCTTCATTCTTTATGGAGACCTCTACAAGGAACGCGGAAACTATTTTCAGGCAAGACATACCTACCAAAGCATCGTAGACAACTATAAAGGCGATGACCTTGTAAGGGAGGCACAGGAAAAGATTGAAGCGATAGACGCTTTGGACAATAACTCATCTTCAAACTGACATTCAAGACCGGAACAATGAACAATAACGCCAAGATATTTTATGCCCGAAATATGAACCGCATCGTTTTGTTGGCACTTGCCTTGACCTGCACAGCCGTTCTGCGAGCCCAAAGTGTAGACTCGGCACATCTGCTCATCAACTATGTGCCCAAGCTTACTAACGCCTCAAAAATAAACCGGCAGGCAAACATCGTCGATACTGTCCAAAAAAAGGTGGTCTTCAAATACACCATCTCCCCGCAGAAACCTGAACTTACTTTCGCCCCGACCCGTATAGATGTCAGCAAACTCAGCCCTGAGTTTCAAGAACGCTATTACCGCAACTATCTCAAAGTCGGGTTCGGGTACCCGATTACACCGCTCGCGGAGCTGTCGGTGCACAACACCAGAAACAGCAAGTTCTCGTACGGGCTCAACTTCCATCATTTCTCCTCTTGGGCCGAGCCTGTCGGGAAAACACAGAAACAATACGCATACGCCCCCACGAGCGACACCCGCACCCATCTTTTCTTGAACAGATACTTCAAAAACTATACTTTCTACTCTTCCGCCGGCTATAACCACGAACTGGCCAATCTCTATGGTTACAACAGAAACTGGGGCATCGATTCCTCCTATTACGGAAAAAATTACCGGGACAGCATCCGCAACAGTTTCCACCATGTTTACTTCAACGCCGGCATCCGCTCAAACTATACGGTAGAAGACAAGCGGGTAAAAGAGGACGTGCGGCTGCATTACGATTTTATCCATACCCGCCACAAGGATATGGAGCACACCGCCGGAGTGAATGCATTTGTGGCATACGACACCCGGTTCCTGAAAATATCAGGGTACCAGCATTACCAGTTGGATTTCAATTTTGACTATCACAACAACACTTGGGGCGACTCTGTTGTTATCGGAACGGAAGTCAACAATCCCCGTACCGTCAGGAGGGCGGACAATTCTTTCAAGATGGAGTTTCGTCCCACTATGAATTTCACCATAAAAGAGTACCATATTCTGGCTGGAGTCGGAGTGCCCGTCATCGTGTCGAACAGCAAAGCCCAATGTCCGGTCTATCCCATGGCCGAACTTCAGTTAGGGCTTGTGCGCGGTCTCCTGAGCCTGTATGCCGGCGTGGACGGGAAATCTGAATACAATTCCCTGCAAAACCTCCTTTATGAGAACCCTTACGTAAAACCGAACCTTGACAGCCTGCGCTTCACTAAAACGCAGGTCAGCATATACGGCGGCATTAAGGGCAACATCGTCAAGAAACTGAATTACCACATTTCGGCCCGTTATTCGTATGTGCGAGACCTCTCTATCTTTGTGCTTGACACCAACAGTCTGTTGAAAAACCAGTTTGATGTTGCTTACGCTGAAAAGGCAAGCGTGCTGAATGTCTGCGCCAACTTGAGCTGGGAGACGGTTGACCATTTGCTTCTGAACCTCAATGCGGGCTACAACGGCTACTATTTCAATAACGGCACAGAACACCCTGAACACGCGTGGTACAAACCATCATGGACAATCGGCTTCGACGGCCGGTACATACTCAATCAAAAGTTCGTATTTGACCTGAATGCGCAAGTCGGCTTTGGACGTTGGGCGCTCGTTCCGCAGACCTCCACCGACGAGGATGGAAACACGTACATAGCCTCGTACCGTGCGGAGAACGACCTTAAGAAAAACGAAGACGGCAAAAGAGAGGTGAAACCGATACTTAATTTCGGCATCGGGTTCGAATATCTCATAACCAAGCAGTTTACTGCCTGGGCTGCCGTAAACAACATTGGTTGCCAATATGCCTCAAAATATTACGCCTTCAACAATTTCGGCATAAATGTAATGGCCGGGATCTCCTACTCTTTCGGCAACGAGCCGTTCAAAACCATTAAGAAAAAAAGATAACAGTACCAAAATCAACAATTAAACAATTATATGAAAAAAGGTTTTTTATTATCTGTATTGTGCTGCCTTGTGGCCGTGGAAACGGCATGGGCATGCACCAATTTCATCGTCACGAAAGGAGCCAGCAAGGACGGCTCATGCTTCATGACTTACGCCGCCGACTCGCACACCCTGTACGGCGAACTCTATTACCGTCCTGCCAAGGACTATCCTGCCGGAGCCATGATGGACATTGTGGAATGGGATACGGGAAAGCTGTTAGGGCAGATTCCACAAGTGTCTCATACTTATTCTGTTGTAGGCAATATGAACGAATGGCAGTTGGCCATTGGCGAGACCACCTACGGCGGCATTGAGGAATTGATGCACGGACAGGGTCTCATCGACTATGGCTCACTGATTTACATTACGCTGCAGCGTGCCAAGAACGCCCGTGAAGCCATCAAGGTGATGGCAGAATTGCTTGATACGTACGGCTATGCCAGCGAGGGAGAGTCCTTTTCCATCGTTGACCCTAACGAGGCTTGGGTTATGGACCTTATCGGCAAGGGAGAGAAGATGGTTGATGCCAAAGGAAAAATTGTGAAAGGCTGGAGCAACGGTGCCGTGTGGGTGGCTCGCCGCATCCCCGACGGCTATGTCAGCGGACATGCCAACCAATCGCGCATCACGACATTCCCGCTGCGGGACGGCAAGACTTCCATCACCAGCAAGGAACTGAACAAGATTTTCTTGCCTACGGTAGAAACCGTCTATGCCTATGATGTTGTTTCGTTCGCCAAACTGAAAGGGCTTTACCCGAAAGACGCGCCGGATGCCAAGTTCAGCTTCTGCGACACCTACAATCCCATCACCTTCGGCGGCGCCCGTGGCTGTGAGGCACGCGTCTGGGCATTCTTCAATCGTTGTAACCCTGCTGAAATGGCACAGTATGAAGACTATGCCCGTGGCGACAATCTCTCACACCGCTTCCCGCTGTGGGTAAAACCCGCCGACAAGAGCAAGATTGATGCCCGCTTTATGATGGACGCCATGCGCGACCACTACGAAGGAACAACAATGGACATGACCAAAGACTTGGGCGCCGGACCTTTCAAATGCCCCTACCGCTGGCGTCCTATGAACTGGGAACTGAACGGAAAAGAATACCTGCACGAAAGGGCTACGGCCACCCAACAGACGGGCTTCTCCTTTGTGGCCCAATGCCGCAGTTGGCTGCCCGACTGGTTTGGCGGCGTTTTCTGGTTCGGCGTTGACGATGCTGCTTCGTCGTGCTATGTGCCCATGTTCTGCGGCATTGACCGTATCCCGATGGAATTTGCCGAGGGCAACGGCTCTATGACGGAATACTCTAATACAGCCGCTTTCTGGACCTTTACCAAAGTCAGCAACTTCGTCTATTCCCGTTATTGTGACATGATTAAGCATGTGAACGAAAAACAGGCTTATTGGGAAAACAAGTTCCTGAAAGACATCGATGATATGACAGACCAGATGAAGACACTCTGCACCAGCCATCCGGACAAGGCACGCCAAGCCCTCAACGCATACTCGGCACAGGCTTCGCGCAATGTCTGCAAAGAGTGGAACGACCTCTTCATTTACCTGTTAGTGAAATACAATGACGGGAACGTAAAGAAAGAAGAGAACGGCAAATTCAAGGTTACGGGAACGACCGTTCCGCAGTGTGAATTTCCGGACCAGCCGCGATACCGTGATGAGTGGTACAAAATGATTGTGAATGACTGCGGCAGCAATATCGAAGCAAAGTAACAATGCTTTTCATGATGACGTATTTCACGTAATGAAAAGGGGCAGATTTCGGAAAGAAATCTGCCCCTTTTTTGTATCGGTTATTGAAGGATGCTCCGGGAATGAAAACCGGGCAACGTTGTGGGTGCATTATTCTGTTTTTGACAGCATCCCGTCGATGGCGCGGGCAGCTTTTTTGCCTGCTCCCATTGCCAAGATGACGGTGGCGGCGCCGCTGACGGCATCGCCGCCGGCAAAGACTCCCTTGCGTGAAGTTTGCCCGTTCTCATCGGTCATGATGCAGCCTTTGCGGTCGGTGTCAAGGTGCGGAGTAGTGCTCCGTATCAGCGGGTTGGGTGACGTGCCCAGCGCCATAATGACCATATCAGCATCTATCACAAACTCGGAACCCTTTACTTCCACAGGACTTCTTCTGCCCGAGGCATCGGGTTCGCCGAGTTCCATTCTGACACATTCAAGACCCTTGACCCATCCGTTTTCATCAGCAAGCACTCTGACGGGGTTGCACAAAAGATTGAAGACGATGCCCTCCTCCTTGGCGTGGTGAACCTCCTCGGCTCTGGCTGGCAGTTCTTTTTCAGAACGGCGATAGACAATATGCACGTCCGCACCCAACCGCAACGCGGTACGTGCCGCATCCATGGCCACATTGCCGCCGCCAACAACCGCTACGCGCTTGCCTATATAGTTAGGCGTGTCGTAGCCCTCCTTGTAAGAAAACAGCAGGTTGTTGCGGGTCAGAAACTCATTTGCCGAGACTACGCCGCAGCTGTTTTCTCCCGGAATGTTCATAAAGCGCGGGAATCCGGCTCCGGTGCCGATGAATACGGCCTCAAAACCCTCTTTGTCGAGCAAATCATCGATAGACATCGTGCGGCCAACTACTACATCTTTCTCAAAATGCGCACCTAAACGCCGTACGCTTTCAACCTCTTTCTTCACGACGGTATCTTTAGGAAGCCGGAACGAGGGAATGCCATATACCAACACGCCGCCGAACTCATGGAGAGCTTCAAATATCGTCACATCGTATCCTTTGGCCAGCAAATCCTTGGCGCAGGTGAGTCCTGAGGGACCGCTGCCGATGATGGCCACCTTGTGCCCGTTTTTGGCCGCTTTGTGTTCAAAGGCAATGTTATGCGCAATTGCCCAATCGCCAACAAAGCGTTCCAGTTTGCCGATGGCGACAGGTTCAAACTTTTTGCCCATTACGCAGCTGCCTTCGCATTGTGACTCTTGTGGACAGACACGGCCGCAAACTGCCGGAAGGGCAGAATCCAGACTTATGACGTGTGCGGCCTCTTCAAAGTTCCCTTGCTTGATTTCATGAATAAAAGCCGGGATTTTGATATTCACGGGGCAGCTTTTCACGCATTGAGGGTCTTTGCAGGAAAGGCAACGTTGGGCCTCTCTCATCGCTTCTTCGGCGTTGTATCCCAAGCAGACCTCATCAAAATTCTTGGCTCTTACTTCAGGTTTCTGTTCCAGCACAGGCACTCTATGGTGCTTGTCGAACGTCTCTTCGCTGATTCCGCCGATAAAGCATTGGTGTCCCTCTGCTTTTTCGGCCTGTTCGAGTTGTTTGCGGGTCTCTATATGCTGGTACATGGCCTGCCGCTTCATAGCCTCGTCAAAGTCTATGTCTGTGCCGATGAATTCGGGACCGTCCACACAGGTGAATTTCGTCTTTCCGGCTACCGACACGCGGCAGGCGCCGCACATGCCGGTGCCATCCACCATGATAGAGTTGAGGGAAACAATGCACCTGATGCCCAGTTCTGTGGCGGTCATAGTTGCATATTTCATCATAATCATCGGGCCGATAGCCACAACGGTGTCGTAATGGTGACCTTGGGCCACGAGGTCGCGCAGCACGTCAGTAACGACGCCTTTGCGCCCAACAGAGCCGTCGTCGCTGGTGATATACAGGTTGCTGACACTTCGGAGCTCTTTTTCGAAAATGAGCAGCTCTTTGGTGCGAGCCCCTATGATGCAGTCGGCGGTGACGCCATGTTCGTGCAGCCATTTCACTTGCGGATAGATGGGGGCGATGCCCACGCCGCCGCCAATGAAGACCACACGGTGCTGGCGCAGCGCTTCATCAGACATCTTCACCAGTTCAGAGGGGTTGCCAAGAGGACCTGCCACATCGCTGAATGAATCGCCCGTATTGAACTGGGCTATCTTGCGGGTTGACTCTCCGATCGCTTTGAATACAATCGTAACGGTACCTTTCGTTCTGTCATAATCGGCAATGGTCAGCGGAATGCGTTCGGCATTAGGGGTTGACTTGACAATCAGGAACTGCCCCGGCAGGGCAGATTGGGCCAGCCGGGATGCCGTGATATCCATTTGATAGGTATCACCTTTGAACTCAATTTTCTTTACAATAGTAAACATAGCATTTGCTTTTTGTCTATTTAAAATCGTTGTTTGACTTCTTTACAACTGTGACAAGGCATTGCGGATATTATTCTGTGTGTTTTCTATAGAGTCGGAAGCGTCAACAGGCACCAGTCGTCCGTCGGCCTTGTAGTAATCGATGACGTTTTTGCTTTTTGTTTCGTATTCGATGAGACGATGCAGAATTGTCGCCTCGTTGTCGTCAGAGCGGTGAGAAATCAGCGATCGCTGTTCCAGCCGGAGGATGAGTTCCTCGCGGGGTACCTCGATAGAGAGGACGCAGCGGATATGCTGTCCCGTGCGATTCATCATCTCATCGAGGGCTTTGGCTTGAGCCACCGTTCTCGGGAATCCGTCGAGAATGCAGCTGCGGTCTGTGCCGGTGATGGCTTTCTCGACCATCTCGATCACGATTTCATCAGCAACAAGATTCCCTTGGTCCAGTTCTTTCTGCACAAACTGTCCGAGTGGAGTTTGCTCTGCAACCTCCTTGCGCAGCAGGTCACCCGTAGAAAGATGCACCATGTCGTATCTTTTAGCCATCAGGTCGGCATGGGTTCCTTTTCCGGCGCCGGGCGCCCCGAAAATAATGATGTGTTGTTGAGTGTTATGGTCTTGCATTGTTGTTTGGTGTCAATGTTATTCTTGTTTTTTCTCATTGTCCTTGCTCAAGTCATACAGCCTTACAGAGTTGTAGATGGTGCGTTCTTTTGCTTCGTTGCCGTATTTTTCCACATCCACCACATTCCTTGGACTATGGGTGATGCAAAGCGGACCGTTCAGGCAGCCGCCATCGCAAGCCATACCCTCAAAGAAATTCTCGGCTGCCTTGCCCACTTTGAGCTTGAGCAGGTTGAGTTTGCACTCTTCAATGCCGTTCATGACAACAGGCTTCAGTCCGTCGACGCCCATGTCTTTGGCCACGTCTGTTACACCTTGCGTAATGCCGCCTGACTTGGCGAAGATGCGGCCGTAGAAAGATGCGTTGTTCAGCTCGGTGTCTTCCTGTGCAGCCGTGTCGATGCCGCGGGCATCCATAAAGGCTTGCAGTTCTTCAAAAGACATCACGCTGTCTACCATGCCGTCGGTTTTCGGAAGACGGTATTCCATTTTCTTGGAACTGCAGGGCCCGATGAACACGACCTTTGCTGTAGGGTCAGAGTGTTTGATGAGCCGGGCGGTCTGTACCATAGGTGAAACCGACGAGGAAACGTATTGTTTCAGGGTCGGGAAGTTCTTTTCAATAAAGGCCACAAACGAAGGACAACACGAGGTGGTCAGCATCTTCTTTTCGCTCCACTCCTTAACTTCGTGATACAGGGTGATGTCGGCTCCGAGGGCTGCCTCTACCACTTGATGGAAACCTAATTTCTGGATGGCGGTAACCACCTGTGTCACCCTGCCGAAACGGCATTGGCTGACAATGGCCGGTGCAATGACGGCATAGACCCTGTATTTGGTGTTGTTCTCTGACTTTTTCAGAATGTCCACAATGTCGAGCACGAGCGACTTGTCGGAAATGGCGCCGAACGGGCATTTGTATACACAAGCGCCGCAGGAGATGCACTTGCTGTTGTCGATTTTTGCCTTGCGGTTCTCGTCCATAGAGATGGCTTTCACCTTGCAGCTGACCATGCAGGGGCGGTGTTGGAGGATAATGGCGGTATAGGGGCAGGCCTTGGTACATTTGCCGCACTCTATGCACTTCTCTTTGTCCACTACAGCCTTGTGGTTGATAATGGTGATGGCGTCCTTAGGACAAACCTCTTTGCAGTTGTGCACCAGACATCCGCGGCAGGCCGGGGTTACATAGATGCCGTCGATAGGACATTCATCGCAGGCACTGTCAATGACTTCTATGACATTGGGGTTCTCCTTGTTGCCGCCCATGGCCACTTGAATGCGGTCTTGGATGATGGCGCGCTCCTTATAGATGCAGCAACGGGTTTCAGGTTTCGGACCCGGACTGA
This sequence comes from Oscillospiraceae bacterium, assembly GCA_963603365.1. Taxonomy (GTDB): domain Bacteria; phylum Bacteroidota; class Bacteroidia; order Bacteroidales; family WCHB1-69; genus F23-D06. The sequence continues at coordinate 62,702 of CAVCMI010000001.1, forward strand.
TCAGTTTCGGTATATCCATATAGGCGTTTTCAAGCCCGCCATCGTATGCTCTTCTGATCACCTCTTTGAGAACTCTGTATTTGATGAGTTGAACGTTAGTGTCAAAAATTCTTGTTTTGTTGTCCATTTTTTTAAGATTAAAATGTCAAATCAATCATAATTAAGTTCCACCGATTTGCCCATAATTTGGAGATTGCGGGCCAACTTCTCTACAAGTTTCAGTTTCATCGTAGTGTCGATTGGGAGACCTTGGTGCGCAGCATTGACACTTTGTCCCACAAAGAATGTGATGTGCGTGGCTTTCTCAAAGAGGAATTCGGCCAGCAGGGACGCTCCGTCAGTTTTTGTGAACACTTTGGGTGTAAGGTCTTGTATAGAAAGGTATTTCTCCGAGAGTTCGAGCAGCCGGCGGAGGGTAAGCACACCCTCAGTGGTCAGGTCAACTCCCTTGATGTAGCCGATAGGCGGCACGTCTTTGTCGGGGAAATCGAAGCTGGTTTTGAGTTCCGTTTTCAGATAGCGGGCCACGATTTGCGAACTGGTGCCGCCACATACAATCTTCAGGGAATCGCCCTCCATAAAACGGCCGACATAGAAGTCGTCTTTCTCTTTGTCCACAGGAGGGCCAACCATAATATGTACGTCTTGCCGTTTCCTGATCTTGACGGCGGCAACCGTCGTGTCGTCGCCGGGCTTGTCGAGGTAAAGGTCGTTGCAAGCAGAGGCGAGCAGGCAGGCCACGGCCCGCGCTGACATTTCGGGGGTTACATTCGTGTCCAGGTGTTCCATAATCTGGGGGCGTTCCCATCCGAAATTGAGAATCATTCCGACACCGGCATGAATGGTGCCGTCAGACATCACGATTACAATGTCATTCTCCTCAAGATTCAGGTCGGAGCGGAACACTTGCTTGCCGCAGATTGAGAGTTCCGTCCTTTCAAAGTCGCAGCATTTCCCGTTATGGTAATAGATGGCTTGTGGGTTGTCGAACTCAAACAGGAAGCCTTTGCCTTCCGTGTTTACGTGGATGACGGAAAAGGTGGAGTAGGCAACGCCACGCTCCTTGCACACGGGAAGGGTTTGTATAATCGTCTCCACACATTCGTACATGTCGATGTCGTTGGAGGCCATGGTGCACAGAATCTTGGAAGTGAGTGTAGAGAGAATGTTCGCTTTCACACCGCTGCCGAGCCCGTCGGCCAGCACAAGTGTGGTATAGTTGCCGTTCACGCTGCGGGCCACATTGTCGCCGCACAGTTCCTCCCCGTAATGGTTCAGCGAGGTACAGCCATATTCAAGACAAAGTTCCATTATTGCGCCGGTTTTTCGTCGGTTAACGTTTTTTTCAGTTTAAGCAGCGCCACCTTCGTCTCGGCGGTAGTTTCGCCCAAGAGGGAGGCAATCTCTTGTGCCACACGCATCTGTTTTTTGATGACCTCGTCTGTTGTGGACAAGGTTTCCATCTTCACTTTCTTGATCTGGTCTTCGTAGTTGACATCTTCGGTGATGTCTTTCATGATGCCGAACAGCACATTCTGACCCTGAAGGTAGTTGATGGAGAGGTTGACATATTTTCCGGAAGAGTGGACATACATCTGTTCGCAGTCAATATGGCATTTCTTGTTGTAGGCGTTGCAGAAATCCAGCGGGTTGAAGAAGTCGATGGCGGGCCTTCCTTTGGCGTTAGGGTCATCGATGCCGAGCAGTTCGCGTCCTTTGCTGTTGATGTCCACAATGTTCATGTCAGAGTCGAGCACGATGATGCCCTCCGGACTGTTTTGGATAATCTCGTAGGAGAGAGATTCGGCGCGTTGGCGCATATAGGGCAGGCAGATCTCGATGTCGGCATAGCCGTTGTAAACAGCCCAGGCCTTTTCGCGGCAGGTGGAATAGCCGCAAGCGCCGCAGTTCAGTTCATCTTCGGGTTTCATCTTGCCTGTCTTGTGGAGAATGGCTTCTATGTCGCGTTCGCTTGCGGGCAGGCTGTGGCTTCGTATGCGCTGGTGCGCGGCAGTGAGGCTTACCTCGGGCAGCACAGCCGTGGCGCATGAACTGTCTTTCTCGCGTTCTTTCCTCACATACTCCCTTATTTCGGCAGTGGATCTTACGCCGCCGCCCTCTTTTGCCAAAGAACAGGGGCCGCTTACGCATCCGTCCACGCAGAGGTTGATTTCAAGAAACACGTGCGACAGGTACTCGATATTGCTCAAAGCCTCCACGCATTTCTTTGGTCCGTCGATGGCAATGTACTCATAGCCGGCCGGAAGTTCCTTGAAAGAGTTGATGATCCCTTGGTTGATAGGATACTCTTTGGCGGTATTCGGTGCCTCGTCTTTCTTGCCGCCGATGGCAACGTGGGTAATCTCGTCCAGTTTGATGTTCTTCTCCTCAAACAGCTGCTCCAGGTCTTCGAAAGTGAGTACATTCTCTATGATTTCGCTCTCTTCGGCTTCGCGTTTTTTTGCAATGCAAGGTCCGATGAAGACAATCTTGGCTTCGGGATGTTGTTTCTTGAGGAGTTTGGCATGGGCTACCATAGGGGAATCTACCGGGGCAAGATACTTGAGCGCCTTGGGGTAGTATTCTTGGATTATACGGCAGGTTGCAGGGCAGGCAGAGGTGATGAAGTTTTCAAACTCGCCGGTTTTCAGCAGTTTTGCATACTCTTCTGTCACCAGCTGAGCGCCTACGGCCGTTTCTTCGGAATCAAAGAAACCAACTTTGGCTAACGCCAGTTTCAAGACAGAAAAATCTTTGAGGCCGAAACTCGAAATATAGGAGGGGGCGACACTGGCAATTACCTTGTCTGTATTGTTGAGCAGAGCCTTGACATTGTCGAGTTCGCTGTGTACGACTTTCGCGTTCTGTGGGCAGATCAGCGTGCAGTGGCCGCACAGGATGCAGCGGTCTTCAATAATCTCTGCCTGATGACCCTTGAATCTGATGGCTTTGACGGGGCATTCCCGTAAGCACCGGTAGCAATCTTTGCACCGGGCGTTCCGCAACTCCAAAAAATGTGTCATAAAACGGTTCCGTTAGAGGTTAAGCATTGGATAAATCTGTTTTGCGAACAGTTCTTCCGCATTGTCCTTGTTCACGTTGTGTAATAATAACTCGTCTGTGCCCAGTTTTTCTACGGTCGGGCTGTCCCAGCCGTCCGCCTTTACGGTTACGCCCGTGGCGCAATGCCCGAGGCAGAAACTTGCCTGTAATTCGACAAGGTCTTCCACGTCGTATTTCTTTATGATTTCCTTGAAGACTTCAATGACCTCGTAGGAGCCTTTCAGATGGCAGGAGCTGCCGACGCAAACTTTTATGTTCATAGATAGTTGTTGTTATGTTTTTATGTTGTTGATTAGTTGCAATTCAGTCAAAAAGGCCAATGGCCGCAGGCTATAGTCATTATGAGCAATGTGAGAAAACAAGTTGTAAACAGGGGAAGCCCGCAGCCATTGACGCTAATTGTCAAATAATAATGTAATGCTTAGAAGGTGACTTCCGTATCATAGTAGCAGCATTTCAGCAGCTCTTCCATCTCGCTTTGGGACGGTATTCTGGGGTTTGACCCCGTACAGGCGTCCGCAATGGCGTTTTTGGCTATTTCGGGAAGTCTTTCGAGAAAGACATTCTCGGGGACGAATCCTTGCTCGCAGGGATAGGAGTCAGGACCATAGTGTCGGATGCAGTGGGGAATGTTGAGTTCGTCGTTCATCTTGCGGAGTTCGGCTATGAGCAGACATACCTTTTCCTCATCGTTGCTGCCGCCGAGTTTCATTTCGTCGGCAATGATGCCGTAACGTTTCAGTGCGACAGGGTCTTTAGCGTTGAAAGCGATTACTTTAGGCAGATACATGGCATTGGCGGCGCCGTGGATGATGTGTGCGCCAAAGTCGGCAAAAGCGGCACCGGTTTTGTGCGCCATGGAGTGTACGATGCCGAGCAGTGCATTGGAGAAAGCCATGCCGGCCAGGCATTGTGCGTTGTGCATCTCGTTGCGTGCCTCTGTGTCGCCTTTGTAGGAGTTGATGAGGTCGCGCTGTATCATCTTGATGGCATAGAGTGCCAAAGGGTCGGTGTAGTCGCAGTTTGCGGTGGACACGTAGGCTTCGATGGCGTGTGTCATAGCATCCATGCCCGTGTGGGCAACCAGTTTCTGAGGCATGGTCTGTGCCAGTGCAGGGTCCACAATGGCCACGTCGGGGGTGATTTCAAAGTCGGCGATCGGGAATTTGATGCCTTTTTCGTAGTCGGTGATGATGGAGAAGGCGGTAACCTCGGTTGCGGTGCCTGACGTGGAGGAGACGGCGCAGAATTTGGCCTTGGTTCTCAGTTTCGGCAGCCCGAACACTTTGCACATGTCTTCAAAGGTGGTGTCCGGATATTCGTATTTTATCCACATGGCTTTGGCTGCATCGATTGGGGAGCCGCCGCCGATGGCCACGATCCAGTCGGGTTGGAATTCCTGCATTATGGCTGCGCCTTTCATGACGGTTTGAACGGATGGGTCAGGCTCAATTCCTTCGATGAGTCTGACTTCCATGCCGGCCTCCTGAAGGTAAGAGACGGCTTTGTCAAGGAATCCGAAACGTTTCATGCTTCCGCCGCCAACGCAGACCACGGCACGTTTCCCGGTAAAGGTTTTCAGCGCTTCAAGCGCGTTTTCACCATGATACAAATCTCTCGGTAATGTGAATCTTTTCATCTCATTTATATTTAAGGGTTTTTTGATAGAATCCGGTTATTGCGGTTGTTCGTTCTTTTTCAGTTTCTGGCTCAGTTTGTGCGAAAGCAGTGCAAGTGAGGCGGCCAGGTTCTCGTTCTTCACAAGAATGTCGGGAGAGACGTCTAACGAGACGGGGGCAAAGTTCCAGATGGCCTGAATGCCGGCGCGCACCAATTGGTCGCACACCATCTGCGCCTGGTCTTGAGGCACCGCGATGATGGCTATTTTGATTTTCATGCGCCGAACGAGGTTTGCCAGTTTCTCCATAGGCAAAATTGGTTTCCCGTTGACCTTGATGCCGTTGAGGTTCTCGTCGTTGTCGAAGCCTGCCACGATGGATAGCCCGAAGTCCTTGAAGCCGCCATAGGAAAGGAGCGTGTGCCCAAGGCTTCCCACCCCGACCAGCACGGCCTCTTCTACGTTGCGGTATCCCAAAAAGTTGCTGATGTCTTCGTATAGGTGCTCAACCTTGAACCCGACACGTGGCGTTCCGGCCTCGCTGCTGACACTCGACAGGTCTTTGCGCACCAACACTTGGTTGAGGTTCAGCTTTTTTGCAATGACAGATGCCGACACGTTGGCTTCCCCATTATGCCGCAGTTTGCACAAGATGCTGTAATACAACGGAAGCCGGCTCAATGTCGATTTCAATACTACCAGTGACTTGTCCGTTCGCGCTTTCATTCAGTATTTTTTTATCCATTTAATCCGAGGCAAAAATATAATTATTTTGCTCTTGTTCAACCGACATGCAAACTTTTTTAGCGTTCTTTAATTTATTATAAATCAATAATGTAATAATAAAAACCACGACTCAATATGAAAGAAATCCGAATGTTGCAGTCCCGCTGTACGGAAGAAAAGATGTTTTTTTACGGAAATGTATCGATATTTTTTCAAGGTCAGGCACTTTTCCCGGTGGACAATTCTGTGATACTATTTTTCCTACCTTTGCCGCGGCGTTTGGAATCCAAAAGATTTATCAAAAAGTTGACGTATAGTTAGATACAATTATTATAACAATAAACAATTACATTATAGTTATGGAAAGACTTTCAAAGAGAGTTACCGAAATGGCAGCATCAGAGACTTTGGCTATGACTGCATTGGCCCGTGAGATGAAAGACCACGGCAAGGACGTGATCAGCCTGAGTATCGGAGAGCCCGACTTCAACACTCCTGACTGCATCAAGGAGTTTGCCAAACGGTCGATTGACAACAACTTTACACATTACCCTCCAGTTTCCGGCTATGCTGACCTGTTGAAGGCAGTAAGCGAGAAGTTCAAAAGAGACAACGGCCTCGACTATGCACCCGGTCAGATAGTCGTGTCCACGGGCGGCAAGCAAGCCATCTACCAAGTGGTGATGTCGTTGGTGAACCCTGGCGAGGAGGTGATTGTTCCCACGCCATACTGGGTCTCTTACAAGGCCATTGCGGAGATGGCCGGTGCGAAATGCGTTTTTGTGCAGGCCAAGATTGAGAACAGTTTCAAGATAACGGCCGCACAACTGGAATCTGCAATCACACCTAAAACGAAGCTGATGATTTTCAGCAGCCCGTCTAACCCTACGGGCATGATCTACTCCAAAGAGGAGTTGCGCGCCATTGCAGAAGTGGTGTACAAACACCCGCAGATGGTCATCCTTTCGGACGAAATTTACGAGCACATCAACTTTGTGGGCGGCCATGAGAGCATTGCCCAGTTTGATTTCATTAAAGACCAGGTGGTTACCGTGAACGGCGTGTCCAAAGGCTATGCTATGACGGGATGGCGTATCGGTTTTATCGGCGCACCGCTCGAGATTGCCAAGGCTTGCAGCAAGATGCAAGGCCAGATTACGTCGGCCACAGGTTCTATCTCACAGCGTGCCGCCTTGCGCGCTATGCAGATCGACCCAAAACAGTCGGAAGCGATTACCACAATGCGCGAAACGTTCAAGAAGAGACGCGACCTTGTGTATGGTCTGCTTAAAGAAATCCCGGGGTTTGAGGTCTGTATGCCCGACGGGGCTTTCTATTTCTTTCCAAAGATCAAGAGCCTTTTCGGCAAAAAGGTGCCCGCCGGTTCCCAGTTTGCCAAAGAGTATGGCAAAAGTGTCATTGAGGATTCCAAAGACCTGGCATTCTATATTCTGCTTGACGCTGAAGTCTCAACGGTGCAAGGCAGCGCTTTTGGCGATGACGACTGCATTCGCCTCTCTTACGCTACTTCAGAAGACAAACTCAAAGAGGCCTGCCGCCGCATAAAACTGGCCGTTGAGAATCTGAAATGACAACAAACGACAGCCCATGCCTGTTTCAGGATGCAGTCCGGGACAGGAAAACATCCGCAGCGCAACCCATGCCGCGCTGCGGATGTTTTGTCAGACGAAAACCGATAAAAGACAAGTCGTTGCTTCGATGGAAAGTGCGCGCCAAGAACGGCAGCGCGCACCATGGGCAGAACCGGAGCGGCCATAAGGGTGCGAATAACAACCTGAAACAGGCAGTATCTAATTTTTGTATTTTTGCCGGTTAAAAAAATAGGATAAGGTATGGCACAGGAAAAATATGCGGTCATCGGGGCAGGGCATTTCGGACAAGCCATCAGTCTTGCCCTTTCGGAGCGAGGCCATGAAGTGTTAGTTATTGATTCTGACATCAATGTCATCCAAGACATCTCCGAAGACGTGGCGTATGCCGTTTGTGTCGATGCCACTAACCAGCGGGCTCTTTACAACGAAAACATCCAGAATTTCGATGTTGTCATCGTGGCCATCGGCAACGACTTTATCGGCCGTTTGCTTTGTACTGCAAATTTGCTCGATTTGGGCGTAAAACGCATCATTTGCCGTGTGATGGGCAAAAGCCAACGCACTATTCTGGAAAAGATGGGCATTACGGAGTTCCTGTCGCCCGAGGATGAGGTAGGCACGCTGCTTGCCGAGCGGCTGACAAACCCGAACATGATTTCCTATCTGCAACTTCCGGACGGTTACAAAGTGGCCGAAATCATTACCCCAAACCGCCTTATCGGCCTATCGGTCGGAGATATCGACTTCCGCGAAAACCATAAACTCAGCCTCATCACAATCCGCCGCAACTTTGAGGAACTGGTGGCAGACAGACTCGACACCCGGCAGCATATTCTTGGCGTGCCGGACAATAAGACGGTCATTCAGGCCGGTGATGTCTTCGTGCTTTTCGGGAAAGACCACGATATAGACTATTTCATCAAAATAAACCTGTAATGTTCGCCCGCAGGCCGCACAACGAGTATGCGTACAGCCGGCACAAGCTGCATATTGCCACCTACAAAGACAAGGTGCAACGCGTTTTGCAGATTGCCAGTGCGGTCATATCCCTCACTACCATCATCTGCATCGTCTGCTATCACGGGTTCTACATATCCATTGGCGCAAAGAACTTCATTCGGGTATTCATCCACTCAAGTCTTTGCTTCTATGTACTTAAATACTTCGTTTTTCTGTTCTATTCGCTGCATCGGAAAGAGTTCCTTAAAAAATCGTGGATAGAGGGGTGCATCATATTCCTGCTTATTGTGCAGTTCCTAACGGTGTTTGTATTCCATGTAGATTTTAAGTTCTTAAACGCCCGCAATTTCGAGAACTATTATTTGCTGTTCATACAGATTTATTTTCTGATTATCGTTTCGGTTGAACTGACCAAGGCAAGCGGTGTGATAGGGCGGTTGAACATCAGTCCTCCGTTGTTGATGGTGGCCTCGTTCCTGCTGCTGATTATTCTTGGCACTGTTTTGTTGAGCATGCCCCGCATGACGGTCAACGGGATCTCGTTTGCCGACGCGCTGTTCACCGCCACCAGCGCCAGTTGCATCACCGGGCTGTCCACCGTAAGCACGGGCACGTGCTTTACCCTCAAAGGGCAGATTGTCATTATGATGCTTATCCAGTTGGGCGGCATCAGCATCCTATCTTTCGCAACGTTCTTCACCACATTCCTGTCACGCTCTTCTGTAGGGTTGCGCTACCAATACATGGTGCGCGACATGCTGTCAGTAAATGTGCTGTCAGAGTCGGTGCCGATGTTGCGAAGCATCATACTCACTACAGCAGTCATAGAGATTTCTGGCGTCGCGCTCCTTTATACCTATTGGACGACTACAGGTTTTTTTGAAACCAACTCGCAGAATCTGTTCTACGCGCTCTTTTATACAATATCTGCCTTTAACAACGGCGGTTTCGCACTGACGGACAGAAGCCTTCTCGAACTTGGCGTCACCGACAACAATTTCCCGCAAGTCATCATCGCAATATTGGTGTTTTTAGGAGGAATCGGATTCCTGACTATCCGCGACTTTTTCAGCGTCAGGAACATCAGAGAGCGTCACAAACACCGTTGGAAGAGCCTGATGCCGCAAACCAAAATCGTGCTTGTCACCACTGCCGTCATCATCTTGGCAGGTACAGTGCTGTTCATGATCATCGAAAAAGACGGCGCCTTGTCGGGCAAAAAGAGTTTCTTTGACAAGTTCTTTGCCTCTTTGCTGCAGATTGTCACCTGCCGCACGTCAGGGTTTATGGTCTTTGACCTCAACGGATTCAAGCTTTCCACGCTGTTGATGATTACGCTTATCATATTCATCGGCGGCTCGCCGGGCTCTACCGCCGGCGGGGTCAAGACTACCACGGTTTTCGTGCTGGTGAAGTCGGTGCTGACCACAATACAAGGCAAGAAGAACATCGAATACCGCCATCGCACGATACCTTATTCTCTCGTTGACAGGGCTTTCTCCATCACTCTCATGTCGTTGTCGTTTATTTTCGTCTCTTGTTTTTTCATTACCCTTGCCGAACCGGAAGCCGCACTCGGGAATGTGATATTTGAGACAACCTCGGCATTTACCACCTGTGGGCTTTCGTCGGGGTGCATCTCCGGCTGGGGCACGGCCGCCAAACTCATTTTAGCCGTCAATATGTACATCGGGCGAATCGGCACGCTCACCTTGGCGTTCGCCCTCACCCGCCACAAAAAAGAGTCTAAGCACCAGTATCCGGACATCGAAAACCTGATGGTTGGTTAAGTTCAGGTGCAGTTATGTTTTTTTAACGTCCCCGTAAGGCCTTTTTTTATATTTTTGCCGCAATTTAATTATAGGGCATATTTTATTTATCAGCAACATTATAAATAAACAAATAAAAGCAAAGAGATGAAAAAAATACATGTTATAGGATTTGCATTTCTGATGTCTGTCGCTGTCAGCGGATGTGGCTTCGGAAAAATGGTGACCCGCTATCCCGAAGTGTCGGTTACGCTGGACAACCCGGATTTAGAAAACAAGGGGGGCGAGGTTTCCTACACGGTCAAGGGCACTTTCCCGCCTAAGTACATGAAGAAGAAAGCCACGATGACAGTTTCGCCTACAATGAAGGTGAACGGGTCTAATGAAAGTGCCCCCATCACGACAATCAAACTAAAAGGCGAGAAGGCAAAGGGCGAAGGCACAGTCGTCAGCTGGAAGAAAGGCGGCACTTTCACTAAAACAGGCACGTTCAAATACAAAGACAGTTATGAGGACGCTGAAATCGTAGCCCCCGCCTCGGCAAGCATAAAGAAGAAAACTACGACGCTCAGTCCGGAGAAAGTGCTGGGAGAAGGCATCTCCAACACCTCATCCCGTGTGGGTCTGCAACCGACACTCTCTGAAAATACCGAACAAGGCGCACAGTTTATCTATGCCCCACATCAGTTCACTCCCGAGTTTACCGGCAAAACGGCAGTCATCTATTTTGACCTTAACAGCTCAAACATGAACTGGAGCAACAAGTACAACAAGAGCAAAGCCGCCGGCGACTCTGTCAAGGCTTTTGTCGACTACTTGTACAACGGCAACATTATCGACCGCGTCGTCATCTCCGGTTGGGCATCTCCCGAAGGTGAAGAGAGCAACAACCAAGGGCTTTCCCAAAGACGTTTTGAACAGGGCAAAAAATGGTTCAACAGCCAGTTTGACAAATACCGCAAAGATTACGCAAGAAAGAACAAAATGAGAATGAAAGACCTTCCGAAGCCCGAGTTCAAATATGTGGACAACGCCAAAGGCGAAGACTGGGGAGGATTTGAGGCCGCAATCGAGAAATCAAATATGGCACAGAAAGCACAAATTCTGAATGTAGTGAAGTCGCAGCCGGACAACAATATGCGTGAACAGAAGATCAGGGAAATGACAGACATCTATCCCGAGATTGCTGATGTTATCCTTCCGCCGCTTCGCCGTGCCGAGATCCAGCTGGTATGCAAGAAGCACGACAACTACAGCGATGCCGAATTGGTCAGCAAGGTAAAGTCAACGCCAAAAGAGTTTTCTGTAAACGAACGCCTCTATGCGGCCACACTCGTTTCGGGGAACAGCGAAAAGGCGGAAATCTATAACGCGCTTGTCAGCGATGAAAGCACACAGGGTGATTGGCGCGCCTATAACAACTTGGGGATCCTCAAACTGGACGAATACAGCAGAAGCGGCAACCTGTCTGACATCGACGAGGCCGTCAACAACTTGAAAAAGGCCGCCGCCATCTCCCCTAACAACGGCATTGTGCTCAACAACCAGGCTATTGCATACTTTATGCAGGGGAATCTCTCTGACGCAAGAACTGCTTTCGAAGCCTCTCAAAAAGCCACAACCTATCCCGTAAACCAAGGATACGCTAACGGCATGTTCGCCATCCTTGACGGTGACTATGCCAAAGCTGCTCAATTGATGGAAAACAAACCGTGCGAATACAACACCGCTTTGGTGCAGCTGCTCAACAAGGACTATACCGCCGCAAAAGCCACCCTTGACTGCATCAAGAACACGGATGCCCAGACCGCTTACCTGAAAGCCGTGCTCGCAGCCCGCACGAAAGACGAAGCCGGCGTTTACAGCAACCTCGAAAACGCCATCAGCAAAGATGCGTCCTACAAGAAAACGGCTAAAAAAGATGCCGAGTTCAAACGGTACAAGAAGACAGAGTCCTTCCAGAAACTGGTACGCTAATTACCGTTTCCGTGAAATATCAGAACAAACAGGCGGCTGACGGAAAACAGGCTGCCTGTTTTTTTTATTTATTACGTCATTATTAAACCCCTTACATACTACCATTATGACAGAAAACAGAAATATGGCCATTGCCTATGACTTTGACGGGACGCTTGCACCGGGCAACATGCAGGAACACAACTTTATTCCTGACCTTAACATGGACAAGCGGGAATTTTGGCAAGAGGCCAACGAGATGGCAAAAAAGAACGACATGGACGAGGTGTCGGCATATATGCACCTTATGCTTATCAAAGCGAAAGAAAAAAACATCCCTATCCGCGAAGAGGTCTTTATGCGATACGGCGAGAAGATAACCTTCTTTGAGGGCGTGACCGGCTATTTTGACCGTATCAATGCTTATGCTGCCGAAAGGAATATCCATCTGGAGCACTTCATCATCTCCTCCGGACTGCGCGAGTTTGTTAAGGGCACAGCCATAGCCAAACATTTCAAGAGCATCTTCGCTTCGGGCTTTCAATATGATGACGATGCCATCGCCTGCTGGCCCGCATTGGTCGTAAATTACACCAACAAAACCCAATACCTGTTCCGGATCAACAAAGGCATCTACAACTCTTACGACAACACCCTCATCAACAAGTCGATGCCCGAAGACCAGCGAATCGTGCCGTTCTCCAACTTCATCTACATAGGAGACGGGGAGACCGACGTTCCGGCCATGAAGATGGTGAATCTCTACGGCGGCACCACCATTGCCGTGTATAATCCGCAAAGTCCTACGGCCAAAAATGTATGCCTTAACTTGATCAGACAGAACAGGTCTGACTACATCGCCCCTACTGTCTATACGGAGGGCGGGGAACTGGACACGATGCTGAAAAAAATCATCGACAAGGTCTCTACCGAGCAGGACCTGCTCAATATAAAATATCAAGAGGTTAACAGGCAATAAGGGCGGCCGCATCGATGTATTAAACATCAAAGCAAGATGAAAACATCTGACCAAGACGACTGTGTACTGAACACTCCGGGGATGCCGGAGCCGTTAACCGTGCCGGATGAAAATGCCCGGGTTACCCGTTTCGTGGACGTGTTGTTGCCTTTGCCCTTGCCGTCGCTCTTTACTTACCGGGTGCCGCACAACTTTGAGCATCCCTTGGCTTTCGGCATGCGCGTGATTGTGCCCTTCGGGCGAAACCGTCTCTACTCTGCCATTGTGGTGCGCATACACACCGAAAGCCCCAAGCAGGTGACAACCAAATATATCTTGGATGTCGTAGATGACGTTCCGGTGATCTCCAATCCGCAATTCCGGCTGTGGCAGTGGATGGCTCGCTACTATATGTGTACCCTCGGAGAGGTGATGGCTGCGGCGCTCCCCTCGTCGCTTAAATTGGCCTCGCAATCCAGATTACGGCTGCACCCCGACTTCAGCGGCGACGTTACGGCACTCAATGAGTACGAACTGCGCATCGCAGAAGCGCTTTCTCTCCGCGATACGATGACTGTTGACGAGATAAGCAAAACAGTCAGGATAAGCAAAATTATCCCGATTGTGAAGTCTTTGGTGGAGAAGAGGATAGTCATCACCGACGAGGAAGTCCGCAACCCTTACAAGCCCAAGAAAGAGACGGTCATCAGGCTGTCGCCTCCCTATGCCGGAGAGCAAGCCTTTATGTCGCTGCTTGACAGGCTTAACGCTTCCGGACGTACCGCACCGCAGGCCGACTGTCTGTTGGCTTTCCTGATGCTGACAAACAACGGCAACGGCTACGATTATTCGGCTGCCGTGCCTAAGGCAGCGTTGCTGAAAAACACTGCCGTCACCGCTGCACGTCTCCAGACACTCCTGAAAAAGGAGATACTGAAATCGGAAGAGGTGACAGTTTCGCGGCTGGTGGACTGCGCCTCGCAGGGAGAAGCCGGGAGCATCTGTTTGTCAGAAGTGCAGGAAAAGGCATTCGTCCAAATACACGAACAATTTGAGCAGCACCCTGTTGTGTTGCTGCACGGCATTACTGGCAGCGGCAAGACAGAGATCTACATCAAACTTATTGAAGAGGTGCTCAAACAAGGCAAGCAGGTGCTCTATCTGCTGCCCGAAATAGCCCTCACCTCGCAAATTGTAAACCGTCTGCGCAAATACTTCGGCGACCGCGTAGGCGTATACCATTCGCGCTTCAACGAATACGAGCGTGCCGAGATATGGGCACGGGTGTTGCAACACGATCCTTTGCCTGAGGCGAACTCCAAATACCGGCTTATCACAGGTGCACGTTCGGCTTTGCTCTTGCCGTACAGTAATTTAGGGCTCATCATTGTTGACGAGGAGCATGACGCATCCTACAAACAGCAAGATCCTGCGCCGCGTTACCATGCCCGCGATGCGGCTATCGTGCTGGCAGGCATCCATGGGGCGCGCGCCTTGCTGGGAACTGCCACCCCCTCGCTCGAAAGCTATTACAATGTGCAACAGCAGAAGTACGGGCTTGTGGAGCTGATGCAGCGATATGCAAAGAGCACCCTGCCCGAGATTTGGGTCGTCAATATGATCGAGGCACGAAAACAACGCAAAATCCAAGGTGTGTTTTCAGACTACCTCATCGGGCAAATTGCGGAAGCATTGCAAAAGAAAGAGCAGGTGATCCTGTTCCAGAACCGGCGGGGTTATGCCGTCAGGATGATCTGCAACAATTGCCAAACGATGCCTACTTGCCGCTACTGCGATGTGACGCTGACCTATCACAAGAAAACAAACCTGCTCAAATGCCACTATTGCGGCTATGCCATTGCGGTGCCGCACGAATGTCCCGCCTGCCACAGCACCGACATCGAGATGAAAGGGTTTGGCACTGAAAAAGTGGAAGATACACTTGCAGAGATATTCCCTGATGCTGCGGTTGCGCGTATGGACCTGGACACTACCCGTTCAAAGAACGCCTATCAGCAAATCATCTCCGACTTCGAGCAGCACAAGACAGACATTTTAGTGGGCACGCAAATGGTGACCAAAGGGCTTGACTTTGACAGCGTAAGCGTTGTGGGCATTCTCAATGCAGACGCCTTGCTCTCGTACCCTGACTTCCGCTCTTTTGAACGGGCTTTTCAGTTGTTGGCACAGGTGAGCGGGCGTGCGGGGCGGAAAGAGATTCCGGGCAAAGTCATCATCCAGTCATGTCAGCCGCAGCACCCGGCTTTGCAGTACGTCGTGTCGAATGATTTTGCCGCAATGTACCGGAGCCAGATTGCCGAACGCAAAGAGTACCGTTATCCGCCCGTAACCCGCTTGGTAAAAATTACGCTCAAACATCCTGACGAGCAGATGGTCAGCAAGGCGGCGCAGGCTTTGGCAGTGCCGTTGCGTAAAGCATTCGGCGCACAGGTGCTCGGCCCCGAATTTCCCATCGTGTCACGCATACAGAACTATTATCTCGAAAACTTCTGGATAAAACTGCCAAAAGATGTTCATCTCGAGGAGAACAAAAACATGCTGTCAGACATTCTGAACGCTTTCCAAAACGAAAAGGAATACAAGCCAGTGCGTTGCGTAATCAATGTAGATGCTTGACGGCGTTGAGTTTATCCGCGGATCTGTATCTTGAAGCCTTCGTCGGACAGCGGGCGTACCAGTTCACGCATTTCAGCCTCTGTGATTTTTTGCAGTCCCTCTTCGGGTGTCGGCCTGTCGATGGTATAAACCATAATCTCGCGGGGGCGGAGTTTCCGCACAATGTCCATCCAGCCTTCCAGCACTGCCGGGGAGGAAGAGTCGAAATGGCTGCTGCGCAGCATCATGGTCTGCAAGACAAAGTCACCGTTGAAAGACTTTAGCGACTCGACCACTTTCGCAATGTCGTAGCCAGGCGCAGGGCGGTTTATTTGGGCGATCAGTTCATTAGTGGGGGCATCGATCTTCATGATAGGGTTGTCCACTTTGCGCAAGGCGTTGAATACGGCTGGCACAAACACACGGGTGGCGTTGGAGAGCACCGAGACCTTGGCAGTAGGGAAATGCTTGTCGCGCAGGGTCAGCGTACAGTCAATAATGGCCGGGAATTCGGGGTGCAACGTCGGCTCACCGTCGCCGCTGAACGTGATGGAGTCTATGGGCGTGCCGTTGCGGAGGCACTCCCCGAGTTTCTGCTCCAGTGCACGTTGCACGTCTTCCGTTGCCGGCAGATGACGGTCGTCCATGCCGTCTTTGTTCCACCCGCATTCGCAGTAGATGCAGTCGAAATTGCAGAACTTGCCGTTCTGCGGCATAATGTTAATACCCAATGAATTCCCGAGTCTCCGCGAATGGATAGGTCCGAAAACAGTTTCTTCTCTCAGCATAACAGTCCTGTTTAGGTTTAAGGGGCGCAAAGATGCGAAAAAAAACAGAATTTTCCTATATTTGCCGCCCGAAAAACAGGACGATTCAAGATGAAAGAATTATCTCAGGAAAAAATACGGAAAGCCCTTGACATTCTGACGGTACAGACGGACAGCAAACTGCTTACCCATCTCAATGCTTGTGTACATTGCGGGTTGTGCGGAACGAGTTGCCTTTTCTATAAAACATTCCAAGACCCCAAGTTCATACCTGGAAAGAAAGTGGATATGGTATCGTCAATATACCGCCGTTACTGCACCTTTTTAGGCAAGGCAGCCCCTCGGCTGACGCATGCGCTCGAACTTGACGGGAACACCGTTGCCGAGATGGTGGACTCTCTGTTTGGGGCTTGCACAATGTGCGGCCGCTGCGTAAGTCACTGTTCCATAGGAGTTGACATTCCTTTTGTGGTACGCACGGGGCGTAGGATGTTAGCCGCGATGGGCGAAGTGCCGGCTTCGTTGCAGGCAACCGTGGATGCTGCCGTCCAGACGGGCAACAATATGGCGATCCCGAAAGAGGATTTTGTGGACACCGTAACCTGGATGGAAGAAGAGCTGCAGGACGAGGCGGGCGAAGAGGCCGCTATACCGCTCAACAAGGAGGGCGCAGAGATGCTCTATACCTTGAATCCGCGAGAGCCCAAATTCTTTCCGCTTTCTATTGCCGCCGCTGCCAAGATCTTCTACGCTGCGAATGCCGACTGGACGATCTCAACCGAAATGTATGACGTGACAAACTACGGTTTTTTTTCCGGCAACGACGCCGAAGCCTCCATCATCGCCCGCAAGATGTTCGACGAAGTGCATAAGCTGCACTGCCGCACGCTGGTGCTCGGCGAGTGCGGACATGGCTCGCGCGCACTCCGCTGGGAAGCACCTAACTTTCTGAAAACCAATCCGGACTTCAAGATCATCACGCTGATAGAACTGCTCGAACAATATATCAAGTCGGGAACGATAACGGTTGACAAGACATTGAACACAAAGAAATACACCATCCATGACCCCTGCAATATTACGCGTAACGGCGGACTGTTCCAGTCGCTGCGCTTTGTGGTGAGGCAGTCTGTCTTCGACTTGGTGGAGATGACCCCACACGGCAGCGACAACTTCTGTTGCGGCGGCGGCGGCGGAATGCTTGCCATGAGCGAGTATAATGAGCGCAGGCTGAAAGCGGGCAAGATAAAAGCAGACCAAATTGCAGCCACGGGCGCCCAGGTGGTCATTACGCCATGCCACAACTGCGTGGACCAACTCAACCAGCTTAACCATACCTATCACTTAGGCGTTGAAGTGAAATCGCTCGCCGAAGTGGTGGCCGATTCCCTCGTGCTTGACAAGCCATGACTATGAACATTGAACGTTTGATTTTTTTTATGGAAATAATATCGGACGTGAATAATAATTGCTACATTTGCCTTTTGAAAAAACGAACACATTATCAATCAAAAATTTCAAATCTATGAAAAAATTTTTCTCTTTAACTATGGTTCTGTGTGCTTTTGCAGTTGCAAATGCCCAATACACAGATGATTTTGAAAGTTACACCGATTTCACCATCGACCCTTCCGGTGCTTGGACTTTCTATGATTTGGATGAATCCGCAACCTACGGCATACAAGGCATCTCGTGGGATGGTGCTTACGAACCAATGGCATTCATCGTTTTCAACCCCAGCCAGGCATCACAAGACGTGAGCGAATACTATCCTGCTCATTCCGGCAACAAGTATTTGGTTTCTTGGGCTGCTACCACGCCTCCGAACAACGACTGGATTGTCAGCACGCAACTGAACGGCAATGCCGGCACTTTCTCTTTCTGGGCAAGGGCAATCACTGACTCCTATGGTCCGGAGTCATTTGTCGTATATGCTTCTTCTACAGACAACCAGCCAGGCAGCTTCACGAAGATCTCCAGCGGAAACAATGTAGAAGTTGATGCCGAATGGACAGAGTTTTCCTACAACTATCCTGAAGGCACGAAATTTGTCGCCATCAATGTTGTTTCCAATGACGTGTTCGGCTTCTGCCTTGATGACGTAACCGTTTCTACCGGCACCGGCATCGAAGATGTCGAAGCAGAAACCTTTGCCGTATATCCTAACCCCGCCACCAACGTGTTGAACGTTAAAGGAGAAGGCGTTGCTGAGATCAGCAATATGCTGGGACAAATCGTTATGACAGAAAACGTTCAAGGCAATGCACAAGTCAACGTTGCCGGCCTTGAGTCTGGCATGTACTTTGTCCGCATGAACGGCACAACCAAGAAATTCATGAAGAAATAATCTGCAAAAAGTTGAATTGTTTTTTCTTTTCATTTTGGTGTTTTATATTTGAAAGTGTAAGTGAATAAATGGTAAAGGGCATCTTTAAGATGCCCTTTTTTGTACTTTTGCCCTTATGAAAAAAATGTACATCGAAACTTATGGATGCCAGATGAATTTTGCTGACAGTGAAGTAGTTGCATCCATACTGAAAGACGCTTACCATATTACAGGCGACATTCAGGAGGCCGATCTGGTGCTCCTCAACACCTGCTCTATCCGCGACAAGGCGGAGCAGCGCATCCATAAACGCCTCAATGAACTGGAGTCGCTCAAACGCAAACGGCCGCGCCTGCAAGTCGGGCTCATCGGCTGTATGGCGGAACGGATGAAAGAGGAACTGCTGCAAACAGAGCCCGTGCTCAACTTCATTGCCGGTCCGGATGCCTACCGCACTCTTCCTGATCTGATAGCCGAGTCGGAGCACGGCGAAGCACAGTTCAACGTGATGCTGTCGGAAGAGGAAACCTATCACGACATTATGCCCTTGCGCTATGACCTCAACGGGGTGTCAGCATTTGTCTCCATTATGCGCGGTTGCAACAATTTCTGCACCTATTGCGTAGTGCCCTACACGCGCGGCCGCGAACGCAGCCGAAGCCCTAAGACCATCATGGACGAGGTGGAGCAACTGCTTCACGACGGCTACAAAGAAGTGACCTTGCTTGGCCAGAACGTGAACTCCTACCATTGGGACGGCGAAGGCAAGACGCTGACATTTGCCGGACTAATGGCAAAAGTGGCGGAAATGTCGTCAGACCTGAGCGTGCGCTTTGCCACATCGCATCCTAAAGACCTTTCAGACGAACTGATAGAAACGGTTGCCAGTTATGACAACATCTGCAAATACATACACTTGCCGGTACAGTCGGGCAGCAATAGCGTATTGAAAAGGATGAACAGGGTATATACCCGGGAATACTACATGGAACGGGTACGGCGCATAAAAGAACTGATGCCTGACTGCGCCATCTCTACAGACATCATTGCCGGCTTCTGCGGAGAGACTTTGGAAGACCACGAGCAGACACTCTCCCTGATGCGGGAGGTGGGTTACGAATATGCATACATGTTCAAATATTCGGAGCGTGGCGGCACTATGGCGGCCAAACGTTTCAAAGACGACATCCCGGACGAGGAGAAAACCCGCCGCCTCGAAGAGATTATTGCCCTGCAGGGCGAACTCTCGCTGCAAAGCAACCAACGAGACATCGGCAAAACGTTCCGTGTGTTGGTGGAAGGCGTGTCAAAACGCTCCGCCGACCAGCTCTACGGCCGTAACAGCCAGAACAAAGTCATCATATTCCCGCGAGACAATCATAAAATCGGCGATTATGCCGACCTTACCGTCACCCGCTGCACTGCCGCTACCCTTTTTGCCTGAAATCCTATGCTCTATCCCGACAGTTTCGAAGAAAAAATAGGTTTCAGCACAGTAAGGCAACAACTGCTGCAACATTGTATCTGCCCCATTGGACAGGATTTTGTGAACAGTATCGCCATGATGACGGACATTGACTCTATTATGGCCGAGCTGGAAAGTGTGGAAGAGTTCCGGCAACTGCTCCTGTTTGACGAGCCTTTCCCCGCCCAGGATTTCTATGACCTGCGTGTTGCGCTCAAACATCTTCAAGTTGACGGCACCTACATAGAACCTGAAGACTTGGCTTGCCTCCGCGCATTTATTCTGTCCATAACCAACATATTCGTCTATTTCAGAAGCCGCAATGAGGAAGAAAAGCGATATCCGCACTTGTGGGAACTTTGCGAGGAGATGCCGGTGCAGCGCGAATTGATTTCCGAGTTCAACCGCATACTCGACGACAAGGGGCAGATCCGGGACAACGCTTCTGACGAACTATGCCGCATCCGCAGCGAGATGAACCGTATATCGAATGCCGCTGACAGGCAAGTGCGCAAACTCCTCAATGCCGCCAAGCAAGACGGTATTGTAAAGGAGGACGCCGAGATGACCGTGCGGAACGGGCGGCTATGTATCCCCGTGGCAGCGCAATTCAAACGCCGGCTCAAAGGATTTGTGCACGACGAGTCTGCTACAGGCCAAACCGTCTTCATAGAACCTACAGAGGTGTTTGACGCCAATAACGAATTGCGGGAACTGTCGAATGCCGAACACCGCGAAATCATCCGTATCCTTACGCTTCTGACTGAAAGAATACGCCCCACAATCCCCGACTTGCTGCAAGCACAGCAGTTGATGGGGCGGTACGACTTTTTGCGGGCGAAGGCCTTGTACGCTGTCGAAATACAGGCTACGCTGCCTCACATCTTCCCGGATCAGAAAATGGAATGGAAACAGGCCGTCCACCCACTGCTCTTCCTGACATTAAAGAAAACCCGGAAGAAAACAGTGCCGCTTGACGTGTCGCTGACAAAGGAACAGCGCATACTCATCATATCCGGTCCCAATGCCGGCGGAAAGTCTGTTTGCCTCAAGTGTATGGGGCTGTTGCAGTATATGATGCAATGCGGGCTGCTGGTTCCCATGGACAGCACTTCCGATATGGGCATCTTCAATCACATATTCATAGACATCGGCGACGAGCAGTCAATCGAGAACGACCTCAGCACCTACAGTTCGCATTTGTCGAACCTTAGAATTATGGACGAGAACCTCGACAGACATTCCCTGTTCCTCATCGACGAGTTCGGCTCCGGCACAGAGCCCGTGTTGGGCGGCGCACTGGCCGAGTCTATATTGGAAAGCTTTTACGCACACGGCGCCTTCGGCATCATCACAACGCATTACGGCAACTTGAAAATGTTTCCTGATACGCATCCCGAGGCCATCAACGGAGCCATGCTTTACGACACCGACAACCTCAAACCGCTCTATAAACTCAAAACAGGCAAGCCCGGAAGCTCATTTACCTACGAAATTGCCCGGCACATCGGGCTGGACGAGCAGATTATACAGCGGGCAATAAGCAGAACCGGCACGGCACAGATTGACTACGAACGCAAACTCGAAGAGATTGAAAATGCCAAGGCTGAGACAGAACTGACCTTAAAGCAGGTGCGTGCAGCAGACGACCAGCTGGCAGAGATGATCCGCAACTATACCGACCGGTTTCTCGAACTTGAGAAAAAACGCAAAGACATACTGCAGCAGGCCAAAAATCAGGCCAACAGCATTGTTGAAAGTGCCAACAAGGTGATAGAGAAGACTATCCGCGATATTAAAGAGGCCAAGGCAGAGAGCGGGAAGACCAAAGAAGCGCGACAGAACGTGAGCCGCCTGAAAGAGGAACTGAAACAGGAAATAGAAACCATAGAGCAGAAAAAGATACTGATACCCGCTGTTCCGATAAAAAAGAGCGCGCACAAAGAGAAGAAAAGTGCCGAAGTTCCTGAAGATACCACAATTCACGTGGGCGACACGGTGTTTATGGCAGATATGCAGATTACGGGCAATGTGACCGGCATCAGCGGGAACGACGCCACCATAGCATTCAACTCCGTGTCTTTAAAAACTGACTTGCGTAAACTGACCAAAATCAGCAAGAAAGAGGCGCGGACAATACAACGCGGCAGTGTAGTGCGCTACAACGAAGGCACTCTGGGCGAGGCAATGAACAAAAAACTCTCGGCTTTCAACAGCACGCTCGACTTGCGCGGCTATCGAGCCGACGATGTGCTTATGGAATTGTCAGACTATCTTGACGAGGCTTCTTTGCTGAGTGTCAGGAACGTGCGCATCTTGCACGGGAAAGGGAACGGCATTCTCAGAAAAGTCGTCAGAGAACATCTTTCGCGACGTCATGACGTTGCCGCTTTTCATGACGAGATACTTGAATTGGGCGGCAGCGGCATTACGGTAGTGGAGATGAAAACATGACAGAAGAAAAACAATACCTTATCAATCACATAGTTATGCTATTCAATACAAAAAATGACATCGCGCTCAACTGGCTGCCCCGATATACGGGACTTCCCATAGATGGTTTTGGCAAATATATCCTGCTGACCAATTTTCAGAATTATGTCCAACGCTTTGCAGAGTTGACAGGCACACAAGTAATAGGCGAAGATAAACCTATGCCGTGCGCCACATGCCAGAACGTCAGCATCATCAACTTCTCAATGGGGAGCGCCAATGCTGCAACCATTATGGACCTGCTGACGGCCATACAGCCTAAAGCGGTGCTTTTTCTCGGCAAGTGCGGCAGCTTGAAAGACAACATCGGAGTCGGAGAACTGCTGTTGCCCATCGCCGGCATCAGAGGAGAGGGGACATCTGACGACTATTTCCCGCCGGAAGTGCCCGCCTTGCCCGCTTTTAATATGGAAAAGGCGATTTCTACTACTATCCGCGACTATAGCCTCGACTATTGGACCGGCACCGTCTATACGACAAACCGCCGCGTTTGGGAACATGACGAGAAATTCAAAGACTATCTGCGCAGAATCCGGGCCACCGCCGTAGACATGGAGACGGCAACGCTCTTCTCTGTCGGGTTCTATAACCGTATTCCTACGGGTGCATTGCTGCTGGTGTCAGACCAGCCTATGTTGCCCGACGGCATCAAGACCGAAGCATCAGACAAAAACGTGACACAGAGCTACAGCCTCCGCCACCTCCAGATCGGCATCGATTCTCTTAAACAACTTATCAACAAGGGCATTACCGTAAAGCACCTCAAATACGACTATTACGAATGAGAGAAGCCGTGACGGGGACATCAGTTTTTGTTTTTGATTTTGTAGATGTCGAGAACGTTCTGCATCAACATAGCGATGGTCATAGGCCCCACGCCGCCAGGCACGGGGGTGGCCGCGCTTAGCCGTTGCGACAAAGCCTTGCGGGTGCGTTCGCTGTAAACGTCACCTTCGAGTCCGTTTTCTGTCCGGTTGATGGCAACATCTATCAGCACGGCACCCTCTTTTAGGTCTTCCGGTTCCAGCAGTCCCGGGCAGCCGGCAGCGGTGATGACGATGTCTGCGATGCGTGTGATGGACGAAAGGTCGTGCGTGTGGGAATGGCAAAGAGTTACGGTGGCGTTTTGGCGGATCAGCAGCTGCGCGGTCGGCTCGCCCACCAATTGGCTGCGTCCGATGACGACAGCATGTTTGCCGGCAATTTCAATGCCGTTCGACTGCAAGAGCGTGATGATGCCTTTGGGCGTACACGGCATTACGTAGGGCTCTCCCAAATGTAATAGCCCGACATTCATAAGGTGAAGGCCGTCAGCATCTTTGTGGTAGTCTATGGTCTCTAAAATACGAGCCGTGTCCATCCCGTCCGGCAGCGGAAGCTGAATCAGAATAGCATCTGTTGAACGGTCTTGGTTGTACTTTTCAACCAGCTCAAGCACTTCGGATTCCGTCGTGCTTGACGGCAACAGACTGACGGCACAGTCCATGCCGAGCGATTTGCACGTCTTTTCTTTGCTGCGTACGTATGAAAGACTGTCGGCACGGTCGCCTACAAGTATGATGGCCAGTTTAGGCACTCTGAAACCGATGGATCGGATGAGTTCTACCTCTTTGGCTATCTGGTCCTTGATCTGCTTTGCACACGCTTTGCCATCGATGATGTTCATAGTCTATTCGTCTAATAATTGATTTTGTCGGGAATGATGTATGCGTTAGGATAAACGGTCTGTATCTCGACAAGCGCTTTGTAGGCCTCGAGCTTGGAAAAATAGTCTCCGACTCTGACCCTGAAATAGGGCTCACGAAAAGAAACATAGGCTTCTATTTTCGGGAATGCCGATTTAAATTCGTTGCTTTTGCTTTGGGCGATATTCCTGGAGTTGACGCCGGTGAAAGCCGCAATCTGTATGCGGTAGCCGTTAGTCTCCTTTATCTTGCTCCAAGCCTTGATGTAGTCAGCCTGAATGGTTTCAACAACAGGTTCCATATCATAGTGAACTTGTGCAGACAATAATACGCAAAATATTGAAAACAAAGAAGTTAAAACTATTTTTTTCATAGATGCGTTTTGTGCAAAAGTAAGAAAAAATCGTAACACTTGACAGTCGTGATGACAGGGGCGACCGGTTTTGATGACTGTTAATGGGTTTTTGGATGAGGTTGTCAATAATATGGGTTAATCCGGAAGCAAAGATGATGCTATATGCTTGACGGCAACAAAAAAAGCCCTCTGAAAGGGCTTTTGTGGTGCTGACGGGAATTGAACCAGTGACACACGGATTTTCAGTCCGTTGCTCTACCAACTGAGCTACAGCACCATCTCAGTTTTGAGGCTGCAAAAATACATTTTTTTTCTTCCGGTCGTTGTATTTTGCGCCATTTATTGAAACTTTTTTATAAGACTATAATATTCAATTATTTATGAAAACAACTTAAAGTTGTCCCATTGTTTTGAGACGGCAAATTCCTTTCTGAATCGTTTCAGTGCTTCAAAGTCAAGGGAGCAAAAGAGGACTTGTTCCTCATCTTTACGGGCTTGGCAAAGCAAGGATCCCTGTGGGGAGATGACTGCGGTGCCGCCGTGATGGGGGTGGCTTTCGCCGTCGAGCCCTATGCGGTTGACCACTATGGCGTACGACTGGTTTTCGATGGCACGGGCGCACGCAAGGCTGACAAGCTGCTGTTCGCGAGGGGCAGGGAAGTTTGCAATGTAAACCAGGCAATCGTAGTCGAAACGTCCGTCTGCGATGAGGTTGCGGCTCCATACGGGGAATCGCACATCATAGCATATCAAAGGTAGCCAGCGTTGCCCTAAGGCTTCTATCACCGTGCGTTGCGTGCCAGACGTGCAGACTCTCTGTTCGGTTCCTGAAAAAAGATGCCGCTTGTCGTACTTTCCCCGGATGCGTTCGGGCGACATCCAGACAAGGCGGTTGTAAATGTGCCCGCCCTCCCGAACCGGCAGCGATGCTACGGTATCTGCCTGGTATGCCTGGGCAATCTCGTGCAGGAAACTGACGCATTTCCCATTTGCCTGTTCCGCATCCTCCTCAAGATGTGCAGAGAAGCCGACGGCAAACATTTCAGGGAAAACCAGCAGATGGACAGGATTATGCACAGTTTTTTTTAGTATTGTCCTGTAACGGTTCAGGTTAAAGTCTGCGTCGCCGGACACAATGTTCGCTTGTATTAAACCTACATTGACCATAGTTCCCCGTCACTTGCATTCAATCGTAATCTGGTCGCCCACTTTCAGATCCATCAAGACGGCAATGTTACCTTGGAACACGGTAATTTCAACATATCCTAACGCGTTGCCGGCCAGATAGAACTCGTCGTCTTTTTCTGGAACGTAGGTGTCGTGGTATTTCCGGCACTTCCACATCTTCTTGGCGTTGATGAAGGCTTCAAACGGGCTCTCTTTGACGGTTTCCTTGAACAATGCCATGGGGATGTTGGTGATGGCGTTGCAGAATGCATCAATATAGACGATTTCGCCTTCAATGCTTCGTTTGTCCTCATGATACATCGGCAGGTGACGCAGTTGGTCTACAAACGTATGGTAAGGCTGTGTGATGCTGTCAATCTCCTGCGCTGCGGAGGCTCTTACCAAAGCTATCATCTTCGTCAGCGCGCCCGACGGCCCGTCCGCAGCGTACTTTCTGCCGGACAGCGGAATCTGCCGGTCAAACATCAGACGGAAAATGCCGTTGTCATTGCCAACGAAAAAGTGCCGGTCGTGCTCAACAATGACCGGGTCGAAGGTGTCGTTCTCCGAAACGTTGGTCAGCATCAGATGAAAAGTCCCATCCGGAAACTTTTTGTAGCTGTTGCGGGAAAGGAATGCGGTTTGCGCAACGTTGAACATGTCAACGGTATGGGTGATATCTATAATGCAGGCGTCCTGAATGGAAGCTATGATTTCTCCCTTGAACATAGCAAGGAAAGGGTCACGTGTTCGCCAGTCACTGATTAGCGTAATGATGGTCTTCATTCGGTCATTGTTTTTGAACAAGTCGCAAAAGTACGAAAAAAGGTGTATTTTTGCGCCTCCCAACACAGAATAATGATAGAGCGGTTTTTCACAATTGTCGGCGATTATTTCATTTTCCTGAGAAAAGTTTTTTCAAAACCGGAGAAGTGGGGTGTCTTTTTCAAGAAACTGCTGTTTGAAATGGACGCTATGGGCATCGGCTCGCTCTTGATTGTGATTATCGTGTCCATCTCTATGGGCAGCGTCATCACCACGCAGACTGCCTTGCAGATTGAAAGCAGCTGGATCCCGTCATGGACAATAGGGTTCGTGTCGCGCACCTCTATCGTGATGGAACTGTGCCCTACAATCATCAGTCTGTTGCTGGTCGGCAATTTAGGCTCGCGCATCACTTCCGAGATCGGCAGCATGAGGGTTACCGAACAGATAGATGCCTTGGAAGTTATGGGCATCAACCCCGCCTCTCATTTAGTGTTGCCAAAAGTGATCTCCTCGCTGATTGTGAACCCGGTGTTGATTGTATTCAGCATCTTCTTTGCCATCTTAGGCGGCTATATCACTGTGGCCATCACGGGATGCGTCACCGTTTACGACTATGTGGACGGCCTTACATACTGTTTCCGGGCGTATGACCTGTTTTACGCCCTTACTAAAACGTTCGTTTTCGCTTTCGTCATGTCAACGGTCTCTTCGTTCTACGGATACAAGATAGATGGCGGCGCGCTGGAACTTGGCAAGGCCGGAACACAGGGCATTGTGGTGTCCAGTTTTGTCATATTGCTGCTTAATGTATTGATTACCCAAGTAATGTTATAAGATGATAGAGGTCAAGAATGTGTCTAAGTATTTCGGCGACAAGCAGGTGCTTTTTGACATCGACACCTGTTTCCGGCCTGGCAAGGTCAATCTCATTATCGGCAGGTCAGGGTCCGGCAAGACGGTGCTGATGAAGTGCCTGGTCGGATTGTTTGCTCCAGAAGAGGGGCAGATTCTTTACCAAGGCCGCGACTTTCATCATCTGCAAAGCAAAGAGCAGCGGCAACTGCGCGCCGAAATGGGAATGGTGTTCCAAGGCGCGGCGCTTTTCGACTCTATGACGATTGAGGAAAATGTTATGTTTCCGCTGGATATGTTTACCGCACTCTCCGGCAGCGAGAAACTCGACAGGGTGAACTTCTGCCTGAACAGGGTTGACCTCGCCAATGTCAATGCGCTGTATCCTGCCGAGTTGAGCGGCGGCATGAAGAAACGGGCCGCCATTGCCCGTGCCATCGCCTGCAATCCGCAGTATCTCTTCTGCGATGAACCCAATTCCGGCCTCGACCCCAAAACTTCTCTCGTGATCGACAACTTGATATATGACATCACGCACGAGTTTGGTATCACAACGGTGGTCAATACCCACGACCTCAACTCTGTCATCACTATCGGCGACTCCATCTCGTTCATCTACGAAGGTCATCTCGAATGGCGCGGCGACAAGGACTCGGTGCTGGTGTCCGACAACCCTGAACTCAACGATTTCATCTATGCCCAACCGCTGACACAAAGAATCAGAAAAACAGAGACAATATGAATTTTATAGATATTATCGCCCTGATTCCCATCTGCTGGTACGGGTTCAAAGGATTCAGACATGGGCTCATCTGCGAGATTACCACGCTCGTGGCCATCATTGCCGGCATCTGGCTTGCCTACAAGTTCTCCGGCCTGGTGGAAGATTGGCTGCCAAAGATGATGTTCTCGGGGCAGATTGCCTTTGTGCTGGTCTTCATTGTGGTGCTGGTGCTGGTACATCTTTTCGGAAACATTGTCCAAAAGGCGGTCAAGCAAGTGTTTCCGCCTGTCGTGGACCGGATTTTCGGCTTGCTGTTCGGCCTCACGAAAGTTGTGGTAGTGCTCAGTGTCATCTTTTATATGTTTGAAAACATTGACCCGCGAGGCATCATACTGAAAAAGGAGAAAAAAGAAGCATCGCTCCTTTATGGCTATATAGAACCAATAGTGCCGCATGCTTTGTCATGGAAAACCATGGAAAAGGAATAGAACAATAACACTAACACTAACAATAACGATTGTCATGGATAAGAAGAAAGAGGCTACAATGCAGGAGGTTGAACAAGAACTGGTGAATGAGTTCGAGATGTTCGACGACTGGATGGACAAGTATAACTACATCATTGAAATGGGCCGGGAACTCCCTATTATGGAAGAACAATACAAGACGAATGAGTTCCTGATCGACGGTTGCCAGTCGCAGGTGTGGATGCATGCCGACTTCAGGGACGGGAAGGTCTATTTTTCGGCCGACAGTGACGCCATCATCACGAAAGGCATCGTCAGCTTGCTCATACGAGTGCTGTCGGGGCGCACACCGCAGGAAATCCTTGACAACAGCCTCGCCTATGTCGAAACCATCGGACTGCGCGACCACCTCTCGCCCACACGTTCTAACGGCTTGTCTTCTATGATTAAGCAGATGAAACTTTATGCATTGGCATTCAACGAGATGAGCAGAAAACATGAATAGGACACGGACGGCCCGATGTCGCGGCTGTCAATACAATATTCCAATAAAAAAACAGTATGAAAAAGATAATAGGCATAGGTAACGCATTGGTCGATATATTGCTTCATATCGACAATGATGAACTTCTGGAAAAGAACGGCTTAGACAAAGGCGGTATGGTAATGATAGAAGCAGAAAAGAAAGCGGAGATTGACAAGAGCATCAGTAAGATGGAAAAGTGGTGTGCCACGGGCGGCTCCACCTCCAACACTATCCACGGCATAGCCCGCCTGGGCGCGCCGGCCGGATATATTGGCAAGATAGGGCGCGACGAAATGGGCGACCTGTTTTGTCGGGAGATGAAGCGTTTTGGGGTCACACCGCACACGATAGCGTCAGACATCAGCACGGGCATTGCCACCACTTTCATTTCCGCAGATGCAGAACGCACCTTTGCTACTTACCTGGGCGCCGCCGCCACAATGCAACCCGAAGAGATTGACCCGGCCGTCATTGCCCAATACGACTACATTTTAGTGGAGGGATATCTTATTTTCAACCACGACCTTATATTGAGAGTGTGCCAGATAGCCAAGGAACATGGCCTCCGCATAGCGATGGACATGGCCAGTTACAATATTGTCGAGGCCAATTTAGATTTTGTGGAGGGGCTGCTGCGCGATTATGTGGACATCATTTTTTCCAATGAAGAGGAAGCAAAGGCTTTTACGGGCAAAGAGGGGTGCGAAGCTCTGGACAAACTGGCCGAATACTGTGGCGTTGCTGTCGTGAAAGTCGGCAAGGATGGCTCGCTGGTGAAAATGGACGGCGAAACAACGGTGATTGCCCCCGTAGAAGCAGTCCGGCGCGACACGACCGGTGCGGGCGACATCTACGCAGCAGGATTTCTCTATGGGCTGATGAACGGCTATACCGCCCGGCGTGCCGGCGACCTTGCCTCGTTTCTGTCGGCAAGGATGATTGAACACATCGGCGCAAAACTGCCGGACGAGGTCTGGGAAGAAGCACGCAAATTGCTGTAATGCAAAACGAAGCAGGCCGACAATTTGCCGGCCTGCTTTTGAGCCACTTGTGAGACTTGAACTCGCGACCTACGCATTACGAATGCGTCGCTCTACCAACTGAGCTAAAGTGGCTTTTTGAGGCTGCAAAAATAGAAAAATATTCAATATGGCAAGATGGAGACAGCTGTTTTTTTGCGTAGGCATTGTTTTGACGATGGTCGGTCTGATATGTGGAAAATTACAATATCGTAAGTATCAGATTGTTGTGATGGAGAATGCGGCCTCCTCAAGTCTGGCGGCAGATGATGACGGCAACCTTTACCTGCTGCCTTTTGCCATCCGTCTTGAACAATTGCACTTTGAGGATTATCCATCCGGTAGCGTTAAAAAGGCTGTCGCGACACTCTCTTTAGCCGCTCGTGACAAAACGGACCGGAAGCGCGTGTCGGCAAATCACCCCGTGCACTACCGGCAATATGACCTGTATATGTCGGGTTATTGGCGGCAAACAGCCGCCAAACCTGCCGGCATCAAGCTGATGCTGGTGAAACAGCCCGTGCAATGGGCGGTTTACGGCGGTGTGGCACTATTGGCACTCGCCTCGATTTGGTGGGCAAGCGTCGCGCTCTCGAACTTCTGGTCGCATGCAGAGGCCAGATGGAGGATGCTGACGGGTGCCTTGTTCGCCCTCACCTTCACTGCATTCGTGCTGGCAAGTCCCGTCTTGCGTAACAAGGAACTGCCGCCGGTGCTGCAGAGTGTCTGGTTCTTGCCGCATGTGCTTGCATACGTGCTGTCGTATGCGTTGTTCCTCGCTGCGATGCTGACAAGCGCAAGCGGTCGCAAAGACGGCGCCTTCAGGTGGCATTCTGTGCCGCTGTTCCACGCGGGCACGGCGCTATATACCATAGGGCTTTGTCTGGGTATGGTATGGGCCAAGGCGGCGTGGGGCGACTTTTGGGGGTGGGACCCCAAGGAGACAGCCGCCGCCATCACCTGGTTGCTGTGTTTGGCAACAAGCCGCCTGGCCGCCAAGCGAAACTGCTCTTTCAGGACGTGGATGCTGTTGCAAAGCATCTGCTTGACCAGCCTTTTGGTGTGCTGGCTCGGACTGCGTCTTCTCCGTCTCGGCGGG
This sequence comes from Oscillospiraceae bacterium, assembly GCA_963603365.1. GTDB lineage: Bacteria > Bacteroidota > Bacteroidia > Bacteroidales > WCHB1-69 > F23-D06. The sequence continues at coordinate 93,694 of CAVCMI010000001.1, forward strand.
CTGCATTTGTATTGAACCTATATTAGACAAGATTAACGCACAAGTTCAACGTGGAAAGGTATAAAAAGCGGAAATCTTTTTCGTATTTTTGCGCCGCTTACAGTCGCCCTGTTTGAGGCGCGAAACTATAGATGCTATGAATATTGAAAAATACAACGAAATATTGGGCGAACTGCCTGCTGGTGTCCGCTTGATTGCCGTCTCAAAAACTAAGCCGGCCGAAGACATTCAGACCATTTATGACAAGGGACAACGCATCTTTGGCGAAAATAAGGCGCAAGAGATGAAAGCCAAACACGAGGCGCTGCCAAAGGACATCCAATGGCATTTTATCGGTCATCTCCAGACCAACAAAATCAAATACATCGCCCCGTTCGTGACACTCATCCACAGCATTGACAGCGCGGAACTTTTAGGAGAGGTAAATCGCCATGCCGTGAAGAACGGCCGCATCATCCCCTGCTTGCTGCAGTTCCATATTGCGGCAGAAAGCACAAAATTCGGTTTTCTGCCCGACGAGTGTGTGCAGATGCTCGAAAGCCCGCAGTTCCGTGAATGGAAAAATGTGCGCATCTGCGGTGTCATGGGGATGGCCACATTTACGGACGACGCAGAACAGGTGCGCAGCGAGTTCAAAAAACTGAAGTCCATCTTCGATATGCTGAAACAGAGATTCTTCCAGAACGACAACGCTTTCAAAGAACGCTCCATGGGCATGTCTGAAGACTACCGCATCGCCGTGGAGGAGGGCAGCACCCTGGTTCGTATCGGCAGTGCCATCTTCGGGGCGCGCAATTATGCTAAACAGTATTCAGAGTAAGACAGCCTTTTTTTGCCATAAGGGACAAACCTGAAAGATGATTCGGGGGTCTAATGTGGGCAAGGCGGTTTTAAATACGGCCGTTTTTTTGTATTTTTGCCGTTTGAAAAAAATAAACCGAAATGGCTGAATTATCCGAGCAAGAAATTATCCGCAGAAAAAAACTAGAAGACCTTATCAATTTAGGCATTGACCCCTATCCCGCTGCCGAATATGAAGTGAACGCTACCACAGAGGAAATTCTGAGAGAGTTTCCGCTTGACAATACTAAATTTCAAGAAGTCAGCATCGCTGGACGAATTATGAACCAGCGCATTATGGGCGCAGTTGCCTTTTACGAAATCCAGGATTCCGTCGGAAGGATCCAGATTTATGCCAAACGTGACGAAATATGTCCCGGAGAGGACAAGACGATGTACAACAGCGTGTTCAAAAAACTCGACATCGGCGACATCATCGGTATCAAAGGTTTCGTTTTTGTCACCCAAATGGGCGAAATCAGCGTCCACGTCCGCGAGTTTACCATTCTGTGCAAGTCGGTATGTCCGCTGCCCATTGTAAAACAGAAGGACGGCAAGGTGTATGACGCTTTTCAGGACCCCGAGCAGCGCTACCGCCAACGTTATATCGACCTTATCGTCAACCCTCACGTCAAGGACACGTTCATCAAGCGTACGTTATTAGTAAACACAATGCGCAATTTCTTGAACGAGAAGGGCTATTTGGAGGTTGAAACGCCAATCTTGCAACCGCTGTACGGCGGAGCGGCCGCACGACCATTCAAGACGCACCACAATACGCTCGACATGACGCTTTACCTCCGCATCGCCGATGAATTGTATCTCAAAAAACTCATCGTTGGCGGTTTTAACGGCGTGTATGAGTTCTCTAAAGATTTCAGGAATGAGGGTATGGACCGCTTCCATAACCCCGAATTTACCCAAATGGAACTCTATGTGCCCTACAAAGACTATGAATGGATGATGAATTGCGTGGAGGAGATGGTGGAAAGAATAGCCCTCGCCCTCCACGGAGACACGAAAGTAAAGGTGGGCGAGAACATCATCGACTTCAAACGCCCCTGGAAACGCTATACGATGTTTGAAGCCATCGAACATTTCACAGGCACTGACATTTCCAATATGGACGAGGCGCAACTGGCAGCCTTCGCCACACGGCAAGGCGTCAAAGTGGACAGCACGATGGGCAAAGGAAAACTTATTGACGAGATTTTCGGTGAAACCTGCGAGCATAAGCTCATCCAGCCGACTTTCATCTACGATTATCCTATCGAGATGTCGCCTTTGACAAAGAAACACCGCTCTAAACCCGGCTTGACCGAACGCTTTGAGGCGATGTGCAACGGCAAGGAAATCTGCAACGCGTACTCCGAGCTCAACGACCCGCTCGACCAAAGACGGCGTTTTGAAGACCAACTGGAACTGGGCAAGCGCGGCGACACCGAGTCTATGGTGCTCGACGAAGACTTCCTGCGGTCTCTTGAAATCGGCATGCCGCCCACAGCCGGTCTCGGCATCGGCATCGACCGCCTGACGATGATCATGACCGACTCGCCTTCTATCCAGGATGTGCTTTTCTTCCCGCAAATGCGTCCCGAAAAGAAACCGGAAATGAGCAAAGATGAGGACTTTACCGCACTCGGCATAGACGCGGCATGGATTCCCGTACTCCGCAAACTCAATATCCAGACGGTAGCACAACTCAAACAGGCCAACCCTAACAAATTGCTGAACGATTTGGGCGGATTGCGTAAGAAACTGAAACTGGAAGTGCCTGCCGCCACCCTCGACCAGATAAAAGGCTGGATGGGACAATAGAGTATTGACAACTAACGGGCTGATAAACAATACTCTATATTTTAAACGTTGCTTATGCGAAAGCAAAGAAAAAATGTTTATCTTTGCGCCCGACTTGCCGAAGTGGCGGAATAGGTAGACGCGTTGGTCTCAAAAACCAATGAGGTAACACTCGTACCGGTTCGATCCCGGTCTTCGGTACACCGCACATCCGGACGCTTTTTTCAGAGCGTCCGTTTTTTTCACTTACGGCCATACACATTTTCGGAATTAAGCCTACATTTGCAATCCGATGGAAAACAGAGATGACATATTGCAGACTTCGATTGAATACCTTAAGGGTGTGGGGCCTCAACGGGCAAAGGTGTTTCATGCAGAATTTGCTATCGACACGTACGGCGACTTGCTCCACTACTATCCGTACCGCCATGTTGACAGATCGCAGGTGTATAGGATATGCGACATTGTAGAGGAGGGCGGTTACATCCAGCTCAAGGGCGCAATCTCGAATGTGCAGGTGTTGGGGCAGCAACGCACCCGGCGGCTTGTCGCCCAGTTCAGCGACGGCACCGGCGTCATCGAACTGGTGTGGTTTCAGGGCATCAAATGGGTGGAGAAGACGCTGCAAAAGAACAAAGAGCTTGTCATATTTGGGAAACCTTCCGTCTTCAACGGTCGCTGGAGCATGACGCACCCGGAAATGCTGGACCCGAATGCGCAGAACCAATCCCAGATACCGCTCCGATTCCAGCCGCTGTACAACACCTCAGATGTCGCAAAACGGAAAACGCTCGACTCGAAAGCTGTGGCGAAATTGATGGCTAACCTGTTGCCGTTGGTTCACGATGTCATTCCCGAGACACTCCCTGAAGAGATGCTCCAAAAGCTGTACTTGATGCCGCTCCGTGACGCGCTTTGCCAGATTCATTACCCCGAGGACAGCCAGCAACTGTCACGAGCCTCACTCAGGCTCAAGTTCGAAGAACTCTTTTTCACGCAGCTGAAGATGCTTATGCTAAAACAGATCAACACCGAGCGAACCAAAGGATTCGTCTTCGACAAGGTGGGTGACTATTTCAACACATTTTATAAGAAATATCTGCCGTTCCCGCTTACTAATGCACAGAAGAGGGTTATCAAGGAAATCAGGGCTGATACAGGAAGCGGACACCAGATGAACCGCCTGCTGCAGGGCGACGTGGGTAGCGGGAAGACGATTACCGCCCTGTTTGTCATGTTGCTGGCCAAAGACAACGGATACCAGTCGTGCCTTATGGCTCCGACGGAGATCCTGGCACTGCAGCATTTTGAGAAGATCAGCAAGTATGTGAAGCCGCTGGGTTTACGTGTCGAGTTTCTGGCTGGCTCTACCAAGCAAGCCAAAAGGAAACAGGTACTCGCAGGGCTACAGCAGGGCGATGTGGACATCCTTGTCGGCACACATGCGCTCATCGAAGACAACGTGCAATTCCGCGACCTCGGCTTGGCTATCATCGACGAGCAACACCGCTTCGGGGTAGAACAACGCGCGAAGATGTGGCGCAAGAATACCATTCCGCCCCATATCCTGGTGATGACCGCCACACCTATACCTCGCACACTCGCCATGACGATGTACGGCGACCTTGACATATCCGTCATCGATGAACTGCCACAAGGACGAAAACCTATCATCACCAAGCATTTGTATGAGAAAGACCGCCTGGAACTGTTCGGCTTCATGAAAAAGCAGATAGAGACGGGACGGCAGGTCTTCATTGTCTATCCGTTAATTGAGGAATCAGAGAAAATGGACATGCTCGACTTGATGGCAGGATATGAGTCGATAGAGCGGGCTTTTCCGCCGCCGCAATACGGCATCGGGGTGGTGCACGGCCGAATGAAACAGGAAGACAAAGACTTTGAAATGCAGCGCTTTGTCAAGAAACAGTCGCACATACTGCTTTCTACCACCGTGATAGAGGTGGGCATAGATGTGCCTAACGCCACAGTGATGGTCGTTGAGAATGCCGAACGCTTTGGACTGTCGCAGCTGCACCAGCTGCGCGGGCGGGTAGGGCGCGGCGGCAGCCAGTCGTACTGCATCCTGATGTCGAAGTACGAACTGAGCGCAGAGAGCAAAAAAAGGCTGGACGCAATGGTCAGCACCAACGACGGCTTTGAGATTGCCAACTTCGACCTCCGCCTGCGCGGACCCGGCGACATACAGGGCACACGGCAAAGCGGCATGCTCGACTTCAAAATCGCCGATATTGTGAAAGACGAGAAACTGGTATCCTATACACGCAACCTGGCAATACAGGTGCTCAAAGACGACCCGAACCTCGGCAAGCCCGAAAACCAAAGGCTCAGAAATGCCCTCTCCCGCCTGATGAAGCGCGACACCAACTGGAGCGTAATCGGATGAAAGGCTGCAGATATTATCGGGCAAGTTCGGCAGGTCTAAGAAAAGTTCGGCCTGAAAAGTTATGGAAGCACAAGTTGAACTTATGAGGGAGTGATTTCTAAAAACCAGCAATTATTCTCGGTCTTGATTTGCAAAAA
>CAVCMI010000002.1:0-31677 GCA_963603365.1 Oscillospiraceae bacterium
GACCATACATCGGCTGTCCGATAAAATGTGTACTTTTGTTCATCGTTGCTTTTTTATGTGCAAAAACAAAAGTAACAAATAGGGCTGAATTCCAAGCGAGGAATCCAGCCCTATTTGTTACGGGTTCAAAAAGTTTTAGCGGACAGCAATAATTTGGAGATGGCTGAGTTCAGTTCTCTGCGTACGCTGTCAGTTCTACGAGCGCTTTCTGCAGGGCGTATTCTGTGTCGAAGGCTTCGTGCAGTGCCTCGTGGTATATCCGGCGTTCCAAAATATAGTCGATGAGCGAGATTTCGCCTTGCTCTAAGGCTTTGAGCAGCAAGGCGTCAGTGTTCAACGACGTGAGGGCTGTGCGGTACTCGTCAAGCAGCCCTTTCAGACGCTCTGTCTCATGGTACTTGCTCTTAAGGCTGTTGTAGTACTGTGTGCGCAGATCAAATGCTTCCGACTGCAGGGCGGTCTTTTCGGCCATGGCGCTTTTAATGCTTCGGCTGTTGCTCCACAAAGGCAGCGAGATGCCGACACCGATGCCTTGCAGCATTGCCCCGGGCGTGCGTTCGCTCTTGTATCCCACTGACAGTCCCGGCGCCCACAGCGATTTGTTCAGCTGTATGCGCCGCTGGTTGGCATCCTGTTGGGCCAGAAGCTGCTGCAATGACGGGTTGAGCGCTTCAATGCGCCGGTACCAGTCGTCGAAAGGTTCAGAGAGGGGCGTTATGGGATAGACGGTATCTGGCAGGACTACGGGTTGTCCGCCGTTCATCTGCACCAGTTCCCCCAGCAAGGTCTCTTGCTCTATGCGGTTGTTCTCCAGTTCTTTGCGGGCAGAGAGCAACTCAAGGCGCGCCTTGTTGAGGTCCAGAATGCTCTTTTCACCTTTGTCATACATTTGCCGGTAGGCTTCGTGTATGGTTTTCGCAATCGCTACATGGTACTCGTTTTCTTTATGCAGGATATTGCAATAGATGAGCCGGATGCAGCGCTGTCGCACCTCCGCCAACAGGTTCTTGCGCTCTGTGGCATAGCGCAGTTCCGCTTCCTGGGCTTCGGCATCAGCCAGTTTTCTGCGGTAAACGTAGGTGGTCGGAAAGTCAAGGTTCTGCGTCACGTTGAGGTCGATACGGTGTCCCTCCGATTGCGGCGAGCCCCACAAGTACCCGAATTCCACCTCGGGATTGTCGGGCAGTATGCCCGTGCGGCAGGCTGCCTTTGTGGCATCGGTCTGTGCCCTCAAGGCTTTCAGTTCGGTGTTGTTGGTTTCAATGTTGCGCAATACGGAGGCATAATTCTGCGCCTTCCCTGAGGCGGCAGTCAACATTAAAGTGAGTATGAGGATGATTCTGTTTTTTATCATTGTCTCTAATATGTTTATGTTATTATGGTGAAAAATGGATGGTCAAGGTTCTGCCTCTTGTCGGCAGAACCTTGTTGTTATTCGTCATTGCCGCTCTTTCCCGTAAGGGGGAATCTCTTCCGGTACCATTCGTACATGATTGGCATAATATAGACGTTGAGCAGCGTTGAGGTGACAAGGCCGCCGAGCACTACCGCCGCCATAGGGCTTTGGATTTCGTTGCCCGACTTGTCGCCGTTGAAGATCAGCGGAATGAGTGCGAGCGCCGAGGTGAGCGCTGTCATCAGGATAGGGTTGAGCCGGTCAACGGAGCCTTCAACGACGGTTGGGCGCAGGGACAGGCCGTCGGTTAGCAGATGCTCATAGCGCGAGACTAACAGCACGCCGTTGCGCACCGCGATGCCGAACAGCGTGATGAACCCGATGATGGAGGGGATGCTGACCGTTTGCGAAGATACCGCCACGGCAAACACGCCGCCGATCAAAGCCAACGGCAAGTTGACAAGGATCATGGCGGAGAGTCTCGCATTCTTGAACTCGCCGTACAGCAGCAGGAATATCACGAATATGGATATGAGGGTGGCCAATGTCAGCGTGCGTGAGGCCCGCTGGGCGCTCTCAAACTGCCCGCCGTACTCTATGCGGTAGCCTTCGGGCAATTTGATTTGCTGCTCCACGGTTTTGCGGATCTCATCGACAACGCTGCCGACATCGCGGCCGGAGACATTGGCGGAGACTACCAGTTTGCGCTGTACGTTCTCGCGCGAGATGTTGTTTGGGCCGGCGGCAGACACCACTTCCGCCACCTCCTCAACCGGTACTTTTCCGCCCTCTTTGGTGTCAATGAGCGCCTTGCGCACCCCCTCGATGTCGCGGTATTCGTCTGGCAGCCGCAACACTACGTCGAAACTGCGCTGTCCCTCATAGATGTCGGCGATTTTCTCGCCCGAGAATGCCAGTTCTATGAAGTGGTTGAATTCCTCAACGGGGATGCCGTAGCGGGCGAGGGCGTCGCGGTTGGCGCGCACTTGCAGTTGCGGTGTTTCCGTCTGCTGCTCCACGCTCACGTCAACGAGCCCCTCGATGCCTTGAACAGAGTGCTTGATTGCGTTGCCTATCGAGTACATCTCGCTCAAGTCGGTGCCGAAGAGTTTGATGGCTATGGCGGCGCGCGTGCCCGAGAGCATATGGTCGATGCGGTGGCCGAGTGGCTGCCCTATGGTGACCGCCACTCCGGGGATTCCATTGAGCCGCTCGCGGGCATCGTTGAAGAGTTCCTCGCGCGAACGCTTGCTTAATGTAAAGTTCACGTCAATCTCGCACCCGTTGGTCGATTGCGAATGTTCGTCCAGGTCGCCGCGCCCCGTGCGCCGTGCCGTGCTGTTCACCTCCGGTATCTCCAACAGGGCTTCCTCCATAAGGCTGCCTAATTGGTCGCTGACCTCTAACGAAACGCCGGGCTGCGTGACAGCCGATATGGTCATCGAGCCCTCGTTGAAGTCGGGCAGAAAACTGCGTCCCATCAGGAAAAAGGTTACGATGGCGCCAATCAGCAGCACCCCGGTGCCGGCCAGCATCGGGCGTTTGTGTTCCAGCACCCATGCCAGAGAATGGCGGTAGTGTGACGAGAGCCGTTGCGCCAGCCAACTCTCTTTTTCGTTTTTGAGCAGATAGCGGTCGTTGGTCAGCAAAAGTTTGCAAAGCAGCGGCGTGAGGGTCATGGCGACAAGCAGCGATATGAACAGGGCGATGATGTAGGTGATGCCGAGAGGCTTGAGCAAACGTCCCTCCATGCCCGACAAGAAGAACAGCGGAACAAAGGCCACCATAATGATGAGGGTGGCGTTGATGATAGAGGCCCGGATCTCTCGCGAGGCCTCAAACACCACGTCAAACACGGCGCGGCGGTCGCCCTCTGGAAGGCGGTGGTTCTCGCGCAGCCGCTTATAGACATTCTCCACGTCGATGATGGCGTCATCTACCAACGAACCGATGGCAATGCACATGCCGCCTAAGGTCATGGTGTTGATGTCCATGTCTAAAAGATGCAGCACAATGATGGTGCCTAACAACGAAATCGGGATCGCCACGACGGAGATTAGCGTGGTGCGGAAGTTTCCGAGGAAGAGAAACAGCACGATGATGACAAACAGGGCGCCTTCGAGCAGTGCGCGCCCTACGTTGCTGACAGAAGCCTCGATGAAGTCGGCCTGCCGGAAGATGTGCGTGTCAATGTGTACGTCGCCGGGCAGCGACTTCTGCACCTCTTGCAGGTTTTTCTCAATGTTTTCAGTCACTTTCAGCGTGTTGATGTTGGGCTGTTTGGAAACGGAAATGATGATGGCGGGTTTGCCGTTGAGGGAACCGGTGCCCAGTTTCGGCGCCGAGCCGATCTTGATGTCGGCCACGTCGGAGAGCACTACGGGCGCACCGTTGAGGCTCTTGAGGTACGACCTGCCCAACTCGTCGGTGTTGGCGGTGCGGGCCATGCCGCGGAGGGCGTACTCGTTGCCGTAGTCGTTGATGATGCCGCCGGCGGAGTTGCTGCTGAAACTCTTGCCAACCGCCTCAAGTTCGTCCATAGTCACGCCGTAGCGTTCCATACGGTAGGGGTCGGCGATGATATGGTACTGCTTGTAGTCGCCGCCCAGCACGGTGACCTGCGACACACCGCCGGTGGCGAGGATGGTAGGTTTGACCACCCATTCGGCCATGGTGCGCAGGTCCATCATAGAGGTGCTGTCGGCCTGCATGCCGATGAACATGATCTCGCCCATAATGCTCGACTGCGGCGCCAGCACCGGCGAGATGCCCTCGGGCAGCATTTCACCTATGGATACCATCTTTTCGCTTACAATCTGGCGGGCCTTGAAGATATCCATGCCCCAGTCGAACTCTACCCACACAAACGAAAAGCCTGTAGTGGAATTGGAGCGCACGCGCCGCACGTTGGTGGCGCCGTTCACGGCCGTTTCTATCGGAAAGGTGACAAGCCGCTCCACCTCCTCGGCGGCCATGCCGTGTGCGTCGGTCATCACCACCACAGTAGGGGCGGTGAGATCCGGGAACACGTCAATGTCCATCTTGTTGGCGGAGTAAATGCCGCCGAATATCAGCAATGTCGCCCCTAAAAGCACTAACAGGCGGTTCTGCAGCGAAAAACGAATGATTCTGTCTATGAATTTCATCTTTAAGCCTCCTTTTCAGTGATGGTGTCCCGAGTGGGCATCCAGTTTTCCGGAAGCCTGGTTCAGTTTTACAAAGATGGCGCCCTTTGCCACAATGCGCTCGCTGCCGTCGAGCCCTGCCGTTATTTCTGTGCGTTGTCCGTCGGTGGCGCCGGTGCTCACTGCCCGTTTCTCGAAACACTCCGGGGTCAGCTGCACATATACGAAGCAGTTGCCCATCTCTTCTATGAGGGCAGTGTTGGGCACGGTGACGGCCATTGCGCCGGAGCGTGTCTTGATGTAGGTTTCCACAAAAGCGCCGGGGATGAACTCTTGAGGGTTGTCGATTTGAAACAGCACGGGCACTAAGGCGTCAGCTTCGCCCGTGGACTTGCCGTACGAGAGCACCTTGCCGTTCAGGTCTTCCAGCGAGTAGGTCTGCTTTCCGTTGATGCTGCGGAAGTTAGCCGTGGCAACCTGTGCGAGCAAAGGGTAGTATTTAGGCTGTACTTCGGCACGGACGGTGAGACTGCGGTTTTGTGCCACGGTAGCCAGCGGCTGCCCTGCCTCCACAAACTGTCCGGGCTGCACATAGAGCTGCCGTATGTAGCCTCCCTGAGGGGCTTTTATGGCTATATTGCCGCCTTTGAAGACGTTGCGGCAACTCTCGTAGAGGGCGGCGGCCTTCTCGTAGGCTGACTTGGCGCGGGCAAGCTCGCTGTCAGACACAATCTTGTCGCGGTTCAGCTCCTTTTTGCGTTCGTACTCGCTCTTGGCCTGCTCGTACTCGGCGGCTGCCTCCTGATAGCGCACGCTGAGGTTGTTGTCGATCATGTCGCCGCTCTCGATGGTGAAGAGGGTTTGCCCTTTGCTCACTGCCTTGCCCTGCACCAAGTCGCTGCTGCGCGGCAGCACAATGCCCGAGGAGTGGGCGGCAACCACCTGTTCGTCACCTTGCGACGGCAGAATCTGCGCCACCGTCTTGATTACCTGTCCGAAAGGCTCTTTGCGGCACCGCTCTGTGGCAAAGTCCACTTTCCAACTCTGCTCTTTGGTGAACGTGGCGCCGGCATCGCCTTTGACTTGCAACTTCTCGGCGGTCTCGAGTGCGGCTTCTTCCTCGCTGTATGCTTGTATGTTGTTGATCGCTAACGTGTCATCGTCAACGATGAAGAGCAGCGAGCCGGAACCTTGCTGATTGGGCATCAACGAAAACTCGTAGATCCCCGGCGTGTTAGGGGTGTCAACCGACTGTGTTACCGATTGTCCTCCAATGGTGAGCACTGCCGTGACGCGGCCCTCCTTGCGGGGCTTGAACGTGTTGAGGTCAGTGACGTGCGCCCGCAGTTCAGAGGCATAGCCTGTCACAAAGGGATGCGCCTCTGCAAAAACCTCCCAATGGTTGCTGTAGGCGGTCAGCTGCAGGCAGATTTCGTGATCATGTTCATGGTCGTGCCCATGTTCGTGTTCATCCTCGTGATGATGGTGACATCCTGCACCCACGAACGCAAGGGCTATTGTTATGATGAAAACTATCTTTTTCATAAGCTGTTAAATAATTGTTGATTGAATTAAATCCGGAAAGACGGAATCTGGATTTCTTGTACGTCAACAGGAGATAATCGAGATTAAGCAGCCGTATAAGACTGAAATCTTAATGGTCGGAATAAAGAAAGACGTAAAGAAAAGGGATTCCCAGCGTGTCGGTTATTGTGCAGGTGGAGCGCGCAGACCTTGGGTGGAGACCCACAAGGCGGTGCGCTCATTGGCAGGCGGATCAGGAAAAGCATTGGTGGCTATTGCCAAGAGTGTCGTTGTGGGGCTGCACAGTGTCGGAAGGGTAAAGTCCAGAAAAAGCGGCCGGTGTGTCGGTTGGTCGCAGGTGGACTTTACGCTGCAGTCTGACGATCGAAGGAAAGGTTTGTTCAGCAGACAGTCGTCCCCATTATCATGCATGTGGTGGGCGTGGCAGAAGTGGGTCTCGTTGGTGTCGTGAGAGGGGCAGTCATGATGGGCGCAGGCATGTGCATGGGCATGGGCGGTGACGGCAAAGCCGTGGCAGGCATGGTAGCAGTGCGGCACAAAAGCGTGCGCCATAAACAGCACCATAGCTGCGAACACAAACACGAACGATATTTTCCTTTTAGTCTGCATGCCAGAAACAAACAGCGGCAAAAATAGAAAAAAAACCAACATAGATTCAAGTTGCAACGTTATAAAAAAGCGGGGCAGAGGGATTAGCCCTTGACGCATCCCGAAACACCTTAACAAATCTGGTTCTACAACGTATGCCGCCATGAACCGGTGATGCGGCCGGGAATGAATTAACAATGTAATATACTTATACACAATAATTTGCCACATCAAAAAACTACGGAAAGAATGAAAACAAATAACAGAAAAACATTATAATTGCCGCACCGACTGCACCTAAAGTCGTTTTCATTTTGACAGTTTTCGCCGGATTGCTATTGTTGCTGTTTTCCTATTCCCGCGACAACGAAAAAAAAGATTCACCCTTAACAGAAGATCCGCTGTTATAACCTTTTATACCATATTCTCAATGCTGGTTCTTCAAATCATTTTCATCGCCTATCTGATGCTACGACCAGAGGCACAGCAATAGTGTGAACAGATATTACACACCACCGCCAAACTCCTCGTTGCGCCACCGGTATTTTAATTCAGCTTACTGATGTTCAATACGCACTATACAGCATATAATAGTGACAAAGGCGGGCGGGGACGGTTTTAAGTTCTAAACACATCCCGTTTTTGAAAAATGTTATCTTTGCCGGCTTTTGGGCAAGGAGAAAAAAGGTGTGTTAGAGAACTAAAATAACTTCAATAAAACAATTTATCCAATGTCAAAAAATCATTACTCGGGTTTGTCTGATGCGGAAGTGTCGGAAAGCCGCCTCAAGCATGGCGCCAATGTGCTGACGCCGCCCGCAGAAGTCTCTGTTTGGGAAAAACTCCGAAATTGCCTTCACTTTTGGCTTGTCAAGCTCTATATCTGCGTGTTTATACTGGCATTTGCCGCTGCTATAGTGCTGCCGCTTGCCGGCATTTCTACACACGACGGACTCTGGATTGCCCCTGTGCTTGCCCTCGTGCTTACCCTCCTCACATACACTGTGGCATATCTCGGCGGAAACTGGGACAAGGAGAACCGTAAGTTTTCGATGGATCCTCTATTTACTATTCTTCTCTTTGCCCTGCTCCTCTCCGGCGGGATTTCGTTCTATGAGGGCGTGTTCGGCGGCGAGGCAGGTTGGAAACCCTACCTCGAACCTATCGGCATCGCTGCCGCCGTGCTGCTTGCTACTGCCGTGGCTCATATCCTCGAAAGCCAGAACGAGAAAACGTTCAAAAGCCTTAACGAAGTGAACGACGATACCCTCGTCAAGGTGATCCGCAACAGCAATGTCTGCCAGATACCTCGTCGCGATGTGGTGGTGGGCGACATTATCATGCTCGAGGAAGGCGAGGAGGTGCCCGCCGACGCTGAACTGCTGGAGTGCATGAACCTCAACATGAACGAGTCTTCGCTTACCGGCGAACCGCAGTGTGCCAAGACTACTGTGGAAGCCGGGTTCGATAAGGACGCCACTTACCCCTCTAATCATATAATGAAAGGCTGCACGGTGATGGAGGGCGACTGCATAGCCCGCGTGTTTGCTGTGGGCGACGCTACCGCATGCGGTCAGGTCTTTGAGGCCGCCCAAGTCAGGGACGGCGAAGCTACACCCCTGAACGAGAAACTCGACCAATTGGCCAAGATCGTCACGAAGGTGAGCTACGGCGTGGCAGTCCTTATTATTGTGGGACGCATCCTCGTTTATGTCCTCAAAGGCGACATCCAACTCGGCACCCCCGACGGGTGGGTCGATTTTGTGAGCTATATCCTCAATTCGTTCATGATTGCCGTGACGCTCGTGGTCGTCTCCGTGCCCGAGGGACTTCCGATGGCCGTGACGCTCAGTCTCGCTTTCAGCATGAAACGGCTGATGAAGCAGAACACGCTGCCCCGCACGATGCACGCCTGCGAAACAATGGGCGCCGTCTCTGTAATCTGCTCCGATAAGACGGGCACGCTTACCCAAAACCAAATGAAGGTGGTGAACGCCGACTTTGACGGCATCCAAGGACAAGACCTCTCCGGCACCGACCGCACATCTAAACTGATCAAGGAGTGTATTGCCGTGAACACGACAGCAAACCTCGACTTTGCCGACGCTTCTAAAATCAAGGCTATCGGCAATCCTACCGAGGGTGCGTTGCTGCTTTGGCTGCACCGCAACGGCATCAGTTATCTCGACATTCGCGAGGAGGTGACCGTGATTGACCGCATCCAATTCACTACTGAACTCAAGTATATGGCCACGGTGGTCGAATCGCAGGTCACTGGCGGCAGGGTGGTATATGTGAAAGGAGCCCCTGACATCTTGATGGGCATGTGCACTATAAAACCGGAGGAGAAAGAACGCTATGAAAACACTCTCGCCGATTACCAAAGTCACGCTAACCGCACGTTGGCGTTTGCCTATAAGGAGATTGGTGACAATGACACAGTCATCGCCGACGGCAGGTTAAATGTCAAGGATTTGACACTGCTGGGCGTGGCCGGCATCGAAGACCCTGTCCGCGCTGATGTGCCCGCCGCCATCGAAGATTGCTCCAATGCCGGCATACAGGTCAAAATCGTCACGGGCGACGCCCCGGGCACGGCCAAGGAAATCGGCCGCCAGCTTGGGCTCTGGAAAGATACCGACAACGATGAGAATATTATGACCGGTGCAGACATCTGCGCCATGAACGATGACGAACTGCGCGAACGTATCGCAAAGGTGAAGATCATATCGCGCGCCCGCCCTAACGACAAAGAACGCATTGTTCGTATGCTCAAGGATATGGGCATGGTGGTGGCCGTTACCGGCGACGGCACGAATGATGCCCCCGCCCTCAACGCCGCCAATGTAGGACTCTCAATGGGCGACGGCACCTCCGTGGCCAAGGAGGCCAGCGACATGACCATCCTCGACAACTCATTCGCCACCATTGCCAATGCCGTTATGTGGGGACGCTCGCTCTACAAGAACATCAAGCGTTTTATCATGTTCCAGCTGACGGTGAACGTGGTGGCCAGCCTCATCGTGGCTGTCGGCGCGTTTGTCGGCACGCAGTCGCCGCTTACCGTCACGCAGATGCTCTGGGTGAACCTGATTATGGACACGTTCGCAGCCCTCGCGCTCGCATCATTGCCGCCGTCCAAGAAGGTTATGGACGAGAAGCCGCGCCCTGTCAACGAGCATGTTCTCAAAGGGATGGGTGCTAACATACTGGCTGTTGGCGGCATCTTTACCGCTATCCTGCTGGCTATTCTGTTCTTCTTCCAGCACGCCGATGTCACCAGCCTTACAGACGTGCTCAACGGCAATGTCCATTGGGGTGCAGACAACGGGTTGTCTCCGTATGAATGCGGACTTTTCTTCACCATATTCGTGATGTTGCAGTTCTGGAATCTCTTCAATGCCAAGGCTTTTATGACCAACGATTTCGCCTCTAAGGGATTGTCGTGGAAGAATGCCAAAGGGTTCATAGTCATTGCTATGGTTATCCTTTTCGGGCAGATTGCCATTACCGAAATCCCCGGTCTTCAGGTTATGTTCAACATTGACGAGGGCGGTGTGAAGACGGTGGACTGGTGCATTATCATTGCGTTCACCTCGTTTGTGCTGTGGATAGGGGAGTTGGTCCGCCTGTTCAGGCGCAAAAAAGATGGCCGGAGTTTTGTCGGACAGCAACAGTCCTAATTTCTGACAAGCAGCAGTCCTGTGCGGCAAGGCAGGTACAGCCGTATATGGCTGCCCCCATCGTGCATATAGGACCGGAATGCCACACTGTCGTCCACATTGCCGAAGCCGCCATAACAGGTGTCGTCGCTGTTCAAGGCGATGCGGTACTCCCCCTCAGGACAGGGCAGTTCATATCCGGCAAAGGATCGCACAGGGTTGAAATTGAAGACGACGAGACAATTGCCGCGCACGAACGCCAGCACCTGATTGTGGATGTGCTCGTGCCACTTTGCGGGAGGCTCTTCCAGCAGGTTCAGTTCTGTGACACTGTGTATCATGTCGCGGTCAAAATGGTACAGGCCGGCATATTTCAGGCTATTGTCGTCGGCAAGATGCCATTGCCGTCGGGCATAGCGGCACGACCAGCCGTTGCCCTCCCGCGGAAAGTCGATCCATTCGGGATGTCCGAACTCGTTGCCCATAAAGTTGAGGTAGCCGCCGGAAGCCAAGGTGAGGGTTGCCATACGGATGAGTTTGTGCAAGGCTGTCGCCCGGTCGGTGCTGAGGTCGGGGGTGCTTGCCGACATGCAGTCGTAAATCTTAGCCCCCGCCATTCTGAAGAGGAGGGTCTGGTCGCCAACCATGGCCTGGTCGTGGCACTCGGCATAGCTGATGGTCTCTTCTTCCTTGCGTTTGTCAGTCAGCCGGAAGAAGATTTCCCCGGGGCGCCAGTCCTCGTCAGGCACGCTCTTGACGGTTTTTGTCCAGAAGTCGGCAATGCCCATCGACATGCGGAAGTCGAAACCGATGCCGCCTTTCTCTGCCGGCCAAGCCATGCCGGGCATGCCGCTCACGTCTTCGGCAACAGTGATCGCTTGCGGGTTCACCTGCCGGATGAGTCTGTTGGCCAAGGTGAGATAGACGATGCCGTCTTCATCGACATTCGTGTCAAAGTATTGGCTGTAGTTCAGGAAGTCGGTGCCGATGCCGTGGTCTTTGTAGCATAGGCTGGTGACGCCGTCAAAGCGGAAGCCGTCGAAACGGAACTCTTGCAGCCAGTATTTCAGGTTGGAGAGCAAGAAAAGCAGTGTTTCCTGCTTGCCGTAGTCAAAGCAGCGCGAGTCCCACACAGGATGCCTGCCGCGCTCGCCGGTGTGGAAGTAGAGGTCGTCGCGCCCGTCAAACATCCCGATGCCCTCTTTGACGTTGCTGACAGAGTGGGAGTGTACGATGTCGAGGATGACGGCGATGCCGTAGCGGTGGGCGGTGTCGATGAGTTCCTTGAGCTCCTCGGGCGTGCCAAACCGTGACGAGGGGGCGAAGAAGTTGGACACTTGGTAGCCGAAAGAACCATAGTAGGGATGCTCCTGTATGGCCATCAATTGCAAGGTGTTGTAGCCAAGGTCGCGGATGCGGGGCAGCACAGTCTCCTTGAATTCCCAGTAGGAGGAGATTTTTGCCTCTTCCGACGACATGCCCACGTGCGCTTCATAGATGAGCGGGTGGCGCGGCTTGCCGGGCGCAGTCCATTGCCAACGGTAAGGCTCCGGTTCCCATACCTGCGCACAGAACACTTTGGTGTCCTGGTCTTGCACCACACGGGAGACGTAAGCCGGCAGCCGCTCATCGGCGCCTGATTGCCAAACCATCCACAACTTGTAGAGCATGGTGTGCCGGAGACAGAAGTCGGGCAACGTTATCTCCCAGTCGCCGTTGCCGACAGGATGCAGGGCAAACTCGGGTTTCACCTGCCAATGCGAGAAGTCGCCGTAGAGGTAGAGTGCTTTGGCATTGGGCGCTTTTTCGCGAAATACCCATCCTTGTGCGGTACGGTGCAGCCCGTAGTAGAGGTGTCCGTTGGCGATGTCGGCAAGGGGGTGTTTCCCGTCGGTGAGTTCCAGTTCGCGGAGGGCGGCTCGCTCACGGCGTTGTTGCAGTTGCCGCGCGTATGGTTTGAGCAGCGCGTCTTGGCGCACCAGTTCGGGTATAAGGTTTTGTGCGGTCATTGTCTCTTGAATATGTATTCGCGTTTTGCGTTCCACTCCCCAATCATCCCGCGCAGCTGCCGTATCTCTTTCTTTCGGTCGAGGACGGTTTCATGCAAGGTCATCTGCCTCATTATGGTAAGTTTACCGTTCTCGTATGACGTTTTGATGATTACGGATCCGAAATCGTAGCTTTTCTCATACAAAAACGGCGGGCTTGCCCACCGGGTGCCGGCAGGCAAGTCAACGGTGTATGTGCAACTTTCGTTGGTTCGCCGGATCTGTACGGGCGTTGCGCCATTGTAGGGGATCATTGTCGCTTGCATGTCGTTGCCGCCTTTGGGGTGGGCTATGGTCAGGACGTAGTATGAGCCGCTCAGGTGCGACACGTCAGCACAGTTGTCGCAGGGTACGGCGACGGCTGTGGCAGCGGGCATGTCGGCGCTTGTCGACTTGCGGAGCTCTGTTGCCGCTTTGTATTGCCCATTGTCGGCGTCAATGCGGAGGCTGGCAAGCAGTTCCAGATGATGCGGTCTCCGGGTTATCTCCTCTTCACGTCCGCCCAAGGCAATAAAACGCCCTTCACATTTGCCCTGCGAGGCGGCACACTCAAACGGTTCGTTGGCGGAATGA
The DNA here is from genome assembly GCA_963603365.1 of Oscillospiraceae bacterium. GTDB lineage: Bacteria > Bacteroidota > Bacteroidia > Bacteroidales > WCHB1-69 > F23-D06. The sequence continues at coordinate 12,938 of CAVCMI010000002.1, forward strand.
TATTGCATAGTTTCGCCGAGGGAGACTTGCAGAAGACCTTTTGGCTCGCCAGTCAGTTCTTGTGCCAGAATGCCGATTTCGGAGCCATAGCCAGCCTCTTTCAGCAGTGTATGCAGCAGCAGGTTTTTCTCAAAAGGGGTGGCGCAGCCGGTATTCAACACGTGCGCCGGCGAGGCTATGATGAAGTTCATGCAGCGCATCGGCACGTTGTTGGTACGGATATAGCGGTGTACAAAATGGTGCAGGGCCGCTATGGTGTCGAGAGCGTTGGCGGCATTGCGCAATGTCTCTTCTGGCAGTTGCGGAAGCAGTTCCTGTAACTGCGGCATAAAGGCCTGCTGCAACGAGAGGCGTGTCAAGAAGTCGCCGGGATGGTCAAAGGTGGTGATTAGGATGTAGGGGTTGCTGTTGTCGGGCAGGTAGCGGTCGGGCGCGGCGGCTGCCGTGTTTGTGAAAGCCCAGGTCAGAGTCCGGCAATTGCTGTTGACGGCACTTTCGGCGGGCAAAGCAGGTTGCCCGGGCATGTGCAGGTCATAGTGCAGGGTGCGGTTGCCGGGTGTGGTCACCGTAAGCAGCAGGCTGTCAACAGGCACGTCTTCGCAAAGATTGACCCGTTGTGCCAACTCTTGAAAGAAAGGGTGCTGTGTGCGGATGGTGTAGTCGAGCACGATGACGGCACCGGTTTCAAGGGCAGTGTGCGTGACTACCATCTCGCGCACGGCGTTGAAACGGGCGCAGTCGGTGCAGGAGGAGGGCAAAACGGCATTGAGGGCGTTGCCGGGAGTGGCTATTGTGCGCCCGTCGGGCAGCCGCGTGTACGATTCGTTGACGGTCAGCGTCTCAAATTCGGGGTTGTAGAGGATGAACGTTTCACCATAGGTGTCAAACGACGCAGTGGTGAAAAGCTTCAGCTCTTTGCGGAAAGTGAAGTCGATGCTGCCGTCTTCATTCAGACGGTAAGACCTTGATAGTTTCAGGTAGCGGGCGTCATACGTCTCTTTGGCGAATGCGACTCCCGAGAGAGAGAGCAGCAGAATGAACAGCGCGGTTTTTTTCATATTGTGCATAAAAACAGTGGCGATCTTGAGGTTTGGTCTTTCGGTTTGTTTTTCTCTTTTGTGGATTGTTTTTCAATGACAGAAGATGCCGTATCATTTGCTCAGCACTACCGGCGTGTTCATGAAGAAACGCTGGTTGGCGACGGCCTTGCGGTATGACGGCCAGTCGGAAGCCTCATAGATGCGTTTTCTGAACCATATTTTCTCATTGAATGTAATCTTGGAGTTCTCAAGGTTGTATCCGCCGTCAAAGGCAGCGGCTGTTTCATTGAAAGAGCGGCTGACGGGGATGCTTGCGGAGGTGTACCCGTAGGGCAGCGACATGGTCTCGGACAGCTGCACATAGCGCGAGCAGGCATCCTGAAAAGGATACTGACGTGTCTCAACGGTCTCATCGAAGTAGAGATGCCGCATAGCGAATGTCATGAAGCCTTTGGCAAGCAGCGGTGTGACGATAATCTCTTTCTCGCCGACGGTCGCATAGCCGGGTATGGTGAAGCGGTAGGTTATGCAGACAGGGTGCTCGAGATAACTGTCTTCGTCGCTGTATCGCACAGAATGGAGTGTGGCATTGGGATAGAGTTGGCAGAATTGGTTGGCGACATTCTCTTTCCAGCGGGTGCGGTTGCCATTGAAAAGGCGGCGCACGGTGCGGTCCGACTGTCCCTCGGCGGTCACGGTGACGGTGCCTTTGAGACTGCCGTTGCGGGTGACTTTCGTCTGTGCGGTCATTTTCAGGTAGTGGTTCTCGGCTTTCGACAGGGGTGTGCAGCGGAGCGTGGCGCCGTCGGGAAGACCCATCAGAAAGTATTGCTGCTGTTCGGCGCTCGACCACAGTTCACGAACGCCCGGCACCCAGGTGGGGTCGAGCAATTGGTAGTTGCCGTTGCGACGTTTCACTACGGCAACGCAATGGTTGAACTGGTCGGCGGGTATGTCCTCGATGCGTTCGCCCGCCATCGTCATGGCCGCGTAAGCCTCAAATCCGGCGGCACGGAGCATGGCTATGAGCAGCCCGGCCTTGTCTTTGCATACGCCGCAGCGGTCGGTGAAGTTCATGCCACAGCGGTGCAACGTGTAGCCTTCTCCCTTGCCCATGGAGATGCCGGAGTAGCGCATGTTGTCAGCCACCCAGTGCGTGAGGATGGCGATGCTGTCATTCTCGCTGCGGGCACGGCGCAGCAATTCGTTCACTTTCGCCTTTGCCTCACCGGTGGGCGTAAAACTGCCGTATTCTTCGTTGACACGGTAGAACCATTTTGACTTTTCTTGCCAGGTGGCGGTGGTGGTGAGAATGAGTTTCGTCTGGATGTCGTTGTCCGCTAATGTGAAACGCGGCTTTTGCAAGGGGGTGATGCCCTCTTTTGTGAAGGTGAACAGGGTGTGTGCGCCGTTCTCCTCGCGGCGGCATTCCAGCTGTCCGTTATAGACGGTGTAACGCAGGTTTTTGTCTGTGGGGATGTTGACCTGATACACTTTCCGCATCACGGGCTGGTCGCTGTAAAAGGGCACGATGTCATAGAAATGGCCGCGCATCGGGGGGATGTATTTGTCGTCCTCGCCGCCGTGGTGCAGCAGGGCGTAGGTGAAGCCTTTCCGGAAAGTGGTAAACTCTACCGTGTCGCCGGGCTCAAGCCGGCCGAGCGCCACCATCTTCTGGCGTGCGCCCCAGTAGATCATACGTGCCGGCGCGGGATAGTCAAACTCGGCGTTGTCGATGGTGTCGATGTTACCGTTGCGGCGGCGCACGATAGCCTGCCTTATTTCGGCAAATGCTGAAAGCGGGTCATAGTCGGCCTTTATGGTGTTGTAGTCGCGCGCTCCCGACAGGGTCAAAATCCGGTATTGGCAGTGCTCTGTCACAAGGCTCATGCCGCTCTCCTCCACGTGAACGCGGATGCTGTCGTAGAGGGTGACTTTGTCGTAACCGTTGTAAGGGCCGGACGAAAGGGTTTGCGCAGAAAGCCGCAGAGAGGGGATGCACAGCATTGTCAGCAGCAGCAAATGGTATTTCAATGCAGTCATAATCAGACTATTTTTTTAAGAGATGCAAACCTACGAAAAAAAATGAAGTGGATAATCAATTATTTTGTGTAAGTTTGCCCCGTTTTTTTTAACAGCTGACAATAACTTAAAACACATATTTATATGAAAGATGAATTGTTATCTCTGAAGCCGGAAAGCGTTTTCCGGTTTTTCAACGAAATCACGAAAATCCCGCGTCCCTCCAAGAAAGAGGGCAAAATGTCGGAATGGCTTGAGAAAACCGGTCTTGCTATGGGGTTGGAGACCCGTCGCGACAAAATCGGCAACGTGTATATGTACAAACCCGCGACCCCCGGCAAGGAAAACGTCACGCCGGTTATTTTCCAAGGTCACATGGATATGGTGTGCGAGAAGAACGCCGATGTGGACTTCGACTTTGAAAAGGATGCCATCCAGCCTTACGTTGACGATGAATGGCTGAAAGCCAAGGGCACTACGCTCGGCGCAGACGACGGCATCGGCATTGCTATGGCTTTGGCAATTATGGAGGACAAGACTCTGGAACATGGACCGTTAGAGTGTCTCTTTACCGTTGACGAGGAGACGGGACTTACCGGCGCCAAGATGTTGGAGCCGGGCATCCTGAAAGGCAAGATGCTCATCAACCTCGACTCTGAAGACGAGGGACAGTTCTTCATCGGATGCGCCGGCGGCAAGGATACTGTGGCCACGCTGGAGTGCGAATACGACAACATTGACGACCTTGCCAAGGAGCAGGAGGGCGGCTACGAGTTCTTCCGCATCACTGTGAACGGGCTCATAGGCGGACACTCCGGCGACGACATCAACAAGGGTCGCGGCAATGCCGTGAAACTGCTGACCCGCGTGCTCTGGAACGCCTATTGCGACTATGACATCCGTATTGCTGACATTCAGGCCGGCAACCTGCACAACGCCATCGCCCGCGAGGGTTACGCCGTGGTGGCTGTGCCCGCCCAAACCCGCGATGCTTTGGCTGCATACGTCAAGCAGATGGATGCCACTTATAAAAACGAATTCCATAAGACCGACCCCGGCGTGGCCGTTTCTATTACCCTCGCCGACAAGTGCGAGAAGGTGCTGGAGGAGACTTTCCAGATCGATGTGCTGAATGCGCTGCTGGTCTGCCCTCATGGCATGCAGGCCATGTCGCAGGATATTCCCGGCTTTGTGGAGACCTCCACAAACTTGGCTTCGGTGAAGAAGAAAGAGGACAAGATTGTGGTCTCTACCAGCCAACGCAGTTCGGTGGAGACGAAAAAGCAGGCTATCGCCGACCGCGTGTCCACGGCATTCTGGATGGTGGGCGCCGATGTGGTGTCGGGCGACGGCTACCCGGGCTGGAATCCGAACCCCGACTCGGAAGTGCTTCGCTTGCTGGTGGACGCTTACCACAACCTGTTCCACAAAGAACCGGAGGTGCTGGCTATCCACGCCGGCTTGGAGTGCGGCCTCATCGCCGAAAAGTACCCCGACCTCGACATGGTCTCCATTGGACCGACAATGCGCGGCGTACACTCTCCCGACGAGAAACTCGAAATCAAGACCGTGCAGATGTGCTGGGACCTGCTTGCAGAGTTCTTCAGACTGCTGAAATAACACGGGCTGACAGATATAGCACGGGCGCAGATGCGGAAAAGCATCTGCGCCCGTTTTTTGTAGTATTGCTGTCTGCTGATAGCTATGTTCTAAACGCTCACTTTACCTTTACGGTTACGGGTTCGGAGGATTGCGACCGTTTGCCGTTGCCCAGCATCATACGGATGTAGTACGTCACTTTGTCGCCCGAGTTCACTTTGAAGTCGTTGTAAGTGTTCTCTCCGCGGTTGAAGCTTGCCAGCACGTAAGCGGGCTCGTCGTTCACCGACTTGTAGATGACGCCGTAATAGTCGTGGTGCGACTCGTACTTGTAGGTAAAGTCGAGGGTGATGCCGTTGCCGCTCTTGTGTGGTGAAGCCTTGAGTGTGAGCGGTATCTGGATGGTAGAGGCGCCGCGGAAACGTATGGTAGTCTGTCCCGTCTTGCCCGACGAGAGGCCGTCTCGGTCAATCACCTCGATGCAGTAGTTGTAGTTCTTGGACGATGGTTCCGGGTAGTCGATGAGGATGATGGGTTCGTTCTCGGCCAACTCGTCCGGGGTGATGATGCGGAGGTATTTCCACTGCTTTTCGTTGTCAAACTTGCGGTAAATATAGTAGTAGGCCACATCCTCGGAGGTGCTCTGCAGCCACCGGAAAGCTACCGATTCGCTGGTGGTAGTGTAATCTTCTAAGAGGGCGATGCCCGGCGGGATGGTGTCAGGCACAGGCACTGCTATCGTGTCGGAGGGCTGCGAGATGTTGTGGCTGTAGTCTTCGGCCACAATATAGAAGAAAACATGTTTGGTTAAGGTGTTCAGGCTGATGGTGTCCCTCCATTCGTTCCCCAATATTCGTGGACCGTTTTTGGGAATGAAGTCGTGGTCGAGCTGGTTGGCATAATAGATGTGGTATCCGTAAACGTCTTTTTCAGGACTTTTGTTCCAGTTGAAATAGACCACGCCGGCAGTGTCCACCAAAGCGGAGAAGCCCGTAGGAGGCGCGGGCGCGAACACGTCTTCGATGTTGTTGCATTGGGAGGTGGAGTAGGAGAAGTTCTGGCTTTTGTCCACCGCAAAGATGCGGAAATAGCCCCTTCCGCGCTTTTCGGCATCCTTGTCTGTCCATTGGCGGGTCTTGGGAGGGAGCACATCGGTAACATAATCCCAAGGGCCTTCCGGCACGTCAGAGAATGTGACGATAAACCCTTTCAGGTCGTCTTCCTCTTTGTCCATATACCATCTCAGTGTACACACTTTGTTGTCTATGGGCAGAATCTCGTCCAGTACAGGCACTGTGGGCGGTATGCGGTCTTCCATCTGAAACTTGCCGGAGGTGCGCTCCGGAGCATAGTCGCCAAAGGCATCAAACGCCTTGACGCGGTATAGGTACTTGACATTCAGTTTCATCGAATCCACTATGCCTATATTCTTTTCCATAAGTTTGCCTACTTCCTCGCCATACACTTCGTATGCGCCTTGGTCGGGTTCGAGGTTATAGTATGGAGATTCGTTCATCTTGGTCCACGTCTTGCCGTTGTCGGTGCTGCGCTCAACAAAGTATCCCGACAGTTTGTTTTTCGCCCAATAGACGAAAGTGGTGTAGGGGGAATTCTGATAGAAGTGTATTTCGGGTATCTTTTCGTTTTCCGTACGAACGTATGGATTATTATGAACCATGAAAGCTTTGGGCGGCATTTTCAGCATCTTTTCCGGAATGAGACACTCGATGGTGTACAAATAGGATTCTCCAGGCTTTACGGTAGTGTCTACAAAGCGCAGGCCGATGGCATCTGCCACTTCGGGATGTCCCTCTGCCGCAAGGTAGGCCATAGCCATACGTTGTGTTTGTTCCTGATCGCGGCGGAACACATAGTTGGAGAAGCCGTCACTCTCTTTCGGGTTGTAGTATGACTCACCGTAGAGCGCCTGTGCAGCCGCTCCTATGAACATGTTCGTAGAATCGTAGCGCTCCATCATTTCGTCGAGTGTAAGAGGCTTGATGGGTTTGTCGTTCAGTTTCAGTTCAAAAACAGTGTCGTTCTCTTGAACTTCCGAGTTGTTTTTCCACCGGGTGATGTTCCAGCCGTAGTAGTTGGCTGAAATCCAGACACCGGCATTTTCGGGAGCCCAACGCAGCACGACACTGTCGCCGTAACTGCGTGTAACCACGATGAAGTTGTAAATCTTCTCGTAAGATTGTTCGTTTTGTTCTGCAACGTTCGTTTGGTCGACAATCTGGGCGTATGCGCCCATGCAGAGTGAGCAGAAACAAAGATGCATACAGATTATTCTAATGCTATGCTTGATATTGTTGCGTTTCATTGTACTTTTTTTCTGTTTATATACATAATAGTTGAAAAATAGCATAGGGGTTATTTTGTTAATGTCTTTGATAATAAATATCGTAATATTGAGATCTAACTTCCTGATAATTCTTATCGAACATATTCATATTACTAAAAAATAAATATGGTACTTTCATAAATGTCTTATAACGAGAATCTTGGTAACCCCGCAAAGCAGGATGATAGGGTAGTCGACACTTTATCTCAGCATTTGGGAAATATACCATCTCTCGAGATAAACTGATAGCCTCTGCTGTGTTCAGAAGATTAACCTCAAAGTTTGAATTTTTGGAAGTAAGATAAACAATGGAAATGGAGGCGTTCCAGTAGTCATAGTGTGGACTTTTTAATTGGCGCTCTTTATAAAGAGGACCGAGTAATTCAGATCTCGTATGACTGCTTGAGTCAACAGCGTATATAAAATTTGAACTGCAATCGAATTTATAATCTTTATAATCTGAACAATCTGTAGGTTGAGCATCAGTATTCCACCAAAATTTTGCCAGATAGGCATCAGATTCTTTCAAGTCCTTTACCCAAAGGAATTTATTATTTCCTTTCAGTTGTTGTTGTGAAAGTTCTTTGCCATCGTTAGTCTCATATTTCAAAGAATCATCTTTCAAAATCTGGCGAAAACTGTAATTGGCATAATAATAATGATGGCAGAGATATACAAGTGGCATATCAAAGGGAAAATCAAAATCTGGATTGGTTGAAGAATAAGAGAATTGTCTGTTTGGTTTTGATAAAGCTCTGCCAAGAAACCCCAAACCATCCGTCGTAACATGAGAAGACACGATGTCAACTAAAATGCAGTTTTTTTGGAAAAACCCCAAAAATTTAATCATATCATCCAAAAAAGCAGGTGTAGCATAGTCTACGATTATTCCGTCATAGGTTGGTATAAAACTCTTGTTATATTCATTTTTCTTAAAGTCATCTTCGCTGTAAAGGTAGTTGGACAAGGAATCTTGATTTTCCCCTAACTTACCGCCATAATCTAAAATCTTGGGTACAGTAACACGGGATGGATTATCGTCTGCACCATTGCAATTTACAAAAACATCACCTGAAATCCGGCGTGTGATGTGGGAGAAATCGCAGGAGGGGTTCTTCGTCAATCCCTTTTCCATAGCATCTTTATTTTTATCTTTTAATTCATCGTATGATCCATCCCCCCTTATTGAAATACCAAAATAACGCAAAAGATACGGATTGAAAAAGTCAGGAGCATTGGCACTCTGTATAAAAGATTGTTTAAGATCCAAAAAGTGGTTGAAAAGTAAATTGTGGTACTGGGTCAGTTCTGTATTTTGATTGACAATAAAATAAGCTCTGGGAGGTTGTGCACGTTCCGTCATATATTTTGTTGCGTCCTTGTAGTCCCACGATGTGAACATCCAACCGAACTTTTTATGGGTTCTACTATACGAGTTTTCCCCGAAAGTAAACTTGTCGTCTTTGCTGGTTTCCCCCAATTCGAGTGTTCCACTATTCCAGAGACCTTCGATGTTGTCTTGGACTTCAGTGTCCTTCAAGAACTCGGTGTAGTCTTTGTATTTGCAAGTTGCCCAGGTCCAACAATAAACCGTGCGTCCTTTCGAGGACATTATGTTGAACTCCTCGTCGGCCATAATTCTTTGATAGTCCATAGTGTCTCGCCCGAAGGTTGTATCCATTTCATAAACCGCTCTCAACTGTGCGGCATAGATGTCCCTGTCTTTGCCGGAGGAAACAATATTATGAGATAATCTAAAGATAGCATTACCCGTACTTGCAGGTGTGACATATCCCTGCTTTTGTCCCGCTGCCACATTTGCTGATGCCGGCATTGTTAGTTTGTTTGTTGTTGATACATAGATAGACTTATTCTGTCTGTAAGCTTTGTTTTTCGAGTTGGTGGAAGAAGCGCCGCTTCTCATAACACGTCGAGTGGATGCACCGCTGCCCCCTGTGCTGAATGCTTGCATATTACCGCTGTTTTGTCTCGTAATGCTACGGTTGTTGGCTGTAGGCTTTTCTGCATTTACAGCCAATGTGCGGGTACTACCCATACTAATTCCACCTCCAATGGTGACACCGGACAAATTGGAGGCGGCCGTTTGCTGCATATTGATGTTATTTATGTTTACAAGAGCAGTGCTGTACGGTTGTGTCGTATTCGCCCCGGTAGCATCAAAAGTAGAAGTTAGCTTATCAATCTTATCAGATGTTGTTGGTTTTATGTTACTGCCGCCGACACTGCCACTGCTAACAATGAACGACGACGAATAGCTGCCGCTTACAACGGGCTGTAAATTCTCGACACGGGCTTGTTGTATTTCTATGCCTATGTCGCGAATCAATCTATCTTCTCCTTGTATTCTGTCTATTGTTGACGTGTTGACGTTGTGGCCGTGATAGTCGCGGGCCGCATCGTAAACGGAATCGCTTATGGCGATACGCGATTTCTCTAATACGGCTTTTGAAGCTTTTATCCTCTCTTCTGCCTTCCGCATTTCTGATTCGTAGTCATTCTTTGGCATAGTATAGATAGTCAACATATTGCCGCATTCTTTTCCGTATATTTCGTCCGGGATTTTTACTGAAAGTTGCCCTATGCTGACAGTTGTGTTGATGACATTATAGCTCCAAGGAAGATCCTTGAATTCCTTTTTCTTTTCGGCCCGGGTGTTCGTGTGAAGATAGACTTTGGTAACCATAGTCTGGTTGAACGAATTGTTGAACAGGTCGCCACGGTCTTTTCTGAGGAAGAGCCGGACATATTTGCCATTGTCATTGGCAATGTATTCTTCATTCGGGAAATAGGGGTCACCATTGTAGGGCCATGCGTAAACGACATTGTCGTTCAAGTTATCTGACAGTTTATCGGTTGTGAAATAGACGGTAGTGTCTTGGGTCCAGGCGCGTACTTCATATTTGTCGTTGGAGTTTGTGTCTTGATATAACGGGTTGAACCAGGCAAACTCATTCGGATTCAGATTCTTCAAGGCTTTCCCGGTTGCCATACTGTATGCCTCGTCGGAATAGATTTTTTCAGTGCCGCCATAGCTGCCGATTTTTTTGGGATTGGCCTGTTTTCTCCATTCAAATGCGCGTCCTTTCAGGTACAGTTTGTTCAAGGCATTATTGGGGAAACCGCCCTCTTTACATTGGAAAATGTAAGTGTTCTTCTCATCAGGATGTCTTTGATATGTCATCTGCAGGCTGCCGGTAGGGTTGTAAAGGTTCGCTACACCGGCAGTACGAATCTTGAAATCGCATTCTTCTTGCATCAGACGGAAGTAGAACCGACGGGTGTCTTTTCCATCGCTCAGGCAAACCTCATCGTTCCAAGGCATATTCGACACGATAGTGCCGAGAGCCATAGGTGATATGGGTGTTTTACTATTTGTGGCCGCTTTCTCCGTCTCTAACCCTGGCGTTACGCTTTGGAAGAGTTTGACATTGGCGAGCGGGTCGCCGGCGCCGGGCACACATACGTCGCCCACTTGGAAGTCAACGGAGGTGTTGAACTTGAGCAGTCCACCCAGCAGCGACACTTTGAAACGCAGCAGCCCGTATGCGAACGACGGGTTGGGGCCGCCGCCCTGGAACAGTGCGCCCACACCGCACGAGAAGATGGAGTATTTGCCTTTCCAAAAACCCAAATTGATATGCAGTCCCACATCGCCTTGCAGTGCGGCATAAACCTGGCCAAGGGCATAAAAGTTGTTTTTGCCGATAGGGCCTGGTTTGTCAGGGCATCGTTTCCCTGCCACGTTGAGCAGCGCTATGTCGAAGCCGATGTCAGCGATGATATCCAGATACAGGAAGAAATCGAGGTGGAGTTCAGCATGGAAAGTAGAGCCCATGCAGAAACCGCCGCCCTTGCCTATTTCATTCTGATTAGTAGCCGTGATTTTTCTGATTTTTGCGATGGCTCCTGCGTCCGTGTCCATTTTCTTGTCTTCAGATTCCCCGTAAAAGAAAGCTTTGAGTGCCGGGCTCAGGTCGGGCAGTTCGTATGCAAAGGCGTTGCCGGTCTGCAAATAGAAAGTGAACTCCGCCTCTGCTTTGGCAACAATCAGATCTATCTTAGCTTTAAGTTGAACCCGGTCGTCATAAGCCGGTTTCCCGATGGCGAAATACCAGTCTGTACGGTTTTGTTTTTTGTAGTGTATTATTTGCAAGTCAATCGGTACCCTTGCATCGACTCTGAACGAAACGCCGGTGCTGCCGTTCCCTGTTCCTGCACCAGTTTCAGTCGAATCAACCACTGCCATCAAATTGCAGCCTGTCAGCATGCTTGCACCCTCGAATGCGGCTTTTATCTTGCCTTTCACTTTGCTGCCGGATCCGCCCAGATTCAGCAGGCTGTCAAGGTCCATTTGCATTTTCACATTTATGGAGAACCTGAATTCGTTTGCTTCTTCACGATCTTCGTAGCCGATGATGGCAGCGGCCTGCAGCAGGGTGTTCTTGTTGTTTTCACCATCGCCCGGCGTCACATCCTTAAGCATTGAGGTCATCACATAGGCAGTTGCTTGAATGATAATGCCTGAAAAATGTCCTTTGCAGATACGCAACGAGACAAGACCGTCCATGTTCATAGTGCTTTCGGCCCCGGTCAAAATCAGACAGATGCCGGCATTGGCAACCCAAGATCCTTTTTCAGGGGTGAAAGACATGCCTACAGTCTGAACGGTGTCTCCTTTATCCTCGCTAACGCTGCCGAGCAGTGTTTTTGCATCCATCTCATTCAAACTTTTGGTGGCTTTCATGTTGTATGCAAAGCCGCCCGAGAAGCCGTTGATGGTGACAACGCCAAGTTGAATGCCCGGTAAAAATTTGGCGCCGCCGTTGAGCGACCAATAGGAGAATTTTTCGTTGTTTTTGTCAACCATCGTTCCGAAGTTGCCTTGCATCCACAGGCTTATTCCACCCATACAGGAGACCATGAGCGATCCGCTCAGCCCGTCGCCGTATTCATCGTCGTCCGAATGCAATGTAAGGCTGCCTTTGAGGTGGAATACATCAAGTTCGCAGTCCACCCGTATCTCATCAAGTTTCGCATCCGGATCTTCAATTCTGAATCCGTCAAGCGGATATACAGTGCCGCAAACGGTAACATCAAGGCCGCCTCCGAAAGCATTGTTTTCGCCAAAACTGAATTTGAGGTCACCCGACAGTTTGAATCCGAGTTTGAGGGCTCCTTTAGATATGTCAAGGCTGACAATGGGGTCGAATTTTTTTATGTTGGTGCTGAAACAATTGGAAATGTCATTGCTTATGGACGATGTTCCTTTGCCGTCGGGATTGTTGAGGTCGTAAAGCAGCCCGTCGCTTCCGGAAGCCAGGCCGCCGATGCTGTGCTGCGGAGATGCCCAACTCCAGTTTCCGATGGTGAATTCGAAGCCGTCCACGGTGTTCGTGTCCTTGATGGTATTGTAGTTGCGCATGCCCATGCCCTCAAACTTGCAGAGCGTGAAGTTGAGAGGTATGCCAAGCTTTTTGAAATTGACGTTTATTTTTCCGCTCAGGGTCATGTCGAAGCGGGTGTCTTCTTCCTTATAGATCTTCTTCACCCGGAAACAGGATGACTTTTTGTCGAATATGATTTTGGCAAGCCATAGATCCATATTCAGCGTGTCGCCGGCCGCATCGATGTTGAAGGTCAGGCTGTCGGCGCCGATGGCGCAGCGGTAGCGGAAGTCGCCCGAGAAGAGCGGCACGCCGAACGCCCCGGCAATGATGGCGTGGTGGAATTCGTTCTTGAGGATCTTAACGCTGACGGTGTCGAGCGAGAATGCCCAACCGCCGCCATTTTTGGTTTCGGCTTTCAGGATGTCGCGCACAAAGAACTCGGCGGTGAATCCGCTGGAGTCAATGAAGATGTCCTTCGCGCCGAAGTTGATGCGGGTGCCGGTGCGGTGGTAGAGGGCAGAGTCCGTCTGGCTGTTGTTGATGCCGTAATGATAAACCACCATGGAGTCTTTAGGCTGCTCCTTGTCGGTAAAGGTGGTGCTGATGTCTTCAGAGAGGAAGATGGTCATTTCGTTCCAATAGAAACCTTGCCACTCCAGCCGTGCCTTTGACATGGCCTTGTCTTTTTCGGCTTGCAGCTGCGTCTTGTTTAGGGTTTTGGCTTTTACGGTGTCTATGTTCCCGGTCAGGTAACCTTTGGGGAATGCTATCTCGTCAGGGGTTTTGGTGGAGGAGTGGTCATACCAGATGCCTTTCCCTGTGGGGTAGAAGGAGAACTTTTGACAGTCCGTCGGCGCAAATGCGTCCATCTTGATCTGGACCATCCAGTCGTCCCAGTCGCGGAGATTGGCGCGGAACGAGGCTCTGACGTAGGTTTCGGGCTTGCCGAATGTGGCTTTTGTAGGCGTGCCGTCTTTGCCGATCTTCATCAAGTCTCTGTCGTTCATTTGGAAGTCTATTTCCACGAACAGGTCTTTTAGCTTGCCCGAATCAATCACGAGTACGGTGCCGTCTTTAGGGTCGCTGAATGAGGATGATTTCTTGAAACGCATTTTATAACCATCGTTGAGGTCAAACTCATAGTCGCGTCCCATATACATTTCTATATGCTGGCTGGCGTCTCCCAGCAGATTGCCGGGATCCATGCAGATGTTGTTGGCCAGGAACGGCACATACGTGTTGTCGCTGCTGGCGGCAAAGATGGCCCAGAAGCCCATCAGGGAGGATATGGGCGAGAAGTACATGTTGTTGATGACGAACACCACGTTTTTAGAGCCGGTGATTGTCTCGTCCGTGACGCTCAACGGGAATGTGAGCACTTCGGTGGCGATGTTTCCGCCTTGCAGAGGCCCAAGCAGCCCGCCGTATTTCTTGGCGTATTTCTCTCCCCAGCTTTTGAATGTTTCGTATTTCTTCTTGACTGCCTCGTTATTTCCCAGGTAGGAGACGATTTTGTTCAGTTCCGGAGTGCCTAACGAGTCGAGTTCCAGTCCCAGCTCATCGGTCAGTGCAGAAAGGTAGGTGGCCGAGTCGGTGGCGCTGCTCACGGCCGTGCCTTTAATGATTTCATAATTCTTGTTGAACTGTATCTCTTTGAAGTCCACCTTGAGGCGCACGTCTATGCCGAGCGGACGCCAGATCACATAACCGTCGCCGCTGTACACTTTTTTGGTGGAGTCGTATTGGGCACGCTGCATCACCATCGGGAACTCGCCCATCATAAGTTCTTTTTTCTCCCGTATCAGTTCGTCGGGCTTGGGGAATATCGCCTCTTTGTCCAGGCTGTTGAACTTGGAGGAGTCGCACACCAGCTTGGTGTTGAGGTCAGATTTGAACTCGGGCTCCTCCTTGAGCCTGAATGCGGCATAGTGCGAAGTGCCTTTGTTCAGCAAGTTGTAATGCTGGGAGGTGTCTTTTGTCTGCTTGATTGTGATGTCGAGCACTGCCACATATTGCGCATCGGTTTTCAAAGTGTCGAAGAGGGTGGAGTCGATGAATTCAGTGGCAGTGATGGAATCTTTTGTGTAGAAGAAGGAGGTCACTTCGTTGGGTTTCTTCTTGTCAGGCAGTTTGCCCACGCGCAGCCGGTAATAGACGGTGTCTTCGTAATAAACGCCGGTGGCCTTTTCCCAATGGAAAGAGAAGTCTTTGCGTTTGGTGACTTCCGGAAATTCGTCTTCGCCCCAAGAGGTGTCGTCAAGGGCTTTGTCTGCCAGCATCACGGGGTAGGTGAACTGCGGCGGACGCACATTGTCGAGCGCGGCGCTGTCAACGCCCCATAAGAAGACGACGTTGGAGATGAAAGTGTCGCCGCCCATCTTCACTTGGTTTATGATGCTGTCACGTGATATCGGGGTGTTATGGATGTATTCGGTGATTTTGTAGGTGGTTCTTTCATTGTAGGAGAAAAAAGCATTTGCCTTGAGCCGGACAACGTATTTATATCCTTCAACCAGGTTTTTGCCCCAGTCGGCGGTGGATATTGCTTGCAGTTCGGTGTTGTTGAGCCCGAAGGTAAAGGAGTCTCCTTTGCCATTCCAGATTTTCACAATCTTTTCCTCTTTGAGCGGCTGCGTGGTGAATGACGCCTCCAAAGCCCCGCCCTTGTATTCAAAAAGCTGTAAGGTGTAGTCCACCTCGATGATGGAGTCACCGCGCACGGGCATCCATTTCACGCTTAAGGAGTCGGCATTTGCGGGAATCTGGCAGTAGGGGACGCTCCCGTTTTCGCCCGGCACGTAACGGACCTTGCTGTCGTCAGCCGGGATGTTGGCGGTTTCGCCGGGAAATTGCTGAATGAGGGTTTCTATGCTGCCTTTGTCTTGCCCTGGGCTGACAAGGAAAGAACGGCGGATCTTGTTTCTGATGCTGTTGTAGTTGTCGGAAACTGTGCTGGTGATAGGTATCACGTCTTGTATGACCTGGCTGCTCCCCCATACGAATGCGATGATTTGGCTCTTGCCGTCATTGCCCAGTTTTACGTCGATAGGCAGATTCTTGTTCAGCGTGGCTATTACCTGCATGGCATAAACGTGACCTTTCTTGAACTGGAACTGCCTGTTGGTCAAGGTGTCGTAACGGTAAAATGTTTTGGACCCGTTTTTGATGGTGGCCAAGGTGGCATTGTGTTCAATGGCATCGTGGAGACTCTGGTTCTTATAGACTTCCACGATTTTCAAAGTGTAAATGAAGTCGTTCGGGGACAGGCAGTTTGAAATGACGCCAGTCCAGTTGAAGTTGACCACGCGCTCGGCTGGCAACATGGTATATTGTGAACTGTTGCGGCTGTCGGAGGTGATGTTGTCGACAAGTCCTCTCTTGACGAGAGATCCAGCGAGACTGGGAGATGAAGAGGGGGCAGAAGTTGTGCCGGAGGTTGTTGCCGCCAGCTTATTCCTCTTCATAGATATGGTGTTCCTGTTGGTCAGCAGATTGTTGGCCGGGTTGCTGTTGTTGAGGTTGGCGGCGCTGTTCCCGTTGATGGGCGAGGTGAATTCAGGGGCGGAACCTGAATAGCAGACGGTGAACGGGTAGCATACTCTCTCCCCGGCTTTCTGCGGCACGGCGCTGTTGTTTCCGGTCCAGTAGTAGGGCGTGAGGCAGATGTTGTAGATGCCCTCCGGAAGCGTAAGCACGTTGTTGAGCGCTTGCAGTTCATTGCTGTTCCCCACAAAATAGTCGATGTTGTTTCTCGAAAGATGTCCGAGCAGCTGGTCAAAGTGGGTCCGGTCGAGATGCATCGGCACGGTGCCGACGGTCAACGGCGTGAGCGGCTGGGCGTTTTCGCGCGTCCGCAGATAATATTGTTGACTGGAAGCGGTGAAGTTGGCTTCTATTTCCAACTTCAGGTAGATCTGTTTCGGACTTCCCGAAGTGTTCATCAGCTGGATGTCGAAGTAACGGGCAGGGTCATCAATATAACTGAATCCCGAGGAGGGGAAAAGCCGCACTTTCGGCGTGATCGAGATTGTGATGTCGTTCTGTGCCGTCAGGTGCGCCACTGGCATAAGCAGCAGCGCTAACAGGAATAGAGGGAGCAGATGTTTTTTCATAATATGTTTGTTTTATTATTATTCTTATTGTATATTTATTATTGTTGTATGTTGTCTTCGTTTTTTTCTGCCTGACGAGCTCTCGCAGCTCTTTTGGGGTATGGCGTTATGCTTTATCAAGCGTAGTGTTCAAGAAAAACAGTTACCTGATTGCTTCGTATTCTTTGTTGTCCTTTTTTGTGCTTCGTTTCATCAATTTGTCGGCCTTTCGTTTGATTTTGGCCTGCAGCCGCTCCTCTTTGGTCATCTTCTTGATGACTTTTGCGGCAAAGGAGTAGGAGTACGACAGGGTGAAGCGGCAGTCGAGGTCGCTTTTCACCCGCTGTCCTATAATCTCGCGGTCGCTGTAGTTGCTGATAGAGAATGCGAGCGTGGCGGCATGCTTGTCGTAACTGAATGAACTGCCGATGGAGTTGCCTACGGAGAAATTGTTTATGATGTCGCCTTTGGTTTGTATGTTGTAGGCCACGTTGCCGTTGTAGTTCACGTTCCAGTTGAGTTTCTCTTTGCTCATGATGCGGTAGCGAATGCCGGCGTTGAGGCCGTGCGAGTGATATACCGCCAGGGTGGAGGAGGAGAGCGAGAAGTCGTAGCCGGCATCTATGCCCAGCCGTATCGCTTCAAGGTCGATCCCGTAGGTGACCCCCGTGGTGAGCGTCTGTGCGTCAATGTCGTTGTTGTAAAGGGGGTTGAGGTTCTTGTTCTGCACAAAATTGGCGTTGAATGTGATGGAGTGTGTGTGCTGCCCGGTCCATGTGAAAGAGGGCGACAAGTTTATGGTGTGTGCAATCTGGTTTATCTTCAGGCTGTCGGTCAGCAACATGGTGCCGTCGAATTGGTCTTGCTTGATGCCGCTGTAACTGAAGCCGATGCTGAAGAGTTCGCCGAAGTTGTTGTTCCAGTTGAGCGAGTATGTGGCCACCTGATTCATATACATCTGCTTTTTGTTGAGGTTGTCGCGCTGCACGTACCCTACGGCGCTGATGTTGGAACGCCCCTTGAAAAGCCGCAGCGACATGACCGCGCCGAGGCTGTGCGAGTTCTGGCTGAAGTCGGACGCGCCCAATGATTCGTAGTCGGGCTGTATGAAACGGTAGGTGAGGTTGGCGGAGAAGGCGCCGGCATTGAAGTTCATGGCTGCATCGCCCGCGAAGCGCAGGATGGTGTTGTTGCGGAAAGAGACCAGCCAGTCGGTCTTGGACAAGACCCTGCGTATGCCGTCCTCGTTGGTGAGGATGGACGGGACAGAGTCTCGCAGGTCGCTGGTGAGGAGGGACGCGCCCAGGTTGGCAGTCATGGAGAACCATTGCCTGATGGCAAAACGCCCCGCAAGCCCGATGGCCAGGTTGTCTTTCGGCGGAATGGAGTCTCGCCACATTTCAGGCAGCGTATTGATGCGGTCTTTTGCTTTGATGACGCTGATGTCGATAAAGTTGCGTTCGTTTCCTATGCCTAATTTCACGCCTAAGGCATCACGCCGGTACTGCGGCAGGCTGGAGTAGGGGGTGTTGAGCCCTAACAGAGAGTCGGCCAGCTGCTGGAATGCGCTGCGGTCGTCAAATCCCTTGACTTTGGTGGGACGGTTCAGCACGCCGCCGAACACTGCCGTACGGAAAAGACGGCCCTGATACTCCATTCCTAACCCCAAGAAGGTGAGCCCCGAATAGGTGTAGTTGGAGAAGTGCATGCTGCTGGAGCCTATGTGGAATTTGAAGTCTTTCCAGGTGGGCATGAATCCTAAATGGAAAGTGGGCATCTGAGGATAGGAAAAAGAGGTTGTGTTGTTGTTGAAATAAAACGAAATGGGCAACTGGAAGCTGTAAAACGAGAGGTTGAGGCTCGCATAAAGGTTCGAGGAGAATGGTGTACACCCCGGCTGGTTGGAGTTGTACGACAGCCCGAGCCCCACGCCGGTAGAACCGCTGATGGCAAACGGGTCGGCATTCTTGATGGAATTTATGCGCTCGCGGATGCGCTGGCCGTTCGCAGATGTTGCCAGAAATAATAACGCCGATATGAGGAGGATAATGCGTAAAAGTTTGTCCTGCATAAAGATATAATTAGTTTGTACTAAATTGAAAGAAACCCCTGTCAGTTCCGTCTGCCTTGTAAAATCTGTTCTGCAAAAGTAAATTTTTTTTACATACAGTTTTATATAATCTAGTACTTTGTAACACTTAAAAGTTCAATATAGGATAGAGGTGCTTCAGTTTAG
>CAVCMI010000003.1:0-129611 GCA_963603365.1 Oscillospiraceae bacterium
CTGGCAATGTGATGCGTATTCCGCAGGAGATACAGCAGAAGGCGCGGCAGTTGTGTTGGAAGTACAACATGACTGACCCGTCGGACGGTAAGGCACAGGCAACTATCCTCAAAGAACTGCTGGGCAGTTGGAGTGAGAATGTGGCGATTATGCCGCACGCTCACTTTGACTATGGCATCAATACGCACTTTGCGGGCGGACATTTTACGTTCATCAACTTCGACTACAAGGGATACGATGGTGTCTATCTTGGTCGCTACGCTCAATGGTTTGTCGGCATCTTCTTCTGCCTGGGTTTCTTTGGTTTTTGCGGTGTCATTGCCGTGCTGATAGCAAGGCACTATGGGACGTGACAAAAATGGCCCAACATAAGGTCTGGGCTATCTAAAGATTTAATCCTATCAATGCTCCCAAAATGGAAGTTGTTATAGGTAATAAATCTCTCCAATTTTTATGCCATAAGATGTTTGAGACAATCATTGTTGCTAAAAGGAGAACTTTTAATTTTGGTTTAAATTCATTGCTTAATATTGAGGTTATCATATCTGTTAAAACAGTTTCTTCGAATAATAAGAATGCGATTATTCCCATAATAACAAATAGAACGAGCCATTTTATTATATTCCTTCTCCAATCAATAGACTTTACTATTTCTTCTGCTTTTGCAAAATCCATCAATTTATCCGTAAAACATAGAAATGATTTCTTACCTTTTGTCCAAGCTTCATTGTTTACCTCATTGAAAGGGTCTGCTATAAACCCTTGTGTAAAGAAAGAATAATGGGAGAATTCATGTAACAAATCACCTTCTCCATACCTGGCTAAAATATAGCCTCTAATTTGGTTTTGGATATGCATAACTTCTCCCTTTAGCATTTTTCTTTTTTTGTCGTATTTTGAACAATCTTTAGTATCTTCAAAGTCCCATACGTTCCAAGGAAGTGCTTCTATTCTACATCTTATTCTTTTTAGAAATCTAATGTCCTTTTTCATAAGCAGAATTCATTTGCCTTATTTACTCATAGGCTATCACGTCTTTAATGCGTATCCTTATAGAAATGAGCGATTTAATCATCTTCATAATTAAATTCGACTTTACTTTGAAGTATGATTTCCTTAAGAACTTCGGTAACCATGCTACGCTCATTCAACTCTTTGAGATAGTTTTTTAGCTTTGGGATATTAATAATCTCTTCTATGCAACTAAGATAGTCATCAACAACTTTTTGTACAACATATGTCTTTAATGCGTCCGTCTTTAATTTCTCCATTAAAACATCTGTTGATTTATCTGATTTGATGACAAATGACAATGGGTATCGTTCAATCTTCTCTATGTCAAGAAAGTATTTTTTGACATCCAAAGTTTCTGTAACCTGAAAGAAACGACCTAGCGGTTTCATGACAAAATCAATACCACCATCATTTGCATTTGTACGACCTGTTTTATACAAATGAAGATTGTCTTCTTTGAGTTTTTCTATTTCGGGAGTGTATCCCCAATATATTTTCACATCTTTGTAATAAAATTTTAGAATTGAGTAGCTTACAATTTCAAATAATCTTGCATCAACATTTGGCGCAAGAAGGGTCATTATGAAATCACTTACCTCTGCGCTACCCTCAACATCAATATTTTGCAGTGTCTCACACTGAATAATAAATTGTTTGAAAGTGTCTTGCTTCACCTCAACATAATGGTCAATTATGTTTTTTATATCCTTTGCTATATTATAGGAATGGAGGCCGATTTTTATCTTCAGATAATTCTCATTGAACCAATATCTTTGAGTTTTTAAATCACGCATTATAGGGGGTATCCCTGTTTGAGTAGGGAAATATTTGAAAAAATCTTCGTTCATACGTGAATTTAGTGCGTGGTTCTGAAGTTTTGCTCCAAAAGGCAATTCTCGTTGTCTCTTGAATAGAATCGAGAATTGTGCACCCTCATAGTCCGAATATTTTCCTGATTTGTCAAAACCTTTACAACAATAATCCTCGATGATGACATAAATTGCATAAAGGTTTGCAAAACTACCTCTTGCTTTAGCTCCCTTATTTGCTGATTTCGTTTTATGAACAAGGTACTGCAGTATATAGCTTAGTGAGAATAAAGATTCTGCATCCTTACCATAGCTTTCTTTAAGATAGCTGTTTATGTATGAAGCAAATGTTGATTCCATATTATCCAAAATTAAACAACGTTGGTTCTTTTGATATTTTTGTCTGATACGATTTTTTTTCACGCTCTAATTTCTCACCTTTATATTCAGAGGCGATTCCCAAGCGTCTTAAACCTATTTTGAAATATTCTTCTTGAATTTCAATTCCAATAAAATGTCTGTTTAACTGCTGTGCAACATAGCAGGTAGTGAATGTTCCACAAAAAGGGTCTAACACAACATCCCCAGGATTGCTACTTGCCTTCACAATACGTTCCAACAGATTAATTGGTTTTTGAGTTGGATGATTTTCGTATTCTTCCATTCTATATCTTACCCTTGCAAAATCCCATACATTACCTGGAACCTTCTCTGTTTTGTAAGGCTGAGGAGGATTTTTCCGATAATCTATGAGTTTGCGTTTTGAGCCAGTTTTGGCTTCTACAAGGATATCGTCCGAATTAAAGGTGTAATTATTTTTATCTTTAACACAGAACAAAATTGGTTCATACATTGAGCCATAGTAATTTTTTGCTTGAACTCCAGAACTGTCGTACGACCATATAATCCTTGAAAGAATGGTAACCTTATCTCGTACATACAAATCGAAGTATGGCATAAACTGGGTCGAAGTCATTAGGTATAAAGAACCATTTGGCTTGACTTTTTGGAGGCAAAGATCTATCCATTGGTAACACCAATCAAGATACTCTTTGTCCGTTTTCCATTTGTCTTTACGTCCAGCAAAATTCTTGCCTATGTTGTATGGTGGATCTACAAAAATCAAATCCACAGACTCGTTAGGAATTTGTTTAAGTATTTCCAAGGCATCGCCATGGTAGATGTATCCATTTTCGTTAGAATATGATTCTATTATATTATTCATTTGACAATTCTTTATTAAGAGGTGTAAGTAAATCTCTTGTATCAACCTTTAGTAATTGGGCTATTTTACATAGTGTTTGCAAATCTGGCTGAGCAGAGTTCGAGCATCATCGACTTGTTGTTGTAGTACTTACTCCGAGTTGGTCTGCTAACCATTTTCCTGTTTTCTTTTGTTCCACTAGAACAACCTTTAACCTATTTAAATCTGCCATAAAAGGATAACTTATTAAAGTTTAGTGCAAAGGTATTAAATTTTGGCGAGAGGAGCGAATGCATTCTGTAGAAAATTGATTTTAGCCTTTCTATTTATAAAAATTCCAATTAAGCAGACATTTCTATGTGGGATTATAGAGTTACCATCCTAGAAAGTTTTCCTTCTTGTCATCATTTCATCAAACCGTCCAACTCTTCCCAAAATCGGAAAATTGCCATTCATTCCCGTGTTAATTTATGTTTTCTCTTGCTTTCCGTTTCGAGTTTAATGCAAATCTTGTTTCCAGTTTGTTTCTTGTGGCTAACATAGCACAAAATAGATATTGATTATCAATCACTTGCGAGCAATCAGCAGATTATCAAGAAGAAGATTATGATGGTGGTTGGTGCTTGCATCTTCCTCATCGCTGCGGCACAGGCTCTGCCTCTGTTCTTCGGTATCACCAACTAACCGGGGGACGAAGCGCATGACAGACAAGGAAGAACGCCATCAAGACTATCCGATGTTCAAGGGACTGCAGAAGCCCCTTGAATCTCTTGTTCTGCCCACTTTTACCAGCATGCCGCTTATAGGATAATAGATGTAACGGTCTATGACAACTGTGCCTGCCGCCTCAAGGACATCGGCATAGGCATCGAGCTGTCCTGCATAGTTGCCGGCATAATGGTCATCAGCAGGGGCGGTAACAGCCTGTACTTGAGGAAATGTCTTGAAGTCAATTAGCACCGGGCCGTTCTCCGTTTCATAGACATAGTCGATGCTGCCCACAACCAGAGACCCATCTTTTTTTAAACGGCGGAAGGGGCGCTCATGGTAGGTCATTACAGGTTCACCATATTTTCCCTTAAGGAACGTCTGCAGATTATTCCATGCCTGGATTACGCCGCCGGCATCAGGCAGCACGTCATTCATTCCATGCGAACGTATCATCTCTGCTACTTCTTCGGGTTTATCCAAATGTTCTATGGCAGCATAGACATTGTGGATGCAGTCTCCCACCTCCGAATACGAACGTTCCCCCAGTTTTCCGGAATTGAGGCTGATGTATTGCCCGCTCCTATAGACCACCTCGACCTCGTCAGACTTTCCCTTCACTCCGCTTGGGGCAATCGCGCGCGGGCCT
The DNA here is from genome assembly GCA_963603365.1 of Oscillospiraceae bacterium. Taxonomy (GTDB): domain Bacteria; phylum Bacteroidota; class Bacteroidia; order Bacteroidales; family WCHB1-69; genus F23-D06. Next base: position 4,385 of record CAVCMI010000003.1, read on the forward strand.
GCGGCGGAAGGGTTGTCGGAATGATAGTCCAGACGTTCATAGACTCGAGTGGCTGCTTTCGCGACATCGGGATTTGCAGCACTTACTATGGAGAATTGCACTCCGATGCCGAGCACATCGCCGCTGTCGATGTTTCCCGCATTCGCAAGGCCGGAACGCTTGAACCAGTCAAACTTTTGTTTTTCAATCCAGGGAACAAGTACAAGCACTTCTGAAGCACGTGTGACACCGACATAGAGCAGTCGGGCGCTCTCTTCAAGGCTATGCTGATTGATATTAGCATAATATCCTGAAGCAAAGAGAATTTTCGACAGACATTCCGGCACATTGCTGTTGCCCGACCCAAATATCCACGGCAGCAGCCGTATGCTCATCTGCGGATAAAGGTTGTCGGCAGATGGCGTTTGCGGGTGGAAATGGTGGATACCGTACAACTCGCGCTTCAGCACATCTTTAGGCTCCAGAGTCTCGTCCATGAGGAGGAACACATATTTCCACTCCAATCCCTTGGCGCCATGGAAAGTGGTCAGCTGTACGCCGTCACCCTTGGCAGGAAGTGTCACTTCGTTATCCTCAAGGAACCGGGCAAAGCCGGAAGGGGTTGCAGGCTGTGCCAGTTCACTGCTGCGCTCTTCATACTGCTTGGCGGCAGAGATGAGCGCCTTAACGTCATTCATGGATTCTTCGACCGGCATAGGCCAACGCGCCATGATATTCTTCACATCGAGTTCAACAACAAGCGTCTCCATCAGTGCACCGATGCCCTGATACATCACACGCTGACGGATGGCATTCACACGACGGATCATTTCCGCCTCACTGAGCCATGGCTTACGTTCCTCCTTGGGTGTATTGTTATACTCCAGCTTAGAGTCAATGATAGCGCCTACACCCATGTTGTCCTCAGTCAGGTAAGCTATTTCAGCCTTGGCCAGGTCATCCTGAGGATTTACCGTGAGTGTGGTCAGCGCCAACATCAGCTGGCAGGCTTTGCTCTCCTTGTTCAGAGTGGTCTCACGGTCAGCGGCTATGCCAATACCATTCAGTGCGTTCTGCACGTCATCAAGGCTGTAGCCTGTTCTGCCAAGCACCGCTATATCAGAAGGCTGTACGCCTTCGTTGTCAATCACATTTTTGATATACCAAGCAACATCCTCAACACGCAGTTTCGTCGAGCGGGAACTTCTCTTCTCTGTTATGTTCAGATACCGGAGCGGATCCTTTGCTCTGTCTTCCATTTTGGTATCAAACTTCTCCGGATGTTTCTGCATGGCAGAATCGAGCGGAACCTGTTCCTCTGTCTTGTCTTTAAAGATAGGGCGGAATATCTCCTTGAAAGCCTTGTTGCTAACATCAACGATTGCAGGCACACTACGCCAGCTCTCCTTCAATGTTTCCGCCTTGCATCCATCCGTTCCTTTCTTCTGTTCAATGGCATCAGCCACGGCCTTTGTGAGGGCGGTATCGCTTCCACGGAAACCATAGATAGCCTGCTTGGTGTCGCCTACCCAGTAACTCTGCTTCACCACATCGGCCAGTGCCATAAAAATCTTAACCTGTATAGGCGAACAATCCTGAAACTCATCGACGAACAGATGGGTATAGGTACGCCCAATCTCTGCAGCCACCTCCTTGTCCTGAAGAAGTTTGTGCATATAATGCTCTATGTCGCTGAAGTCCACTATGCGCTTGTTGAGCTTGTACTGCGTATATTGATCATTCCATTTCTTTGCCAGTCTGAAGATGGTGGTAATGTACTTTTCCTGAAGGGCGTACACATTCCCGCTTTGCCATAAGTCAATAGACTTTTGCCTGGCTTTAAGAAGAACCGGTTCGGTGGATTTCTTGATCGTGGCCGGTGGATGATTCTTGAAGATACCGTCAATCTCTGAGCACAACTCGATGTCGGTCAGATAGTGAATACGTTTCTTCAATGAATCAATCTTGTCCTTGGTCGCAACAGTGTTCTTCTTGGCAGCATCGCAGTTTGCAATCTCTGCATCCAATGCCGATATCAGATCATTACGTTCCGATGCGTCAAAAGAGACATTCTTTCCATTGCATAATGACTTGAGTACATCCAATGAGTCACGTACACTTTGTTTATAATCCGTAATATCGAAACTGATGCTTTTCTCCACGATATCTTTCAGATGGTCTTTCCAGAAGTTGTCGTTAGGTTTTGACTTGCTGTCAACGATGTTAAATGTCTTACGGAACTCCGCAAAGAAATGCAAGTCGCCATCGGATGGGATGTTGGCTATGCTTTGATTGATATAGGATGCCTTAGCGTTATCGTCCATCACCCCCTGTTTTGGCGACATGCCGATGGCGTACCAATACTTCTGTATCAAGGTATTGGCCACACTGTCGATGGTTCCCATCAGAGCATGGTCGAGGCGTGAGGCTTCATCGTACTTGCCGATCTTATAGAGTTCTGCCTTGGCCTTCTCCTTGAACTCGTTGGCGGCCTTGACAGTGAAAGTGGTCAGAATCACCTGCTCTGGCTTCACATCATTGCTGGCAATCAGTGCGGCCAACTTGGTAGTTAGTGTATAGGTCTTGCCGCTGCCGGCACCTGCGCTTATGTATGTTATGTTTTTCATATATCGTCTTAGTATTTGAGGTGTGGATAACTGCTGAAACCATTAATATCCTTCAGGCTGTCGTCATCATATTGGGCTTTCAGCGGGAAGAGCCCTTGGGTTTCCGTATCATTAAAGTACTCAAGACTATCAAGAGGCATGCCTTCGCCCATCTCTATCTTGCCAGACATGATCTCATCACGGCGATAGCGATAAGAATTGACTATTTTGCTGACAATATCGCCCTGGCAGTCAACGTCGACATCAATCTTGCTGGCATATTGACTGCTGAACGCCTCGGTACTGTACAAACGTCCGCGAGGCATGAGGAAGTATGCTGTAATAATCGGGTTGGCATCTGTCTCTTCCTTCAGCAGGTTGGCATAGATGGCAAGCTGTGAGGAACGGTTTTTCTGCAGCAGCCTCTGGTAGAAACTCTTTGATGTCGTCCACTTGAAGTCGAAGATGATGCGCTGCCCATTCTTGCGTGCCAGTACCATATCGGCAAAGCCGTGCATGGCAGGCGTCTCAGCGTCGGGTGTGCCGAAGGTGTTGCCATTCAGGTGCAACTCGCAAGCTACGACATGCAGTTCGTCTTTCTCTATAATGTCCAGAAGGTGGTCAATGCATTCACGCAACTGCCCAGAGAATTGGCGGCGCTCGACTGCATTCTCCTGAAGCAACAATATAGCCCCTTTCGTCTCCACCACTTCGTCGAATACTTTATTGTAATCAGTTTCCACTCTTTTTTTAATGGCAGCAGGATAGCCACTCGTTTCATCCTCGGGCAAGTAGAACAGATGCTGTATGACAGCGTGTGCCACATTGCCCTTGGTGGTGGCGATGTTGCTGAGGTCACTCTGTCCGTTGTCGCTGATATAAGCGATGTTCTCCAGTGTGTAGTCTAAAGGATCCTGCATGAGTTTCTCTACCGATGTAGGACTCTCATGCTCTTTCCATTTTATCAGGTCTGTGCGCTTTATCTCCGCGTACAAACCGTCATTGCCAGAAGCGGCATTGTCCGTCAATGGATCACATGCTTTGTATAAATATTTGTCTAGGGCCGGTGTACATGTCAAGTCCGCATGGTTCGTCACCTGTTGCTCTATGCGTACGATGAGCGGATGCTTGTTGACGGGTTCACCCCCGGCAGTATCGGGCGTTACGAGCACCAATTGCTTTTGGCAGAACAGCAATGGCAGCATCATGGTCTGTTGCTGTACCCGGCGCACATTGTCCTTGTCCCACAGACTGATATGTTTTTTAAGTCCCTCCATCTCCGTGGGAGTGAGGAAATCAGTAGGAGAAGGCATGGGCTCAAAGTCATGGAGTCCTGCCCAAAGGACTTTGTCTGCCTTGGCTGAAACCTGACCCGGTGTTGAGACGGTCAGACGGGAGGTGGCTTGTGCCTTATATTGCACGAACTCTGAGGGTTCATACAGACATGCCAAGTGCTTTTCAATTTCTGTGTATGGGATGAGGTCTGAAGGCTGACCGTCATCAGTAAGATTTTTCAGCGTCTCGCAGAGGTCCGCCAGTCGGTTCAGTTGCGCAATGCGCTGATCGTCTGTATCCTTTTGGGCTATCATTGCTGAACATTGTTTGCTCCAAGCGTTCAGTTCAGTGAGAAAATCATGCAGTTTCCCGGCGGTCAAGTTGTCCTCGCTTCCGCCATCAAAGTTAGGGAGGAAAACAGAAGCCTTATGCCGGCGACCGGTTTCCTCATTCTCGTCTATCGGCTTTCCTGCTTCAGTTTCTGCATTGCCTTCAATCCATTCCTGTACCAACTGACAGCAGTTCTCGTTTCGGTCATCTGTTTGCTTCGAGCGCCAGCCGCCGGTACGGGCCAGACGCTCTGCCAAACGGTAACGCAGGTTTCCAGGCAGCGGACTGAGTGGAGCATACAGCCATTGCATGAGGGCTGCGATATTCAGCGGACGGGCCATGAGTGCCACGCCGGTAAAGAACAACTGTATGATCTGAGGAGCACTGTTTGCTACCGAAGATCCCGTTACCGGCTTGCCCATCATTTGCAGGAAGTTGTCCGTCAGTTTGGTGTCAGGGTTTATTGCTACGTCAAAGTCTTCGTCACTTAGCAATGCAAGAAACTCTTCTGCCTCCATATCGTCTTTGAAGTTCCAAATTCTCACGGATGTATCTTCTGTGCCGAAAGTCATACTCTTTGCTTCTTCGGATGTCAGAAGCCGTTTCAGATTGGAGAGATTATCATTCCCTTCAATTGCAGGAACCTTCAGCTGCTCAATGGTAGCGCCATCGGAAACAGCCAACTCGAAAATCTCCTTGAGAGCCGGATGCAGAAGGTCCTTTTGGTATGGCATAACGAATGCAACCCCATTCATCATGCCCTTGCGAGCTTTGAGCCGCTCTACGATCTTCTTCTGACGGATGCTCACATCGGTATACTTGTCAGCATCAAAGAGGCTCTCCACCCCTTGCAACACCTTTAATCGCCGGCTTGGCGCCGGAGTGTCTTTGTTCCAGCCGCACACTGCCAGGGCATCGCGCCATTTCAGCATCTCACGGCTGGTGGCAAGCGGGGATACGGTGTAACTGCCGAGCAGCTGGTTGTCGGCATCATTCTCGTGCGACTTCATATAGTCTCGCACACACTTGTAGTAAGCCACGAGTCGGTCGGCATCTGATTTCTTGATTGTGTGCAGACCTAACCGCAATTCCAGAAAGTCAAGCAACTTGTTGAAGTCCACAACCATTGTGTCCATCATCACCGGTTGCTCTTTCATGCCAAGGTAGGCCATGCCGCCCTTGTAGTCAAAGCTGAAGTATATTTTCATAATTGTATGGTGTGTTAGCCGGGGTAAAAAACGCTTCCCATTGTTTTCATTCATTGTTTTAAGAGACCTCTGTTCTTAATCATTTCGCGCCGACCTGCCTGTCCTGCCTGCCGACCTGTCTGCCGACAGGCAGGACAGGCAGACCAAAATCCAAAGGAATCTGTGCGGCAAATATAATGTTTTTCTGTTAATTTTTACTTCTCTCAGAAAATTTTAGGGGGGGCAAAATGTTGTGTATTAGTACGTTATATTGTAAATTCATTTCCATCCGCATCACCTGTTCATAGCGGCATGGCGAGAACTTAGCGTTTTGAGCGTAGAGTTTAGAGCACAGATGCCGCAAAAAGTTCCATCACAATTCCTAATTCCTAATTCCTAATTCCTAATTCCTCATTCAATAATTGTTCTAATATATTCAAGTTCGATTTTTTTCAGATTCCGATGTTCTTCATTTCACTGAAAACAGTATTTTTGCGCCGTCAAACAAGTAACAAAAAACAACAATAAAATCTTATGAAAAAAATTTATTTTTTGCTTTGCCTTTTTGCATTGTCTTTGCATGCAATGGCTCAGAATCCCTCTGTCTCCGTCTCTATTGACAACGTGACCCCTCTCACCATTACTGCGACTTTTACTCCGAATGAGGATTGCGCCTCGTACGTTTACGTAATCAGCACACAAGAGGACATGCAGGCCTGGGCGGCCGCGTTCGGGACAACCATTGAGACGTTGGTGCCGATGTGGGGAATTACGGCCAGTGGAGTCACTTCCTATACTTGGAACGACATGTCTCCGGCCACGGAATACACGGTTTTTGTGATTCCTTATGCCGCCGACAATTCCGCCGGCACAATGGTCACCGCACCAGCAACTACACCGTCAATGGGTGATGATGGCGTTTCTGTCATCGAGATGGAGGTGGTGGTGCTGTCCGATTCTTCGGTGATGACAAAGACCACCCCGAACAGTTCTACCGCTGTCTATAAGTACGGGCTGATCACCAAACACCTTCACGACTCCCTCGGCAGCGAGCTGGATGCGTTCCTGATTGATTATTGGGAGAATTACGACCTGCACAATGCCTATGAGTACGAGGAGTGGACATGGCTTGACTTGCACGATGTCGATTACTATGCCTGTGCAAGGGGCAAGAACGCCAACGGCGAATGGGGTACGCTGACCATCATCCCGTTCAGCACGCTGACCGGGATCACCGACAACAAACAGGATGTGCGCCTTTATCCAAATCCCGCCGGTGATTATCTGAAAATTGAGGGCGAGACGGTCAGGAATGTGGAGATTTTCAGTTTGACAGGCCAGCGGAAGGCCGTTTACAATGCTTTGGACGGACAAGTCACGGCGCCGGTTTCCGGTTATGCCCCTGGCGTTTACTTGGTGCGCATCAACGGCACTGCTGTCCGTAAGGTGGTGGTGAAATAACCGGTGGCGTCAGAAAGTCACCTGAATGCCGAAATGTATCAGCCCCTTCTTGAAAGAGAGGGGGCTTTTGCGTTGTTTCCCCAAGGCATATTCGAGGTAGAAGATTCCTGACTTGACGGCCAGGTGAATGCCGCCGCCAAGGCCGAACGGAGAGTCCTGCAGGTAGTGTCCGTTCAGCTGCTGTTCGTACGTGCCGCCGTCGAAGAAGAGGCAGGCGTATGAGTTTTTCCCGAACAGGTAGCGGAGTTCTGCGGAGTAGAGCAGGAATGTGGAAGCGCTGAGGTCGTTGACCTTGAAGCCTCGGATGTTTCCGGGGCCGCCGATGTCGGTCAGTTCGTTGCGGCAGTGCGGCCCTGACAGCAGAGAGCCGCCCTTAAGCCGCGCAGCGACGGTCCAGCGCTTGCCGAACGGCAGATAGCCTTGAATGCTTCCCGTAATGCAGTAACTGGTTTTCTGCAAAGGGATGTTTTGATAGAAAATGTCGTCTATCTGACTGTTCTTGACAATTTTGCGTCTCCCTGCTGACAGGCTGGCGGAGATGTCGATGCCTTTCCGAGGGTTGAAGAGATAGTCGAGCCGTCGGTAGCGGAAGCGCAGTCCGTAGAGGGACTTCCGGTAGTCGATGAAACTCGAGTCGTTCTCAAAACGGACAAGTCTGGCATCCAGCACCGACGAGCCGGTGTAGTCGAAGCAGGGTTCTATGTAGCTGTTGTTGACGAAGGCGTAAGGAAGGCCGGCATGGAAGTTGAGGTTGAGGCAGGAGGTGTCGCGCTTGTCGAGCACAAATGTCCCGTTGACGCCGAAGCGGGTCCGGAAGAGGTAAGGGAAGTTTGCGGAGAGATCGAGGTGCTGCGAGTAGCGGCTGCTGCTGTACCAGTGGAGACCGATGCTTTCGCCCAACCGGAAGATGTTCTGCAGCGAGAGCGTCAGTTCCCCGTTGACGGTAGTGCGCCCCTCTTTTTCGTCCACGGGGACGAGCCCGATGTAGCCGTCAAACAGGTTGGTGTTTTTCTTGTTCAGGTAAACGTAAAGGCAGGCCTTGTCTTTCACAAATGCCACGTCGGCTTTGCCGGCAAGGGAAGCGTATGGCAGTTCTTCCAGTTTCCCGTTCACTTTCTGAATGATTTCTTCGCAGTAGGGCATTCCGTGCCGTAACCCGAGGTATGGATAAAGGAAGTCTTTGGAAAGCCTGACGGTGCCTTTGACGACGATGGAGTCGAAAGTGACAAAAATTCCGGAGTCTATGACAAGCACCGGGGTCATGTCGCCGGCTTCAGGGCATGCCGCTTTCAGGGAGACGGCGGCAAAAGGATACCCGCTGTTTTCAAGTTGCTGCAAGGCCTTTTCTGCCTTTTGGGGATAACCGGACAGGTCAGCATCCGACGAGACGGAGGGCCTTTCGTGCTGGGCAAACAGCAGACTGCCTCGAAAAAGGACAAAGAGAATGAATATGATATGTGAGACGTTGTGCTGCAAGCGGAATGAAAAACAGGACAGGGAAAATGTCTTTTTTTGAAATTTAGTATCTTTGCACGTTTTTTAATTCCATAACGACAATGAAAAAAATTATTGTACTGATAGTGATGTTTTTCTTTGCGGGAGCGCTGTTTATGGCATGTGATACGCAAAAGAAATGTGCCGCTTACGGTCATTATGCCTGCTATGAGGGACAGGATGCTGTTTCGGAATAGGGTCATATTCTTGTTCCGCGGCTTCGGGGGCGGATGCTTACGCCACGTTGCTGCCACTGCACTCTTTGTTTGCTTTGCCGCCTTTGCCGGCGCACAGCAAGTAGGGGAGTATTACCATGATGTAACTCTGAAAGAGTGGAACTTCCGCTTGTTCGTCAATACGGGCGGTGTCGGTGCGGGATTCCAGCACGGACGAACGCCAGACCTTTACAACAAACATTTCTGGGAGACAGAGTTTCTCTATAACCAACACCCGAAGTCGGTGCGCTCTGTCAATTCGCTGTATGAGGGCGTTCGCCCGTGCCGTTACGGGCAACTCTATACGCTGTTCTTCGTCCGTGCCGGCTACGGATACCAACGGACCCTGCATACGAAGCCCTATTGGGGCGGCGTACAGGTCAGCTATACGCTCTCTGCCGGCTTCTCCGCGGGCATCGGCATCCCCAATTATGTGGAGGTCATCAACTATAACACCGGTTATTCTGAAATACAACGGTATGACCCCGACAAGCATAATCTGAACAACATAATCGGCGGTGCTCCGTTCTATACCGGCATCCTCGGCACGATTGTGCGCCCGGGCTTCTATGCCAAGACGGGCTTTGTGTTCGATTTTGCCAAAGACGACTACAAACTGCAGGCACTTGAAGTCGGGCTCAGCGTGGACATGGTTTTCCCTTTTGTGCAACAGATGGCATTCAACAAAGCACGCAAATGCTACCTTGCGGCATATATTGCCTACGACTTCGGGAAAAAGAAAGGTTATCACCAGTAGATCAGGTCTCTAATGTCAAAATCTTTGAAACAGTTAGCAAGCCAAACCGTCATTTACGGGGCTACCAACATCATCGGCAGGCTGCTCAATTATTTGCTGGTGCCGCTTCATACCTACATCTTTTCAGATGCGGCACAATATGGGGTCGTGGGCGAGCTTTATGCCTGGACAAGCCTCTTTATCGTAATCCTCACATACGGGATGGAGACGGCTTTTTTCAATTTTTCCCGCAAAGAGGAAATCAAGGATAAGGTCTATACGACTATCGTGACGTCTCTTATGGTCACTTCCACGGTTTTCATTGTGCTGTGTTCCTGCTTTTCAACGCCGATAGCGCAATGGCTCAAGTATCCGGCACATCCCGAATATGTGGTTTGGTTTTCTGTCATCATCGGCGTTGACGCGTTATGCTCCATCTTTTTTGCACGGCTGCGTTACCTGAACAAGGCTATGCGGTTTGCGGCTGTCAAGATCACCAACATCCTCATCAATGTTTTGTTCAACCTGTTCTTTTTGCTGCTTTGCCCCTATCTGCTGAAGAATCATCCCGAACTCGGTTTTGTACGGCATATTTACAATCCTCAGGTCGGGGTGGGCTATATTTTCATCTCTAACCTGATTGCTTCGCTGGCTACGCTGCTGATGTTGCTTCCGAGTTTCTTCAGGCAGAAGTATGCTTTTGACTTCGCGCTGTGGCGCAAGATGTTTGCATACGCTTTCCCGCTCCTGATATTCGGTTTGGCAGGCATTGTCAACGAGACGATGGACCGCGTGCTGATCAAGTATCTTTCTACCCGTCCCGACCCGCAGGCATCGGTGGGCATCTACAGTGCTTGCTACAAGATTTCCATTATGATGACCATCTTTGTGCAGGCATTCAAGTATGCGGCAGAACCCTTTTTCTTCAACAAGGCAAAAGACAAAGACGCGAAAGAGACATACGCCGAGGTTATGACGGCCTTTGTGTTTGTATGTTCTGTCATCTTTGCGGGCATTATGCTCTATATTGACATTGTGCAGTATTTTGTGGGTCCGGCATACCGTGTCGGTCTACCCGTCGTGCCGGTCTTGCTGCTTGCCAACCTGTTTTTAGGGATTTTCTACAACCTTTCCATCTGGTATAAACTGACTGGCAAGACGAGATACGGGGCGTACATCGCTTTGATGGGAGCAGCGGTGACCTTGGTTCTCAATGTTTTGCTGATTCCCCGTTTCGACTATATGGGGGCGGCGTGGGCCACGTTTGCCTGCTATTTCTTTATGATGGTTGTCTCTTACCTGCTTGGGCAGAAGCATTATCATGTGAACTACAATCTGAAAAGGATACTGTTCTACATTGTGCTGGCCGTAGGCGTTTACGGGCTGAGCCTCCTGATATGCCGCGGCTTGCACATCGAGCGGGTAGGCATACGCTTGGCGGTCAATACGGTTTTGCTGGCAGTCTATGGCTCAACGCTGGCTTTGATGAACCGCAAATACCTGAAAGCGCTGCTTCTGCGCCGGTAGCCTTATGATTTTCTTACAATCAGCTGCGCATTCTCGAACCGGACAACCGTGACGGGGTCGCCTTTTTCAACCAGCCCGTGTTCGGCCGTGGCCTCCAGGATCTCGCCGTCGATTTCGATTTTCCCGGCCGGTCTCATGAAGGTCGCCGCCGTGCCATGCTTGCCTACATATTGCGACATCTGCATGTCTTGTGCCACGAAACCTTTGTCGTTGTCCAGATTGGTCTTGAGGGCGAGCGACCCATACCGGGTGTCGGCGGAGATGAGTTTCTTGCCCAGCCACAGCGAAAGGAAGAAGCCGGTGACGGACGAGAACACCACAATCAGCAAGCTGCGCCCGATCTGGAGGGCAGCGTCAAGGTCAGGGTCGAAGCTGAAGTGGAAATTGATGTTGAAGACCATTGCCAGCACGAGCGATGCCACGATGAGCACGATGCCAGAAATGCCCGCAATGCCGAAGCCGGGGATGACGAAGAACTCAAGCATCAGCAGGACAAGTCCTGCGAGGAAGATGAGGATTTCCCAATGTTGCGCAAGCCCTTCCAGATAATGCGGCGCGAAGTAGAGCAGGGCAGCGGTCAGCGCAATCGCAAGCGGCAAGCCAATGCCGGGACTTTGCAGTTCAAAATATATGCCGCCGACAATGCAGGCTATCAGCAGCCCGCTTACCACAGGGTTCACCAGAAAGTTGATGACGCGGTCGATCCACGACAGTTCCTGGTCAATCCACTCGCAAGGGCTGATGCCCGCTTTGTCCAGCACCTGCTCGCGGCTTTCGGCAAGTCCTTCGCAATAGTGGTTGGCCATAGCCTCTTCGCCAGTGAATGTCAGCACCTTGCCTTGCGGGCTGATGCCGTCGACTACAATGTCAGGGTCAACCATAGCCTGCGCAATGTCAGGGTCGCGTCCGTTCGTTTCTGCCGTGGAGCGCATAAGGGAACGCATGTACGACTGGTATTTGTCGGGCATGATGTCGCCGTTCTGGTTCACGACTGAGGCGGCGCCGAACGAAGCGCCGGATGCCATATAGATGCTGTCGCACGCAATGGAAATGAGCGCGCCGGCCGAGGCTGCGTTGTTGTTGATGAACACGATGGTCGGCATCGGCGCGTTCAGCAGCAAGGTGCGTATTTTGTCGGCAGTCTCCAGTTCGCCGCCAAAGGTGTTCAGTTCCAGAAACAGGAAGTCAGCCTGCTGCGCTTCGGCCTCTCTTACGGCCTGCTCGGTCAGACGCAGGGCGGGTTTGGAAATGTTGTCGTCAATGGCATAGTAGTAAACCTTGCCGGCTGCTTTCTGCGCAATGGCGGCCGGAATGGCGACTATGACAAGAATGGACAACAAAATGGGACAGATAAGGTTGCGGACACCCATTGCGGACGTTTCTTTGACTATGTTGGACAAATCGGAGAATGCAGCGCTCTTTTTCATGTCGGTTTCAGTTCAGTTCTACAGAATAGTTGACAGGCAGGTTCAGGTTGTTGAGGAACTTCTCGGGGTTGACTTTCGTTTTATGGTCGGCAAAATCGGAACAGTAAACCCCATTGTTTTCAAGGATGCGCAAGCAGAACGGTGTGTCTCCGGAATTGTCGCCGATCTGGCGTTTCAGTTCGTGTGAGAGTTCCATGGAGAGGTCTTGCACGCCGATGACAATCCGCACTTCTTTGCAATGCTTTTCATAAACATCTTCAAGAAAGAGCACCTGCACGGGCTTGACGTCTGTCCGTGTGGTTTCTGTCCCGTCTTTGTTCCGCCAATGCTTCACGTCAAGGATGGCACTGATGAAAAGCCGCTTGCCTTTGTCGAAGAAGTGGCTGTATTTGGTGAAGTCCTCGCCGGAGAGATACCATTTCCAGGTGTTGTCGTACTCTTCGAGAGTTATGTTGCCGTAATCTTTGTTGTTGGCAGTGACTCCGCGTTTTATGTCGGTGACGATGCCCACAAAGGAGAATCTCTTGTTTCCGGGAAACTTCTTCAGCATTTCTTCAGGTCTGCCGAGCTGTGCCAAGTTGACGTTGGCATAACTCTGTATGATGTGTTTGAACTCGTCAAGCGGATGTGCAGAAATGTAGAAGCCGGCAATTTCTTTCTCGTTTTTCACCTGCTCATAGGTGCTCCAGGGCTCACATTCCGGTATTACGGGGTTTATGTCCTCTTTTATGGAGGTGTCCATGTCGAAGATGGTGAACTGGTTTTGGTCGTTGTGTTTTTTCCCGGCAAAGGCTATGAGGATGTCCACGAAGTTGTGTCCGGGCTTGTCTTCATAGAAAAACTGTGCGCGGTGCATGTCCCGGAAAGAGTCGAAACTGCCGGCCATGGCCAAGGCTTCGATGCAGCGTTTGTTGCAGTTGCGGATGTTGACGCGTGTGATGAAGTCGAAAATGTCGGTATAAGGCCCGTGTTCGTTGCGTTCGGCTATGATGCAGTCCACGGCGCTGGCGCCCACGCCTTTGAGGGCGGCAAGTCCGAAGCGGATGTTCCCTTGCTTGTTCACGGTGAAAGTGGTGTCCGATTCGTTGATGTCGGGCCCGAGCACCTTGATGTTCTTGCGCTGCACGTTCTCTATCAAGTTGCTGATCTCGGCAATGTTGTCCAAGTTGTTGGTCATGTTGGCTGCCATGAACTCCGCCGGGTGGTGTGCTTTGAGGTATGCCGTCTGGTAGGCAACCCAGGAGTAACAGGTGGCGTGCGACTTGTTGAAAGCGTAGGATGCGAATTTTTCCCAGTCGCCCCAGATCTTCTCCAATATTTTCGGGTCGTGGCCGTTGGCGGAACCTTGTTCGATGAACTTAGGCTTCAGTTTGTCCAGCATGGCCTTCTGTTTCTTGCCCATGGCTTTCCGCAGCGTGTCAGATTCGCCGCGCGTGAAGTTGGCCAGCAGGCGCGACAGAAGCATCACCTGTTCCTGATAAACCGTGATGCCGTAAGTGTCTTTGAGGTAACGCTCCATAATGGGGATGTCGTACCGGATCTCTTCGCGCCCCTGCTTGCGCCGTATGAACTGCGGAATGTAGTCCATAGGGCCGGGACGGTAGAGCGCGTTCATGGCGATGATGTCCTCGAACTTGCTCGGCTTGAGCTCTTTGAGGTATTTCTGCATGCCCGGGGACTCAAACTGGAAGGTGGCGACGGTGTCGCCGTTGCAGAACAGTTCGTAGGTCTCGGGGTCGTCTATCGGTATGGCATCTATGTCGAGGTCGACGCCTTTCGATTTCTTGATGTTCTTTAAGGCTTCGTTGATGATGGACAGGGTTTTCAGGCCTAAGAAGTCCATTTTGATGAGCCCTACGTCTTCGATGACGGAGCCCTCGTATTGGGTGACGAGCACGTCCTGTTTGGTGCCTTTGTCTTCGATGGCGGCCATGGGGACAAAGTTGGTGAGGTCGTCGGCGCCGATGATGATGCCGCAGGGATGAACTCCGATTTGGCGGACGGTGCCCTCCAACTTGGCGGCATATTTCAGGACATCTTGCTCGTTTCGGCTGCCATGCTCGTAGTGTTCTCTCAGTTCAGGCACCAGCTCGAGACAGTTTTTGATGCTCACTTTCGGGGCCTTGTGCGTCTTAGGGTCTTCCGGAAACTTGTCGGGGATGAGTTTCGTCAGCTCTATGGACTCCTTGAGGTCAAGGTCTTGTACGCGTGCCACGTCTTTGATGCTCGACTTGGCAGCCATGGTCCCGTAGGTGATGATGTGCGCTACACGCTGTTCGCCGTATTTCTTGGTGATCCAGTCGAGAATGCGGTAGCGTCCTTCGTCGTCGAAGTCAACGTCGATGTCGGGCAGCGAAATACGGTCCGGGTTCAGGAAACGTTCAAACAGCAGGTCATATTTCAGGGGGTCTATGTTGGTGATGCCTAAGCAGTAAGCCACAACCGAGCCGGCCGCTGAGCCGCGGCCGGGACCCACGGACACGCCCATTTTCCGGGCAGCGTCGATAAAATCATAAACAATCAGGAAGTATCCGGGGAAGCCCATGTTCCGCATGACACTCAATTCAAAGTCAATGCGTTCCTGTACCTCATCGGCCAACGTTTCACCGTAGCGGCGATGCGCTCCCTCCAGCGTGAGCTCGCGGAGGTAGTCGGCCTCCAGCTTGATACGGTAAACGCGCTCGTAGCCGCCCAGTTTCTCAATGCGTCCCTGCCCCTCCTCATCGGGCTCGAACTCCTTTTTCAGGTCTTCTTCCGAAAAACGTTCTTTATAGGACTGGAGTGTCCCGAACTCTTCCGGAATGTCAAACACAGGCATGATGGGGTCATGCTTGAGTTTGTAGGTCTCCACCTTGTCCACAATTTCCTGGGTGTTGGACAAGGCTTCTGGAAGGTCGGCAAACAGTTCTGCCATCTCTTCCGGTGATTTCAGCCACTCCTGTTTGGTGTAGTGCAGGCGGTCGGCATCGTTCAGTTTTTTGCCGGTGCTGAGGCAGATGAGCCGGTCGTGCGCTTCCGCATCGTCTTCTTCTACAAAATGCACGTCGTTTGTGGCGATGACCTTTACGCCGGTTTCAGCGGAAAGTCGGAGTATGCCTTGGTTGACGATTCCCTGCTGTTCATATACGGAGGTGTCGCCGCCGGGTTTGTCAGTCTTGTGCCGCTGAAGTTCCAGGTAATAGTCGTCTCCGAAGAGGTTTTTGTACCACTCGACGGTTTTTTTTGCTTTTTCGTAATCGTTGTTCAACAGTGCTCTCGGCACCTCGCCGGCCAGGCACGCCGAGGAGACAATCAGCCCCTCATGGTACTTCTCGAGCAGTTCATGGTCAATGCGCGGCTTGACGTACCGTCCCTCTATCCAGGCATACGAGATAAGCTTGCAGAGCGAGTGGTAGCCTTTCTCGTTCTTGGCAAGCAGGATGAGGTGGCAGCCGCTGTAGTTCTCTTTGTTCTCGCGAACAAGCCGGCTTCCGGTCGGGTTGCTTTTGGTCTGTCTGGCAACGTATGCCTCGCAGCCGAATATGGGCTTGAAAATCCGGCTTCTTGCTTGCGCTATTCTCTCCTGCTGCTGCCGCCGGTCGTTCTCGCCCGTCATCTCAAGCATCGCTTTCTCGAGTTCATCGATCTCTGATTGGCACTCTTTGTTCTTTTTGTCTACATAGTTGAAGAACTCCTTAATGCCAAACATGTTCCCATGGTCAGTCACGGCCATTGCGTTCATGCCGCTGCGCAGGCATTTCTCCACCAGACCGGAGACGGTGGACATACCGTCCAATAAGGAGTATTCCGTATGGACGTGAAGATGTGTGAATTGTGTTGTCATGCTTTTTTTTGATTTCAGTCGCAAATATACAAAATCGTTCCGTGATGACAATTTGTCAGATGACAAAAAAGAAGAAGGGCATGCCTTTTTGACATGCCCTTCTGTGCAGTCCTGGGTTGTTCAGGACTAAGGTTGAATGATTTGTGGCCGGTTAGCGGGCAACCGTGATCTTTTGGGTTGTGGTGCCGGCTTCTGTTGTCACTTCCATGAAATACATTCCGTTGGAGAGGTCGGAAACGTTGACCGTGGCGTTGCTGTCGTTTTCGTTGGCAGAATAGACGCATTGGCCGGCCATGTTGACGATGCGGATGCTCTCGATGTTGCCGCCGGCGTTCACGTTGATGATGCTGGAGGCAGGGTTGGGATAGATGTTGAGAGCGTTCCTCAGGTCTTCGACGCCAACGCCTTCGGTGATGCTGATGTCGTCAATCTTCAGGACAAATACGTCCGTGACATCGTTGTGGACGAATGCGATGTAGACGTTCTGTCCTGCGAATTGTGCAAGGCTGACCGTTCTTTCAACATAGTCTACTTCATCGAGTGTGACATCAAAGACAGTCGTGAAATTGTTGAAATCGTATCCCGAGGTGGAAACTTTAACCTGATAATGTTCTTCGAAGTAGTTAGGATCCAGAGGAGCGTCGAACCATTTGAGGGTTGCGCCTTGGGCCGGAATAGTGATGGCAGGTGTGATCAGCCAGTTGTCAGGGGTGACAGCGCCGACATAGTTGACGTAGGATTCAGATATATAGAAGCCTTGGCCGGTGTGAGCGTAATCTTCACCGCTGTAAGCCCTCCAGCTGTATCCGTCACCGTCGCGGTCAATGTTTCTCCAGCATTGGGAGAGTTCCTCTTCAAAATCTTCGGCAAACGGAAGTGTGAGCGGTTCAGAGCAGTCGACAGCAGCTCCGGTGACGGCGATAGAGGCATTGGCTGTTCCGCTGGTAAGTGTAACCGTACCGCTTTGTGTGCCTTCAGCCGTTGGGCTGTAACGAACATACAGCGTGCCGCCTGCGGCAGGAACAGTAGCGGTGGCAGCGAATGTGGCATTGTCGGCAGATACTTCAAACGGGGCTGCGGTAGCCACGGCGATGTCGCTGGTCAGAGCCAGACCCGTAACGGTGACGGTTGCATTGACGGCTTCGCCAATTATCGTGCTTCCGAAGTCAATGGTATTAGCAGAAACCTGTATGGAACCGTCTTCAGGAAGAACGTCAATGTTGAATCCGGTGATGTAAAGGCGGAACATGTCGGCATCAGAAGTGCAGTGGAATGCGATTTTGTAAGAGCCGTTCAGGTTGGAGAGGGGGATATAGCTTGTCTGGTATGTGTTGGATGTGACCTCAATCACCGGGGAGAGGTCAACGGTGTCGGTAGTGCTGATGGCTTTCACCTGGAATTTCTCTGTATAGGAGGTGTTGGCACATCGGTACTGGAATGAAAGAAATTGTGTGCCGTCCAGTGTGAAGACCGGCGAAACCAACCAGTCGTCAGCAGCATTGGTGCTGCTGTAAGAGTATGAAGCGTATGCGGCGTCAGCGGTGTTGCCGAAGGCGAATGTGGAACCGTCGTTGTTGGCGTCTGTCACGGTCCAGCAGTCGGTCTGGTTTGCATCGGAGAAATCGCAGGTGTAAGGAATGGTGGAGTTGCTGCAGTCGAGTGCCATTCCGCTCAAGGTGATGGTATCGTTGGAAACGCCGGTGCTCGAGAGGACGACAACGCCGTTGTCAGCGCCTGCTGAAACCGGGGTGTATTTGACATACAGGGTGCCGCCGGTTGCGGGCAGGGTGGCTGTTGTGGCGAATGTGGTGCCGTCAGCGGAAACGGAGAACGGAGCCGTTGTGGTGGCTGTGATGCTGCTTGTCAGTGAGAATGCCGAAACGCTGGCAGAGAGCGTGGCGTCATTGCCAATGATGACATTGCCGTAGTTGAGCGTGTTCAGGTCGGCAACAACGGCAGGCGTGTTTTCCGTGATTTTGAAATCGTCAATGAAAATGTAGTTGTCGTATGTCCAGATCCAGTAAACAAAGGAGCCGATTTCAGTAGCTTGCACGACAACGTATTTTGCGGTAGAGGGGATGACTCCGCGCCATGGCGTGAAGTCGATGTCCGTATCAACCGTAACGGTGTCAATCCATGTGAAAGCGTTGGTGTCAGATGTTGTGCCGTAACCCACGCGGAAGGTTGAAGAGGAACTGCTGCCGACATAGGTGGTGTATTTGAACTCGACACGCATTTCGCTGGCAGGCGTGACGTTGATTTCCGGGGTCATCAGGTAGGAACCGGTGGAAGGGAAGGCAAGGCCGTAGTTGCCGGCGGCCGTGTCTATGTTGAGACGCAGGAATGTGCTGCCGTCCGTGCTCCAGCAGTTAGGGATGAGCGTTTGCAGGGAGTTGAAACCTTCAACATAGGGAAGTGTGACAATGGCGTTGTCACAGTTGATAGATGTGCCGTCGAGCGCAATGGTGACATCGGTGGCTCCGGTAGAAGAGAGAGTGACTGTACCGGTTTGGGCGCCTTCTGTAGTCGGGGCATATTTCACATAGAGCGTGCCGCCGGCTGCGGGCAGCGTGGCGGTTGTGCCGAACGTAGTGTTGTCGGCAGAAACAGAGAAAGGAGCCGTTGTGGTGGCGGTGATGCCAGCCGTAAGTACGTAGCCGCCGACCTCAACTTCTTGAACGTCTGAACTGTTCACATGGATGTCTGTCCAGGTCAGGGCCGTCGGATTGGCGGAAATAGTAGCGGTTGTTGGTTGGGAAACAACGGCAAAGTCGTCGATGTTAAGCCAGTACATGTCCGTGGTGTTGTGGTGACGGATGGCAATGTAGATGGTCTGGCCCACGTAGGCGTTCAGATTGACAGTCTTCAGCGTCCAAGTGCCGGTTGATGTGGATGTGAGAACCGGCGTGGTGGCTTCAAAAGCGGCAACCGTATTGGAGGTGGCTACATATACGCTGTAGTTCTCAGAAGCGTAATCCGGGTCTTGACCTGCAACCTTAAAAGTAAGGTCAGCGTTTCCGGAAATCTGTACGGCAGGGGAAATCAGCCAGTTGTCGGGCGTAAGTGCTCCGGTGCCGTTGATGTAGGAAGCGGAAGAGATGCATCCTCCGGCCGTGCCGTGCGAGTCTTCAAAACTTTCTTGGGAGGCATCCCAAGAGTAGGAGTCACCATCGGCGTCAACAGTTGTCCATCCGGTAGGGATGGTGGAAGCATCAAAACTCTCCGAAAGAAGAGTCGTCTGCGCATTGAGAACGTATGTTACGCATAACATCAATGCAAATGTGATAAACTTTTTCATTTTTTTGTTGTTTAATTTAATTTGGTTTAATGTATGACAGTTCAAAAATAATGCCGAAATCAAATGGCAAAAATAACATTTTTTTCTTAATGGTATAACGTGCATTTTTTTTCTACTTTTGCCGTCTGAACAAAAACACCGCTATATGGATGATTCTTTATGCAATCTTTTGATATCAAAAGGTGAACTTAAACAGGACATTTTTGCCATAACCCTGGATGCTATGCAGATGTTCAAGGAGTGCGCCAAGGGGTTCGACGACTATTATAAAACCAATTATTCTGACGAGCACGAGGAGGTACCGGTGCTTTATACCAACAAGAACCAATACCAGTTTCAGCTCAAGTTTGCCGGCGATGTGCTCATCTTCCTGATGCACAGCAATATTTTCGAGTTCTCGCGCAACCACGAAGTCATGCGCACGGCTTATATCAAGGAGGACAGGAACCGGTCTTATTGCGGCATGATCCAGATCTTCAATTTTCTGGGCGACTCTTTCAAGTACAACCGCGTAAACGATTTGGGCTATATGATTGGCCGTATCCTCATCAACAAGGACGGACATTATTATATAGAAGGCAAACGCGAACTGGCGCAGGTGCTGAACGATTTCAGCACGAACCGCATCTCCAAGGAGGCCGTGGAGAATATCCTTACATCTGCAATCAAATATACCATAAATTTCGACCTTCTTGTTCCCGAATATGAGGAGATGAAGATCATTACGGTGAACGATATGCTCCAGATTGAAGACCAGAATATGCTGTTGAAGACCGGTAAACGACTGGGATTCAGGTTTGAACAAGATAAAGACGAAAAATGATGTTTTTTTTCGTCTGTTGATGCGGAGCAATCGAAAAAAGTGTATTTTTGCACCGTCAATAAGCGACAATGATGGCGAGTTCGTCTAGTCGGCCTAGGACGTCAGGTTTTCATCCTGAAGATCAGGAGTTCGAATCTCCTACTCGCTACACCAAAGCCTCCATTTGAAACATTGGAGGCTTTTTTGTTCACCTCCGAAAAGCTTTCCATCCATCCCGCCAAACGGTCGTGTCCCATAATGTGTCTCCGTCACTTGTGGCGCTATGGCGGTTGTTGCAGAAAAAGACCTATTTTTGCACGCCCAAGAACAAAGGCTTCATTTTTTTTGCATGTTCGTCATGATTGCAATGTCTGAGGCAAGTATTGGTGCATATATATAGTTGTCGTATAGGGCATTTGAAAAAGATGGTTTTGTTAGGATTATGGCACTGAAGAGACTGTTTGATATTGTCATGTCGTTTTTGGGGCTCTGCCTTGTCTGGTGGGTGTTCCCTCTTGTCTCATTCTTGATACATCGCAAGATGCCCGGCGGTCCGGCCTTTTTCTGTCAGCAAAGAGTGGGGAAAGACGGGAAACTGTTCACCTGCCATAAGTTCAGGACAATGACCGTCAATCATAACGGCTCTTCAGTTTCAGTGGCAGGCGACTCTCGCATTACCCCATTCGGGGCAAAACTGCGCCATTACAAGATTGATGAGCTTCCCGGACTGTGGGATGTTCTGGTCGGCAATATGTCTTTTGTAGGGCCGCGTCCGGATGTGCCCGGATATGCCGACAAATTGGTTGGCGATGACCGCGACGTGCTGAAAATGCGCCCGGGCATCACAGGCCCCGCAACGCTGAAATACCGGCTCGAGGATGAGATGATTGCCGCATACGTGGCCAAAAAGCAGGCCGCCGGGGATGCCCGGGCGATGCAGGAAATTGCCTTAGAGTACAATGATACGGTGCTCTATCCCGACAAAGTCCGCCTGAACTGCTACTATTACCGTCATTATAGTTTTATTAAAGATTTGGAGATCATTCTCGCTACCATATTCGGCTTCAAGGTCCAATTTGCCGGCGAGGAGGTGTGAACACTTTTTTTGACATAGAAGATTTGATAATATGGAAGAACGGAAAATGATTTACCTGTGCCTCGCGCACATGAGCGAAGAAGGTTGGGAACAGAAATATGTGAAAGAGGCTTTTGACACCAATTGGGTTGTTCCGATGGGTCCCAATGTCAATGCATTTGAGCAAGACTTGTCGTCTTTTGTGAACAGCAGCGGAGACGGCAGCGAGCCGCTCGACCGGAAGGTGGTTTGCCTCTCGTCGGGCACGGCCGCTGTGCATCTGGCCCTCATCGCCGCAGGCGTGACTGCCGGAGATGAGGTGCTGGTGCAGAGTTATACGTTTTGCGCCTCCTCGCACCCGATAACGTACCTCGGTGCACATCCGGTGTTTGTGGGGTCGGAACGGGAGACGTGGAATATGGACCCGGAACTGCTCGAGAAAGCCATCAACGACCGCAAATCCAAGACAGGGCAATGCCCAAAGGCCATTATACCGGTTGCCTTGTACGGAATGCCGTATCAGATTGACAAAATATTGGCGATTGCCGCGAAATACGGCATTCCCGTCATTGAGGATGCTGCCGAAGGACTGGGGTCGCGCTATAAGGGTCAGGTGCTCGGTACTTTCGGCAAGTATGGCGTTTTGTCTTTCAACGGCAACAAGATGATTACCACATCGGGCGGCGGCGCGCTCGTTTGCCGCAACGCTGAGGATGCCGACGAGTTATTGTGGTATGCAACACAGGCTCGCGACGCTTATCCCTACTACCATCACACGGCCATCGGCTACAATTACCGTATGTCGAATGTCTGCGCCGGCATCGGGCGCGGACAGATGACTGTGCTTAATGCTCATATAGCCCATCATCAGCATGTACAGGCGCTCTATGAGGAATTGTTTGACAGCATTCCCGGCATTACTGTGCACAAACAACCTGAAGACGGCCGCTTTGACGCTAACTTCTGGCTTTGTACGGCGGTGCTGGATCCCGCCTTGCGGATAGCAGGACAGGAAAATGCCTATAAGGAGGTGGTCAAAACGGCTGTTGGCGGGGCCGCAGGGGTTGTTCACGCCGTTGATTCGGCCGTGACGGACTGCCAGCCGAACGCCAATGTGGAGGCGCTTCGCAAGTTTATGCTGTCACGGAAGGTGGAGGCACGCCCCACCTGGAAACCAATGCACAAACAGCCGGTCTATGCCGGCGCGCCAGTCTATACCAACGGTGTCGAAGAGGAACTGTTCAAGGTCGGCATCTGCCTTCCCTCCGGCCCTATGGTCTCCGATGACGACATCCGATATATCGCGGATTGCATCAAGGAGGCGATTGTCGGGTAGGGCAGTTTCCACATTTCCCCTACAGTATCGTTGCCCCCCAAAAAAGGACGGTCTGATGTCTCAGCAGGAGAAACCAGACCGTCCTTTTCTTTTATTCGGTCGTCAGGAGTGCGGATAACTGTTGCCGCACCCCCTACTGACTACTCTTTGCGCATATAGGAGTTGACTTTCGTGTTCAACTCTTCGGGCACAGGAATCAGCAGTTGGACTTTCAGTTGTCGCAGCATGATGTTGTTCTGTCTGTCGTCGGGGTTGATCTGGTAGGCCTTGTCGCTCCAATCGTGTGCCTTTTGAAGTACGGGTTTTTCCTCCGTTTTGATGGTGTTCATTTCATTCCACTGCTTGGCGTTCTTGGCAGCCTCGATGCGGGCTTCGTAGTCAAGGGCTTCCATGAAGTAGCGGTAGGCCATCTGGTTGTTCAGTTTGAAGTCGTTAGGGTTCTTTGCCAAGGCTTCGGTGAGTATTTCTTCAGCCTTGTCGTACGCCTTGAAGTTGCTGAGGTAGTTGGCACAGTTGATGATAGTGTTCTGGTCGCCGGGGTTGGCTTTCAGCATGTTGTCGCAAAGTTCCAGCAGTTTGTCTTTCTGGTTGGTCATGGAGAGGTAGTCCATCCGTGCTTCGGTCAGTTCTCCTTGTTTTTCGGCGGGTAGGGAAGCCATGGCCTTGTCGAGGATTTTGCCGCAGTTGACGGTGTCGTTTTCGGCTTGGTAGATGTAGTAAAGTTCAATGTAGCATGCGGGGTAGGCTGTGGGAGCGCATGCGATGGACTTTTGCAGCATGTTGCGGTAGTTCTCCTTGTCTTTCAGTTTGTTATACACAAGAGCCAACTGAAGGTAAGCGGCGGCGGCATTGTTGTTGACCTTTGCCAGTTCATAGTTCTTGGCTGAAAGGGCGAAGTATTTCACGGCCGTCTGGAAGTCGCCCTTGTCTTCTGCCTGAACGCCCATGTTGTAAAAAGGTTCAGCGCAGAGTTTCTGTCCGCCGAGTGCGCCTAACATGCCGGTTTTGGGCTCCACTTTCGGGTCAAGTTCGAGCGCTTTCACGAAAGCCTCGTTTGCCGTGAGCAGAGCATCGGGATAGCGCGGCGTGTAATTGGGGTCAGACTTGGTTTTTTTCTGGTCAAGGTTGTAGAGGTTGACATAGACGTTGGCTTTCATCAGCCAGACCTGTGCATTGTCGGGATTGTTTGCCATGCAATTCTCAAGCAGTTTCTTGGCTTTCGGGGCCTGGTTCTGTCTCAGGCACATCCACACATCGTCCAGACAAGCCTGGGCAAATGCGGTGGTTGCCATCATAAGGCCGATCAGAAAGAATGTTAGCTTTTTCATCTCTTTTGGATTTTGGTTTTGATGTTAAAAAAAATGATTATTCAAGTTCTTTGATTATGCGGTCAATCTCATCATATTTCGGCGATTGTTGCCGGGCATAGATGGCGCGCAAGGTGTTCAGCAGGTTGAGGTCTTTGGGGTCATGCGCGCGGGCTTGCTCAAAATGCCCTGCCGCCCGCATGAGGTATTGCGCCGACATCTCTTTGTATTGCAATGCCTCGGTGTTGCCGGGTTCAGTGACGGCAATGGTGTTGTACCGGTTGAAAAACTGCTCCGACAGGTTGTATTCGCATACGCCAAGGTTGTACAGGATGACGAAGCTGCCGGGTGACAGCGTGTTGGCCTTTTCCAACAGGGTCACTGCCTTTTCGTAGTCTTTTTCTTTGATGTAAAAGTTGGCGAGGTTCACCAGTTCGTCAGCGTTCTTCACTTGTCCTGTGGGGATCTGGTGCAGCATCGTGGCGGCTGAGGCGCTGTCGCCGGTCCAGTAGAGGTAGTCGATTTCGGCAAGGGTGACGCTCATGTCTGCCGGGAGGGCGGCTTTGGCTTTGTCGAGTGTCTCGCGGACCTTTGCTTTGTTGTTGTCGTTCTTGTAGCTGTCAGCAAGGCGAACAAAGACGTAAGGGTTGGCAGAGCCGTCCTGAATGGCTTTTTCATAATAGTTGCGCACCGAATCCTGCTCGTTGAGCATTTCAAGGGTGTAGGCATAATAATAATAAAGGTCGCCGTTCATCGGGTATTGGGGGGTGCCGGCTTCGTAGGAGGCAATGCCTTTGGCCAGCGTGCCCTTGGCTCCGGTGTAGTCTTTGGCTATCAGCTGGTCAACGCCGCGCACGAGCAGCAGGGGATAGAGCTGTGCGATTGCCTCGCGCGGCGCGAACATGTCCATGGCCTCCACATTGGGGTTCAGTTCCAAGGCTTTGCAGAAAGCGTCGTAGGCCTCGGCGGGGGCGTCAGGGTAGCGTATCAGGTACTGGCTGTCTTTTTGCTTCGCGCCGTACTCGTTGTTGGCAAGAAAATAGCAGATGTTGCCTTTGTAAAGCCAAGTCTGCGCTTTCTTCGACAGTTTCTCGTCGGCAGTGCACAGGTCGATGACCTCCTTGGCCTTTACGAAATCCTTGTCATAATAAAGGTTGTATGCCTTGTTGAGCGAGGGTTTTTGCGCCCATGTGCAGAACGTCAGCAGGAGGGCAAAGATGAGCGTCAATGTTTTTTTCATGATGATTAACGTTAAAATCAGTTGTCGTCAGACGTTGCGACGGGTTCTTCGTTTAAATGTTCGGTTTGCATTTCGCCGTTCTCAACACCGGCGGGTTCAAACGTTTCCTCATCGTCCACTTCTTCATCGTCTTGGCGCGGCACCACGCACACCGCTGCGATGATGTCGTTGCGGAGGTCGATCAGCTTGACGCCTTGCGTGTTGCGTCCGAGGATGCGCAGTTGGTCCACATGCAGCCGGATGGCGATGCCGGAGCGGTTGATGATCATCAGGTCGTCCGCATCGGTCACGTCCTTGAGGGCTATCAGCATGCCGGTCTTTTCGGTGATCTTGATGGTGCTCACGCCTTTGCCGCCGCGGTGGGTGATGCGGTAGTCTTCGAGCAGGGAGCGTTTGCCGAAGCCGTTCTCCGACACGATGAGGACGTTGCTGTCTGGATTGTCGATGCAGAGCACGCCGACGATTCTGTCGTCGGGTCCGTCAAGGGTTACGCCTTTCACGCCGGCGGCGGTGCGTCCCATGGCGCGCATCTCTTCGTTCTCCTTGAAGCGGATGGCACGGCCGGAATGGAGGGCGATCATGATGTCAGAGTTGCCGTCGGTGAGGCGTGCGGCCAGCAGCCGGTCGCCCTCGCGCACATTGATGGCGATGATGCCCTTGCGGCGCGGGTGCGAGTAGGCTTCAATCGTGGTCTTTTTGATGATGCCTTTCTCTGTGCACAGCACTACATAGTGGTTGGTGATGTAGTCAGGGTCTGAGATTGAACTGAGGTTGATGATGGAGGCGATCTTGTCGTCAGGGTCAATCTCGAGCAGGTTCTGCACAGCGCGTCCTTTGGATGCCTTTACGCCTTCCGGTATCTCGAATACGCGCATCCAGAAGCACTTGCCTTGTTCTGTAAAGAAGAGCAGGTAGTTGTGGTTGGTGGCCATGTACAGGTGCTCGATGAAGTCCTCCTCGCGCGACTTGCCGCCCCGCGACCCTTTGCCGCCCCGGTTCTGCACTCTGTACTCTGACAGCGGCGTGCGTTTGATGTAGCCCAAGTGGGAAATGGTGATGACGACCTCTTCGTCAGCGATGGTGTCCTCGATGCGGAACTCGGAAGCGTCAAGCTCGATGGGCGAGCGGCGCGGGTCTCCGTATTTCCCCTTGATCTCCTGAAGCTCTGTCTTGATGATTTCCATGCGCAGGTGCTCGTCTGCCAGCACATCCTGCAAGTATTTTATCAGTTTCTCGATCTCGTCATACTCGTTCTGCAGCTTTTCACGCTCCAGTCCGGTCAGTTGGCGGAGCCTCATCTCCACGATGGCTTTCGCCTGCAGTTCGGAGAAGCCCCACGTGTCCATCAGCCCTTTCTGCGCCTCTTGTACGGTGCGCGACGCCCTGATCAGGGCAATCACTTCGTCAATGATGTCAAGTGCCTTGAGGAAGCCTTCCAGAATGTGGGCGCGCGCCTGCGCCTTGTTGAGGTCGAACCTTGCGCGGCGGATCACCACCTCGTGGCGGTGCTTGACATACTCCACAATCATGTCCTTGAGGTTGAGCGTCATCGGACGCCCGTTCACGAGCGCCACGTTGTTGACGCTGAAAGACGACTGCAAAGCCGTCATCTGGTACAGCTTGTTGAGCACCACCTCGGGGACCACATCTTTCTTGAGTTCGTAAACGATGCGCGTGCCGTTGCGCTTGTTGGTGAGGTTCTCAATGTTGGAGATGCCCGTAATCTTGTCGTCCTTGACCAACTCAACCGTGTGCTTGATCATTTCTGAAGGGTTTACCATAAAAGGCAAGGAGGTGACAATGATGCGGTTGTGGTTCTTGTTGGCCTCGATTTCGGCATGTCCGCGCATGATGATGCGTCCGCGTCCGGTGCTGAAGGCCTCCAGTACGCCTTGTGTGCCGTAAATCATACAGCCCGTAGGGAAGTCCGGCGCCTTGATGTATTGCATCAGTTCCGGTATGGTGATGCCGTTGTTGTCGATGTAGGCGCAGATGCCGTCGCAAACCTCGCCTAAGTTGTGCGGCGCCATGTTGGTGGCCATGCCGACGGCGATGCCGGAAGCGCCGTTTACCAGCAGGTTGGGGATCTTGGAGGGCAGCACGGTAGGCTCCGGTATGGTGTCGTCAAAGTTGAGCGACATGTCAATCGTGTCTTTCTCGATGTCGGCAACCATGTCTTCTGCCGACTTGCGGAGGCGCGCCTCCGTGTAACGCATGGCCGCCGGACTGTCGCCGTCTACGGAACCGAAGTTGCCCTGCCCATCTACAAACGGGTAACGCAACGACCACGGCTGCGCCATCCTCACCATTGCGTCATATACGGCCGTGTCGCCGTGCGGATGGTATTTGCCTAATACCTCGCCGACAATTCTCGCCGATTTCTTGTAAGGCTGCGAGGAGACGATGTTCATGTCCCACATGGCGTAGATGATGCGGCGCTGTACGGGCTTGAGGCCATCGCGCACGTCGGGCAGCGCCCGCGAGACAATTACGGACATGGAATAGTCTATGTATGCCGTTTTCATCTGGTTCTCAATGTTTACCTGCACGATGTTTTCCCCGGTATTCAGTTCTTCTGTCATTTTACAGTTTCTTTGTTTATTTCTAACGTGTTGTTTTTTAAATAGTTGTTCTTTGCACAATTAAGGCACGAAAATACGATTTTTTTTGATTTCTGACCCGACATTTTTTTGCGTGCCAACTCTTCCGGTTGCACATCTCACGGGCGGTCATCCTTGACTTTTGTCAAGGATGACCGCCCGTGAGATGTCCTCGCCTCAATTATTGTCACATTCTGACAGTTGCATGGCTTTTGTTTGTGCCGTTCATAATGACGGGAAGCGCCAAGCCGCAGGTCTGTCCGGTAGTTTTATTGTATTCAGGTTAAATGAATGTAAAGGTTGAAAGAAGGGGGTCAGCAGGCGAAGCCGATAGTGTTTCCTTTTCCGG
Organism: Oscillospiraceae bacterium; assembly: GCA_963603365.1. GTDB lineage: Bacteria > Bacteroidota > Bacteroidia > Bacteroidales > WCHB1-69 > F23-D06. Next base: position 32,452 of record CAVCMI010000003.1, read on the forward strand.
TGTTTATTGTTTCTTGGCGGCACCACTCTTCCAGAACGGTCAGTCCGGGACGTGTGCCGTGAAGCAGAGACTCCATCTCGCATTTGCGTACAATGTTGTCAATTTCGCCGCCGGAAAGGTCGTAGTTTGCCGCCAGTTTGATGCAGTCATCGTCAGACAGCCACGCCAGTTTGCTTTTCCAGATCGACTGTTTGGCCGCTTTGTCAGGCTGTCCGAACTTGATTTTGAAGAGGAAACGGCGGTTGAAGGCAGAGTCCAGATTGTCGGCAAGGTTTGTGGTGGCGATGAGGATGCCGTCCATCTTCTCCATCTCTTCCAGCAGGATGTTCTGCAAGGCGTTCTCAGTCTGCGTCAAGTTGCCGGTGTCCACGTTTTTGCGCTTGCTGAACAGGGCATCGGCCTCGTTGAAGAGCAGAATGGGCTTGCTCTTCTCGGTCGTGCACATTCTCCGGTAGTCTTCGAAGATTCTCTTGAACAGCTTTTCGCTCTCCCCGAACCAGCAACTTTTAGAGGCGGCGATGTCCACGTGAAAGACACTGCGCCCTGTGGCCTTGGCTATCATCTCCGCAGAGGCGGTCTTGCCTGTGCCGGGAACCCCGTACATCAGTATGCTGATCCCCGTCGGCATGTTGGCTTCCTTAAGGCGCTCCTGCAGTTTGGCGAATTTTTCACCGGTCAGACACTCTTTCAGAAAGTCGAGGTCTTTTGACAATTCTGAGTTGAAGAAGAGTTGGCGGTCAGGAAGTTGGTCGGCGGGGATGAGGCGTTTGTCGCTCCCGGCTTTCATTTCAAAAAGCTCGTAGTCTTTCTCTAAAAAGAGTTCCTTGCCCTTGGGAGTCAATGAGATTTCCGCGTCTGACGCAAAGGATCCGGGATGCAGTTCGGCTAAGCCTGAAGTCAGAATGGGGTTTGTTCCGTCAACGAGGGATTTGGTTACACGGAATTGTGCTCTTTTGTTTTCGTATATATCTGACAATGTCTCGGGGATGGAGGTGTGGCAATTGGGGTGCAAGACAAAGTCGTTGCATATTTCGTAGAAGAATATGCGGTTGTCGATGGAGGTGAGCAGCTTGCGTGTTTTCGAAACAAATTCAAGGCCTTCGTTGTTGTCCTCTTCTTCTTCCGCCATGCGGAACAAATCACAGGTGTCAATATCCCCGTCGTCGCGGCTTTCTATCAAATCCGATATGAATTGGCAAAAGTTATAGCGGTCAATGGCTTCCATGTCACTTACTTTGAAAGGAACGTTGTTGAGAATGCTGTTTTCTGCACTTTTGCTGATTTTGAAGTCGCCTCGCCTTTTGCGGAGGATCCTTTTGTTGAGCAGGGATTCAAGGTCTTTTTGCAGCGGCAATAAATCCAGCCCCTTGAGTCCAAAAAAACGACAGATATCGCGCATGTCCACACCATTGTTTTGGTTTGACTGGATGGTAACGACGGCTACAAAGATCAGCGTTTCAATGGGGGAGGCTGAAAGAAAATCGCTGAGTTGCTTTATATTGCTCTTCAGGAGACGACTTACAGATTGTGTTTTCTTGTTTGCCCGATCTGTGTCGGCCGATGTTTTCTGCAACGATTGACTGAAACCGGGTTTGTAGTGTCCGAGAACCGTGAAGGCCGAGTCCTCAAGTTCGTGCGAGATTAGCATTAGCGCACTCATTGCTTCGAAATTGTTTTTTTTGTTGCTCATTGTTGTGTTTTATTGGATTAATACTAAATTGATTGCCATTTGTTGATTTTGAGATTATGTCGCTTTCAAAGTCACGCTGCAAAAGAACGAAACATATCTGCCAAATTCCGGCAGTTGTTCGGCTTCCTGAAAATGGTTTGCCCGTAGATTTGCATGTTGTCAAAATAAAATGCGGTTTGCGTGTTTTGTGCTATCTTTGCCGCTTCAAATCTTGAGGATGAAAAGGCTGCTTGTCTCGGTTTACCGGCATTTTGAAAAGCGCCCCGCCGTGATGTGGGCGCTCTTGTCTGCCGTTACAGTATTCTGTGCGGTGAGTGCCTTGCGCCTTGATTTTGTGGAGGATATCAGCCGTTTCCTTCCCGGCAACAAGGAGAACAGCCGCATCAATTATGCCTACGAGCATCTTGGCGGCGACAACAAATTGGTTGTCAGTGTATCTATGGCTGACACGTCAAGCGCTCCCGACCTGCAACTGCTGATGTCGGCGGTAGATCATACTGCCCGGCAACTGTCAGACAATGACTCTCTCCACCTTGTGAAATCGCTTTTGTATCAGGTGGATGACCAGACAGTGAATGACATGGTCTCTTTTGTTGTTGAGAATATGCCCTATTTCCTTTCGGACGAGGATTACAGGCGCATGGATTCTATGATGACGGAGGTGGCGATAGACAGACGTTTGGCCGATGTGCGGAAACTGGTGGCTGCGCCCGTGCCGATGATGCGGACTGTCATTGAATGCGACCCGCTGTTTTTCTCTTCCCGGCTTCTCCGCTCATTGGAGTCTTTCCGGCTGAATGACAGTTACAACACCGACAGCGGCTATATTTTCTCCAAGGACGGGAAAGAGGCGATGCTGATAGTCACTTCAGCCTATCCGCTCAGCGAGACGAAGAACAATGCCGTGTTGGTCAGCAATATCGAAAGGGCCATGGCAGCGGCCGCCCGCGAAACGGACGGGCTGGTGCAGCTGCGATGCTTCGGTGCGACGCAGGTCTCATTGACCAATGCGCAACAGATAAAACGCGACAGCTTGACGGCCGTCGTGTTGTCGTTGCTCCTCATCGTGTCGCTGCTCTACTATTATTACCGCAACGTCAGAAGCATTCTGCTGATTGTGGTCTGCACCGCTTTTGGCGGTCTCTTCGCCCTCGGGGTCATTGCCCTGATCAAGAATCCGGTTTCCGTCATTGCCGTCGGCGTGGCTTCTGTCATCATCGGCATCGCCATCAATTATCCCATCCATTTTCTTTCGCACTTCAAGCGCACGGACGACAAGGAGCAGATTATCCGCGAAGTGGTCAGCCCGCTGCTTGTCGGCAACATCACGACGGTGGGGGCTTTCCTCAGTTTGCTCTTCATCAGTTCAGACGCGATGCACGACCTTGGCCTCTTTTCCGCCCTTCTGTTAATAGGTACCATATTGTTTGTGCTGCTCTTCCTGCCGCACCTGATGGGGCGAAGGTTCACCGGAAAATCGCGCGAGCTCACTTTCAAGCGCATCGCAGAAAGCCGCCCCGAAAATGTGAAAGGGCTGTTTGCCGCCGTCCTCGGTCTTACGGTTCTGTTCTACGTGTTCTCGTCCCGTACTTCATTCGATACGGACATGCACCATATCAATTATATGACGAACGAGCAGCGGGAGACCTTCGACAAATTGCGGTCTGCAGCGGACACCTCTTTGGCAACGGTCTATTGCATTGCAGAGGGTGCAAGTCTGGATGAGGCTTTGACGGCATACGAGGACGTCAGCGCGCTGCTCGACTCGCTGCGTTGTGACACGGCAGTGAACAGCATCAGCGGCATTGCTGCATTCTTGCCGTCGCGCAGCATGCAGGAAGAGCGCCTCCAACGTTGGGAGCGTTTTTGGGAAGGACGGCGCGAGGTTTTCTTCGACAGGCTTGACCGGGCCGCAGCGCACAACGGCTTCGCACCAGCGGCTTTTGACAAATGCAAGGAAATCGTTACCAAACCATACCAAGTGCAGGACGAGGTTTTTTTTGACCCTGTCCGTAACGGCCCCGCTGCCGAATATGTGTCGGTTGAAGAGGGCAAGGCCCTGGTGTATAGCATCCTGAAAGTGGAAAAGAGTCAAGCCCCCCGTGTGGAGGAACGGCTCAACAAGGAACACCCTGGCGTGTTCTCTTTTACAGATTCGTCGATGGCGGCGCGGCTGGTGTCGGCACTGTCTGACGATTTTGACTATGTGCTCTGCATTTGCGGTTTCATCGTGTTTGCGTTCCTGCTGTTCTCGTTCGGCAGAATCGAACTATGCCTTACCGCTTTCCTGCCCTTGGTCATTGCCTGGATCTGGATATTGGGCATTATGGGCATGACCGGCGTCCGCTTCAATATCGTTAATGTCATTTTGGCGACTTTCATCTTCGGAATGGGCGACGATTATTCTATTTTTGTCACCGAAGGGCTGATATACGAGTATGCTTGCGGCCGGAAGATGGTGTCGCAGTTCAAGAACTCCATTATCTTGTCGGCCTCCATCATGTTCATTGGCATCGGTATGCTGATATTCGCCAAACACCCGGCCATGCGGTCGCTCGCCGAAGTGACTATGGTCGGCATGTTTTCGGTTGTGCTGATGGCCTGCATTGTACCGCCGGTGCTGTTCAAATGGCTCACGACATCCGGCGGGAGACCGCGCCGTTATCCCGTGACCATTATGAGTATCTTGATGATGATTGTCGGGGGGCTCTATTTTATTTTCGGCTTTGCCGTAATCACGCTCTGCGGTTTTGTGCTGCTGGGTACAGGTCGCCGTACTGACAGGCGGAGGCTGATGTTCCATCGTATTCTGCAACTGATGATGAAAGGGCTTTCACGGATCCTTCCAGGCACTTCGTTCCGGGTCGTCAACCCGTACGGGGAGGATTTCAGCAAGCCGGCGGTCATTGTCTGCAATCACCAGTCGCACCTTGACTTGCTCTATACGCTTGCCATGACTCCGAAACTGACAGTGCTCACCAACGAGTGGGCTTGGAATATGCCGTTCTACCGGAGTGTGCTTCGCTACAGCGACTCAATGCCGGTGTCGAACGGTATGGAACAAAATGTGCATAAATTACGGGAGATGGCAGCCAAAGGGTACTCATTGCTGGTGTTTCCGGAGGGGACACGCGCTGAAAACAACAGCGTGGGCCGTTTCCATCAGGGGGCTTTCTTTATGGCGGAAGAACTGGGCATGGACATTCTGCCGGTTGTGCTGCACGGCACACGCGACATGTTGGCCAAACATGAGAGGATGATCCATAAGGGCAGTGTCACGCTGCTGGTCGGAGAGCGCATAACCCCGGACAATGCAGATTTCAGGAACGGCAAAGCGTGCCGTGACATTGCCCGGCTGGTGTGCCGCCGGAGCCGCAGTATGTATAGCCAGTTGCGCGCAGAGTGTGAGACCCCCGACTATCTGCAGGATTTGGTGCGGCACAGTTACATGTACAAGGGAAAAGAGGTCGACTTGTCATGCCGTAAGAAAATGCGCGCAAAGCATCATCTTGCAGACGCATTGCGGGCGGTGCCCGAAAACGGGACGCTGCTCTACCTCCATTGCGGATACGGTGAACTGTCGCTGCTGGCTGCCTTGCTGCGCCGCGACGTGTCGGTGACCGCTTGCGAAGCTGACAACGGGAGCCTTGACATTGCAAAAAATTGCGCAGCAGTGCCGGGAAACCTGACCTATTCTGCCCTGCCGCCCGATACAAAGGGCTTTGATCTGGTGTTGGACGAATAAATGTTGTTGAAATAGATGGACGATTCTTACGATATTGTGATTACAGGCACAGGCCTCGGGGGGTTGGTGTGCGGCTATATTCTAAGCAAAAACGGCTTTAAAGTGCTGCTTCTCGAAAAGAACGCACAGATTGGCGGATGCCTGCAGACCTTCCGCAGATTCGGTGTCTCTTACGATACGGGTATGCACTATATCGGCAGCATGATGGAGGGGCAAATCATGAACAGGCTTTTCAAGTACCTGGGGCTCTCCGGAGATGTGAAGCTCAACCTGCTTGACGAGGACGGCTATGACATATACAGCATAGGCGGAAAGCAGTACCGCTACGCTTCCGGATACGGGAACTTTATCGAAACACTCAGCGAAAGTTTTCCGTCGTGCCGTTCCGAAATCAAGGATTATGTACGCCGTGTGCGCACCATAGCAGACGCTTCGCCTTTGTATAATCTTCGCAAGGTGGAGGAGCATGTGTTCATCGAGGCGAGCTATGTCAAGAGCAGTGTCAATGATTTTATCGCTTCCGTCACGAAGAATCCGGAATTGCAGAATGTGTTGGCCGCCAACCTGCCGCTTTATGCAGGCATCAAGAACAGCACTCCGACGTACATTCACGCCCTCATCAACAATTTTTATATGCAGAGTGCTTGGCGCATTGTGGGCGGCGGTGACGCCATAGCCCGGTCACTGGCACGTTCCATACGCAGTTTCGGCGGTGAATTGCGCACTTGCAGCGAAGTGCGGCGCATTGTGTGCGACGACAGCAAGGCTGTGGGCGTCGAACTGGCTTCCGGCGAGTTTGTGCCGGCCAAGTCTGTCATCTCTAATGTTCATCCGCTGGCTACCGTCAATATGGTCGATTCAAAGCTTATCCGCAAGGTGTACCGCGAACGCATCTGCGGTTTGCAAAACAGCATCGCCAACTTTACGGTCTATATGAAATTCAAAGAGAACCGTGTGCCGTATCTTAACCGCAATTTCTTCTGGTATCGCGGCAAGGATGTGTGGGAGGCAGGCAACCGGAAGACGGGCGACCCTATCTACAACTACCTGTTTATGCACCAGTGTACAGAGCAGAATCAGCTTTGGGCCCAAAGCGCGGAGATGATCGGCTATATGAAATACGAGGAGACAGAACGTTGGTCAGAAACACGTACCGGTCGACGTGGCGCTGATTACGAAGCATTTAAGCAGCAGACAGCCGAACATTACCTTGATGTGCTGGAAGAATCTTTCCCCGGCATCCGCAGTGCCATTGAGGATTACACGACTTCCTCGCCGCTTACCTACCGCGACTATACAGCCACCTGTAACGGATCAATGTACGGCGTGTCCAGAGACAAGAATTTCCCCACACAGACGCTTGTCTCTCAACGTACTAAGATACCGAACCTGTTTATGACAGGTCAGAATATCAACTCGCACGGCATCCTCGGCGTCACGATAGGAGCGGCACTCACTTGTGCGGAGTTTCTCGGACTGAACAGGATAATTGAGGAGATAGAATAGAACTGACTTCAGTGTTCCTGACAACACCTGACCAGGACAAACCTTTCAGAAAGCATATCCGAATGCGAGTTTGAACCCGTCCACCCACCTGAGTTTACGGTTGCCGTGAAACCATTGGCTGTTTATCCAGCGTCCCCAAGATGTCCGCGTGGGATCATATATGGGCAACGCATAGTCAACACGGATGATCAGGAAGTCGAAGTCGAGCCGCAATCCTGCACCTGCGTCAAGGGCAAGTTCGCGGTAAAACCTCCGGATGTCAAAGTCGGCATTGGGCATATCGGCGTTCTTTTTGGCAAGCCAGATGTTGCCGAGGTCTGCAAATATTCCGAACTTGAAGGAGTTATAGATAGTTCCGCGGTACTCCAAGTTCAGTTCTAACATAATGTCGCCCGTAAAAAGGCTGTCTTTCTGCCGTTCGTAAGAGCCGGGGCCGAGCCCGCGGTAGCCCCAGCCGCGCATGCTGTTGCTGGTGCCCATATAGAATCCCCGTTCGTAGGGGATGTAAGACTCTTTGCCTACCGGGATGATGCCTCCGGCCGAGAGTCTCATGGCAACAGAGTTCTTGGGGTTGATACGGTATGTATAGTTGTAGACGAATTCCACTTTTTCGAAACTGGTGTAGTCGTAGCCGGTACTGTCAAGATGGTTGCGGCCGAGGGTCCAACGTCTGTCAGGGCTGATGAGTGCGTTGAGCCCGCCGATTGTCATGCCCGACGATTCGAGGTTGAGCGAGAACAACATGTTGTGTCTCTTTTTCTCGGTCTTGAACGGTACGATGTAGTTGAGGCTGTACTTGAACGAGAGAAGGAAGAATTTGCCGAATTTATGTTGGTAAGATTCCGGATAACTGTCGTAGTTGAGAATGTGCGCCGTCCGCTTGTCGTTGTTGTTGACTGTGCTGATGTCGATAGGGCTGATGTTGTGGGCGATGTAATTGTTAGGTTTCAGTTGATAGGTGAGTCCAGTGTTGAAAATCAGCCGGTGGTACAGCCCGGAATAGCCTACGCCGGCATTGATGGCGGTGCTGTAGCTGATGCCGTTTTCACGCTGCGTTTTGCGGAAAAGGAAAAGGTTGGGGAATGTGAGCGAGGCCGAAACCACGAACTCAGGATAGGCATAGGTGCGGTCGTTCCGGAACAGGTTGTTGAGCGAATAGTAGAAATAGCCGCCGGAAAGGTTTACGGTAAGGTGCTCCGCCCCACGGAACAGATTGCGGTTGGAATAGGAGAACGAAACGGCAGACTTGTCGTTCCGCAAGTCCACCTGACCGCCAACGCTGTGTATTTTCATCGGCGTGAGCCGGTAGTGTACGTCCAATACTCCCGTGTGCTTGAGGGTGTCGAACAGGTTCTCATCCTCGACAAACTCGATGCTGCAAGCGCTGAAGTTGTCAAGGCGGCCGATGGCACGGCTGCTCATTTTACGGGCGTTCTGTGAGTAGGGCATGCCGCGGCGGGTGTAGATGCCGTCGGTGATGGTGGAGTAGTGGAAGTCTTTGACGGGCTTGCTCATCCAGTCGTACCGCGGCGTGATGAAGTAGTAGTTGGTGACGTCGCCTTTGTTCCGCGACAGGGTAAGCACGGTGTCATAACGGGCCGGCACGGCGGCAGAGGCATTGAAGAACGGATAGATGAAGACGTTGTTGTAGGTGTATTTGTACAGGTACCGGTTCGCGTTCCCTGTCGTTTCCGGTGTCCGCATAATGAAAGTCAGGGATACGCTGTCCGTGCCGTCTCCCGCGGTGTCTTCCGGCAAGCCAAAGGAGATTTCGCAACTCAGGATTGACTTTTCCACATAGTAATAACCCTGGTCGCGTATAAGGTTGATGATGCGGGTCATCTCAGAGGAGATGGCGTTCTCATTGTATTGCATGCCTTCGCGCAGCAGGCTCTCGTTTTTGTTCAACACAATGATTTTCTTGTATTCAGGAATGGCTATGTCGTAAGCGATGCGGCTGATATGGTAGGCTTTGCCAGCCTTGACCAGATAGTTGGCGGTGACTTTCTTGTGGTTTCTGCGGCGCGTGAGCACTTCACAGGACACATCGGCGTCGAAATAGCCGGATTGTTTCATCACAATCTGTAGTTGCCTGATGGATTTTTCGATTTCGGCAGAGTCTAAAAGCACGGGTTCTTCGCCGAGGTTGTTGCGCATCCATTGCCTGATCTTTCCGTCGTGTAAAGTGCTGTCTTTTTTGCTGTATCGCGGTTGCCCCATGGAATACCAGCATGGTTTGATCAGAAACATGCTAAGGAAGCGGGTGTTTGGAATCGGGCGGCAGTAGGATTTCAGGTTGCTGAAGTCCGTGCCCGGAGCATCTGTCACGGTCACGTTGTTGCGCATCAGCATCTGCTGGCGGCCGGTGAGCGTCCGTGTAGGGCTGCACGACGAACACAGCAAGGCAAAGATGAAAAGCAGCAGCAGTTTTCCCCGTGTTTTCATTTTTGCTAATTGTTTTTTCCTTTTACGGGATAGAAGATGTACTCGGTGCAGAGGATGAAGAAAGCAGTCAGCAAGCTGTTCCCTAAAATGCACAGCAAGGTGTGCCCGAAATGGCTGAACGTGGCGGTTTCAACCATGATGACCATAGTCTGGTGCACCAATGTGAGCACGGCGGCATAGAGGGCTAACCATTTGAAGTTCTTGACTCCCGGTATAGGCTTGTCAACAGTGTCGCTCACTTTCCGCCCGTTCAGGAAACGGGTCAAGTAGGGGCGAATGAACATGATGACCGTGCACGCTGCTGCGTTCACCCCTAAGGTATGGCCGAACATATCGACAATGTAGCCTGTTGCAAATCCGACAAGGTACTGTGCAGACTTAGGCATGTCGAGGGGCAGCAGGAAAAGCGCCAGCAGATAGAATGCAGGCGTGATGAAGCCGAACAGGTGGATATAGTCGCACAAAAACACCTGCAGGAGGATCATTATAAGAAAGCGCAGTATGTTTGCCGTTACGTTATTCATCCTTTAATTGAGCAGTTTAGCGTTGACCGAATCTTGTTTTGCCTTGAGCGCGTCAATCTCGGACTTGTAGAGGTTCCGGATCAGGTAGACGGTGTTGAGCCTTGAGAAGTCGGCGCCCAGTTTTACCTTAATGGTCAGGAAACTGGCATTTTCTCCGGAAGAAACCTCCTTGACGGAACCGATGAAAAGCCCTTTGGGGAAAATGCGGGAGTACCCGCTGGTGAGCACGGAGTCGCCGATATTGATTTCAAGATGTTGGGGGATGTTTTCCAGAAGGGCGGTTTCAGGGTCCGTGCCCTCCCACACGATGGTGCCCACTTGGTTAAGGGGCGCCACGATCGCGTTGATGCGCGAATTCCGGTTCAATACGGGAAGGACGTACGCGAAATTGTCGGACACCTCTTGCACCACGCCGACTACGCCCTTCGGGGATGTCACGGCCATCTCCTTTTCTATGCCGTCTTTGGAACCCTTGTCGAGGATGATGCAGTTGGCAACCTGATCGGTGGAGTTGTAGATGACGTGTGCGAAAGTGTAGTCGTAAAGCCGTACGCTGACCGGGTGCAGCGAGTCGGTCTTGCTTTTCATCGTCAGAACAGTGTCGCTCTTCTCCATGAACATGTTGCCATGCTCGCGGAGAAGGGCGATGTTCTGCCGGGCGAGTTCTTCGTTCTCCTTGCCGAGACTGAAACGATGCAGGGTCTCAGCCCATTTCTGCTGTACCGGCCCTATGATGCTTTGGCAGGCCATGTCTAATTTGTATTGGCTGTAAGCCATCGACTTTCGTATGGACACGAAACTGATGACCAGGAGCAATACGAGCAGGAAATAGTGAAAATTCTGTTTGAAGAACTCTGTAAGGTTGTTCATTGTACGAACAGGTTTTACAGTTTTTCGGCGAATTCTTTTCCTGCACGCAGGCAGGCGATGTTGACGTTGACGATGTCTTCGCCTTTGCGGGCGAAGTTCTCACGCACGGCGGCCTCGATCTCCTCGAACGGGATTTGAAGGTACGGAGAGGTTGCGCCTAAGATAACCATGTTGGCGGAACGGGCAGAGCCGAGGTCTTTGGCGATCTGGTCGGCGTTGATGACCACCTTGTTTTTCAGTTTCCCGAGTTCCGCCGAAAGCTTGTCAAGGGCGGGATAGTTGGGGATGTTGATAAAAGGCTGGTCGTTGGTGATGAGCCAGCCGGTCTCTTTGTTGAGCCAGGGCAGATAACGGAGCGACTCCATCGGCTCTACCGAGATGATGATGTCTGCTTTGCCCATAGGGATGAGGTCGGATGCGATCTCGTGGTCGGAAAGGCGGAAATGCGACTGCACGTCGCCTCCGCGCTGGCTCATGCCGTGTACTTCGGCCTGTTTCATGAACATGCCTCTCTTGACGGCGGCATGACCTACAATGGTGGCAATTGACAGGATGCCCTGTCCGCCGACTCCTGCTAATATGATGTCTATTTTCATTTTTATGCTGTATTGATATTTAGTATTCTTGTTCGCGTTCCCGGGATTATTGTTTCGATTCCGCTGCCTTTGCGGCCTGCTGTTTTTTCATGCGGCGGTTCAAGGTCTGGATGCATTCGCGGGTCGGGATGATGACGGATACGCCTTCATACTCCAGTTCTTGCTCGATGAGTTTCACGTTCTCTTCGTGGTATTGTTTCATCGGTTTGATGCGGTGTATGTGTTCTTCCTTCACTCCGAGGCCTTTGCAGATCTCGCCAAGCACTCCTAATGCGTGCGAGTCTTGTCCGCCGGTCATGCCCGTGGTGCTGTTGTCAAGAATCATGACGGTTACCGGCGTGTTCTCGTAGATGCAGTCCAGCAGGGAGGTCATGCCGCTGTGCGTGAACGTGGAGTCCCCGATGACGGCCAGCACGGGACGGAGGCCGGCGTCCGCGGCGCCTTTGGCCATGGTGATGGACGCACCCATGTCAACGGTCGTGTAAATGGCATTGTAAGGAGGAAGAGCGCCGAGCGTGTAGCAGCCGATGTCAGCGAACACTTTGCCTTTGCCGTATTTCTCCATGGCGGCATTGATGGCCAGATAGGAGTCGATGTGAGGGCAGCCGTTGCAGAGTGCCGGCGGACGGGGCACGACAAGCTCCGGCACGGGCATGCCGTAGCTGTCGGGAAGCCCTAAGGCCTTGGCAACAAGGTTGGGGTTGAGCTCGCCGTCACGCGGGAGTTCGCCGCTCATGCGCCCTTGGATGCAGCCGGTGCGGTTCAGCACCCCGCGGACTTGCTCCTCGATGAAAGGATATCCCTCTTCTACCACCAGTACCTTCTCGCACTCGTCAACCATGCGGGCGATGAGTCTGGAGGGCAGCGGGTATTGCGAGATCTTGAGCACAGGGTAGGGGCAGCGCTGTCCGTTGAAGTTTTCCATTACATAGTTGTAGCCGATGCCGGATGCGATGACACCTAATGACCTGTCAGTTCCGTCAATGTAGGCATTGAACGGCGAATTGCAGGAATCTTCTTCAAAAGAGGCCTGCTTTGCCAACAGATTGCGGTAATGCATGCGGGCATTTGCCGGCAGAAGGATGTACTGCTTCGGGTTCTCTTCAATGTGAAGGGCGTTCTGGGCACGTTCGGCCTTGCGCTCAACGCCGGCACGGGAGTGCGACAGACGCGTGGTGAGACGGATCAGCACCGGTGTGTGGTATTTCTCCGAATAGTCAAAGGCGGCATACGTGATGTCGTAGGCTTCTTGCTGGTTTGAGGGCTCGAAAGAGGGAATGAGCGCGAACTTGGCATAGTAGCGCGAGTCCTGCTCGTCCTGCGAAGAGTGCATCGACGGGTCGTCTGCAACCACGACAACCATGCCGCCGTTGGCTCCCGTGATCGATGAGTTCATGAACGGGTCGGCTGCCACATTCAGCCCCACATGCTTCATGCAGACCATAGAACGCTTGCCGGCGTATGACATGCCGATGGCCGACTCCATTGCGGTCTTCTCGTTTCCGGCCCAGATGCTGTGCACCTCGCCCGCACGTCCTTGCTTTGAGTTTTGGATGAATTCTGTGATTTCGGTAGATGGGGTTCCGGGATAGGCATACACGCCAGATAAACCAGCATCCAATGCGGCCTGTGCAACAGCCTCATCTCCTAAGAAAAGCGTTTTAGACATAATATGTTTTTTAATTTTAATATATTGATTTAGTATAAGTTGCAATTTTCCGCTTAAATAGTGCGTATTTCCTGAAAAAGTCCTTTTCAAGCAGTTGGCAAAGATACAAAAAATGTACTCGTGAAACCTGCTCCCTCTCCTGAAACAGCCACGGCTGCCCGCTATTCGCTGTCGTCAGCGGCTTTGAGCTGTTTGTGAGGGGTCACCCCTAACGATTTCAGGTTTTCTACCCGTCGTATGAGGTTGCCGTTCCCTTGGCAAAACTGCACTTGTGCCGTTTCATACACCTTGGCCAATGCATTGATCTTGTCACCGATTTCCGTGAATGACTTCTGAAAGACTGCCGCCTTGTCGTAAAGGTCGGCGGCCGCCTTCATGACGTTTTCTACGTTTTTGCTTTGCCGGTCGTTTTGCCAAAGGTTGTAGGCGAGCTGCAGCGCCATAAGCAGGCTGGTCGGCGATATGATGACGATTTTCTTGTCGTATGCGTAGTTGTAGAGGCTCGGGTCAGATTCTATGGCAGCGATAAGGCAAGACTCGATCGGCACGAACATCAGCACATAGCCGATGGCTCCGTCCACGGCTTTGCCGTAGTTCTTCCCGGACAGTTCGTCCACATGCTTCCTCAGGCTTTGTGTGTTTTGCTTGAGGTATTGTTTCTTCTCTTCTTCCTTGTCGGTCGACACGGCAGCGGCATACGCTGTAAGCGAGACTTTGGAGTCCACGATGATGTTGCGGTTCCCGGGCAGTTTGACGATGACATCCGGACGGAGTGTGTTCCCCGCTTCGCCTTTTGCGCAACTTTGTACAAGATACTCTTCGTTTTTGCGCAGGCCGCTCTTCTCCAGCAGACTCTCCAGCACCATCTCTCCCCAATTGCCTTGCAGTTTGGTGTCGCCCTTGAGCGCTTTGGTCAGGTTGGCGGCATCTGTGCCTATCTTTGAGGTCTCTTCGCGCAGTGCGGCGACGGTTTGCTGCTGCTCCTGCCTGAAAAGGTCCAGCGCATTGGTGAATGCCCCCTTGATCTCGTTTTTGTTTACCTCACTTGCAGTTTTGTTCTCTTCCACCGACTTCCGGAAAGCTTCAAATTGTTCTTTCACGGGTTTCAGCAGTTCAGACATCTGCACCCGGTTGTTCTCCTGCAGCGCACTCTGTCCTGCGGCCAACTGGTCGGCGGCGGTTTTCTGCTGTTCCGCTATGAGGCGCTGCACTTCATGCTTCATGGCCTCTAATCGGTCGTTCCATTGTTTGTCGCTTTCTTGACGCAACTGTTCGGCATTCCGCCGCCCGTCTTCTGACTGTTCTTTCAGCAGAGCCGTCTCTTTTTCATGACTCTCTTTTAGCGCCTGCATTTCAGACATGTTGTGCTGCTTCGTCTGCTCCAAACTCTTTGTCAAGGTCTGGACTTTGCTGTTCGCCTTGACCGACAGTAGCATGCCGATGAGAAGCCCTATAAGGAGACCGATGATTAAGCCGAGAATCAGGGGAGTGGTTATTTCCATGGTTTTCCGTGTTTTATAAAGTTAATGATGTTTGTCGTCAAGTTAGTGTCCACGCCTTATGCGGTTGACATTGCGGTTCATTAAACGACGGCCGACAAACCGGTAGGCAAGCCGTTTCAGACCGCTCATCTCTTGGTGATGCTCTTTCAGCAAGGCGTCGGGGTTGTCATAGACTCCGAAGTCCTGGTTGATGCCCTCTCTCTGGATGTAGGTGCTGCAGCTGTTGAAATCTACGGGCGGGTTCTTGAAGTTGCGGGTGGCCACGCCATAGCCTATGAACGACCCGTCTGCTGCGGGGCGGAATTTGGACTGCAAGGCTCTCAGATAGGCGGTGTCAAGGATAAATCCCTCCAAGTCAAACCATTGACCGTTGAGTTCTATTTCTACCCAACTATGGAACACGTTGCGGGGCGCACTCCGGTAGACTATGCCGCTCATCGCTCCTTGCTGCAGCCGTTTGTCGATGGTGAATCCATGCACACGGCATGGGATGTGGCAAGCCCGCAGCAGCGCCATCAGCAGCGTGCCCTTGGTGTTGCACTGTCCGTATCCGTCGGCAAGTACCCGCGAGGCTGCGATACTGTCGTCCACGTTGTAGCCGAACAGGATCTCATCGCGCACGAAACCATAGATGGCTTGCGCCCGTCGGGTTGGTTCCAACGATTGCCAAGCACGCTCTTGCACTAATTTTTGGATGGAACTGTGCCCGAAGTCCAGCATCGGAGTTGATTGCAGGTAACGGTCATTTGCAGTGTCATTGTTCATTTTCTTGCTTTAATGAGGGTTGTTGGTGTTCTCGTGAATTATTCTTATACACAACGGTGTTCTTGGAATGCTGTGCCGTCAGTCGCCTGCGCCTTTTTTGATGTCATAGACAGGCACACTGATTACCTCCTGCAAGGAGCGGCAAAGCAATCCAGAATCTATTTTGAATCCTGACGGCGAGGTGGGATTGGCACATACGGCAATCAGGTTCGGACGCTTCAAGACCGAAAGCTTCCCGCCTTTCTGAAGGAAACCTTGCAGGACATAGGGGGAAACGAAAACTTTGGTAAAATCCTTTGCTACAAGATGGATTTCTTTTATTTGCGGTTGCATCCGCAGATAGTCGACCATTTTGTCAACGACGATTCCGCTTACGAACAGGGTGTTTCCGTGGCTGAACAGGATGTCTTTGCTTTGGGAAAACAGCAGTGGCGAGGCTATGGGCAGCCTGACGGCTTTGTCATTCTCGAGGGCGTAGATGCCCGTGTCGGCATCTGACAACTGCTCTTGCAGGATGGTTTCAAATTGCGGCAATTGTGTGAGCATGAATACGAAACGGGTCTTGCTGACGATGGAGTTCAGGTCAGGGGCAACAGCGGCGCCGGTGGTCAGTATCAAGCTTTCTGTAATGGCAGGGGATGCGGAACTTTTGCGCGAGAGCGCCCCGTCCACAATGGTCAGGTCTATGTTGAGGCTTTGCAACTGTTTGATTGTACGGCGGACCTGTTCCGAATAGGAGGGTCCTGAAATGATGACTTTCCCGTCCTGAATGGCCTTGGCCGTAACCAGTCGCCCCAACGAGGTGGTTTCGTCTGACACGTTGTAGATTTCTGAAAGCAGTTCGCGCTGCCGGTAGTGGAACTCTGACGTGACAAAGTATGTGCCGGCATGCAGGGTTACCTCCGGCTTTTCCGTCTGTGTCACCTGGTCTGTCTTTTCTCCGTCCAGCCCGATGGAGGTGACGGCTACGCTTTTGCCTTTGCCTTGAAGGCGCTCCAAGATATAGTTCAGGCATACCGTCTTTCCGGTGTTCTTGGCCATGCCGACGATGGAGAGGCTGCGGTAGCGCAGGATGTTATCTAACAGTGACATTTTTTCCGGCCGATAGGATCAGAAGCGTTCAGACATGATTCTTTCTATTTCATCGGCTTCTACGGGGGTGCCGGCAAAGAGGTCAACAGGCGTTTCGCCGACCACCACGTCGGTTTCAATACGGATGCCGATGCCCTCTTCGGCAATGTAGATGCCGGGTTCGCAACTCAACACATTGCCCGGCTGGAACACCCAATCGCGTTCACCTGTGTCATGGACGTCAATGCCGATGAAGTGGCTGGTGTTGTGCATGTAGTATTTCTTGAAACAGGGCGCGTCAGGGTTTTGGTTCTTGACATCGTCCCAAGTGTATAGACCAAGCCCGATGAGCGCCTCGTCCATTTTTTTGAATACGAAATCGTTGATCTTGTGGATGGTCATGCCCGGCTTGAATTTCGGGACCGTTGCCTTGTAGATGGAGAGCACGGCCTCATACACTTCCCTTTGTCTTGGCGTGAATTTGCCGTTAACGGGCACGGTTCTGGAACAGTCGCCGGCATAGTTGGCATATTCTGCCCCGAAGTCCATCAGCAGCAGGTCGCCGTCTTTCATGACTTTGTCGTTTTTGATGTAGTGCAGGATGCAGGTGTCGGCGCCGGCGGCCACAATGGGCGCAAATGAATGGGCACTGCCTCCGTTCCGGAGCAGTTCGCAGGTCATGGCGGCCTCAACTTCATATTCGTATTTCCCGGGGCCGATGACGGCGAGGGCGCTCTCGAACATCTTGCTCGTGATGGAGCAGGCGTATTTCATGGCGGCCAACTCCTCTGCTGACTTCACGCAGCGCAGCGCGTTCAGGATGGGCGCAAGACGGCGGTAGCGGTGCAGGGGATAGTCTGTCTGCAACTGCTTGGCAAACCGGACTTCGCGGGTGGGGAATCCCGGTCTCATGCGTGCATCTTCCGGCAAGTGAAGGTAAACGGACGAGGAGTGAACCATCAGGTCGTTGAGCACGTCCGGAAATGCTTCGGAGAACATAACGGTTTGGATGCCCGAAATCTCTGAAGCCTGTTGTTTGCTAAGCCGGTGACCGAACCAAATGATTCTGTCGGGCGACGGGTTTTTGATGAAAAGGATTTCGCGATAGGCTGGATTCGGATGCCACGGTGCAAGGGTGAGGAAGGTCTCTTCCTGGTCAATGCCGCAGAGGTAGAGGAGCGCCGCATTCTGCCGGAACGGGTGCGTCGTGTCGCCGCTGCGCGGGTATTCGTCGTGCGAGACGAGTACGGCAAGCGAGTTTTTCTCCATTTCTCCGACTACATTTTTGCGGTTGCGGATATAGAATGATGACGGTAGCGGTTTGTATCTCATTGTTCGGGGTTTTAGGGTTTCTCTTTGGGCTGTTGCTGGAAAAAAAGGAAAGGTTCTCTTTTCTGCTGTTTATGACTATGTCTATTATGTCTGGATCGGGCAATGCTTTTTTGTCAGTTCGTAGATGTCGTGAACTTAAATCACGAGGTATAGGCGGCAAGGTCATTTTATGCTTTCCGCCAGTTTGAAGAAGAGGTCCGTGAAGATCAAGGCGGTGTTCCCGTTGCGCCCGATATGGTAGAGCGCTTTGTCGCACTCGTCGGTCATCTTGGTGATGTGTTTGAGGTTCAGGGCGGCGAGGGGGGCGATAGCTTCACGCTCTTGGCCGGTGAGTTTAGCGACGGCCGCATTGCCTGAGTTCTGCATCAGCAGATTCCGTAACATTCTGAGCGTTAGGACAAGGAACTCTTTCTGCTTTTCGCGCCCTTGTGCCACGATTCCCGCAAAGCGCTTCTGCACGTCGGCATAGCCTATTTCGTTGAGCGGCCTTTGCTTCGCAAAGGCCATCACGCTCTGCATCATAGCCTGAAAGGCGTTCAACAATTCAAGGCTTTCACTGCCGTCCTCAAAAATCTGCAAGGCTTTGTTGTAGTTTCCTTCGGCGATGAGGGCGATGTTGCGCGCCGTCTCTTCGTTTATCCCTTCGATGTCACGCAGGAGCGCATTGGACAGTTCTTCGTCCGTGAGCCTTGGGATTTTTACCAACTGTGTCCGGGAAAGGATGGTGCTGAGGATCTGTTCCGGCTTTTCGGTGATGAGGATGAACAAGGAACTGCTCTCAGGCTCTTCGAGCGTTTTCAGCAGTTTCGGGGCGGCGGTATGGTGCAGCCGGTCGGCGTTCCAGATGATGTAGATTTTGTAGCCGCCCATAAAGGAACGGGTGCTGTTCTGTGCGATGATGTGCGAACAGTCGCGGATGTTGATGGAGGCTTGTTTGTTCTCCCCGTCCAGCTCCGCAAGCCAGTCTTGCAACTCAATGTGGTAGTTGTGCTTGAAAACGAAGTTCTTGAAATCCTGCGCCAGTAATTGGGAGTCAGGGTCTTTTTTCACCTCTTTAGTGGTGC
Source organism: Oscillospiraceae bacterium (assembly GCA_963603365.1). GTDB lineage: Bacteria > Bacteroidota > Bacteroidia > Bacteroidales > WCHB1-69 > F23-D06. The sequence continues at coordinate 51,231 of CAVCMI010000003.1, forward strand.
AGTTCGGGAAGTAGAGGTGCAGGTCAGGGTGCGAAAGCTTGGCGAATTGGATGCACGACGGACAGACTCCGCAAGAATCGGTTCCGGTGGGATGCTCGCAGCAAAGGTACTGTGCCAGTGCGATGGCCAACGCAAAAGCATGGTTGCCGGGCTGCGCCAGAAAGAGTTGGGCATGGCCAACATGGCGTTCGTGCACCTGCGTCAGCAGCTGCGTCTTCAAGGTCTGGGCTACAAGAACATCGTTGAATTGCATTTTCTTCTGTAATGGGGATAGGGGTTATTGCTTGATTTTGTTCAGCCAGTTGCGGTCGTTGGTGTTTTCGTAGCCGTTGAGCGCGTCGAAGATGCCCTCAACGGTCGTGGCGGAAAGCAGCAGCCCTTTGTGGAAAGGACGGAGGAAGCCTTCTTTGCAGAAAAAGTCCAGTTGCGCCATCAAGGGGTCAAAGAAATGGTTGAAATTATAGACCAGCACGGGTTTGTCATGAAGGCCGAGCTGCGCGTCAGTCAACACCTCAAAGAATTCGTCCATCGTGCCGTAGCCGCCGGGGAAGATGACAAAGGCATCGGCTCTTTCTTCCATCATCTGCTTGCGTTCGCTCATCGTATTTACGATTATAAGTTCTGAGATCTTGTCGGACAGCACGTTGCCCTTGGAGAAAAAGCCGGGGGCGATGCCGATGACGGTGCCGCCGTGAGTAATGGCAGTATCGGCGGCGCTGCCCATCAGTCCGATGCTGCCGCCTCCGTAGTAGAGGGTCAGCCTTTTTTGTGCAACCATGGCGCCGAAGAGGGCGGCCTGCTCTGCATAAAGCGGGTTGTTGCCCGAGGATGAACCGCAGAAAAGGGCAACCGAATTGTATTTCATATTATCTGTAGTTTTACCAATGCGTGATAGAATAGCGAAATGATGATATATACCATGATGATGAGCGGAAATGCGCCCCAATGGAAGATGACGATGAGCACGATGCTGAGGAGGATGAGAATGTACCGGGCAATGTTCAGCCCCTGCCACTTGAAGTCCTTGAACTTGAGCGACAGCATCCAGATGCGTGACACGAGCAGCAGCGAGAAGAGGATGCAGAACCCCCAAACGGCCCAGAAATTGTTGAGAAAGGCAATGTGCTCGGCGGTCAAGGGCAGGAATCCCAAAAAGAGGGCGTTTGCAGGCGTGGGAAGACCGAGGAACGACTCTTTTTGGTTCTCGTCGATGTTGAATCGGGCCAGTCGCACTGCCGAAAGGGCCGGCACAAGGAGAACAACCAAAGGAAGCAACTGCATCAGCGGAGTGTAGTAACCCGGCGACATCTCATAAAGACAGAGGTTCAGCCAGGTGTAGGATATCATGGCGGGGGCCACGCCAAAAGAGACGACATCGGCCAGCGAGTCGAGCTCTTTGCCGATTGGCGAGGTTACATGCAGCATACGTGCCGAAAGCCCGTCGCAGAAATCGAAAAGAGACGAAATGATGATCAGAATGGCAGCCGTTTCCAAATGCCCTTTCAAGGCGGCCGCTGCCGAAAGACAACCGCATGCCAAGTTTAGGCAAGTCAGCGTGTTAGGAATGTGTTTTTTTAATGAGAAATGTTTAAGTGTTGTCATTTGAGTACCCAATAGTGCTGGTTGATGCTTTTGGCGAAGGATTCTGCCTCTTCCTCAGTGTCGAATATGCCGATGCACACCCGGATGTTGCTCACATTGTCCTGCAACAGCAAATAGGGCGAGTGCGCGTCAAGCCCCTTTTGGCGGATGTGCAGTTCCGCGTCTTTCTCGTTGGTCAGACTGCCGGCTATGACGTAGAAACGGCCGGTCTCGAAACGGATGTAGTTGTATCGCCCGTCCGCAGTGCTTTTCACTGTTTCGGGACTCCAAGGCTCGCTTGCGATGTCTGCCGTTTCATTGGTCATCTCTTCTTCGGACGGATAGTCTGCAACGCTCTCGTCCAAGGCGGGCACTGCGGGAGCTTCCGTTTTGTGCTGTATGCGCTGCACGGCGTCCATTATCTGATGCCGGAACAGAAGTCCTATGACGGCTACGGCTATGACGATGATTAAGATGAAGAGCCAACGCAGCGACCGGTGCTTGTGCGGCACGGAGGCGTTGCCCTCCTCGTTGTCAGCCTCCTCTTCCACGGAATCAGGTTGTGGCTCAGGTTGTGGCTCAGGTTGTGGCTCAGGTTCAGGTTCAGGTTCAGGTTCAGGTTCAGGTTCAGGTTCAGGTTCTGGCTCTGGCTCTGGCTCTGGTTGTGGCTCAGGTTGTGGCTCAGGTTGTGGCTCTGGTTGTGGTTCTGGTTGTGGTTCTGGTTGTGGTTCTGGTTGTGGTTCTGGTTGTGGTTCTGGTTGTGGTTCTGGCTCCGCCGGTAGGGTGACGGCAACTTTCCCTTTACCCCCGGTTTTGGGAAGGGAAACGATTTCCATGCCTTCAAACTCGTGGTTGAGTTCTGCAATATGATCGCATACAAATCGTATAGTACCTTTTTCGTTGATGGAAAAGATGCCGAAATTGTCAAAACTGATGCTTTTGTTGTGCTGCAGTGCATTTTTCAGGTTTTCCACCCATTGTGAAACCTCTTTCGCTGCTTGCGTGATCATACATTGCTTTTCTTCGCAGAGAAACTTGATGAAGCCCGTTTCATCGGGCTCGTCCTGCTGCAAGGTTAAAGTCACTTTGCAGCAAGGGGGAATCAGCAAATCGCCGTCTATCTTGGCGGGCTCATAATGGGTTGAGAAGGTCCCTAAATCGTTGATGAATACGGAACCGTCTCTTTGCAGGGCTTTTATAATATAGGTAATCATATTGTAAAAGGGAAGGGGTTAAGGGTTCAGCAGGTTCAGTCTTTCAAGGTCTTCGGGGGTATCGATTCCGGTGCCTTGATAGTTGCAGAGCGCGGTGAATATGTCGAAACCGTTTTCCATCCAGCGCAATTGTTCCAGTTTCTCGCTTTTCTCGAGCGGCGATGGCAGCAGCCTGACAAGTTTGCGGAGCGTGCCGCAGCGGTAGGCGTAGATGCCGAGGTGCTGGAGGTATCCCGGCGCAGGGTCTTGCGCATCGCGAACGAAGGGGATAGGGTAGCGGCTGAAATAGAGGGCTTTTTGCCGGAACGAGGTGACCACTTTCACTTTGTTGGGGTTTTGTGCCTCTTCCCGGTCAATCGGTTTCACAAGGGTGGCTATGTTTATTTCCGGCCGTTCAAACATCCGGACGAGGAGTTCGATTTCGTTGCGGCTTATGAAAGGCTCGTCTCCCTGAATGTTGATGACGACATCTTCGTCAAGCAGCTGCAGTCTGTCGGCTGCCTCGCCGCAGCGGTCGGTGCCTGATGGGTGGTCAGGACGGGTCATCACGACAGTGCCCCCGATGTCCTGAATGCGACTGGCAATGCGCTCGTCGTCAGTCGCCACGGCAACGAGGTCTAACCCGGCTTCCAGCGCATGTTCATAAACGACTTGTATCATAGCCTTCCCGCCGATGAGGGCGAGAGGCTTGCCGGGGAAGCGCGTCGAGGCATAGCGTGCCGGTATTATTCCAATGTGTTTCATTCTTCTTTATTTGAAAAGGCCAAACAGCTCGGCATCTATCTTGTTTATGATTTCCCCGAAGTCCTCCGGTTTCTCGGCGAACTTGAGGGTGTTGACGTCAACGACCAGCAGTTTGCCGTCTTTGTAGTTCGAGATCCACTCGTCGTATTTGTGGTTCAGGTTCTCGAGATAAGAGGGGCGGATGGCGTCTTCGTAGGCTCTTCCGCGTTTGAGAATCTGGGTCACTAACGTTGAAACATCGGCCTTGAGGTATATCAGCAGGTCGGGAGCTTGCATAAACTGCGACATCAGTTCGAACAGGGAGGAGTAATTCTCGAAGTCACGTGTGGCCATCAGGTTCATGTCGTGCAGGTTAGGAGCGAAGATGAACGCGTCCTCGTAGATGGTGCGGTCTTGGATGACATCTTTTTTCCGTTTCCGGAGGTCGAGAATCTGGCGGAAGCGGCTGTTAAGGAAGAAGATCTGGATGTTGAACGACCAGCGCTGCATGTCTTGGTAGAAACTGGCCAGATAGGGGTTGTTGTCCACGCTTTCGTAGAGGGGTTCCCATCCGTAGTGTTTTGCAAGCATGCCTGTGAGTGTGGTTTTCCCGGAACCGATATTTCCGGCAACAGCGATATGCATAATGATGTATTGTTTTAGCGGTTATTGAATAGTGGCTTTCTTTTTCCCTGCCGAGAGCGCGTGCAGAACAAGATAGACGCACAGTCCGGCAAACATGACGATTGACAATATGTTGAACAGGGGGCTGTCGATGTATTTGTCCATGAAAGTGGGTTCTACGCCGCAGTATTTGAGGATGGCGCTGAACACGCCCATGATGGCGCCGCCGGCCAGCAGTCCGGATGCGAGCAGGGTGCCTTTTTCGCCGCGCAGGCGGTTTACGGTCTCGTCTTTGCTCCTTGACTTCACGAACCAGGCCAGCAGCCCTCCCACCAGCAGCGGGAGGTTGAGCTGCAAAGGAATGAACATGCCCAAGGAGAACGCCAGTGCGGGCACTCCGATGACGTCAAGCAGGATGGCCAGCACGGCGCCTATGATGTAAAGCACCCAGGGCGTGGATCCGTCAAACATAAGCGGCTGGATGATGGCTGCCATGGCGTTGGCTTGCGGCGCCACTAAAGCGTCTTCGCCGGTATAGCCGTAGGTCTTGGACAGCAGCATGATGACGGCGCCGACGGTCAGGGCCGACACCAGCGTGCCCACAAATTTGAAGCCCTCCTGTTTGTACGGCGAGGTGCCGATCCAGTATCCGATCTTGAGGTCGGTGATGAAGCCGCCGGCCATAGCCAGCGCAGAACAGACGATGCCGCCGATGACCAGTGCCGTAAGGATGCCGGCGCCGCCTTTCAGACCTACCGCGGCCAAGATGATCGACGAGAGTATCAGGGTCATCATGGTCATGCCAGACACGGGATTGGTGCCTACCGTCGCAATGGCAGTGGCGGCAACGGTGGTGAACAGGAAGGCGAACAGGAACACGATGAGCAGTCCCACTAAGATTTGCTTGAAGTTCATTTCCATGCCGCCAAATATGAAGAACAGAAACATCAGGACCAGTACGGCAAGAAAGCCGAAGAGGATGATCTTCATGGGGATGTCGCGCTGGGTGCGCAAGGTGTCCTCGGCGCCGCCTTTCTGCTTGCCGGCCTTGAATGCCAAGCCGAGCGATTTCTTGATGACGCCGGCCGACTTGCACACGCCGAGCAGTCCGGCCATCGCGATGCCGCCGATGCCGATGTAGCGCGCATAGTTGGCGAAGAGGAAGTCGGGGTCGGCGGAAGACAAAGAGGTGAGCGTCCCGTTGACATCTGTTGCCCCGTATTGTCCTAACAGCGGAACGATGACCCACCACGAGAGGGCAGATCCGGCACAGATGACCGCCGCATACTTGAGCCCGATGAGGTATCCCGTGCCCAGCAGGATAGACTCTGCACTCATCTTGAAGACGAACTTATGGTTCATGGCCAGCCGTTCGCCCCAGCCGCACATGCGTGTGGAGATGGTGTCTGCCCAGAAATGGAACGTGGTCATCAGAAAATCGTACAGTCCGCCGATGAGCCCGCTTATCAACAGCATCCTCGCCTGATTGCCGCCTTTCGCCCCCGACACGATAATTTCAGTGGTGGCCGTGGCCTCGGGGAAAGGGTATTTGCCGTGCATGTCGGAAACGAAATACTTGCGGAAAGGAATCAGAAACAGAATGCCTAAAAAGCCGCCTAACAGCGAGGAAAGGAATATCTGGAAAAAGTTGACCTGTATCTCGGCACCTGCCGCGGGGTTGGTCTCTTTGATGATATAAATGGCAGGCAGCGTGAAGATGGCGCCGGCAACGATGACGCCGGAACTGGCGCCAATGGACTGTATGAGCACGTTCTCTGACAAGGGATTCTTGCGCTTTGCCAACGTTGACGCGCCTACGGCAATGATGGCGATGGGAATGGCGGCCTCGAACACCTGCCCGAACCGCAACCCCGAATAGGCCGTGGCAGCCGAGAACAGGATGGCCATAATGATGCCCCATGTGATGGTCCAGGCATTCAGCTCCGGATACTGCTTGTCGCCCCGCAATATGGGACGGTAACTCTCGCCGGGCTTCAGTTCCCGGTGCGCATTGTCGGGCAACCTGATGTCCCCGGAAACCTCATTGCTCTCTTTTTCTGTTTCTTTCATGCTGATTATAAATTGGTTGAGAATCGTTTAAAAAAGCCGTCAAAGATACAAAAAAACGTACTTGCACCAACAGTCAGCGACGCATTAGTTAAAAAAGCCGACCATCACTTTTTTTTCTTTGCCTGTTTTGCGCTGTTTCGCCGTTTTGAGACAGCAAGCAATGATTGTTTTTGTATTTTTGCAACCTTTTAAATTGAACAGACAATAAATATGATTGCACAAGAAATGAAACGTCTTTTAGCCGCATTGCTCATTGTCCCGGCCACATTTTGCGCTTTTGCGCAAGGGTCAGACCCCGTGCTGGTCAAGGTGGGCGACGAATCTGTCACGAAATCCGAGTTCCTTAAGGCTTATCAGAAAAACAACCTGCTGAGCGAAGCCACGGAAAAAGACCTTCGCGAATACCTTGACCTTTATGTCAACTTCCGTTTGAAGGTGCAGGAGGCACAGTCGCTGAAGATGGACACGTCAGCCGCTTTTGCCCGCGAACTTGCATCCTACCGTAACCAGTCGGCACAGCAGTACCTGGTGGACAGCGAGGTGAGCGACCGTCTGCTCAACGAGGCCTACGACCGTTTCAAGTACCAAGTCAGGGCTTCGCATATCCTCGTGCAGTGCAGCGCCACAGCCTCCCCTAAAGACACGCTGGAGGCTTGGAACAAGATCATGCAGATCCGCAACCGCATCGTGAAAGGCATGGATTTCGGCGATGCCGCAGCCGAGTTCTCAGAAGACCCCTCCGCCCGCGATTTCGTAAATCCCCAGACGGGACGCATGCAGCGCGGCAACCACGGAGACCTTGGCTATTTTTCTGTGCTTGAGATGATTTACCCATTCGAAACAGCGGCCTACAATACGCCTGCCGGCCAGATGTCGATGCCTGTGCGCACCCGTTTCGGCTATCACCTCATCAAAGTGGATGAAAAGGTGCCGGCAATGGCGCAAGTTTTCGTGTCGCAGATTTTCGTGGCCGATACGCTCGCCCTCGCTCAAGGCTCGCCCGAGGCGCTTGCAAAGGTCAGGGAGATAGCCCGCCGCTTGCGCAACGGACAAGGCTCGTTCGAGAACCTTGCCGCCGAACTCTCTGAAGACCAGGCTACGAAAGACAAGGGCGGCAAGATGCTTCCGTTCGCCCCCGGCCGCCGGCCCGGCAACTATACCGCTGCCGCCATCCATCTGCAACCCGGCGATGTCTCCGACCCCGTGCCCTCTGTGCTCGGCTGGCACCTCATCCGCCTCGATTCTATAAAGTATGTCACTGTCAACGACGAGACGAAGTACCTGCTGAAATCTCGTCTCGCCCGCGACGAAAGAGCCCGCAAAGGACAAGAATCCATGATCGCTAAACTCAAAAAAGAGTACTCTTTCAACGAATCCGGAAAAAAAGCAACCATGAAGTTCCTCAACAAGAATATCCCTGACAACTACTTCTCTTCGGACAAAACCGAACTCGCGGAACTGAAAGGCATCGAAAAACTGAAACCGATGTGCACGTTTGCTGACGTCTCTCTCTCTGCCGTCGAATTTGCCAGATTCATCTCACGCTATCAGGGCATTACGCTTAAAGGAACAATGGCAGAATTTCTGGAACAGCTCTACACAAAATTCACAAACGAACGCATCCTGCGGTACGAAAAGACCCAACTGGAAAGCAAATACCCCGAGTACCGTGACCTTGTGAATGAATTTCACGACGGCATGCTGCTCTATGAAATCAACAGCCAGAAGGTATGGAACGCCGCCATTCAGGACAGCGCAGGACTTGAACGCCTATACCAAAACATGAAAGAAGAGTTCAGGACAACAGACTCCGCCGGCAATGTGGTTTACAAGCCGCTTGACGATGTCAGGGCCGTGGTCATCAACCGCTATCAGGAATTATTAGAGAAACAATGGCTGGAAGAACTTCACGCCAAGTATCCCGTTGTGACGGACGACAAGGTGTTCCGTTCCATTCTCAGCAAACAATGAAAGTGAAAAGGTGGTTCTTCTTTCTTTGTGCCGCACTGCTGCTTGCCGCTTCCGGCTGTCAGGAAAAAGACCGGATTGTGGCCCAAGTCTATTATCATAAACTCTATCTTTCAGAGGTTTGCGAAAACATACCCATAGGCCTGTCGCTTGAAGACAGCCTGTCGCTCTTCAATGCCTACGTGGACAGCTGGATTAAGGAACAACTGGTGCTGCATGAGGCTGAAAAAAAGCTTTCACTCCGTGAAAAAAGTTTCGGGAGACAGCTCGAGGAGTGCCGCAAGAGCCTTCTTATTGACGCCTATTTCCAGAAATTGGCCTCAGAAATGACCTCAGAGGATGTGTCTGCCGAGGAGATGAGGTCTTTTAACCGCATGTTTGACAACCGGTACCGTATTGACCGCGAAATTGTTAAGATCAACTACGTAAAACTCTCTTTGAATTCAAAACTGATAACTCCGGTAAAGGAGATCCTTTTCAATGAAAGCCGCCGCAAAGCCGAGAAACAAGAACTTGCGGCGATGTTGGGAGATTCGGTGGAGTATATGATTGACGACAGCACATGGCTCTATCTCGAAGAGGTGCAGGCAGAACTGCCGTTCGAAGTAGAGAAGAATGTGGCGCAACAACACCAGTATGTGGAAAAGGATGAAAAAGGATTCCATTACCTTATGGTGGTGCTCGACCATAAAGAACAACGTTCCGTCAATGAAACCGAAGAGGAGCAGAAATCCGCCCGTATGATGATTTCTGCCCAAAAGAAACGCGAAAGGATCGACAATTATGTTGATTCTCTTTACAGCAAGGCAATACGCGACCGGATCGTGATACGGTAGCCGCAACCTTATGTCTTTTATGTTATCTTTGCCAACAAATTCCCAATACTATGGAAAAAGCGATTCAAAAGAAAATAGAAGTCTGGCTTTCAGACGATTACGACCAGAAAACGAGAGACGAGATAATGCGTCTCAGGAAAGAAGACCCCGAGGAGTTGCAGGATGCTTTTTACCGGGACTTGAGTTTCGGCACGGGCGGACTGCGCGGCATTATGGGCGTGGGCACCAACCGCATGAACCGCTATACGGTGGGAACAGCCACCCAAGGGCTTGCCAATTATCTGAAAAAAGCCTGGAAAGACGAGCCTGTCAGGGTAGTCATCGCCTACGATTCGAGAATCAACAGCTGCGAGTTTGCGCACATTACGGCCGAGGTGCTGTCGGCAAACCGCATCCGGGCGTTCCTGTTTGAGGATGTCCGCCCTACGCCGGTGCTTTCGTTCGCGGTGCGCCACCTTCACTGCCAGGCCGGCATTATGATTACGGCATCGCATAACCCTAAGGAGTACAACGGCTATAAGGTGTATTGGCAGGACGGCGGGCAGCTGGTGCCGCCCCACGACGAGAATGTCATCAAGGAGGCCGGCAAGATCACTTCCTTCAAAATGGTCAATTGGGATGCCTGTCCCGAACTGATAACCGAGGTTGACCCCCGTACCGAAGAGACTTACATTGAGCGGGTGTGTGCACTCAGCATAAACCCCGAGGCTGCTGTCAACGCCGGCACGATGAAGGTCGTTTATACGCCGCTCCACGGCACCGGCATCACGATGGTGCCGGAGGCGCTGCGCCGCTTCGGCTTCCGCAATGTCTCCGTGGTGGAAGAACAGGCACAGCCCGACGGCAACTTCCCGACGGTGAAGTCGCCGAACCCCGAAGAGAGGTCCGCCCTCGAGATGGCGCTGGCTCTGGCACGCAAAGAAAAAGCTGACCTTGTGCTCGCCACCGACCCCGATTCCGACCGGGTAGGCATTGCCGTGCGTGACGCAAACGGCGAAATGCAGCTGATGAACGGCAACCAGACCGGAGCGCTCCTCTGCTATTACCTGCTTTCCCAATACCAGGCCGCAGGAAAACTCAACGAAGAGTGTATGGTGGTGAAGACCATCGTCACCACAGACCTTATCCGGCGCATCGCCCTCGACTATAACGTGGCTTGTGAAGAGGTGCTCACCGGCTTCAAGTACATAGCCGCCAAAATCAGGGAAAAAGAGGGGTGCAAGACGTTTCTCTTCGGCGGCGAGGAGAGTTACGGCTACCTGATCGGCGACTTTGTGCGCGACAAGGATGCCGTGTCGGCCAGCTGCCTCATTGCTGAGATGGCTGCCTATTATCTTGCCCGCGGCCGGCGCCTGACAGATGTGCTCGACGAGATACACCGCAGATACGGCTATTTCGGAGAGAAACTCCATTCGGTGACTGAAACGGGCAAGGAGGGCGCGGCCAAAATACGGAGGACGATGGATAACCTCCGCCACAACCCGCCTAAAACTTTAGGCGGAAAGGCCGTAGTGGTCATGAACGACTATAAGACCGGCCGCTCCTTCAGTTTAAGGCATGACAGCAACGACCGAATCGATCTGCCCACGTCTGATGTGCTGCAGTTCATTATGACCGACAACAGCAAGGTGACAGTACGCCCGTCGGGCACGGAACCCAAAATCAAGTTCTATTTCAGTGCCGTTGTGGTTGACAACCGCAACAGCGGTCGCGAGGAGATGGAAAAAAGACTCGAAGAGCATCTCGAAAAGATGAAAAAAGACATTCTTAAACGATAATCTATTTGTTTAAAACTAAATAACACGTAATGATCAACAAGAAATTAATAGATCCTAAAAGCATTGTAGTTGTCGGTGCTTCTTCTAACATTAACAAACCTGGCGGAAAGGTTCTGCTGAACCTCAAGAACAGCAGTTTCAAAGGAACAGTCTATGCCGTTAATCCCAAAGAAGACAAGGTGCAAGGCATAACTTGCTACAAGCAGGTTGAAGACCTGCCGCAGGTTGACTGCGCCATACTGGCCGTTGCCGCCAAGTTCTGTCCGCACACGGTTGAGGTGCTTGCACATCAGAAAGCCACAGGCGGCTTCATCATCGTCTCTGCCGGCTTTGGCGAGGAAAACGAGGAGGGCGCACGCCTTGAACGCCAAATTGTGGACACGGTGAACAGCGTGAACGGTTCTCTGATCGGGCCGAACTGTACCGGCTTCCTGAACACGAACTATTGCGGCGCTTTCGACGCTCCCATCCCGACACTTGACCCGAAAGGTGTGGAATTTGTGACCGGTTCTGGAGCGACGGCAGTGTTCATCAAAGAGTACGGCATTTCCAACGGTCTTACTTTCAGCAGTGTATGGGCTGTCGGAAACTCTGCGCAAATGGGCATCGAGGAGGTTCTCGAACATCTGGACGAGACTTTTGACCCGGAGAAGAGTTCCCGTATCATCATGCTTTATATGGAGAAGGTCTCTAATCCGGCCAAGCTGTTGAAACATTCCCGGTCGCTGATCAACAAAGGCTGCCGCATTGCCGCGGTAAAAGCCGGCAGTTCCGCCGCCGGCAGTCGCGCCGCCTCTTCGCATACCGGCGCATTGGCCACCTCCGACGAGGCTGTGGAAGCGCTCTTCCGCAAGGCAGGCATCGTGCGCTGCCATAACCGTCAGGAACTGACCACCGTGTGTGGCGTGTTCACCTACCCGGAAATAAAAGGCCGGAACATCGCCGTCATCACTCATGCCGGCGGTCCCGCCGTGATGCTGACCGATGTGCTCTCCAACAACGGTCTGGATGTGCCCCATATAGAAGGCCCTGCAGCCGAAGCCCTGCTCTCCAAACTCTTCAACGGCTCCTCGGTGGGCAACCCTATCGACTTCCTCGCTACCGGCACCGCCGAACAACTGGGCGCCATCATCGATGCCTGCGAGAACGACTTTGACAACATAGACGCCATGTGCGTCATTTTCGGCTCGCCAGGACTTTTCGCCAATTGGGAGGTTTATGACGTGCTTGACCGGAAAATCAGAACCTGCAAGAAACCCATTTTCCCGATCCTGCCCTCCATTATCAATGTCAAGGACGAGATTCAGGATTTCATCACCAACAAGCATCACGTCAATTTTCCCGAAGAGTGCGTGTTCGGCAATGCATTGGCCAAGGTGGTCAACACGCCCAAACCGCAGCCCGAGACGGTGCAACTGCCAAAAGTGGACAAGGCACGCATCCGCAAGGTCATCGACAGTTGCGAGAGCGGCTACATCGGTCCCGAGGCCATAGCAGAACTGCTCGATGCCGCCGGGATTTCGCAGAAACGCATCCGCATTGTGGACCAGAAACAGCAGGCGCTTGACTTCGCCAACGAGGTGGGCTACCCGCTGGTCATGAAGGTGGTGGGGCCGCTCCATAAGTCAGACGTGGGCGGCGTAACGCTCAATGTGAAGAATATCGAAACCGTGGCCAGCGAATTTGACCGCCTGATGGCCATCAAGGAAACCTACGCCGTAGAGATGTACCCGATGCTCGACGGCACGGAAGTCTATATCGGCGCCATCCGCGACGAGAAGTTCGGACACCAGATCTTTTACGGCCTGGGCGGCATCTTCATCGAGGTGCTCAAGGATGTGCAGTCGGCATTGGCCCCCATCACGGCAGACGAAGCCAAGCAGTCGCTGACAAAGCTGCGCGGCTACAAGATACTGCAAGGCGTACGCGGTCAACAGCCTGTCAATGTGGACATTTACGCAGAGCAGGTGGCGCGGGTCTCCGCTTTGGTGATGGCCGCTCCCGAAATCGTGGAGATGGACATCAATCCGCTGCTCGGAACACCGACAGCCGTCGTTGCCGTGGATGCCCGGATAAAAATCCAAAAGTAGCACGGCTGATTGAAATGTTTGTATGCAAAGACCTCAATGCCTGATACGGGCATTGAGGTCTTTGCGGTTTTGTTTTGCAACTTTCTCCATTTTTTTGTATTTTTGCCACCTTATTAAAAGCGTTTGACTTATGAAAAAAATCTCCTGTCTTATTATTGCCGCCGCCGCTGTGCTGCTTTCTTTCTCTTCCTGCAAACCGGATAACGAAATCTACAACCCTGTATGCAAAATCAGCAAAGTCTGGTACTACAGCAACAGCGATTGGGATCACCCCAACATGGCGTTCAAATACGGAGAGAAGAACATGCTCGACAGCATCGTCGTGGATTCTGTCCAAACATTTGTCTTTGCCTATAACAAAGACAAGACCGTTTCCCACATCACAAACGTGCAGGAAGACTATACTGAAATGATTGACATCACTTACGAGGACCGTTTGGTGAAGAAGCTTTTGTATAAGGTGAACGACACCGTGCGGCAAGAGGTGAACTTTACGCGAGACGAGGAGACGAAACGCATCACCCACATCGAAGAGATTTACGACAGGCTGTTCTATGAGTCGTTCCAATATGCCAAGAACCTCAAACTTTACAACACTTTGATGGGTGATTTCGAGAGCGTGAAGTCCCGGATACTGCGCTCCCCGGTCAAGGACATGGAGGTGCGTTGCACGAAAGAGGTGAAATACGCCCCCGGCAAAAAAGAGAAATATGAGGACATTGAGTCGATAACGGAAACTTATTCGTATCTTAATGAGGTGATTGTCAGAACGTTTACTTACGATGAGGAGAATGTCACCTATAATCCTTTCTACGGGCTTCCGTACGCATACACGGGCTATTCAGGATATCATGTGCATAACTATGTTACGCAGACCGTGCAGGTGCTGCTTTACGGTACAGAGAACAAAAAAACGGTCTATAAGTACGACTACCAAGGTGTCGATTACCTGAACAAAAAGAAATATCCGCGCCAGTTCACCACAACTTCCAGCGAGAACAACATTCCGAGAAACACCTATATTTTATACGTCAAATAACAGTTTAGAGGATGAAGTTTCATGAGGCGGGGAAGGTAAGCATTTCGGTTGCCGTTTTGGTGATCTTGTTGCTGACAGTTTTTTATGTCTTTTTCATAACGAATTTATGGTGGGTTAATCTGGTTTTTTATGGGGTTACGGTCATCGTGGCGGCTGTTGTGATCCGCTTTTTCAGGGTGCCGTTCCGCATCATCAACAAGGTCTCTGACGGCGTTCTCTCGCCCGCTGACGGCCGCATTGTGGCTGTAGGTCCCGCTTTCGAGTACGAGTATTTCAAGGATGAACGTATCAAGATTTCCATCTTCATGTCTATCAATAACGTGCATGTGAACAGTTACCCGATGGACGGCAAGATAGAATACATTGCCTATCATCCGGGCAAGTATTTCATAGCAAAATTGCCGAAGTCGTCGGTTGACAATGAGCACAACACGATAGTGGTGGCGCGCAATGAACACGAGAAGGTGCTTTTCCGCCAGATTGCCGGTTTCATAGCCCGGCGCATCATCAGTTATCCTGAAGTGGGCGACGTGGTGGAGCAGGGCGAGGAAGTGGGCATGATCAAGTTCGGGTCAAGGGTTGATGTCTTTCTGCCGCTTGATGCGCAAGTCGCCGTCAGCAAAGGCGACAAGGTGGTGTCCAAAAAGACGGTGCTTGCCTATTTCTGAAAAAGAATATGAAATTAAGCGTTGTCATAGTCAACTACAATGTGGCCTTTTTCCTGGAACAGGCGCTGGTCTCCGTGTTCAAGGCGCTGAAGAATGTGGAGGGCGAAGTGTTTGTCGTGGACAACAATTCGGCAGACGCTTCTTTAGAGATGTTAGACAAGAAGTTCCCGCAGGTGAAAGTGATAGCGAACCGCGAGAATGTGGGCTTTGCAAAGGCCAACAATCAGGCCATACGGCTCTCGAGCGGCGAATACGTGCTGCTGCTTAACCCTGACACGGTAGTGGAAGAGGATACTTTCGAGAAGTGTATCCGCTTCATGGACAGCACGCCCGATGCCGGAGGACTTGGCGTGAAGATGGTGAACGGCAAAGGCGAGTTTCTGCCCGAGTCAAAGCGCGGCATCCCGTTTCCCGCCGTGGCGTTCTATAAGTTGTTCGGACTCTCAAAGCTTTTCCCGAAATCGCGGCGCTTCGGTACCTACCACCTCTCTTTCCTCGACAACGACAAAATCCATTCTGTCGAGGTGCTTGCCGGCGCGTTTATGATGCTCCGCCGTAGCACACTCGACAAGGTAGGTCTGCTCGATGAGGATTATTTCATGTACGGCGAGGATATAGACCTTTCATACCGCATACTGCAAGGTGGCTACAAGAACTATTATTTCCCCGAAACGCGCATTATCCACTATAAAGGAGAGAGTACCAAGACGGGCAGTCTCAACTACGTGCACGTCTTTTACAAAGCCATGCAGATTTTTGCCCGGAAGCATTTCTCGAGCAAGAATGCCCGGATGTTCAATGCCTTGATTGACGCGGCCATCTGGTTCCGTGCCTTTTTGGCAGCCATGCAGCGCATCCTCAGTCGCATGCTGCTGCCGTTCATTGACTTCCTGTGCATCTATGCCGGTCTTTTCGCCCTCTCGCGCTATTGGGATGTCAACGTGTTGGCACAGCGCAACAGTGCCTTCCCGCACTATTATTATTATATGGTCATCCCGTTATACGCTGCCGTATGGCTGTTGTCGGTGGCATTGTGCCGAGGCTATGCCAAGCCTATGCGGCTCACCGCTGTCAACCGGGGCGTATTTATCGGCACGGTGGCGATTTTGCTTGTGTACGCGCTTCTGCCAGAGACACTTCGCTTTTCGCGCGCCGTGGTGCTGCTCGGCACTATGTGGACTGTCATTGCCGTGAATGTCATACGCTATTTGGCTGGCAAAACCAAGTTCTTCGGCTTGGCTGCCGATTCGCGCTACGGCCGCCGCATTGCTGTCGTGGGCAGCGGCGACGAGGCTGATAGAGTCTTGAACCTGATGCAGATGATGGAGCCGAAATGCGCTTTTGCCGGCATCATCACACTGGAACCACATCAAGACAGCGGCTCGGCCGTGATCGGAAATGTGTCGCACTTGCAAGACCTTATATCGTTGTACCATCTTAACGAAATCGTGTTCTGCTCGCGCAACATGCCCGCCGACCAGATCATCGACTGGATGATCCGCCTGCAGTCGTGTCAGGTGGAATACCGCATCGCGCCCGAAAACAGTTTTGTCGTCATCGGCAGCAATGCCATATTCTCGTCAGAGGATGCTTATGCCATACCCGTTCACGCGCTTGTGGAGAAGAAGAACAGATGCAAGAAACGCGCCTTCGACATTGCAGCGGCCTCAGTCCTCGCGGTGTGCAGTCCGGTGGCGGTGTGGTTCGTGAAGAACAAACGTGGTTTGATGCAGAATGTCGGCGCAGTGCTCTTTGGCCGTGCCAGCTGGGTGGGCTGCCGCTATCAGACTAACGAGGCGCTGTCGGCCTACCTCAAGCCCGGCGTGCTGCACCCCGAAGACTCATTCCGCAACCGCAGACTGTCCGAAGAGATGTCGCGGCTTGCCGAAAGTCTCTACGTCAGGGATTACAGCGTGCGCGCCGACTTCAGAACACTTTGCAGCGGCTTTACCGACCTTGGCCGTTGCCCGTATGAAGATAAAAGAAAAAAACTCTAACATAACCATATCAATTACTGAACAACATGAATTTTATTGAGCAAATCATTGAAGAAGACATCCGCAACGGGAAGAACGACAAGAAAGTGCATACCCGATTCCCGCCGGAGCCGAACGGATATCTTCACATAGGACATGCAAAATCAATCTGCCTGAATTTCGGAATGGCCAAGAAGTACAACGGGCTTTGCAATCTCCGCTTCGATGATACCAATCCCGTGAAAGAAGATACGGAATATGTGGATTCCATCCGCGAAGACATCCGCTGGCTCGGATTCGAATGGGCGGAGGAACATTACGCGTCCGACTATTTCGACCAGCTTTATGAATGGGCAGAGCAGCTAATCCGCGAAGGGCTTGCTTACGTGGACGACCAGACACAGGAGGAAATCAGCAAAGGCAGGGGAGTGCCTACGTCTCCCGGACAGGAGAGCCCGTACCGCAACAGAACCCCCGAGGAGAATATGGACTTGTTTCGCCGTATGCGTTCCGGCGAGTTCCCTGACGGCAGCCGGGTCTTGCGTGCCAAAATCGACATGACGTCGCCTAATATGCACTTCCGCGACCCGATCATGTACCGCATCCTCCACTCCTCTCACCACCGGACGGGCGACAAATGGTGCATTTACCCGATGTATGATTTCGCGCATGGCCAGAGCGACTCGATCGAGGGCATCACCCATTCAATCTGCACGCTCGAATTTGAGGTGCATCGTCCGCTTTACGACTGGTTTTGCACAGCACTCCGCATTCATCATCCACAACAGATTGAATTTGCCCGACTTAATATGACCTACACCATCATGAGCAAACGCAAACTGCTGCAACTGGTGAAAGATCATTATGTGAAAGGTTGGGACGACCCCCGCATGCCTACTATCTGCGGACTTCGACGCCGTGGCTACACCGCAGCCTCTGTCCGTAATTTTGCTGAAACGGTGGGCGTCGCCAAACGCGACAATATTATCGATGTTTCCCTGCTCGACTTTTGTGCGCGCGAAGACCTTAACAAGACCGCCACACGCACAATGGCTGTGACAGATCCCGTTAAACTTGTCATTGACAATTACCCCGAGGGACAAACCGAGGAGATGGATGCTGTGAACAATCCAGAAAACCCGGAAGCCGGCATCCGGAAAGTTCCTTTTACACGCGAATTGTGGATCGAAAGAGCCGATTTCCGCGAAAATGCCGACAAGAAGTTCTACAGGCTTTCCATAGGCCGTGAAGTGCGGCTTAAATATGCATACATCATCAAATGCGAGTCTGTCGTGAAAGACCCTGACGGCAACATCACGGAGATACACTGCACATACGACCCGATGACCAAAAGCGGCATGCCAGACAGCAACCGCAAGGTGAAAGCTACCATCCATTGGGCTTCTGTGCCTTATTCCAAGAAAGCCGAAATACGGCTGTTTGACCGCCTCTTCTCTGTTCCGGACCCCGACAACTGTGCCGAGGGGCAGACTTTCCTCGACCACCTTAACCCCAATTCCCTTGTCTCCAAAGAGGGTTGGGTGGAGCAATCCCTGACTTGCAGCAAAGCGCTCGAGACCAAGTATTACCAATTTGAGCGCATCGGCTATTTCTATGCTGACCCAGATTCGACAGACGAGAAACTGGTGTTCAACAGAACGGTGACCCTAAAGCAGTAATAAATGGCTATGCACTGCCTGACAGACTACGATACAAAAGTGCTGATAGCCTTCAACTTGAGCCTGCAGGGCGAAAAGCAGTTCAGCGAGTTCCTGCTTCATAACGGATTTCCGGAACTTGAAGCGCTTGCCGAAGCCATACACTCTAACATACAGGCACTTGAGTGGCTTGCAGCCAATGGATACCCGGAGTTTGCCGTGCTCAGCAATGCCATCGACGATGAGCCGGAGGCTATCGCTTGGCTCCAAAAGTACCATTGCGATTTCCTGACCCGTTTTGCAGCCGCCTGCCGCAAGGATGTGGAGGCTATGAGATGGTTTGCGGAACGCGACCTTAAACTCTTCGTAATCATCATCAGCAATATACAGCGTATCTTGATGTACCAGTCGTGGGATTCGTCCGATATTCACAAGTTCCGCCGCAGCTGACAGTAACAGTGTTGCTCTGCTATGCCGGACAATAAATGGCTCATCCTTGTCTATGTGGCTGCTGCTGTAGTCCTGCCCAGGATTCCTGTGGTGGGCAAGTTCTTCAATGTCATCAATACGGGCATCCACGAATTCGGGCACGCACTGATGGCGTTGCTGTTAGACGGGCAGGTTGACAAGATAGAACTGTTCCGCGACACTTCGGGCACTACAACTACAAAGACGAGTGGAAGGCTCTCTTCAGCCCTTGTCTCTTTGTCAGGCTATCCGTTTGCGGCAACTGTTGCATATTGCTCGCTTTACCTCATATCAAACGGCGCACCGGGCGCATTGCTTGCCGCATTGACGGTGCTTTTTGCCGTGATGCTCCTGTTCTGGATACGCAACGCTTACGGATTGCTTTGGGTGCTTCTGTTCTGCGGCTTAAACGTATTCCTGCTCTTCCGAGGCAGTCAGAGATTGACCGATATGGCGGCTTTTTTCTATGCTGTTATGATGATGGCAGAGTCGGTGCTTTCAACGGTCACGTTGGCTGTCTTGTCGTTCCGGGACAGCGGCAAGGCGGGCGATGCCACCAATCTTGCCAGGTTGAGCCACGTGCCCGCTCCTGTGTGGGGTCTGCTGTTCCTTGCCTATACGTTTTGGATGGCGCACAGGTTTGTGCTGCTTTGCCTATAGGCTCAATGAATGGTCAAGATTCACAGGTATAGGCCGGCATCGCGAACAAGGCATGCGTCCAAAGCGTCTGTTATGGCTTGCTTGTCCAACTTCTGGCCGATAAATACGATTTTTTGCATTCTGTCGCCATACGTCGTGTCCCAGTCGCGCCGCAGCCCCGGTTCGCGTTCTAACATCTGCGAAAGCTCGTCGGCGGGCATAGTGGCATACCAAAGTCCCACGTCACGCAGCTGCAGCTGTTTGCCCGCCTGTTCAAAGAGGTAGCAGACATCATATTCGTCCTTGAAATAGCATATTCCTTTGGCGCGGATAACGTTGGGCGGCAGCATTGAGACAAAGCGGTCGAATTTCTGAAGGTTGAAAGGCTCGCGCCGGTAATACACAAAGGTGCCGATGCCATATTCCTCGGCCTCTCCCTCGTCGTGGTCGTGACTGTGGTTATGGTGATGATGCTCGTGCCCTTTGATGTCATGTTCATCCTCATCCTCATCCTCATGTTCATCCTCATCCTCATCTTCGTGGTAATGTTCCACACCTTGTATCCAGGCTGCGGAGGTGGCCACCTTTTCGTAATCGAAAAGGTTTGTGTCAAGGATTTTGTCGAGTTCCACTTCGCCATAGTCACATTCTATGATCTCGGCTTTTGTCTGGATAGCGCGTATGATTTCTTTCAGGCGGTTGCGTTCGCTTGCACTAACGGCAGAAGCCTTGTTGAGCAGAACGATGTCGCAGAATTCGAGTTGCTGTATGACCAAGTTCTCGATGTCGTCTTCTTTGATGTCAGTGCGGAGCAGGCGGCTTCCTGTCCCGAACTCGCTCTGCATACGGAGTGCGTCCACAATGGTGACGATGCAGTCGAGCCGCACGGCGCCGGATTGGGCAAACGTTTTGTCAACAGCAGGTATAGAACAGATGGTTTGTGCTATAGGTTCAGGTTCGCAGATGCCGCTGGCCTCAATCACGATGTAGTCGAAACGCTGCAGTTTCACGATGTCGCGCAACTGTTCGATGAGGTCCATCTTCAGCGTGCAGCAGATGCAGCCGTTCTGCAGCGCCACGAGGCTGTCGTCCTTCTTCCCCACGATGCCGCCTTTCTGGATGAGGTCGGCGTCGATGTTCACTTCACCGAGGTCGTTGACGATGACAGCGAAACGTATCCCTCTGTTGTTGGAGAGTATGCGGTTCACTAATGTTGTTTTCCCACTGCCTAAATAACCGGTCAGCAGCAATACGGGTGTTTCCTGTTTCATAGCCTTTTTTCTATAGAGCGTTTAGCGGTTCTGAGTTTTTCCGAAGTTGATGTAAATGTTGAGCGGCACAAAACTGTCGGCTGTTGTGTGGCAGCTTATGCAGATTATCCTGAGGTCTTTCCCCCATTGTGTGAGTTTGCCTTTGCCCGAGAGGCTGTTGTCCAGAGGTCTTCTGTCGGCGTTGTTGAAAAAAGCATATTCCAGCACATTGGAGGATGCTATGTTGCCTTTCGAGAACTTGTAATAGCGGTTGTCGGCCAGTTCACCTTTTGAGGCCAGTTCTTTGTTGTAAAAGGCGATGTCTTCAGGAGTGACGGCAAAGAGGTATTGGTCGCCGGAAACGGTGAAGACTGCGTATGTCAATGTGTCGGCGGCCGGCTTTTCGGGCAGTATGATCCGGTCTGTTGCCGGATAGATGTTGTCCGGATACTTGTTGCGCAGGGTGTCGAGCAGATGGCTTTCCTCAAACGGGTCGAATTTTCCGGTCAAGGTGTCGTGACTGGCCAGCAGATAGTGTCTTTGCAGGGAGTCGTCCCGTATGGTGAAGCTGCAGACGCCGTAGCTGCCGCGGTCTATCAAGCAGTAGTTGTCAGCGGTAAAAGGGATCCTGTCATCGGGCACGTCGCCGTGCGGCGTCTGGTTTTTCATCCCCTTGAAAGTTGCATCGTCAGAGGCGATGTAACCTGAAAGGAAAATTTCGTTTGGGGTTATGCGGAGCTGGAAGGCAGACCAGAGCGCCTGTTGCGGAATGCTTTTGAAGAGAGCGCCCCCGTCAATGTTGAAGAAACCTTTCAGAAAGTCGGCGTACTGCTGGTTCTTGATGAAAAGCCAGTTCTGTTTGCGGTTCTTTTCCGAAATGCTGTACAAATCCTTGAATCTTCGTTCGGAGAGCAGGTTTTTTGGGTGACGCTGTTGCACGATGGATTTCTTGAGCAGTTCAAGGTTGTCTGAAATAGAAAGGATGTGGTGGCAATAGACGATTTTCAGGCTTTTGTAGTCAGTGCCGAACGTGTAGATTCTCTGTTGTTCGAATGAGGAGTAGTTAGACGGGTCAAGGCGGAGTTCTTTGAGAAGCCTTTTGAAGGAAGCCTCGTCAAGACGGGTGTTGAACAGCAGGGAAAAACCGCTGCCGTAGTTGTGTCCCGAAATGGAAAGGTCGTACGCTTTCTCGGGCAGGGAGTTGTAAACCGTTTCGTAAGCAGGAAGTGCGTCCATGGCAAACAGTTCGTTGAAATAGGGACGCAGCGATGCGATGTCACGGGCAAAGGCCTGATGGTCGTTGATGTCAAACAGGAACACGGCGTCGGCAGGCACGGCATCGATAAGTTCCGACTTTGACTGCTTGAAAAAATGGTGGTAGAAGAAAATGCCTACTCCGACAAGCAGCGCGGCAACCATGCTGACCCAGAAGATCCAGTATCGTTGTCTGTCGGTGTTGTAATCCTCTTGCATAACGTAACGGTTGAGTTTTGTGATGAAGGCGGCACGGCTTACGTTTAAGCCGTGCCGCTTGGAATGTCGTTTTATTCGGTTTTCTCTGCTTCCTCCTTTTCAGGAGTGTCGTCGTCTATGTCGATGAGGTTGTACGCGACAAGGATGTTGTACCAGGCGAATACTTTTTTTATGTTGGAAACATAGACGCGGTCGCGGTCATAGTCGGGCAGCACTTCGGCGAACAAGGATTTCAATGCATTGTTGTCCTTCGGGATTTCAAGGGCAAGTCCGTTCTTGATCTTGAAAATGGAAAGGAAGACATCCTGAAGCGGACACTCTCCCTTGTCGGTGAAAATGGCTATGTTGTCAAGGGTGGCAACCCCGTCGTGAGAAAATGCGGGGAAGCGGTGACCGTCTTCCAAGGATTCGACGATGAAACTGTTTGGCGTCCTGGATATGAGTCTGAAAAGTCCGCCTTTCCCTGTGATTGATAAAATGTTGCTTAAATCCATGAGTTATTGGTAATAGATGATTTGTCGTTTTCTTACTGATGTGATCCGGTTGTCCTGCGCAACGATTTCTTGCTGCCAGTTCAGATGGTTGTCGTAGCCGGCGAACAGCCGGGTCTCTTTTACTTTGTGCATCTTGTTTTCATAGATGGTTTTGAGGAGTTTCCCTTCCTGGCTGTATGCATTGTAGGTGTATTCGATCATTTGGTTGCCGGATTTATAGACGCATCTGTTCACCTCGTCGCCGTAATTGTCGTACTCGATCTTCACGGTCTTGAACACACTTCCGTTGGGTTCGTGTTCGGTGATTTTGCACACCTGCCCGTTTTCGTTGTACTTGTAGGTGGTGTGCAGGCTGTAGTCGCCGAGCGACTGGGTGCTTCCGGTAATGTTGCCGGCGCCGTCGGTGCTGTAAGCGAAGGCGATGGCTATGCTGTCGCTGCTGCCTTTGAATACCTGCTCGCCGACCAAGAAGCGGTTTCTGTCGTACAGGTATTTCCCTCGCGCGGACAGAACGCCGGCGGAGTCATACTCTTCCCATTCCGTGGCCTTTGCATTGTCGTCATAGCGGCAAACGCGACGCAGAATGGTGTCTTGCGCGGACTTGAGTTTGATGTAGTCCAGCAGGAAACCGTCTGAAGTGTAGCGTTGCACCGAAGAGAGGCTGGCTGTCCTGCCGTGGAGCAGTTCATCGAGACGGCTGGTGTCTGAAAGGGGGATGGAATCTCCTGTCAGATAGTAGGTGTCGGTTCTGATGAGTTTGACTGTCCCGAAGATGTGGTTGCGTTGCAGGTGGTTCTTTTGTATGTCAGGCGTGATGACAATCGGCTGTGGTTTCTTGCGGCAGCCAATTGTCATAGTCATAGCCATTGCGCAAAGGATGAACAACAGTGTTCTGTTATGCATTGTCCAGGAAGCGTGTTCCGGTTAGAATGATTCCTCTATCAGTTTGTCGTCCGCCAAATTAGGCAGCGTCACGTGAAGTTCAGGGTTGTTGGCCATAGCGCGTTTGATGGCGAACAGTGCGCCTTCGTTGCGGGCCCATGCGCGTCTGCTGATGCCGTTGTTGACATCCCAGAACAGCATGTCGCGCAGCCTGCGGTCGCTGTCTTCGCTGCCGTCGAGAACCATGCCGAAGCCGCCGTTGATGACTTCGCCCCAACCTACGCCGCCGCCGTTGTGGATAGACACCCACGTGGCGCCGCGGAAACCGTCGCCGATGACGTTCTGCACGGCCATGTCGGCACAGAAGCGCGACCCGTCATAGATGTTCGAGGTCTCACGGAACGGAGAGTCCGTGCCGGACACGTCGTGGTGGTCTCTGCCGATGACTACGGGCGCACTCAACTTGCCGCTTTTCACCGCTTCGTTGAATGCGGCTGCAATCTTGGTCCTGCCTTCTGCGTCGGCATACAGAATGCGTGCCTGCGAACCAACGACAAGGTGGTTGGCATTGGCGCCGCGGATCCAGGTGACGTTGTCTTTCATCTGCTGCGAGATTTCGGCTGGTGCGGTGGCGCTGATCTCGTTCAGCACGTCCATGGCAATGTGGTCGGTGAGGTGCAAGTCTTCGGGCTTGCCCGAGGTGCAGACCCAACGGAAAGGCCCGAAGCCGTAGTCGAAACACATCGGACCCATGATGTCTTGAACGTAAGAAGGGTATCTGAAGGTGCCGTCCTCGTTTGTGATGTCAGCCCCGGCGCGGGACGACTGAAGCAGGAAAGCATTGCCGTAGTCGAAGAAGTACATGCCCTTGGAGGTAAGCCGGTTGATGGCGCTGACTTGACGGCGGAGCGATGCCTCAACGGCTTTCTTGAAGTCGTCCGGTTTTTCAGACATCATCACGTTGGCATCCTCAAACGAGATGCCGGCAGGATAGTAGCCGCCAGCCCAAGGGTTGTGCAGTGAGGTCTGGTCGCTGCCCAGGTCGACATGGATGTCATGGTCGGCACAATACTCCCAAAGGTCCACAACATTGCCCTGGTAGGCAAAGGAACGCGCGGCTTTCTGTGCAATGGCCTTGTTGACTTCGGCGAACAGTTCGTCAAGGTTGCCGTGCACTTCGTCCACCCATCCTTGGTCATAACGTTTCTGGGTCGCGGCCGGGTTGATTTCTGCGGTAATGGATACCACACCGGCGATGTTGCCGGCTTTGGGCTGGGCTCCTGACATGCCGCCGAGACCGGCCGTCACGAACAGTTTGCCGCCGATCTCACCGCCAATCTTGCGGGCTGCGTTCAGCACCGTGATGGTCGTGCCGTGCACGATGCCCTGCGGCCCGATGTACATGTATGAGCCGGCTGTCATCTGCCCGTACTGCGAAACGCCTAACGCATTCATCCTCTCCCAGTCGTCTGGCTTGGAGTAGTTGGGGATGACCATGCCGTTGGTGACGACAACGCGCGGCGCGTCTTTGTGCGACGGGAACAGCCCGAGCGGATGCCCCGAATACATCACAAGCGTCTGCGTGTCGGTCATCTCTGACAAATATTTCATGACAAGGCGGTATTGTGCCCAGTTCTGGAATACAGCCCCGTTGCCGCCGTAAGTGATCAGCTCGTGCGGATGCTGCGCCACGGCCGGGTCAAGGTTGTTCTGAATCATCAGCATGATGGCGGCAGCCTGCTTGCTGCGGGCCGGATAGTTCTCGATAGGACGCGCATACATCTCGTAGTCGGGACGGTAACGGTACATGTAAATGCGGCCGTAGTCGTGCAGCTCTTTCGCAAATTCCGGCGCAAGCAGGGCATGCAGCGACGGGTCAAAGTAACGGAGCGCGTTGCGCAAGGCCAATTGTTTCTCCTTTTTCGTCAGGATGTCCTTGCGCTTGGGAGCATGGCTGACGTTTGAATCATAAGGCTTTGCCTTCGGTAATGTATTGGGTATGCCTTGCTTGAGATCTTCTTGGAATTCTTGAAGTGTCATATCTGTGTCTTATTTGATTTAACAGGGCGCAAAGATATAAAAAATGAGCAAAAGAGGAATTATTTTTATATCTTTGCCGCCTTATTGAGATTTATGATACAAGTTATGAAAAGATTAGGTTTCGCCTTCCTCGTCGCTGCGACGGCAGTCGCCCTGCACTCATGCAAGTCAGAAAACGTCTATTCTTCCCCGGAAAAAGTCTCACAGGCTTTCGTCACGGCATTCCTGACCGCCGACTTTGACAATATGTACAAATTAACGGTGAAGAACAATGCGGTGCTGATCACGAACTTGCAGAAGTTTATGAAGCAGCACCCCGACAAGCTGGAGCAGATGCACGGCGCAGAGGTAATGGTCGACGATCCGATAAAGTGTACCTTTGTGAATGACTCTTTGGCCGTGTGCGACTGCAGCTATACGCGCGGCGGCACAAAAAGCAAGATGGAGCTCCGCGTGAAGAAGAAAGAAGACAAGTGGCTGGTGGACATATCAGACGAATAACGTTACTTACTTATTGTTTCATAATTAAAATCAACCTATTTTAAGACGATGAATTTTGTTGAAGAACTGAGATGGCGAGGCATGCTGCATAACATTATGCCCGGGACAGAAGAGCTGCTGAACAAGGAAACATGCACGGCGTATCTGGGCATCGACCCTACGGCAGATTCCCTGCATATAGGTCATCTTGTCGGCATCATGATGCTTTCGCACTTTCAGCGTTGCGGCCATCGCCCTATCGCTCTGCTCGGCGGGGCAACCGGCATGATCGGAGACCCCTCCGGAAAGTCGCAGGAACGCAATCTCCTTGACGAGGAGACACTCCGCCATAATCAGGAATGCATCAAGAAACAGCTTTCCAAATTCCTGACTTTCGACACGGACGGGCCTGACGGCGCACTGCTGGTCAACAACTACGACTGGATGAGCAAGTTCTCGTTCCTCGATTTTATACGGGATGTCGGCAAACATATAACCGTCAATTATATGATGGCTAAGGATTCAGTCAAGAAACGCTTCAGCGGCGAGGGCGACGGGATGTCGTTCACGGAGTTCTCCTATCAACTGGTACAGGGCTACGACTTCTATTTCCTCAACCAGAACTATAACTGCAAGCTGCAGATGGGCGGCTCCGACCAATGGGGCAACATCACGACGGGCGCGGAGCTTATACGCCGCAAGGCAAACGGCGAGGCCTATGCGCTTACTTGTCCCCTGATCACAAAGGCAGACGGCGGCAAGTTCGGAAAGACGGAGAAAGGCAACATCTGGCTGGATTCCGAACGCACTTCACCGTATGCTTTCTACCAGTTCTGGCTCAATTGCTCTGACGAGGACAGCAAGCGCTATGTCCGCATTTTTACCCACTTTACCCGCGAAGAGATAGAAGCCCTTGAAAAAGAACAAGAATCCGCCCCTCATTTGCGTGTCTTGCAGAAAGCATTGGCAAAAGACCTTACCGTCCGCGTTCATTCCGAGAAGGATTACGAGGCAGCGGTCAATGCTTCCGAAATCCTGTTCGGGAAAGGCACGGCCGAAAGCCTGGCAGCCCTTTCTGAAAAGATGTTCCTCTCCGTCTTTGAGGGCGTCCCCCAATTCGAGGTGTCCGCATCGGCACTTGAGGACGGATGTGGCATCGTGGACTTTCTGGCAGAACATACCCGCATCTTCGCCTCCAAAGGAGAAGCACGCAGAATGTTGAAAGACAACGGCGTGTCAATCAACAAGAATAAGGTTGGTGATGATTATGCCGTCACTTCCGACTGCCTGCTCAACGGACGCTATGTGTTGGTGCAGAAAGGAAAGAAGAACTATTTTATCGTGAAGATCAACCAATAAGGAAAAAGTACGATGGGCTGGGGAAGCATTATTCTTGTTATCATCATCGGCATCGTGCTGATGATTCTCGACTTTCTGGTCATCCCGGGAACGGTTGTGGCAATACTCGGAGTGGCGGGGATGGTTTGCGGCGTGGCAATGTCTTTCGTCCTCTACGGCATGACAGCCGGTTTCCTGACATTGCTGCTGACCGCTATCCTCACGGTGGGCAGTTTCGTGCTTATGATGCGGACGCGCACTTGGCGGAAACTGCAACTCAACACCCAGATTGACAGCAAGGTGAACGAGGTGGATGAAACTAAGATTAAGGTCGGCATGACCGGCCGCGCCATCTCACGGCTTGCCCCGATGGGCACCGGCCTGTTTGACGGCGAAACCGTGGAGGTGTCTTCACAGCAGGATTTCATCGATGTGAATGCCGAAATCGAGATCGTCCGCATAGATGGAGGGAAAATTTTCGTTAAACCTAAATAAATTATTATGACACAGACTATTTTATTGATCGTAGGCATACTGGTACTCGTCATCGTGTTCTTCTGGATGGTGCCGTTGCGCCTGTGGTTCATTGCAATCCTCAATGGCGTGCACGTCTCATTGGTCCAACTTATCTTGATGCGCTGGCGTCGTGTACCGCCCGATATGATTGTCAATGCAATGATTACGGCTACGAAAGCCGGCATACCCTTGAACCGCGACCAGCTTGAAGCGCATTTTCTGGCCGGCGGTCACGTAAAACCCGTGGTCAACGCCCTCATTTCTGCCGACAAGGCCAACATTTCCCTTGACTTCAAGGCGGCCACGGCCATTGACTTGGCGGGTCGTAATGTGCTTGAAGCCATTCAGACCTCGGTCAACCCGAAAGTCATTGACACGCCGCCCGTGGCAGCCGTGGCTAAAGACGGCATTCAGTTGATTGCCAAGGCAAGGGTTACGGTCCGCACAAATATCCGCCAATTGGTCGGAGGTGCCGGCGAGGAGACGATTATCGCCCGCGTGGGCGAAGGCATCGTTACGGCTATCGGGTCTGCCGAAACCCACAAGATGGTGCTCGAGAACCCCGACTCTATCTCTAAACTGGTGCTCTCCAAAGGGCTCGACTCCGGCACGGCTTTCGAGATCCTCTCCATCGACATTGCAGATGTGGATGTAGGAAAGAATATCGGCGCCATTCTCCAAATGGATCAGGCCAACGCAGACAAGAACATTGCTCAGGCCAAGGCGGAGGAACGCCGCGCTATGGCTGTGGCACTTGAACAGGAGATGAAAGCCAAAGCCCAAGAGGCACGTGCCAAGGTCATTCTCGCCGAAGCAGAAGTGCCGCTCGCGCTGGCAGACGCTTTCAGAAACGGCAACCTGGGCGTGATGGATTATTACAAACTTGAGAATATTAAGGCGGATACCCAAATGCGAGAAGGCATCAGCAAGGTGGGATCCGGATCCTCCACAACGAAGTCGTTGGGCAACAATAAGTAACTGCCTTTGAGGGATGCCTTGGACAGTCAAAGGGGCGGAGTTCTCTGATGTGGAACTCCGCCCCTTCCGTATGTGAATGTCTGCCGTGGAATTGTTTAAGGAAGTATGTTCACCTCCGGTTGCAGCGTGATGCCGAACTTGCTGCTTACGTCAGCAATGATCTTTTCGTAAAGCCGGCAGATTTCCTGCGCTGTGGCATGCCCATAGTTCACAATCACCAGCGCCTGCAACGGATATACGCCCGCATCGCCTCTTCGGAAGCCTTTCCAACCCGCTTTTTCAATCAATTGCCCGGCTGACAGTTTTGTCAAACCGTTGCCGGCAGGGTAGGCGACAAGGTCAGGAATGACGGCGCTGAGTTCTTCTGACTTTTCTGTCTGTACAGTCGGGTTCTTGAAGAAGCTGCCGGCGCACCCTACGGTCTGCAAGTCCGGCAGCTTGCTCTCTCTGATGTGACGGATACACTCGTGGATGCTGCGCAACGATGGTCTGGCGCGCCGTTTTTCGAGTTCCTGGGCAAGTGCCTTGTAGGTAATCGTGTAGCGCTCCTCTTTGGAAAGCCGGAACCAGACATGCGTGATGAGGCATCTGCCTTGCAGTTGGCGCTTGAAGATAGAATCGCGGTATCCGAATTGGCACTCAATGTTGCTGAAAGAGAACGGCTTGCCAGTGCCGGTGTCCCATCCGTCCACTTGTATGATGCAGTCTTTGACCTCGATGCCGTAAGCTCCGATGTTCTGCACGGGCGCACTTCCCGCCAGACCGGGGATGCCCACAAGGTTTTCGATCCCGTACAGACTATGGATAAGACAGTATTCTTGCAGTATGCTCCACTCTTCGCCGGCTGCCACGCGCAAGGTCTGCTGCCGGCTGTCATCTTCCATCAGCTCTATGCCTTTGAATGCAGGGTGGATGACAGTGCCAGGATAGTCATTGCGGAACAGTATATTGCTGCCGCCGCCGAGTATGAGGAATGGCGAAGAAAATAAGCCTTGATCCTGCATCTCTTTTGCTTCGTCTGCCGAGGTCATCCCGACGAAGCGGCTGCACGAGACGTCAAGATGAAAGGTGTTGTGGTTTTTAAGAGAATAATTGTCGAAAATATGCATAGTGAAGAGGATTACATGTTATTGTATAGGCTTTCGATTTCTGTGGTCAGCGATTCCTCGTCCGTGGGCTTGCCGGTGCGGCAGACATGCAGCATAAGAATGTCGCAGTTCCCGTTGTCATAGTCAGTCCAGCCGCAGAGCATATCTTCCGTTTCGGGGTTGGTTCTGAAAGTAGCCTCGACAATGCGGGTGAGCCGTTGAGCCGAGAACGAGGGGAATACAAAAAACGAACTTTCGCCGCCGATTCTGTGCCGGATGGCAATCTCGCCGGTAACGATGTTTGCGAGCGTATAGACGAATATGGAGGGGCGCGGATAGTAGTTGTCCGCGTTTTGTATGGTTGTCTGGTAACGGCGGTCGTCGTCCAGCGACGAAGCGCGGTTCATCAGCACGACAGCCCTTTTGTCGTTTACTTCGTGCGGAAGAGTCTCTTTGCCCAATAGCAGTTCGGCAGCAAGGAATCCTGCCTTGCAAAGGTTGTCCATCTTGAAAAATGCGGGGTATTGGATGCCGGCAGCGCGGTAGATTTCAGATGGCCAGTCTGCCGCCGTTCCGTTTCGGGATATGAGTGTAAGGTTGTCCAGATTAACCGTGTCGTTAGTGATGCGGCACCAGGAGCGGATGCCAAAGGAACAGTGGGTCATAATGCTATGGATTGTTGACGGTGAAAAGCAGGGCGGCATTGCTCCCGCCGAAGCCAGAGATGAGTTTGATGAAGGAGTCGCCAGATGCCGGCGCGTTTTGCCTCGGGATGTTGAGCGGATGGACAGTGCCGGGCACGTCGGTGCCGAGGCTCTTGAGCACACAGTGCTGCTGCAGGGCGGCGGCAGAGATGAGGACTTCCAGGATGCCGGCAGCCCCGAGGGTGTGCCCGAAATATCCTTTCAGGCTGTTGACGGGCTTATGCTGCAAGGCGGCACGGTGCACAGCCACAGACTCCATGTCGTCGTTGTAACGTGTGGCGGTGCCGTGCGCGTTGAGGAAGGCGATTCTGTCCGTGTCGAAGCCTTGAAGACACTTGGTGACAGAACGAAGCAGCCCCTCTGCCGTCCGTGACGGGCCGGAGATGTGGTTGGCATCGTTGTTGACGGCACCGTTCACGACCGAGAGCGCGCCCATGTGACTGCCAGGCGGTCTCGCGTCTGAGTTGCAGGACGTGTAGACGATGGCGGCGGCCGCCTCGCCTAAGTTAAGCCCGCAACGGTCAGCATCGAAAGGCTTGCACCGCTGCGGCGAGAGCGCCTTGAATGACTGGAAACCAGAGATGATGAATTGCGAGAGCATTTCCGCCCCGATGACGACGACATATTTGAAGCCGCTGAAAAGCAATGCGTTGCGCGCAGCCAATTGGGCAGCACATCCCGATATGCATGCATTGCTTACCGTGACGGGCTGGTTGGGGTTCCCAAAATATTCGGCAATAAGCTGCGCTGAACGCCAAAGATATACGCGCTCCGCCTCGTAGGGGTTGCTGCTCAGAAGGTCAACGTTTCCTTTGGTGGAGGATAGGACAAAAAGCACGTCTTGACGGCTGGCATCAATGCCCGATTGCCCGATGGCCTGCCGTGCAGCAAGAATGGCGATCTTTTCCACAGGCGTGTATTGCTTATGAAAACGCCCCCGATGCCCGGCAAAAGCGTCGTCAATGTCGTTCCGGTCGAACAAAGATGCGAAAAACGGTTCCGGAACGCCCATCTGGTGTTCGTAGTGGCGCAGGCTGCTCTTGCCCTGCAACACGGCGCGGAAATTCTCTTCTGTGGTCCATGCCAATGGCGTAACGATGCCGTTTCCGATACTGTAAATCATGTTCTGATACTCGAGTTTTTTCCTTAGAGTTGACGTTCTGTGCTGATACCGTTTGAATGCTTGCCGTTGACATGGTGTGGTTCTAAACAGAGCCCCGGAACGTTTATGGACGCTATGACGGACATATTCATCATGTTAAGGTTTGCGGCAGCTTTTATGTATTTGGGGCGCAAAGATAATTGTTTTTTTTTGTTTCCGTTTTTTTAAGACATCAAATTGTCTTCTCCATGAACTCCGGAAAACTGTCGCAAATGGCAACAAAAGGGCATGTTTGACAATGCGGCCGGCGCGAAACGCAAACATACCTTCCATGCAGCAGCAGCCAATGGTGAGCCCGTGACAACTCTGTTTCAGGTATCAAGGCGGCAAGTTGCTTCTCTACATGTGCCGGCGTTGTCGCGTCCTTGACAAGCCCTAACCGGTGCGCGACCCTGAAAACGTGCGTGTCAACAGGCATGGCCGGCTTCCCGAAAGCAAAGGCAAGCACAACGTTGGCAGTCTTGCGTCCAACGCCCGGCAGACGGGTCAGCCCCTCCATCGTGTCCGGCACCTGACCTCCAAACTCTTCCATGAGCATCTTGCTCATCTTGAGCAGGTTCAAAGATTTGCTGTTTGGGTATGAGATGGATTTCACAAAGGAAAGAATCTCCGGGACAGTGGCTTTTGACATGGATGCAGGGTCAGGATAGGCTACGAACAGAGCCGGCGTGGTCGCATTGACCCGCTTGTCAGTGCACTGGGCCGCCAGCATCGTGGCCACCAGCAACTGGAACGCATTTTCATAGTGCAGTTCCGACTGCACATTTGGTGAATGAACACGGAAATGCTTGATGATGAAACCGATTTTTTCTTGTGAACTCATTGGATTAAAGGACTATTGGACGCGCAAAAGTAAAAAAAACAGCGCGGAGAATCCTACAGTCATTTTTATTGTTGCTTATTATGTTGAGGAACAGATAATTATGTAATAGAAATGTGGTATTGCATCATCTGTTGTCAAATTTTGTCTATCTTTGCAGCCCTTTGAAAAACGGAGTCAGAGTTTCAGAATCCGCTGATGCCCAAGAATGCTTATGCGGCGGCGTTTCATGGCTGAAAGAATGGCTTGGCGTTTTGTCAGAAGTCAAAAAAAGAACTGATATGGATAAAGACAATCTCTCGGCGGGCACGCGCATTATGCATGAAAGATACGGTGAAGGTGTCATCAGCCGTAACAGCGCCTTGACCTACAAGGTGGTTTTTGTGCGTGGCGGCGAAATAGAATTCTCCAAGGCCAATGCCGAGTTTGAAGTTCTGGAATCCGCCGGAGAGGACGCAGCCGTGCCGAAACTCAATGTCAAGGAGTTTGAACAGATGCTGGAACAACTGCTCGAAAAGTACAACGGCATTGAGAATGAGGTGGCACTCGGCAGGAAATGGCAAGGTGGCAAAATCATTCTCCAGCCGGCAAACCCTGAATTGAAGCCCAAGGAGATGCCCGTAGAGGTGTTTTTCCATAAAATTGTGATGATGCGCGACCGCCTGCGGGTGCTTGAACAGAACATCAACAGCCATGACACCCTGTCAGATGAGGAGAAGGTGAACCTGCAGCAGTATATCTCCAGAATATACGGCAGTATGACCTCCTTTAACGTGCTGTTTGAGGACAAAGAGGATTATTTCGTTGGTACGAAGTGATTTTCCCGGTAAATATGAGAAATATGGTATAGAACAACAAAAAAACAAAGAAATATGAGTGGTGGATTGTATTCAATGGATCAAAAGGATTTTGATCGGACTTTAGATTTGTCACACGTCAAGCCTTACGGCGACACGATGAACGATGGCAAAACCCAGTTGAGTTTCACGCTTCCGGTGCCCTGCGGCGACGAAGCCGTGGAAGCAGCCAAGCAGTTGCTGAAAAAGATGGGATTCAACAACCCGCAAGTGGTCTATTACAAAGAACTTACAGACGGATTCACGTTTGTCAACTGTTATGGTTCATGTACCCATACGGTGGACTATACCACAATCCATGTCCCGAAGGTGGAGTCCACAGTATGGTCGATGACAGAAACAGACCAGTTTATCCGTGAGCACATCGGGCGCAAGATTGTAGTGGTGGGGGCAAGTACGGGCACGGATGCCCATACGGTTGGCATCGATGCCATTATGAATATGAAAGGCTATGCAGGGCATTACGGCATAGAGCGTTACGAGATGTTCGAGGCTCTGAATATGGGCAGCCAGATTCCCAATGAAGAGTTCATAGCCAAGGCAGTGGAAATGCATGCCGACGCGCTGCTTGTCTCCCAAACTGTTACGCAAAAGGATGTACATATCAAGAACATGACGGAATTGATTGAAATGCTTGAGGCCGAAGGCCTCAGAGACAAGCTGATCGTATGCGCCGGCGGCCCTCGTATTACTCATGAACTGGCCAAGGAACTCGGCTTTGATGCCGGTTTCGGCATGAATACATACGCCGATGACGTGGCCTCCTATCTGGCACAGGAGATGGACAGAAGAATGCACCGAAAATAAAATAAGCATTACATCGGTTCCCGTTTTTTTGCCGCTGCCGTTGGGCTGCAGGCAAGCAATTCTCACCGAACGAGAAGATCTCTATAGGCTGAACATCACTTGACCGGTGATTTCAGCCTTGTTCTTTTCCCCCTGTGCTGAAGCACTGTCTATCAGCAGCGTATGCGAAACTCTGAAAGAGATGCTTAACCAACTGCGTGAATACCTGAATACCAGGTATTCACGCATGCCTTTGCCATAGTATGTGCCGAATGAAAACGCGCGATAGACGTTGTGCTCGTAGGCATAAAGCCTTTCTGCGAAACTGTCTGTGTCAAAATAGGCAAACCGCAACGTGACGGCAATGTCGGGTTTCGGCAGGTTTATAGCGATGTCTTGGTAAAAGAGCACCCCTTGGCTGCGGGTCCCTTCTGTGGCGTTGACGTTCATCAGCCACTCTATGACGGTCTTCGTTTTCAGATTCCGGTATGGCTCGCTGTTGCATTGGAAGTGCACTTTGTGACGGGCCCGGTTTTGGATTTCTCTGTAATAGGGATTGTTTTTGCCGTTCTCCGGTTTGCTTGTAAATGTGTATCTGCAAGCAATCTGACATTGCCGGACAGGATAATACAACAAGGTCCCGCCTAAATAGGCGGCCGAAACCGGCGCATCAGTGCAATAACTCGGTTCAGAAAGCCTGAAATAGTCATAAAACAGTTCTGCCTCCACTTGACGCCCCAGGATATGATGGCCGGCTATGTAAAGCCCCGTTTCTCCGACGGAAGCCGAGGCCGCTTTGAAAGCGTTGCCTAAAGGCGTGTCATTGCCTTTGGCATAGTGCCGGAATACAACTGCGACTTTCGAGGATGATGTCAGATGGAAGAGCGCATTCTGAATCAGGCATACCTTTTTACAGTCAGTCAAGGCAATTTCTCCATAGAGCACGTGGCGGCGTACAAGCAGGCTATGATCAACAGAAATGTTCACTTTTTCAGGCCGCAACGATGACCGGACCCGTTCTTTCATCTGCAATGACGTGTCAGCGGTGCTGAATGTGATCCCACTCAAACCGACAGAGAAGATGGGCCTGCGCCACGAAAGATTGAAACCCGCACAGTTTTGTGTGCTGTTGTTCAGATGTCCGGCAAAAAGACTGCCATGAAGAGCAGTGCTTCCCATCGTTAGAGCACACCCCCGGACGAATGTGCTTTGGCTTGACGAAGCCGTCGCCTTGATGCCGCTATTGAAACGCCGGATATGGTCGATGGAACCGCCTCTCCCCGAAAGGAACGATGAACTCGCCACAAGACCTTGCCCGAAATTCACCTTTAAGTCGCCAACTGCCAGCATTTTCATTATCCCGACGGCCCCAACACTTACGGACCCGGAGCAGAAACCTGCTTTTGCCCACGAGGTGTTGCTTCCCTCAGAGCGCAGGAATTTTAACGTAAGCCGGCTTTGCGTGCTGAAGGTGCCATAACAATACAGATTGTCGAGCGGATCTGTTGCGGTTGCGTCGGATTCTTGGCAAATCAGCGGCTGCCGGTAACGCAGCAGCAGTTGTGTGCTGCTTTTCCTGAAAAAATCCTTGAAAAAACGCAGACGCTGTTCTGCCGGCACTACAACCGCCATTCGCTCTATCCGCTTGAAGTCCTCTTCCGAAAAACCGTCAATGATAAGCAGTTCGTAAATGGTACATAACGGTCCGTACTTTTCGATGTAAAGCTGCAATTGGTAATACTGATAGTCGGTCAAGTGCAACAATCGAACTGCCGTTTCATATTCCAATGCATTGAGATTGATGCCGGATTGTCTGTTTTCTGTCATTCTGTCGGCCATCTCCTCTAACAGGTCGGTTTCAACAATGTCCGTATTGCCGAGTATGTTTTCCAGTTCGTCAGTATAAAGGTCAACTGCAAAGGTGCTGTCTGTCTGGCCTTGTGTTGCATAGAGTTGAAAAAGCAGGGCAAGCAGGGCTATGATGTGAGGTATAGTCTTCATAGTTGTGCGTTTGGGGCTATGAGGAATAGTAGAGGAAGCCTTGCGGAGAGAAGCCCGTGTTGTAGTACCAGGCGGTGCCAAGACTGAAAACGAGTTTGCGCCACGGCACGTGCAGTTCGACGCGGCATTGCGCAAGGTCGCAGTACCCGTTCAGAAACAGATGCGGCGAGGCAAAATACGCAAGGCCAAGACGGATGTTGAATTGGCCGGGGACGGTTATGCTCGTTGACAAGGTGCCGGCAAGACGGGCGGTTGGCATATAGTGCAGTTGCACCGAAAAGGTCATGGGTATGAGTTCGTTGCCGATGATGCCGTAATGCATCCCGATGGGGTTGTATATCATGACGGCAAGACTTGTTGAATTTGAAATCTGCCAATAGGAAGAGAGGTCAATGGTTACAGAATGCCGACTTTCGTAATGTGTGGCATGTTGCAGCAGATAGAAAAACCGCATTGCAACGGAGAACCTCTGGCCGAACAGTC
Source organism: Oscillospiraceae bacterium (assembly GCA_963603365.1). Lineage (GTDB taxonomy): Bacteria > Bacteroidota > Bacteroidia > Bacteroidales > WCHB1-69 > F23-D06. The sequence goes on from CAVCMI010000003.1 coordinate 87,915, forward strand.
GTCCGTAACCTGCTCCGGCTGAAAATGTGCCGAAGTGCTTGTATCCGTAATGGCTTGCCGAGACAAGCAGACAGTTGCGGTTTCTATGCCAGGAGAAATCGAGACTGTTGAACATCAACTCCTTTGTTCCGAAGTCGTTGCGAACGGTCAGTCCGATAATGGTTTTCGGCGTTGCGGTTTGCGCGGCGGCAAAATCGCGGAAAAGGTGTGTTTTGGAGAAATCGTAAACGGTCGTCTGGCTTTTGCATTCCGTTGTGGCACAGAGCATAAGCAAGAGACACGCAAGAAAGGCACATATTGTTTTCATCTGCGGTTTGTTTTTTCATGGTAGAATGGATAACGAGAACGTAGTATGTTTTAGTATGATTCAGCATGGATAAAAAAACGGTTGCCGCATTTGCGGCAACCGTTTTTTGGGGCAGGCAATGCAGAACTGCCGTTGTCACCCTTTGAGAGCTTCCGCTCCGCTCACGATTTCGATAAGTTCATTCGTGATGGACGACTGGCGGGCATTGTTGTATTTCAGACGCAGGTCGTGAAGGATTTCCGTGGCATTGTCGGATGCTTTGGTCATAGAAATCATACGGGCGCCATGCTCTGAAGCTACAGAATCGCAGAGCGCCTTGTAGAGTTGCGTCTTCAGAATTTTTGGAATCAGCTCTGTAAGCAAGACGATGGGTGACGGTTCTATGATGTAGTCCAAAGATTTTCCTGCTGTCTCTTCGCCCGTTTCAGGGTTTTCGACAGGGAGAAAATCCTCGACAGTAATACGTTGGGTGGCGGCATTGAGGAATTGGTTATAGACGATGTCGACTTTGTCAATGTCGTGTTCGAAGAATCCCTTGATGAGGAAGTCGCCGATATTGGAGACCTCGGTGAAGTCAGGGTTGTCGAGGAGTGATTCGTGGTATTGGATTACCGGGAATCGCTTGCCGAGTTGTTCGTTCCCTTTCTTTCCGATACAGACAAGGCGGACATTCCCGTTCTTGTGTTGCTCGGCATAACGTTCTTCGACCAGTCGGGTCACCGTTTTCACGATGTTGGCGTTGAAAGCGCCACACAGTCCTTTGTTGGAGGTGATGACCAGAATGACGATTCTCTCGTGAGGTCTTTTCTCGAACAGCGGGGTGTCTTTCAGCGTTTCAGCCGCCCCTGCCAAGTCATGCATGAGTTCGTTCATCTTTTCGGCGTAGGGGCGCAGGAACTGGATCGAAGTCTGTGCGCGTCTCAGTTTAGCCGCCGACACCAGTTTCATAGAACTTGTGATCTTCTGTGTTGATTCTATAGAACTAATGCGAGTGCGTATTTCTTTAAGGTTACCCATATCTATTTTTCAAATTGTTTGGCCACTTCCTTGCAGGCTTCCTCCAATTTCGCGGTGATGGAGTCGTCAATCTTTCCGGCCTTGAGCGTGTCGAGCACGTCTTGGCAATGAGTATGCATGTGATGGATGAAAGACGTCTCGAAATTGCGGATGTCGCCAAGAGCGATTTTCTGGAGCAGTCCTTTGGAACCGCAGAAGATGACGGCAATCTGTTCTTCCACCTTGTAAGGTGTATATTGCGGCTGTTTCAGGAGTTCCACGTTGCGTGCGCCTTTGTCCAGCACGAAGCGGGTGGCGGCATCCACGTCGGAGCCGAATTTGGCGAATGACTCCATCTCGCGGTACTGGGCCTGGTCGAGCTTCAGCGTGCCAGCCACTTTCTTCATCGACTTGATTTGGGCGTTTCCGCCGACACGGGACACGGAGATGCCCACGTTGATGGCGGGACGGATGCCGGCATTGAACAGGGAGGTCTCCAGGAATATCTGCCCGTCGGTGATGGAGATCACGTTGGTAGGGATATAAGCGGACACGTCGCCGGCTTGGGTCTCGATAATCGGAAGAGCCGTGAGCGAACCGCCGCCTTTGACTAAAGGCTTCAGCACTTCGGGGAGGTCGTTCATGTTCGCTGCGATTTCGTCAGAGTCGATGATCTTGGCGGCTCTTTCCAACAGCCTGGAGTGGAGGTAGAACACATCTCCGGGGTATGCTTCACGTCCGGGCGGGCGGCGGAGCAGCAGCGAGACTTCACGGTAGGCCACGGCCTGTTTGGAGAGGTCATCGTAGATGATGAGCGCACTGCGTCCGGTGTCGCGGAAATACTCGCCGATAGCGGCGCCGGCGAAAGGAGCGTAGAACTGCATAGCGGCGGCATCCGAGGCGGTAGCGGTCACGACTGTCGTGTATGGCATGGCGCCTCTTTCCGTCAAGGTCTTCACCAGTGCGGCCACGGAAGAACCTTTCTGTCCGACGGCAACGTAGATGCAATAAACAGGTTCGCCCTTCTCGTAGAACTCTTTCTGGTTGATGATGGTGTCGATGGCAATGGCTGTTTTGCCGGTCTGGCGGTCGCCGATGATCAGTTCGCGTTGGCCACGCCCGATCGGGATCATGGCGTCCACAGCCTTGATACCCGTCTGCAGGGGCTCTTTGACCGGCTGTCTGAAGATGACGCCCGGAGCCTTGCGCTCGATGGGCATTTCGTACAGAGTGCCCTCGATGGGGCCTTTCCCGTCAATGGGCTCGCCGAGCGTGTTGATGACACGCCCTAACAGCCCCTCGCCGACACGGATGGAGGCGATGCGCCCCGTCCTTTTGCAAAGGTCGCCCTCGTTCAGGCTCTTGGAGTCGCCAAGCAGCACAACTCCAACGTTGTCTTCCTCCAGGTTGAGGGCAATGCCGGTGACAGAATTGCTGCCGGATTGCGTCTCAAAGGTGACCAGTTCGCCGGAACGGACATTCTGCAGTCCGTATACGCGGGCGATGCCGTCGCCGACCAGCAGAACAGTGCCGGTTTCATCCATTTCGGTCTTGAGGTCAAAACGCTGCAACTGTTCGCGCAGGATGGAGGTTACTTCTGATGGTTTTATTTCTGACATATTATTCTATAAGTATTGATTTAGAATGTGGTTGATTCAATTGACATTAAAAGTTCACTTGATACATGTTGTGAGAAAAGTCCTGACGCAGCCGGTTGATTTTTGAAATCACGCTGGCATCCAGGTAATTGTCGCCCATCTTGATGCGGAAGCCGCCTATGATTCCCGGACGTATAACCTCTTGTATTTTGATGTCGTAGCCGGTTTTGGAGGCAAGGATTCCGCGGATCTGCTCCACCAGAGACTTGTTAAGCGGAACCGCCGAAACCAAGGTGGCCTCTTTGATGTGATGGTGCTCGTTGTAAAAGCCGGTGAACTCGTCGCAGATGTCCGCCAAGGCGGGCTCACGTTTCTTCTTGATGATGATGTCGAGGAAGATGAACGTGGTGCTGCTGATGCGGTCGCGGAAGATGTTCGAGAATATGACGTGTTTCGTGCCGGGCGCAATGACAGGGCTGTTGAGGAAAACATGCAGTTCAGCACTGTCTTTCAAGGATTTCCGGATAAGGGAAAGGTCTTTGCTGACAGCTTCGATTTCCCCTTTCTCGGCGGCGAAGTCGAAGAGGGCTTTCGCATATCGGTTTGATAATTTCGGGTTTTTCATGAAGCGCTTTTGAGTATTAAGGCGGCAAAAGTAAAAAAAAAGTCATACGCTCGGCATTTCAAGGCAAACGTTTTTTGAGCGGTTGCCGGAAGGAGCGGCGAACGGATGTCAGAACTTCCGGCTGCCCGGTTTCACGAAAGGAAGGCCTTGCTTGCACAAGGGACATTCGCCGGCTTCCCAACTTTGGATGTCGAGTTTCGTGGCGCTGTAGACAGGGTAGGGGAAGTCGCCCGAACTGCGGTTCACGATGCAGGCAATGCCGATGACTTCAGCCCCGAAGGACTTCAGTACTTCAATGGTCTCCAGCGACGACTTGCCTGTGGTGACCACATCCTCGGAGACGAGCAGCTTCTGTCCGGGCTTCACTTCGAACCCCCGGCGAAGCGTCATTTTGTTGTCCACCCTTTCGGTGAAAATGGCAGGGACCCCGAGCTGCCGCCCCAATTCGTATGCCACGATGATGCCGCCCATGGCAGGCCCGACTGCCATGTCAACGGGCAGTTCCCGCACCTGTTCAGCAATGACGGAAATGACTTTCCGGGCACGTTCAGGATATTGCAAAAGTTTGGCACACTGACAATAACGGTCGCTGTGCCGTCCGGAAGACAAAAGAAAATGACCTTCCAGCAAAGCTTCGGATTGTTTGAGTTCTTCGATGACCATAATGAATTTTACTAAATGGTGGCAAAGATAGAAAAAAACATTATCTTTGCAACTCAAATTTATAAAGAAAACAGTATGAAATTTATCGTATCACGAGATGTCCTATACAGAAACCTCAGCGCTGTGAGCGGCGTGATGAGCAGCAACAGTTCTATGGCAATACTTGACAATGTGCTGATGACCATTGAGGGAAGCAAACTGAAGCTTACCGCCTCCGATACAGAATCCACCATGCAGGCCGTGATTGACCTGACCGACGTGGAGGGAGAAGGTTCTGTGGCCGTGCCGGCAAAACTGTTGACAGAAACACTGAAACTCATTCCCGAAACCCCCATCAACTTTTTCATCAACGAGGAGGCCAAGACCGTCAATTTCAAGGCTGCAAACGGCGACTATGACGCTCCTTGCTACGACGGGAACGAGTACCCGCAGATAGGCGAAATCGCTGACGCCTCTTCTTTCGACATCGACTCTTCGGTGCTGCAGCGTGCCATCAGCAAAACCCTGTTCGCTACAGGCACCGATGAGCTTCGCCCGAACATGATGGGAGTCTTCTGCGAACTGAACGAGGAAGGGGTCACTTTTGTGGCCACGGATGCCCACAAGCTGGTCAGATACCGCAACGACCAGGTCACTTTGCCGGAGCCGGCCTCTTTCATATTGCCGAAAAAACCGATTTCACACCTGAAAAATATCCTTTCATCGGTCAACGAAAACGTGCATGTGGAGTTCTCAAAGGAAAACAACCACATCAGCTTCTCGTTCGGCAATTTTGTCCTCTATTCTATTCTGAAGGAGGGGAAATATCCTAAATATGAGCAGGTGATCCCTGTGGACAATCCGAAGTCGCTCGTGATAGACCGCGACGAGTTCCTGAAGTCCATAAAGCGTGTCGGCATCTATTCAAACCAGTCCACTTTCCAGATAAGGGTTTCATTGTCAGAAAACGGCACCACAATCACGGCCGAGGACATAGATTTCTCAAACAAGGCCATTGAGAATGTGACAGGCGAATATACCGGCGAGGCCATGGAAATCGGGTTCAACTCACGTTTTCTCCGTGAAATGCTGGAGAACCTGGACTCTCAACAGATCAGGCTCGAGATGTCTGAACCAAGCCGTGCCGCCTTGCTGCTGCCTGTCGAGGAGTTCGACGAACACGAGCAACTGCTGATGCTTATCATGCCGGTCATGCTCAACTATTGACAGACACAGACGTGCCGGCAGCGCCGCCGCACACATTGAAACAAGGAAAACCGGGTTGCCGCTTCCGGCCAACAGCGCGGGAGAGGAAAGTCCGGGCAACATAGAGCACCATACTTCCTAACAGGAAGGCATCGCAAGATGACAGAAAGTGCCACAGAAAATATACCGCCTGAAAAGGTAAGGGTGAAATCGCGAGGCAAGAGCTCACGTCGCCGTCAGCGATGCCGGCGGAGGTAAACCTTATGGGTTGAAAGACCAAATAAACCGAGGCTTGAGGGCTGCTCGTCCGACTCGGAGGGTAGGTTGATGGAGGCGCGCGGCAACGCACGTCCAAGATAAATGGCAATCCTTGACAGAACCCGGCTTACAGGTTTTCCTTTGTTCTGACGGACACCGCAAGTGTCCGTTTTTTTTACCACTTCGGCTTGAAAGCATCCTCAATGTGCCGTACGCTGAACCCATTGTCCTGACTGGTCACGGAGATGATGTCAAAACGGATCTCTTTCCCGATGCCACGCCGCTCCGCATAGACCGCCGCCGCCCGTATCAGATTCCGCTGCTTCTGCAAGTTGACAAACCCCTCCGGCTCCCCGAACAGGTCGCTTTTTCGTGTCTTTACTTCAACGATGACTAAAAAACTGTCGTTGCCGGCAATGATGTCCACCTCTAAATGCCCGACCCGCCAGTTGCGCTCCAATATCCGGTATCCTTTGCCCTGAAGATGCTCTGCCGCCGCATCTTCACCTTTCTTCCCCTTGATCTGATTCTCTGTTTTCATGGTTGAATATTTTACGAAATGTTAAAAACACTGCAAAAATACAAAAAATCTAACAAAGCAGACTGTTTTTTTTACTATTTTTGCATCTTGAACATGAACTCGAAATATACCGTTATATGACAGAAGCTTTTTTACAGTATTTGTGGCAACACGGCCTTTTCTGCGATTCTGACATCCGCACAACAGATAACGTCCCCCTGTTTGTGGTGTCTCCAGGTTTTCTGAATGGGGATGCCGGAGCGGATTTCAGACAGGCAGTCGTCATGATTGGCAATATGAAATGGGTGGGAGATGTTGAGATCCATATCAGAAGCTCAGACTGGTACCGGCACGGTCATCATCATGACGACAAGTACAAGTCGGTAATACTGCATGTGGTGTATCAGCATGATTGCGAAGTGGAACGGCAAGACGGTGAGTTTTTTCCGGTGTTTGAGATGAAACCATACATTTCTGAAGAGATGCACAGGCATTACAGCTGCCTGATTTCCTCGCAGGCTTTGTTGCCGTGCCGAGCCTACCTGCCTCAAGTCAAACCGATCTATGTGCAGTCGATGCTTTCGTCCATGCTGCTGGAAAGGCTGCTCCGCAAACAGCAAACGATAGTGCGCATGCTGAACGAATGCGAACACGATTGGCGCGAGGTCTTCTACAGGATGCTCTCGGCAGGGTTCGGCTTCAAGACGAATACTGCGGCATTTGAACTGCTGGCAGTAAGTTTGCCTTTCAGCATCCTGGCCAAACATTCCGATTCCGATCTCCAGATACGCGCATTGCTTTTCGGTCAGGCCGGCTTCCTGGAGTCCCCGGGCGCCGACGATTATTACAATGCGATGAAATATGAGTACGATTATCTCCGTTGCAAGTACGGTTTGACGCCCATTGGCAGTTTCCACTGGAATCTGCTGCGCCTCCGCCCGTCTAATTTCCCTTGCATCAGGATTTCTCAATTCTCTGCGCTGCTGTACCGTGCTCCCGACTTGATGAACGAGTTGGTTGAAAATGCAGACGCCTCCTCGTGGCGCAATCTGTTTGAGGTGAAGGCAGACAACTACTGGCAGCGCCATTATCACTTCGGTAAGAAGACGGTTCTGCGGCACAGTGTCATGCTGGGCGAAAGTGCGGTCTCTTCTTTGTTGATAAATGCTGTGGTGCCGTTTCTTTTCTCCTATTGCAAGTTTTCGGGCGAAGAGGGGATGATGGAGAACATTATGCTTCAATTGGAACAGATTCCTTTTGAGGACAACCGCGTGACAAGGACTTTCGTCGACACGCCTTTCCCGCGAAAGAGCGCTTTTGATTCGCAGGCTCTCACAGAACTTAAGACGACACGTTGCGACAAGCGTGACTGCCTGAAGTGTACGGTTGGGGAACAGATTGTGAGAAAACGCCCTGACTTGCCTCAGGAGCAGCCATAGACCTCGGCCTTGATTTGCGGTATGAGCCGGTCGATGTCGCCCGCACCGATAGTCAGCAACACGTCCGGGGTATGCTGTTTCATGTAAGGGATGAGTTCAGTTTTGTCCAGCACTCGCTTGCAAGGGTTCTTGATGAGGGAGGAAAGGTATTCCGAATCGATTCCGGGAATGGGCAGCTCGCGGGCGGGATAAACGGGCAGCAGTATGGTTTCGTCGAGTTTGGAAAGGACTTCCGCGAACTGCTCCGCAAAGTCGCGCGTACGGCTGTAGAGGTGCGGCTGAAAGACGCCGCAGACGCGTTTGCCCGGATAGATGCTTCGCACCGCAGTGATGAACGACTGTATCTCTTTGGGATGATGGGCATAGTCGTCGATGAAGACTTTCCCGCTTTGGTTGACGATATAGTCAAAACGGCGTTTCACACCGGCAAAGGTCTTGATTTTGCCTGAGATATGTTCATCGGAAATATCGATGGGCAGTGCGCCGTCAAGGTTCTTCTGCTCGATCAGCGTTGCGATGGCTGCGGTGGCGTTCAGAATGTTGTAACGGCCGTTGGCATGCAAGATGAGGTCGCGGATTTCTCTGCCGCTTGGCATCTGCAGACTGAAAGTGGCGCAGTTAGGAGATAGTCTGAGGTCAACGGCGCGGTAGTCAGCATCAGTTCCCGTGCCGTAGGTACGTTTGCAAGGGTGCTGAAACAGTCCGGCTATCGTTTCTTCTACGATCAGTGTTTCAGATTGAGAGGCGAACTGGCGGAAAGCGTCAAGCATCTCTGCGCGGTTCCCGTAAATGTCGAGGTGGTCGGCGTCAGCCGCCGTGATGACGGCCACGGAGGGGTGCATCGTGAGAAAAGAACGGTCGAACTCGTCGGCTTCGGCCACGGCTATGACAGGGTGCTCGTCAAGCACGAAGTTGTCGTTGAAGTTTTTCGCAATGCCCCCGATGAACGCCAGTGTCCGGGTCCCGGGAGACAGCAAATGGGAAACCATCGCCGTGCCGGTGGTCTTTCCGTGCGTGCCGGCAATGGCAATGGCTGGCATACGCTCGGTGAGATGTCCGAGAACCTGCGCTCTTTTGTACAGAGGAACGCCACACATTTTCAGATGACAGAACTCGGGATTGCTTTCAGGTACAGCCGGCGTAAAGACAGCAAATGCAAGCGTTTCTGGAATCTTGGCGATGTCGGGTTCAAAGTGTATCTGGGCGCCCTTGCTGACAAGCATGTCCGTGACAGGCGACGGGGTGCGGTCATAACCGTAAACGTTATAGTGTTCAGACAGGAAATACTGGGCAAGGGCACTCATTCCAATGCCGCCAATGCCGAGAAAATATATCGTGCTATTTTTCATAAATAAGGAATACGGTTCTTCTGTTCTTTGCCCGTCCGGCGGCGGTGCTGTTGTCAGCCACTGGCTTTGACTTGCCGTAGCCTTTGTAGCGCATACGGTCGGCAGGGATGCCTTTCTCTGTCACATAGTCGTAAACGGCCTTGGCTCGCAGTTCCGACAGCCTCAGGTTGGCGTCGTCGTTGCCGACATTGTCCGTATGCCCTTGGATCTCCACTTTTACGGTAGGATTGCTGCGGAGAAAGTCTATGAAGAGCGACAGGATTATCTTGGAATTGCGGGTCAAGGTAAACGAGTTCGTTTCGTAATAGATGTCTTTGAGGTTGCAGACGGTCCCCGTTTCGATGGCTTTGATCTCCGTGTTTTTGGTGACAACGGAGGTTTTCTGCTGTTCCGGAGTGATGATTTGGGAGTCGTAGGTGTGCCCCTCTTTTTTGACGGTCACAATGATGGGCGCAGCAGAATCCTGCTTCACCTCGGCTGCCACGGCATAGTTTCCGGTTTGCACATTCACGATGCCTTGCGATATGACGTTCGAGGCGGTGTCATGCACTTCAACGGTGGCGCCTTGCAGGTCGCCGTCGTCAGAGGACACTTTCCCTTTGACAATCATCATCGTATGCGGCCGGGCACCTTCGTAGAGCTCGAATTGGTAGATGTTCCAGTCTGCATTGTCAATGTTGTTGGACGAGAAATAGCCGGTTTTGCCGTCAAGGCTGACAAAGAAATTGACCTCGTCGTTTTCAGAATTGATGGGGTATCCGAGATTGTAGGGCTTAGACCACCGGTTGTTCTCGTCTAATTTGGAGTAAAAGATGTCTTGTCCGCCCAGGCCGTCGTGGCCGTTGGAGGAGAAATAGAGTGTCTTGCTGTCGGTGTGCAGGAATGGTGAACGTTCGTCTCTTGCGGTGTTGATGCTCGGGCCGAGGTTGACGGGCTTGCGCCACGATCCGTCGCTGTTGCGCTGCGAGTACCAGATGTCGGCGCCGCCTAATCCGCCGGGCCTGTCGGAGGCAAAGAAAAGCAGTTTGCCGTCTGAACTCAGCGAGGCCTGCGACTCCCAGGAGTTTGGACTGTTGATGTTCGGGCCGAGCGACTTGGGTTCAGACCATCCTTCGTCCGTCCGTTCAGAATAGTAGAGGTCATAATTGTAATACCCGTTCGACGTGGAAACCAGTTTGGTGAATATCATCAAGTCGTTGGTGATGTTCACGGTGGGGCTGCCTTCGCTCTGCGATCGGTTGAACGGTTCGGGCAGCGGCTTGCCCTTGTTGTAGGCGTTGCCCTGCCGCTCGGCTGCACTGAAGAACTCTTTGGTGATGGTCTCTCCGCGGCTGAACGGCCCGGTGTCGGCCACATCTTGACGCCGGGTGAAATAGAACATCTCGCCGTCGGGTGACAATGTACCCAAATATTCGTCGTCAGGGGTTGAGATGCCGGCCACAGGCTTTGGGTCAAAGGGGACAGGATGATTCAGGATGGTGTGGAAGAATACGGATTTCCTGATGATGACGTTGGCCTCTTCAACCCAGTCGGGTTCGTGGGCCGACTGGTTCCCTTTTTCGTACAAGTCGGGATTGTCCACGATAAAGTGGGCGAACCGCAGCGATTCCGGAAACAGTTCGTTGAAGTAGGCAAGCCGTGCGGCGTAGAGGCAGCACTGGGGCTTGTAATAGGGGCATACGTCAAACATTCGCCCAAAAGCCGACAGCGCCTTTTGCAGGTCAGACTTGTCCTTTGCCTTCGCGTGATAGTTGTTTGCTTTGATTGGTAAATAGTAACTAATTGCGTAATAGTAATTTACGTCAAGGTAGTCGGGGTGCTCTTCCAGAATGCTCTCGTAGATGGCCAAGGCTTCCTCCTTCTTGCCGTCTTTCTGCAGGCCGCGTGCCTTCTTGAAGAGTTTCTCGCTCTCTTTGTCCATTACCTGTCGGCAGGCATCGGTCTCGGCCGCTTCCTGACAGAAACAGCTTGTGCTCCACAAGAAAGCTGTCAGCAGGGCAAGAAGAATGTTTCTCATGGCGGTCAGCGCTTTGATCAATTGTCTTTCAGCACAGTTTCGGCGGCTTCTATGATTTTGAAAAACTCGTCTGCCTTGAGGGATGCGCCGCCGATAAGTCCTCCGTCAACATCTTGTTGCGAGAAGAGTTCGAGTGCGTTGCCGGCATTGCAGCTTCCGCCGTACAACAAATAGGTGTCGTAGGCGGCTTGAGTGCCGAACTGTTTTTCTGTCAGCGAACGAATGAAGGAGAGCATTTCCTGTGCCTGTGCCGGCGTGGCGGTCTCTCCGGTGCCGATGGCCCAGACGGGCTCGTAGGCAATCATCGTGCGTTCCATCTGCTCGGGCTTGAGGAGGCAGACACTCTCTTCCAACTGCTGTTTCACGGTCTCGAAGTGCTTGCCGGCTTTGCGTTCTTCTAATGATTCCCCTACGCAAACTACAGGCACGATGTCATTCTCCAGAAGACGGGTCATCTTTTTCAAGACGGTCTCGTTTGTCTCGCCAAAAAACTTTCTTCGCTCAGAATGACCGACAAGACAGAAAGACACGTCCATGCTGGCCAGCATCTTGGCGGAGACTTCGCCTGTGTATGCACCGTCTTCGAACTCGCTCACGTTCTGCATGCCGGCATAAAAACCGCTTCCATCCTCGTTGGCATGGTCTGTGACCAGTTCCGCATAGACGAGCGGCGGACAAAGCACCACCTCTGTGGCAAAATTATAATCCTCAAGTTTCTCTTCGATGGTGCAGATAAGGTCTTCCGCTTCGTCGAAGCTCTTGTTCATTTTCCAGTTCCCGATGACAATTTTTGGTTTCATATTTTTCTGTTTTATTGTTTGCAGTGATGTTTGAAAAGGCGTTGTTGAAGGTGTTTCCGAGAGCGCAAAAATACAAAAAGCGTATGACAAGAATATGCCGGAAATGCTGTTTCGAAAACAGTGGGATAGGATTATTTCTTTTTTTGAAAGAAAAGGGTTTAGTCTATCGTGTCTGAAATCAGGTATTTGTTGCGGTCAGAACCGTTGCGGGCGATGAGTTCGGCCAAAAAACCGGCAAGAAACAGCATGGATCCCAATACCATGGCCAGAAGGGCAATGAAGAACAAGGGCTGGTCGGTGACGGCTCTGAACGGCTGTCCGTTTGACTGGTGTATCAGTTTTTGCGCGATCAGCCATATCGCGCATACAAGACCGACGAGAAAAGAGACACTGCCCCACAGCCCGAATGCGTGCATCGGTTTCTTCTCGAAACGGGTCATAAACGAAATCGTCAGCAAGTCAAGGTAGCCGTTCACGAAACGGTTCCAACCGAACTTGGTGACGCCGTATTTGCGTTTGCGGTGCTGGACCACTTTCTCTCCGATTTTGCAGAATCCCGCCCATTTGGCGATTACCGGAATGTAGCGGTGCATTTCGCTGTATACCTCAATGGACTTGACTACGTCGTGGCGGTAGGCTTTCAGTCCGCAGTTGAAGTCGTGCAGCATGATGCCCGACATTTTGCGGGTCGTCCAGTTGAAGAACTTGGATGGGATGTTTTTGGCAAGTTTTGAGTCGTAGCGAACCTTTTTCCAGCCTGACACAAGGTCGTACCCGTCTTCCGTGATCATTCGGTATAGTTCGGGAATCTCGTCGGGGCTGTCTTGCAGGTCGGCATCCATAGTGATGACGACATCTCCCTTGCAGGCCTCAAAGCCGGTGTTCAGTGCGGCCGACTTGCCGTAATTCCTGCGGAACCGGATGCCTTTGACGTTGCTGTTTTGGCTGTGCAGGTCGCAGATGACTTCCCACGAATGGTCTGACGAGCCGTCGTCAATCATTAGGATTTCATACGAGAAACTGTTCTCGTCCATCACACGCGCGATCCAGGACGTAAGTTCCGGCAGCGACTCGGCTTCGTTCAACAAGGGGACTATAACAGATATGTTCATGTCTTGCTGTGCTTTTAGTTTTCTTTTGTGGATGATTCTTCGTTGTTGTTCCCGCCATCGGCAGCGGCCGGCTCGTACAGTTTGTCAGTGGCTTTTGACTTGTAGTGGAACATGGCGACGAAGATGCCGAAAAACATGCCGTATAGCAGATCCATGAGCGCACTGGCGGCGGCATAGACCTCAACGCGTGTGTATTCCGGCACACGCGACTTGCGCTGTTCATAGCGCAGTTCTGCAGGGTTGACGGAGGGCAGCTGGCGGTTAGTCTGCTGCACGATTTCCATGATGCTTTCCGTGGAAGGCCGGTCCTGGTTAAGGGAGACGTACGACTGCAGCGTCTCAACAAGAACATTGCGAGCATGTTGCGAGAAGTTGGCAAGCCGGTAACTGTCTGTCGTGTCAAGCGTGCGCATTGCGGTCATCTTTTCGCCATAGTAGCGGTTTATCAACGCTATGCCTTTGTGAACTTCTGCCCGCAGCGAGTCGCTGGCATCTGACGCATCGCAGACCTGCTGCTCCTGCATTTCCATCATCACGGCTACAGTGTCAAGATAGGCTTGCAATTCATTGCCCGAGATGGTGTCCCGCTCAAGCGTTCTCCTGAAATTCTCCAATGCGGTCTCGTGCTTCCGCACCAGACCGTCTTTCTCGATGAAAGTGTAGTGAACTAAACTGTAGCAGAAGAAAACCGCAGAACCGACAAGGGAAATGAACAGACATCCCGCAAACGCTTTCGAAAAAGAAAGCCGCTTAGGGTATGTTTCCTTGAATTCCTTGATGCCACCGTACAGGAGCAGGATGTAGGCGATAATCAGGGCAATGTCGAGCACTTTGGCATTCCCGTACTCGATGTTGCGCGCAGCCATCTTGACCAGTTCAAACAAGGCCAGCGCGCCTCCCAGAAACGCTCCCCACTTGAGGCAGACAAACCAATGCTTTTTCTCGTTCATGCTATGACTTTCCGTTATTCTTCTTTTTTGCAGCAGAACTCTGTCAGCACTCCGCCCGTGGCTTTAGGATGTGCAAAACCGATGGAGAGGCCCTCGGCGCCGGCTCTCGGAGCGGAGTCAATCAGGCGGATCCCTTTTGCGGAAAGCTCGTCCAGGGCTTCTGCCGTGTCAGCAACGGCAAAGGCAAGATGGTGAATGCCTTCGCCCTTGTTTTCGATGAACTTGGCTATGGTGCTGTCCGGCCCTGTCGGCTCCAGCAATTCAATCTTGGTCTGCCCGACCTTGAAAAATGCGGTTCTGACTTTCTGGTCTTTCACCTCTTCGATGCTGTAGCATTTCATGCCCAGGATCTGTTCGTAATAAGGAATGGCTGTCTCCAGACTTTTGACGGCGATGCCGAGATGTTCGATGTGTGTGATGTCCATGATATTGTTTTTGCTGTATGGGTGATTGTTTCAATGCTTATGGGGTTGAGAATCAGTCTCGGCTGCTGTCTGCCTGAAGCAGGGAGGTGCAGTGTTTGAGGCACTTGATGGTCAGCACGACGACAACGCTGACAGCCAGCACAATCAGTGACGGCCGCAGCCAGCAAGCCTCGGACAGGGTGTCGCAGGTCCTTGACATAGCGCAGTACATAAGATAGTCGATGGCAGTGTATGAAAAAATGGTGGAGAACCAGGTGGCATATTCGCGTCTGACAAAGGTCTTGAACGAGAATTTCAGGTTCCCGCTTTTGAAAAGGGAGAACCGGGGAATGAATGCCGGCACTTTTGCAGCCCACGTCTCGAACTGCTCCCCGAACTGCTGCCGGAGAAAGGCCTCTTCGGCAAACATGATGCGCTCGTAATAAACCCAGTAGAACAGCGAGACGATGAGGAATATGGAGATGTTCATCGTGAATACTGACATGCCGGCCCAGATGAGGTAGTTTGCCAAATAGAGCGGATGCCGCACCACCGAATAGATGCCCGTCGTGTTCAGCCTGTCAGCCACCTGCTTGGAGGTGTTGCGACCTGAAGTGCCCTTGGGGGTAGTGCTTACGGTGTATGCTCTGAGCGCCAGGCCCGAGAGTGATATCGCCAGTGCGAGGATTGTCATCACAATACGCAGCGTTTGACACCTCCCGGACGACAATTGCCAATAGAGCGTTTCGTTGGTGAAGAAAAGGAGAGGAACCGTTATCAGGAAGATGATGACTGGAATCTGTCCGCGGTATTTAAAGAGCAGACTGCCGGATTTTTCGTAAGACTGTATGAGCGCCACGTTGTTGTGAGTTGTATTTATACAAGCGGCAAAAATACAAAAAATCATCCAATAGGCAAATGCCGGATTCGGAATGCCTCACGGCTCAATGCTGATGCGCAAACTGGAACTCTGTGCCCTGTACTCGGGCGAATAGAGACTTTCAACAGTGGCGATTCCGTTGCCGAAGACTCCCTTTTGGGTTGCCGTGACTTCATATTCAAGGATGTGTGTCCCTTTGCCTAAGGTGTCAATGAAGAAGTGGGTGGCGGCATCCCGTATGACCTCAAAATAGGAGAACCCATTCTGCCATCCGTGCTTTTCAGACGTTGAAACAGGCTCGAAAGCAGAAGCCCTCTCGTCCTTGATGTGGATGTATTCCAGGTCGCGGTCGGCTGTGATGACCATCCTGACGATTATGCGTTCGCCGAGCCGAGCCGGATTACGGCCGGTGACGGAGTCGAGCCGTATGCCATCGGCAGGTATGGCATGGAATAGAGAACGTTCGATGTGCAGACCTTCGCCGGCTTCCGTTATGTTGTCTTTGTCTTCGAGATATTGCCAATAGCAGCCGCCATAGACGGGGTGCAGCGTGTCGGTGCTGATGGTTATTGTGGCCAGATCAGGTGACATTTCGTCCGCATTCCAAACGTGTTGCAGGTATTCGGTGCCGGCTTCGGCCTGCGGGTCTGCCGCGGGCGCGAAAGTCTGCCCGCCGACGCTGATGACTGTGGCAGATGCGGCTGTGGCTTCTGCCCGCTTGCCGGCCAGAATGGCATAGACAGCTTCGGCGGTTGACTTGGTGTTGCTCCAGCAACTGTTTTTCCGCTGCAGCAGCAGCCATTGCACCATGGCATCCAGTTCGTCCTGCCGGGGTGAAACCGTCTCAAATGCCTCGATGAGCAAGGTCTGCAACTCCACGGGCGACTGCCCCCAGCCGTAATAGAGCGGATAAAAGTGCTGTCCGTTTTGACGGTCAATCCAATACATGCCCATGCTTTCGCTCCTCACGGCTTGCTGCCGCAAGGCTTCCATAACCTGTTCGGCTTCCTGTTTCCGCCCTGCATAGTGCAAAACAAGAGCTGTCTCGGCTTGTCGCATCCGGTCGGCTTCGTACAGATTGTCTGTAAGGTGTGCAAACAGGTTCTTGACGTATGGTTGCTGAAGCCAAAGGCTGTCTGCTTTGCCCGTGGTTTTTATATACAGGTATTGCAGGTCATTGCGGCTGAGAAGGAAAGGTTCGTTTTTGTCGGCACCGCCCTCTTTTACATACTGGCGGTACCGGTTTTCCTGTTTTTCGTCCAAATAGCGGACGGCTTTGTCGACCATGTCATCGGCGGTCGGTATGCTGATGCCGAGGCGGTTCAGTTTGCGGCAGCCTGCCACAATGTAGTTCGTGATGCGTTCGCACCCGTCACCTTTGCCGAACCACCCCCAACTGCCGGCAGCGGTCTGGTTGCGCAGCAGCTTTTTTGACTGCTTGGCAATCTGCGTTTCAAGACCCTTTCTGTCAAAAAGGTTTGCCAACGCGCTTTTCTGTTCCGTCTCCAGTTCTGCTTCGGTTGCCCAAGGGGTCTCTTCTAAAAGGATGCTCTTGAGCTGCCCGTTTTTAGTCAACGGCGAGCCCAAGGTGTTGTGCAGCGAGTCTGTCTGCCACTCCTTGAATGTTCTCTCGATTTCCGGATGCTGGCTGACAATGTGCAAGGCCAAGGCATCCGCAAAGAGTTTGGAGAAGATCTGTTCGTTGCAGTCATAGCGCTCTTTTGTCAGATAAGGCAGCGACTGTATGGCGATCCAGAAGGGGTTGCCGGTGAGTTCCAACGTGTAACGGTATGGTTGAGCGGTGGGCGATGTGCAGTCCTGCATTTTCCGGAAAAGGATGGTGGTGTCGCGGTTTGCGGGTATCGAAAACGGCAGTGATTCTGTCACCAGTGTGCGGCGCGACAGGACAGGCAGCACGTTTTCTTCGCCGTCGCCGTATTGTCCCGCTTGTGCCAGCACGCGGTATCCGATGAGCGGCACGTCAAGAGGCACGGCTATCTGCCAGCCTGCAACGGCATTGCCCTTTCCTGCACAACGGAAGCCTTGCAACGAGTCGTTCCCGTTGACAAGAACAGACAGCGGCTCACCCGTTGAACCGTTGAAGAAACGGATGGCGACCTTGCCGTCCAACACAGTGTCGCTGAGGTTCGTAAGCCGTATTTGGAATGTCAGGGTGTCGCCTTCACGCAAGAAGCGGGGCGCATTGCCCTGTATCATCATGGTCTTGCGCGACTGCAAGAACGCAGTCAACGAGCCGCTTCGCATGGATGGGGTGTGCGCCAATGCGAAGAACTGCCATTGGCTGTATTGGTCGGGAAGGGTGAAGTCAATCTTCAAAGTCCCCTCTCGGTCTGTTTTCAAGGCAGGGCAGAAGAAAGCGGTTTCGGTAAACCGGCTTCTGACTTTCATGGAGGGTGAGAATAGGATGACCTCTTTCGTGCCCGAGCCCCCTCCCGTCGAGGTCAAGTCGGTTTTGTCTGTCAGGGGGACGACAGCGGGATTATCCTCGGCATAGTCATCCTGCATCCCATTGTCTTTCAACATAATGGTCGACGATTGTCTTTTTGAATACGATGCAATGTTGTCGGTTTCGAGAAAAGATTCTTCAAAAGCAAGGCCGTCGACGATTTCTTTAGGTTCGCTGCCGAGGGCAATGTCCGGCAGGTTGCCCGTGAGGATGTCGCGGCAGCGGCGGTTCCGCAGCCATTCGATGGTTTCATACGTTTTGTTCCGGATTGTCCGGGGCTTGGTCAGCGAACTTGACGTATAGATGAGAAACGGGTCTGATATGTCTTGGAAAAAGAGAGGGTTGTTTATGAATGATTTATTGCGGTAACGGTTGCGGGAGGATACTGCGGGGGAGAGGCTGTATGCCGGTCGGTCCATCCCTGATTCATAAAGGCTGCAGTCAATCATCCAGGCAAGCACCTCAGCCGTTTCTTGCAGCGACTTGGCGGTGTGGGGGATCTGCAGTTCCCAATGCTCCTTACTGCCGGGTTCAGCAATGTTGTTCCAATGCGTGAGCTCCAAGGGGAGCGTGTTTTTGACAGGGTCGGCGGCGGGGATGAGAAGATGCTCGGTGCGGTCTGTCTGATAGCAGAAGCCGTTTTGGATGACGCGTGCATTGACACTGACTGATTCTCCGCTATGCTTTCTGGTCTTTATGGAGAATGATGTCTGCGATCGGTCCAGTTTGAAAGACCGGGTTCGCAGCAGCCGCTTGCCTTGATAGACGTTGCAGATGAGCAGGGCATTCTTGAGGTAGGTGCCCGCTACGACAGTGGCCTCTCCGCCGGCTTGCGGAACGGTTTTGAAATAGGCCCACACGGGTTCGTAACGTCGGGTGGCAGTGGTGTCTGAACGGTAAATCCTGAAAGTGGATGTACGCTTTATGGTGTCGCCTTTTTTGTCAATGCAGGTGAAAGTGGCTCTGTAGTTGCCGAAAGGCCATTGTTTTATGGAGATGTGGAATGTAGAGTCGGGTTTGCAGACTTTTGTGCTGTCGAGCAGGATGGCAGACGTGGGCCAAGACGATTCTCGCCTTTCGTCAGGGTCGAGTCCGAATTGCGGAAAATAGCGGCGGCAGGCGGCGGTGTCGTAAAGGGGCTGGCCGGGCTCTCCGGTTGCAGAAAAGAGATATTCGCGGTAAAGTCGCGGCGTTTCAAGATGCTCCACGCAGACGCGCACGGCAACGGGTTGCAAAACCTCGTCATAGTTGACAGGGGAAACGGTCCACTTCAAGGTGTCTTCGCTTGATTGGTCAATGTCGTCGACACCCATGACAACCAAACGGAGCGGATGAACCGGAATCCGGAACTCATGGGCGGCGGCGTGGGTCTCGCCGTTCAGGTCTGTGGCGGCGGCGCTGACTTCAACGTAGTATCCTTTGTCGCTTTTGGGCGTTGCATAACGGTACAGGAATTTTCCCTCCTGATCGCAGACAACATCCGCTTTCAGACTCTTTGCCGTTTCGTTGAAAGGCTCATCCGCAAAGGGTAGTCCGAAAGCGGACATCTGCAACGAGACGGCAGCGCCCGCCACAGACACACCATTCAGGGCAATGACTTTCCCGCCGACGGTCAGCGTGTCGCCCGCCATGATTTCGTTGGTGTCAATGTCGAGCGAAATGCTGAATGCCGGGAGTTTGTATTCCGCCACGTCAATGCTTTTCCGGGCATAGTACGATGCTTTTTTCCCGTCTATGCGGACAGAAATGGAATGGCGTCCGATTGAGGAAAGCGGGATTCTGAACTCGCCGGCTGTGCTGCCGTAATCCGAGGAGGTGAAATGCAAGGAGTCGATGAGTTTCCCGCTTTTGTCGTTCAGCGTAACGGTGACGGGCTGTCCGGAAAAGGTTTTCCCGCCATGTTCGGCGATGCTCTTGAAGTAGACGGTCTGTCCTGGACGGTATAGCGTGCGGTCGGTGAAAAGGGAAATGCGTCCGGATGCCGGTTGTCGTCGGTTTACGGCAAGGCTTCTTTTTCGACGCCGGTAGTTCCATACAAGGAACTGGGTAGAATAAAGGTCGTTATGGTCACGGAAGCGGATGTCGTACAGATCCCGGTATGGATGCCTATTCTGCAAAAGGGCGGGTACGTTGACTTCGCCGTTCTTGTTTGTAAGCAGAACGGCGGGGATTCTGCCTCCTATGTGAGTGCGGCGGTATGCGAAAGGCTCGCCCGAAGTGCGGCGGTTGACAGCCAGCCGTGCCTTCCCCTCGACAGACCATCCCGTGAGTTTGATGTCGGTGACGTGGATGGCAGTTGTCAGCAGCGTTGATGCCGTGTCCCAAGTGGCGGCACGATGGAAGATGAGGGTATAGCAGCCTGTCGGCAGCGAGTCGAGCCACAGTTCTGTGGTGTAGGCATTGTATGGTACGGGATTCTTCAGTACGAACCGTTCCCGCAGGATGCAATTGCTGAGTTGTGACACATCCGCAGAGTCAAGCACGGTGCGGTCAAGGTCGGGGTTGTAGTGATAGGGGACGGTCTTGACATGGTCTGTTTTGTAAACGCTGACGTAGAGCGTGTCAATGTTGCGGTAACGGATGGCGAGGCGTTGCTTCGGCGCAGGTGTGCGGTCCTGGTCTCTGCTGTTAAGGTACAGTTCCGGCAGCAGAATATGCTCTTTGCAGAACAGCGCATTTTGCACGAAGAAGGGATTCTCGTCTTTTGCGATCAGTTTGTCGAAATAATACAGCGCTATGGCAAAACAGTCGTTGATGCTGTCGTTTCTGCTGCCTGTCTCAAACAGGCAGATGGCGCGCGCATAGTCAAAGGCATCGTCGAAACCGTACTTTTGCTCCAAGTATCCCACTTCTTTGAGATACCGGCTGCAATATTCGGTTTTTGACAGGCACGAGTTGCGGAGGCGCAGGTCAAGGCGCAGCAATTCGTAGTCGATGGCGGCGTCGCGGTCTTCCGGCAAGGTATGGATGCCTATTGCTCTGTCGATGAGGGTGAATGCTTCGGCGGTGTCGTCCGTGTGGACAAGGCGGTCTTGCACGACGATGTCGAAAAGGGTAGGGCGAAGATTACGGAAGGCCGCATCGCCGCCAAGCATGAAGGAGAAGTCGGCGGCGGGGATGGCGACGAGTTGCTGCAGCATGGCAAAGCAGGTGTCGAAGTGTTGCCGCGACAGGGTCTTCAGGTCTTCGTTGCTCCATTCGTCAAATCTTTGCAGGTCGTGCTTTTGCGCTATTGGCGTAGAAAAGGCATTTGAGGCCATGCAGTTCTCGAGGGTGGTGCCGGCGAGGTAATGATACAGGCAGATGTATGGGGCCGTGTGGGGCAACGCTGTGACGGAGTCAAGATAGAATATGGCAGTCTTGTCGCTCCATGATGGATCGTAGCGGCGGTTCAGCTCCACACGTTCATAGTCGGTGCGGAACTGCTGAAACTCGTTCTGCTCGAGCATTGCTTTCCGGCCGATGGTGTCCAGCAGCCGGTTGCAGTCGAGGACAAAGGCCCGGTTGGTGTTCCGGTACCGGCTCCAAAGCGAGTCGTAAGCGTAAGTGTCTGTTTGGTTGCTCTGCCCAGACGCGCAAGTGATAATGATCCACAAAACGAAAGTGCAACAAAGAGCGAGTGAGATATTGTTTTTCATTTGCCTGATTTGAATAGTTTTTATGACATGCCAGATGATAACGGAGAGAGTTGCGAAATAGTATGATTCAGGAAGAAAAGCATTCCATAGAACATGAGCAGGGCTTTATTGTGTTCGATAGAATTAACAGTGCGGAGCTCATTGTCGATTGGACGATTTGTTGTTGACGGCGACATAAAAACACTATATTTGCCGCGCCGATTCATTCTGGCATTGGCTTAACCCACAAGCGGCCGGGGAATTTGTCGGCACGGAAACTGGAAAATGATATGCTTACCGCTATGAAACCTGCGCATTTTTTTGCTATGTTCTTGCTGTCCGGCTGTCTGGGCACGGCAATGGCGCAGCGCACGCCGCAGGTGCTGTACGGTCTGCACGACAACGGGAAAACCTACACTTCTCTTGAGGAGGCTCTTTCTGAACCGCAAAAAGTCTATCGCCTCAAACTGACAAAATTGCCCGAAAGAGACTCTCTGCCTGAAACAATGTTTCAACTTGCCGAACTCCGCGAGCTTACCGTCAAGGGCTGCCGGCTCTGCGTCCTCAACCGCAACATATACAAACTTTCACGGCTTGAGATCCTGAATCTCGACAAGAACAAACTGCTCCGTCTTCCCGCAAGCCTCGGCCGCCTCAGACATCTCCGCAACCTTGTTGTGAGCCGCAACCTGATCGAAACATTTCCTGATTCTATTGCGTCAATGGAATGCCTTGAACATATAGATGCCTGGGGAAATCCGCTCTATGTGCTTCCTGAAAGCATCGCAGCGTTGAAACATACCCTCAAGGTTCTTGATTTAAGGCAGATACCTTTAACCAAAAGTGAATATGAGGCTATGGAAATACTGTTGCCCTATACTGACATCCTTTTTACGGACATCTGCGAGTGCGAAAACCGGCGCGACCATGATTGAAAAGGCTATTCCTTTGGCATCGCGGTGTCAAAGAGCATTTTGACCATTTTGGCTTCTGCCCCCTCTGCGCGAACTTCCTCATCAGGTGCGGGCACGATCTTTACAATGATGGCATCGCTGTCTTCCTCTTCTTGGGAGACCGTGTATCCCGCAATGGCATCTATGGCGACAATCATGTCCGGTGTAACTTTGACAAATGCAGTGAAGTCAATCCATTGCGACACGGCATCAATTGTCTCGTCCACCGTGATGCGCTTCCCGCTTTTGAGTACGGCATCCGTCTTGTCGCCCGTGCTCTGGAAATAGGCTATCAGGTTCTGGTTCAGTTTCTGCCCGTGCCCTTTAATATAAAGGTACAGGTAAGTGGCTACGGTGCGCTGGTCGCGGTATTCCAACGTGGTGCGTATCTTGCCGGCGGCATCATAACTGTTCCACTCGCCGTCGCGGAACCCGTTGCGGTAGTTGCCCGACGAGGAGACATGTCTGTTGGGGTAATAGGCGGTGCAGAGTCCGTTCCGTTTCCCGTTGAGGTAGTTCTCTTCAAGGTTTACGGCACCGTTCACATAATAGGATGTGTGATTCCCGTTGAGTTTCCCCCGGGTATAGTTCCGCTCATCCAGAAGCAGGCCGCTGCTTGGCGAGTAAGTCCGCCATTGCCCCGACCGCTCCCCCTTGTCGTACTGTTCCGTGGCTATCAGTGTGTCTTTGTCGGAATAGTAATGCCAAATGCCCTCCTTTTGCTGGTCGATGAACACCCCCTCCGACGCCTTGTGCCCGTTTTCGTGGTAGATGGTGGCTTTTACCCGGTGTACGCCTTGCTGGAAGTCGGATACGCTCTTCAGTTTCCCGTTCTCGTGATAATACCGGAATGTCCCATAGGGAATGTTGTCCTTGAACTGGCCTTCGTATACAAGTTTCCCCTTCTCGTATTTTTTCCAGACACCCTGCTTGCGCCCTGAGGCATCTGTCCGGTTTGTGTCGGCACCGTTGTTTTGGGGAAATGCGTTGAGGGATAAAAGGCAAATCAGAAAAAGTAGGATTCTTTTCATCAAAAACGTTTTTTTCAGTTTTAAAACAGTGTTAACGGCATCAAGCGTAAAAAATTGCAGAGAGGCAATGCAAAATAGTTTCTGCGCAAGATGTTTTTGTCCACTATGAGGACGGCTTCCCTGAAAAGCTGCGGTGTTGTGGAAAGTTGTACTTTTGCGCGCCGCCGAACGAGAAGATGAACGGATATTGCAGGCGGTGTTTAATTATTTGCAAAACAATGTTTTATGATAGAATATGAGAATGTCTATTCTGAAGAGCATGTCATCTCTTCTTTTATAGTGGACGGCAAGCGTCTTCTCCGTCCGACGGCGTTGTTCGGGCTGATGCAGGAGGTGGCAGACAACCATGTGGAGGGCATCGACTGCGGATGGAATTTCCTCCACACGATGAACCGCTTCTGGGCGCTTTCCCGTATGGATGTCGAGATCATCCGACGCCCGGCCTGGAAAGAGCATGTCCTGATCAGCACTTGGGGGAAGAAGCACAACTACCTGATACAACCTCGAGACTATCTGGTGGAAACGCCGGATGGTGAAACGCTGGTGCGTGCCACGTCCAATTGGGTGGTGTTGGATACGGAAGGAAAGCCTTGTCTGGTGTCTGAAATTGACGGCCGCCTGCACCTGCAGCCAGACCTGCATGCGCTGGAAAAGCCGGCTGCCCGTTTGCGCAAAGTCGTTGAGGAAGATCCGGAAATGTTTCGCCCCGTGGTCTATTCCGACATTGACATGAATCACCATGTCAACAATGCCTCATACGTGACCTGGGCAATGGACTGCTTCCCGTACGACTTTCACCGGAATCATGAACTGACGCACATCTCGCTCAATTATCTGAAACAGACGCGGTCGGACGACTGCTATGCCGTGCTTAAGAAAGAGACGGGTCCGGGCGTGTTTTCCTTGTCCGCCTTTTCAGAACGGGAGGGTGAGGAGACATGCCGGATGGAGACGCGTTGGAAAGAGCAGCAATAGTCTGGTAACAACGTTACACCTATAGAGGGAAGCAAGGGCGCAAGAAACAAGACGAGGGGTTTGCCTTTGACAGGCAAACCCCTCGTAAAACAGTCGGAATAGACTAAAGGGTATGGTAAGGTTTGAGAAGACCTTTCCCGATTTCCACAGCCTCTTCGTTTTTGGGGATGAGGTGGTGGTGGCGTTCGGGAAGCGATTTTTCCAGACCTTTGTGCAGCATTTCAGGGGTGACCAGCGGCTTGACGGCAAGGAAACCGCCGAGGACAATCATGTTGAACAGTTTGGCGATGCCCAGTTCGCTGGCCTTGTCGGCAGCGGCGACCTGATAGATGTTGATATCCTTGCGGGTCGGGTGATGGGAGATGCCGTTCGGGTCGTAGATGAGGAGACCGCCAGGCTTGACGGCCGACTCGAACTTGTCCATAGACTGTTGGTTGAGGATGATGGCCGTGTCGAACTGGTTGAGGTAAGGAGAACAGATACGTTCATCGCTCAGAATGACCGTGACATTAGACGTGCCACCGCGCATTTCAGGACCGTAAGAAGGAAGCCAGGACACCTCCTTGTTTTGCATAATGCCGGCGTATGCCAGAATCTTTCCCATAGAAAGCACACCTTGACCGCCGAAGCCTGCTATAATTATTTCTTCTGTCATTTCTTTGTGAATTTAAAATCGTTACTATTTTTTTCTCAAGGAGTAGATGGTTTCATTGGGCTCGTCGAAAGTCTTGACGCGCTCCATGAATGCGGGGTCGAACTTGCCGTCCACTTTCATGTCTCCGAGCGGGAAGAACTTCAGCGTGTTCTCTTCCATCCACTTGTTGGCCTGAACCGGGGTCATTTTCCATCCGGAGTTGCAGTTTGAGGTGACCTCCACGAAAGAGAGGCCCTTGTTGAGTTTCTGGTTCTCGAAAGCCTTCCGGATGGCCTTTTTGCACTTGCGGGCCAACGCCGGCGTATAGACTGCCTGACGAGTGGCGTAGTAAGTGCCGGGCAGCTGGGCCAGCATCTCCGTGATTCTCATGGTGTATCCCATGATTTTGGGGTCACGGCCGTAAGGACAAGTCACGGTTTCCATGCCTTCAAGGGTAGTGGGGGCCATCTGGCCGCCGGTCATGCCGTAGATGCCGTTGTTGATGAAGATGATGGTGATGTTTTCGCCGCGGTTGCAGGCGTGCATGACCTCGCCGCATCCGATGGACGCCAAGTCGCCGTCTCCCTGATAGGAAAAGACGAAATGCTCCGGCCACAGGCGTTTGACGGCCGTTGCCACGGCAGGGGCGCGTCCGTGGGCGGCCTCTATGAAGTCAACGTCGAAATAGTTGTAGGCCAACACAGAGCATCCTACCGGAGAGACGCCGATGGTCTTGTCCTGAATGCCCATCTCTTCGATGACTTCAGCAATGATTCTGTGAACTACGCCATGGCCGCAGCCCGGGCAATAGTGCATGATGGCATCCGTGAGAACCGGCGTGCGTTTGTACACTAAATTTTCAGGTTTTATGATATCTTCTCTTGTCATATCTTCAATTGATTAATTTATTTGACCATATTTTTCAAAGCCTCGAACACCTCGACAGGTGTAGGAATGACACCGCCGTAACGGCCGTAATGCTCAACGGGCACGTTGCAGTCAACGGCAAGGCGCACATCTTCAATCATCTGTCCGGCATTCATCTCAACACTCATGATCTTCTTCATGCGGTTTCCGATCTCCTTCACGGCTTTCGTCGGGAACGGCCAGAGGGTGATAGGACGCACCAGACCTACTTTGATGCCTTCGGCACGGGCCAACTCCACTGACTTCAGGCAGATACGGGCTGCGGAACCGTAAGCCACGAACAGGTATTCAGCGTCTTCGCACTGGATTGCCTCATAGCGAGCCTCTTTCTCTTCACACTCCCTGTATTTGGCCTGTATTCTCTCGTTCACGCCTTCCTGTTTGAGCGCGTCAAGCTCAAGGGAGGTTATGATGTTGTGGTTGCGGCTTGCAGGTTTCCCCCATGCAGCCCAAGGGCATTTTTCTGCAATGTATTCGTTGCTCCAGCGAGGCTTGTAGTCGTCAACCTCAACTTTTTCCATCACCTGGCCGATGACGCCGTCGGAGAGGATGCAGGCAGGATTGCGGTACTTGTAGGCCAAGTCGAACCCGAGCTCTACAAAGTCGTACATCTCTTGTACGGATGCCGGAGCCAGCGTGATCAGCCGGTAGTCGCCGTGTCCGCCGCCTTTCGTGGTCTGGAAATAGTCGGACTGTGAAGGCTGGATGGTGCCCAGTCCGGGACCGCCGCGCACTACGTTCACGCACAAGGCGGGAAGCTCGGCGCCTGCAATATAGGAAAGCCCCTCCTGCATCAGCGAAAAACCGGGAGAGGAAGAAGAGGTCATTACGCGCTTGCCCGTGGCGGCGCCGGCATACACCATGTTGATGGACGCCAACTCGCTTTCGGCCTGAAGAACAACCATGCCGGTTGTAAGATATGGTCTTTCTGCCATCAAATGTTCGAGGACTTCACTCTGCGGAGTGATGGGGTAACCGAAATAGCCGTCGCACCCCATTCTAATGGCAGCCTCGGCAATGGCTTGATTACCCTTCATTAATTTAAGTTCTTTTGCCATTTTAAAATCGTTTAAATGTTAATTGTTGATTTAATACTGAGTTGAAAAAAAAAGGATTGGATTACTCTTTGGCGCGGTAAACTTCGATGACGCCGTCAGGGCAAATCACTGCGCAACTGGCGCAGCCAATGCAAGCATCCTCGTTTACTGTTTCCAGGTAATTGTAACCCTTCGCGTTCACATGTTTGGACAGCGCGATGCAGCTGTTGGGACATCCGGTGATGCATACCCCACAACCCTTGCACTTGTCCGTGTCAATGATTAAAGCTCCTTTAAATGCCATAAGTTTTTGATTTAACAAGTTATTAAATTGGTTGTTAGTTGTTATTTCTGTATTTTCTTTTTTTAGAAAGCGCAAACATACGATTTTTTCAGCAATCGCGCAATGCGTTTTTTTCAACTTCACGGATTGTCCGAAATGATGAAAAACAATGCCGCTTCCGAGAGGCTCGCCCGATCCCTGACATCATCCCTGCTTTTCCACGCCAGACACCATAAAACCTGTGCAGTGTGTTTTAAAATGTGTTTCAGGACAGCAGGTCAGCCGTTTTTTTTCTATTTTTGCGCCCTGATTATTAACCACCTATTACTATTCATTAAAATAATCTTATGGAACAACAAGATTTTCTTTCTCAAGAGAATGTCGAGATGCAGCCTCAAGAGATGAATCCCGGGACTTCAGCAGAAGTTCAAAATGCTATGCCTCAAGAAACTTCTACACCTGAAGAGGATACTGTTAATGTTGAAGAGCCTGTGGACTGCGCTGAACAGGTCGATCCGGAACAGCCTGCCTTGGCAGCAGAGCCTGCCCCGGCAGCAGATCCGGCACAGGAAACCGTGAAACAAGAGCCTGCCGAGGAAAAGTCGGCAGAAGAGATTGCCGCCGAAATTGAACGCCAGCAGAATGTGACAGAGCCGGAGTCCGAGCCGGAGTCTGAAAACGAACCCGCAGAAACGCTGGAACAGATAGAAACCGAATATGCCTCCCTTAACCTTGAACAGTGCGTGTCAGAACTCGAACGCCTGGTCGATGGCCCTGATGTCAATGCCATTAAGCAAAGGGTAGGCGTGCTTCGCTCAAGAATCATTGACTTCTTGAAGGAAAGAAGACGCGAGGCCGTGGCCGCCTATAATGCCGCCAAGGCAGCAGCCGAAGCAAAGTCCGCCGAAACCCCCGAAGAACCCGTTGCCGAACCTGAAGCGCCCTCCAATGAGCCCGACGAGACTGAACTCCGCTTCAACAAGGCTTTCCAGAAATTCAAGGACGCCAAAGCCAAGTTCGTCGAGGAACTGGAAGCCCAGAAACTGAAAAACTTTGACGCCAAGAAGCAGATCATTGAAGGTCTCCGTAACCTCGTAGAGACGGAATCTAACCTTAAGGTGCTGAACGACAAATTCAAGGAGTTTCAGGAGGCTTGGAAAAACATAGGCCCGGTGCCGCAAGCCGAGTCGACGAACCTTTGGCAGAACTACCATTTCTATGTTGAGAAGTTCTTTGACATCCTCAGGATGAACAAGGAGATGCGCGCACTGGACCTTAAGAAGAACCTCGAAAGCAAACTCGAACTCTGCGAGAAAGCCGAGTCTCTGCTGCTCGTCGATTCTATCAACCAGTCGTTCAAGGAACTCCAAAGCCTCCACGAACAGTGGAAGGAGATCGGCCCTGTGCCCGAAGAGAAAAAAGAAGAGGTGTGGGAACGCTTCAAGTCCGCGTCCGACCAGATCAACGCCAGAAGGAAAGAGTTCTATGACAGGTTGTTTGCCGAAGAACAGAACAACTATAATGCCAAGGTCGTCCTTTGCGAACAGGCAGAAGAAGCCGTGTCCAATATTTCTGGTTCGCTTAAGGAGTACAACAGCATCAGCGACAAGCTGACCGAACTGCTGACGGTGTGGAAAACGCTCGGGCCGGCTCCCGCAAAACTGAACGATGAAATCTGGAACCGCTTCAAGTCCACGCTCGACAAGTTCTTTGCCGCCAAGAAAGAGTATTTCCAGAACATCAAGGAGACGCAGACACAGAATTACAACAAGAAACTGAACCTCGTGCTGCAGGCGGAGGGCATCGCCGACCGTACCGACTGGAAACAGGCAACCGAAGAGATGCTTAAGCTCCAAGCCGAATGGAAGACCATCGGCACGATACCGCGCAAGTATTCCGACCAGGTCTGGAAACGCTTCAGAGCCGCGTGCGACAAGTTCTTTGAGGCCAAATCGAATTATTTCAAGAATGTTCAAGAGGTTGAAAACGTGAATCTCAAGAAAAAAGAGGAACTTGTCCAGAAGATCCTTGCCCATGAGTTCGGCGACGACCGCGCTGCCAATATGGAGGTGCTGAAGGCCTACCAGAACGAATGGATCGAAATAGGATTTGTTCCCAAAAAAGAGAAAGACAAGATCTATGCACAGTACCGGGAGGCGCTCGACAAACGCTTCGCCGAACTCAAGATCAGTGCCGATGATCTGCGCCATACCCGCTTCCAGTCACGGATTGACAATATCCTCAACAGCCCTGATGCCAGCAAGATGATCGACAGGGAGAAGAACAACCTCCGCAACCGCCTGAACCAGCTTCGCGAAGATATCCCGCTGTGGGAAAACAACCTCGGTTTCTTTGCAAATTCGAAAAACGCCGAAATTGTCACCGCAGAGTTCCGCAAAAAGATAGAGGCCGCCAAAGCCGAAGCCAAGGATCTTGAATACAAGCTGGCTATGATGAACCGCTCGCAAAAGAAAGAGCAAAAGGCTGCAAAACAAGACGAAACACAAACTGACCAGTCAGCCTCGGCTGACCAGTCTGCCCCGGCTGACAAGTCAGCCCCGGCGGCTGAATAGCTTGGTTGATCAATAAAGGTTTGCAATTAGGGGCATCTCATTGAGATGCCCCTTTCCCTATTTATGTAGTATGGTGTCTGATTTATGGCGATGAACAGAATGCCGCGACGAATGCCACGGCATTCGTAACCGTGCCGCCAATGGTCAGGATGCTGTGGCGACGCTCTGTTAGCGGTTTCCGTACATCTTGCGGTAATACTCGACGTATGCGCCTGAAGTGACGTGGTCGAACCACGCCTCGTTCCCGAGATACCAATCGACGGTTTTCTCGAAGCCTTCGTCAAACTGGACGTTCGGTTTCCATCCCAGTTCTCGCTGTATCTTTGACGAGTCGATGGCATACCGCAAGTCGTGTCCGGCACGGTCGGTGACGTAGGTGATCAGGCGCTCTGATGTGCCGGCAGGTCTCCCGAGCTTGCGGTCCATTATTTCTGTCAGTTTGCGGATGAGGTCGATGTTGCGCCACTCATTGTTGCCGCCGATATTGTAGGTGGAACCGGGCTCTGCCTTGTGGTAAATCAGGTCAATGGCTTCCGCATGGTCTTCAACGTAGAGCCAGTCGCGCACATTGATGCCCTTTCCATAGACGGGCAGCGGTTTGTTATGCTTTATGTTGTTGATGAACAAGGGTATCAGTTTTTCAGGAAACTGGTTGGGCCCGTAGTTGTTCGAGCAGTTGGAGATGACGGTCGGCATCCCGTAGGTGTCATGGTAGGCGCGCACAAAATGGTCAGCGCTGGCTTTTGCGGCAGAGTAGGGGCTGTGCGGATTGTAAGGGGTGGTCTCCGTGAAGAATCCGGTGTCTCCTAACGCGCCGTAAACCTCGTCGGTTGAAATCTGGTAAAACTTCCTGTTCTCCCAGTTGCCGTTCCAGACGGCGCGGGCAGCATTCAGAAGGTTGACGGTGCCGACCACGTTCGTGAGGACGAATTGCATGGGGTTGGTGATGGAACGGTCCACATGCGATTCGGCCGCAAGGTGGATGACCCCGTCAAACTGACGGCTTCGGAAAAGCTCGAGCAGGAAATCCCCGTCTTCGATGTCGCCCTTTACGAAATGATAGTTCGGGCGGCTCTCAATGTCGGTAAGGTTTTCAAGATTGCCGGCGTAGGTCAGTTTGTCAAGATTGTAAATGTCGTAGCCGGGATACTTGTTTACAAAACGCCGTACGACGTGGGAACCGATGAATCCGGCGCCGCCAGTGACCAATATTGTTTTTGACGACATAGTGTTCTCTATTTTTTGGTTAGTTGTAATTCACTTCATGTTTGACAGATGGCGAATATGTCAACAGACGAAGTGTGCAATTGTTGTTATTATTGTCTGCTATAAGATGTATAAGACGATAAAATGTTTTCTGCCAATGCTTTAAGGTCTGTCATCTGTTCTTCTTTCAACGATGACTTCAGGGTTACGACAGGTTTAAGCACGGGGCAGTTTGTCAAGGTGTCCAGGATTTTGAGCATGGCTTGTGCTGACTTTGGCGACCAGGTGCCGTTTTCGATGAGGGCAAAGGTGCGGTTCTGAAGTTGGTGCGCCTGCAAGTCGAGCAGCAAGGTTTCCATAGGCGGGAAAAGTCCGTTGTTGTACGTCGGGGCGGCGAGCACGATGTGTCTGCTGCGGAATGCCTCCGCTACCAGACAGGAGACATGTGTGGCGGACACGTCATACATTCGGATGTCCGTAACGCCTGCATCTGCCAACATGTTGGCCAATACGGTGGCTGCGGATGCCGTGTGGCCGTATGGAGATCCATAAAAGATTGCTATGCCTTCCGTTTCGGGAGTGTAGGTGCTCCAGAGCTGGTGTTTTCCGATGTAGTAGCCGATGTCTTCACGCCAAACAGGACCGTGCAGCGGGCAGACCATTTTGATGTCGAGCGCAGCGGCTTTTTGGAGGACTTTCTCGACATTGGGCCCGTATTTGCCCACAATGTTGGTGTAATAACGGCGCGCGTCGTCCAGCCAGTCGCGGTCAAAGTTGACCTCATCGGCAAAAAGGTTCCCGCTGAGTGCGCCGAATGTGCCGAATGCATCTGCCGAGAAGAGTATTTTCTCGGTCGACTCGTATGAGACCAGCACTTCTGGCCAGTGTACCATTGGAGCGGCCACAAAGGTGAATGTGTGCTTCCCTGTCGTCAAGGTGTCGCCCTCTTTTACGACGAGCGGTGCGGTTTGGAATGGCATGTCGAAGAACTGTCCGATGAATTTGGCTGCGTGCGCGCTGCAGACAAGGCGCGTCTCGGGATGACGACGGATTACGGCGGCCGTCATGGCCAGATGGTCGGGCTCAACATGATGGACGACCAGATAGTCGAGGGGGCGTCCGTCCAAGGTCGACTCCAGGTTCTCAAGGAACTGCTCGCCAACGGCATTGTCCACCGTGTCCAACAGAACGGTCTGCTCGTCAAGAAGCAGGTATGCGTTGTAGGAGACGCCGCGCGGAACGGGCATGACGTTCTCAAATAGCGCGAGCCTTCGGTCGGAGGCTCCTATGTAATAAAGGTTTTCTTTGATTTGCCTTGCAGTTGTCATGATGATGCTGATTTTGTTGTTGAAATGTGTTGATTTGTTTTATTTGTTTTGAATATTGTCTTTCCCGGTCTTGGTCCCGGCGAGGTCGCTGTTCTCTTTCTTCAGCACAAAGACCTCAAAAGCGGAATAGAGGAAATAGATGATGATGAATGAAATGGCGAACCGGAGGGCGTCGGGTCTGTTCAGGACCATATAGAGCGTGAGGAAAAGCAGGCATGATAACAACTTGACCACACGCGACAGCAGATAGTTGGATACGAAACGCTGGCTGGTCTTGCCATGGTCGTCGCGCAGCACGATGTAGATGGCAAACAAGGTGACGGCAAAGAAAAAGAGAATGATGAACGGCAATGCGGGGCTGGCATATTCGGGGCAAAGCCATTGGAACAGGACGGAAAGCCCGGCGATTGCCGCAGAGAACACAATGATGCGGAAGGAGAATTTCTTAATGGGTATTTTTTTGCTCATCTGTTGTTTTTTGTCTTTTTTTTTGGCAGTGTTTTCTTTATCAACAAATACATCGAAAGCGCAACGCCAGCCAGCGAGAGCACCACCGTAAGCAGGGGGGAAGTGCCCGCCAGCTTGTCGAGTTTGATGCCTCCGAAGACACCTGCAGCTATGAGTGCGGCCATCTCGAAGCCTAAATTGGAATAATAGGCATACCGGTGCAGTGCGTTGTCTCGTTCGGGCGGCTTCTTGTCAGCCATTTGCCGGTGCTATTTTCCGGGTTGTGCAGCGCTTGTGACCGGGGCGCTTTTCTGGCTTTGCATCCTGCATGTGCCGGAAAACTCTGCGCCGGGCTCGATGGCGATTTTGCCGGCGATGATGTTGCCCGTAATGTTGGCGGTGGATTTCAGGGAAATGAGGTTCGCCACATTCAGGGATTCTGTTTTTACGGAGCCTTCAATGTCAATGTTGGCGCAGGTGATGTTGCCCTCAACTTTGCCGTTGCGTCCGATGATGGCTTTGGACTTGGACACGATGTTGCCTTTCACGGTGCCGTCAATGCGGATGTCTCCGTTGGTGGCGATGTTGCCTTCGAGCATGGTGCCGTCGGCGATGATATTAACGGATCCGGTTTCTCTGGGTTCTATTTCTTTCATAATTGCGTGTTGTTGTATGTTATGGCTATATATTGATGTTAGTTTCTTCCTTCCAGATAGTTTTTCTTGAAGAAGTCGTTGTACATGTTCCGTTCCTCTGTCTTGTTGT
Source organism: Oscillospiraceae bacterium (assembly GCA_963603365.1). GTDB lineage: Bacteria > Bacteroidota > Bacteroidia > Bacteroidales > WCHB1-69 > F23-D06. The sequence goes on from CAVCMI010000003.1 coordinate 121,261, forward strand.
AGAACGTGGTGTAGTTCGTGGCGGAGATGGCGAAAGGCTCGATGTTGCCGTTTGCGATGTCGGCGGAGAAGCTCTCGTTTTTGACAAGGATGTCATAGTAGTCCATTGCCGTTTCGCTGTTGGCGAATTTAGACACGGTCACCATCTGCTGGGTGTTGTTGATGTAGAAACTGGTGATGTTGAAGCGCTGGAGGCTGAAGAACGATTTGTTGAATGCGTTCAGGTTCTGCTTGACGGTCTGTATGGACAGATTGGATGTCTTCACCAGCAGGATCAGGTAGTGCGGCTTGTCTTTCTCGAGAACGAATGAGTGAGTTGCGGTTTTCTGTGAGGCGGCGGTGCCCGGCGCATCAGCATTGACTGCCGCATTTCCCGCTTTCTCGGCAACAGGCGCGGCGGCCGGCCCGGGCGACAGTGCTGAGAGGTGTATCCGGGCTAATGTGGCCACGTCTTCGTTCGGGAAATCATTTACGATACGGTTCAGACGGCATACAAGGGTGTCCTCATTGTAAACTTGTCCGGCAGCCACGGCGCAGAGATAACTGTATTTGGCCTTGAGGGTGGTGTCGGAACAAAGCGGGATGACCGGTTCCGACTTGCGGACCACATCTGCCCAACGCTTCAGGATGAAGTCGTCATAGACTTCGGCGTAACGGTTCTCGAATTCCATTTCGCGGGCCTTCAGCTTTTCATAGTATTTCGGGTCGTTGATGAGTTTTGCATAGTCCGTGTCCGGGTATTTGGTCAGTATCAGCTGTTTGTAGGTCTCTGCTTTCGTTTTTTTCAGTTCCGTGTAGAGCACATAGAGCAAATAGGCGCAAGGCTGCGTGTATTCGCCGTCGGGGAATCTCTTGTAGAGAGACTCAAAAGACTCGCAGGCCTTGGGGAGGTTCTCGAGCAAGTCGCGGTAGATGTAGCCGACTTCAAAAAGATATTTGGAAATCAGTGCGTTGGATGAGTCTAAGGCTTGCTGTGTCAGAGGCAGGTCCTGCAGGTAATAAGCCTCCTTTTTAGGGTCTGTCTCCCGTTTGGGGATAGGGTTGCCGTCTTCGTCGTATTCGAGGGTGTCGGCGGCGGCATCGGGGTTGTTGAGCAGGTCGAGGTCTTCAAAGGCCAGCATTTCCTTGTTGCTGACAAACCAGTTGTCTTCGAGTTTCCGGTTGCCCCAACGGCGGTAGAAGTCCTGCTGTCCGGCGGTCACCAGCGATTGGTTGTAGAAGTACCATTTTCCGTTGGAGGAGGTTGTGTTGATGTTGGTATATGACGCTGCGTTCTGCAGGGCGAGCATGCGTTCGGCCTCCTCGGCGGCGGCTTTGCGTTCGGCCTCCGTATAGTCGGCAATCATTTTCTGCACCCAGGTGCGGCGTTGCGCCTCGGGCATCTTCGCGATGCGCTGCAGGCTGTCCTGAAGGTCTATCTCGTCCAGCTTCAGCACCAGGTCTTTCAGTACGGTTGCTTTCTTTTTCACCCCGTCGTAGTCAGGGTAGTTCTTGGGGATGCTCAAGGTGGCGGTGTCATAGTAGTCCTGCGCCTTGCGGTATTCGTCCTCCTCAAAGTAGAGGTCGGCCAGCGTGATGCTGGAAAAGGTGCGCTGATAGGCGTTGTTGGTATAGGCGGCCACCGACTTGGCCAGATAATCCTTGCGCAGGCTGTCGTCCTCGTCAATGCGGGCTATTTCGGAGCAGGCATAGAAGATCTGGTCCTTGAAGTCCTCGTTCTTGCTCTCTTCGAGCATCTTGCCGAAACGTTTCATGATGGCATTGCGCGACTCTTCCGTGCCGTCGTAGTTTCTGGCGATGTGCATTTGCGCGCAGAACACCATCTCGTATGTCGAAGAGCTCTTGATGACCTTGTTGAAGCAGTTCTGCGCTTCTGCCTGCTGTCCGAGTTCTTCGTACAGTTCGCCTACTATGAGGTTGAGGCGGGCTTTGAACTCCCTGTCGGGGCATGCGGCGATGGCATTGTTAAGATAGTCGATGGCTTCTTGCCTGTCGCCGTCAGGTGCGGTGAGGTGGTACTCGGCCTTGGCTGCGTTGAAGAGGAGCTTGAAACGCTTGTTTTTCTTGTTGGTGGACAGGTAATGCAGGTTCTCGAGCTGCTCGTCTGCACTGGCAAAGTAGCCCTGGCGCATGGAGGTGCGGGCCTGCAGGATGGCGGCGTCATTGTAGGTGTTGGACTTGGGATAGTTGTGCAGGATGTAGGACGACACGCGTTGAGCCTGTACATAGTCCTGCTTGTGAAAATAGGCCTGCCCCATCAGAAGGTAGGCGTCGTCGATGGTCTTGACGTATTCTTTCCCGCGTATCAGCATGGAGTGCTTGTATATGGACTTGGAAGCCTTTTCGATGGTGCGGTCAAGATGCGCGAGAGCGGGGGCAAGGTCCGACTTCGAGGGATAGTTATAGACAGGGAGCGTGGCGGTATAGTTGTCTTTCGACAGTTTTGACAGTTCCTCTTCAGCCTGCTTCATCGACTGCTTGCCGTTCCACAAGACATTATAACGGCAGGTGATATTGTGGTAGGCGCGGTTAGGGAAGGTGTTCTTTGATGTGGAACACCCGGTAATCCCTGCGGCCAGCACGGCAAGGAGGAGACAGAGCGTGACGGTTTTGCTTTTCAGTTTCAAAATGCTATTCTATGTTCAAAAATAATGTCTGCACTTAACGGATTGTCAGCCCTTTTATTTTTGCCGGTCTGAAAAATATTCGTCCAAAAGACGCTGTACGTATTTCCCGAAGACGTCGAACTCGATGTTGACGACGGTGCCGGGCTTGATGTTGTGGAAGTTTGTGGCCGTGAAAGTGTAAGGGATGATGGCCACAGAGAAGCGTCCCTTTTCCGAATCTACAACTGTAAGGCTGACCCCGTTGACGGAGATGGAACCTTTGGGGACGGTAAAGCTGTTCTTTTGGGGGTCGTAAGTGAAATAGAAGCGCCAGCTGCCGTCTTCATCCACCACTTTCTCGCAAGTCGCGGTCTGGTCAACATGGCCTTGTACGATGTGCCCGTCGAACCTGCCGTCCATACGCATGCTGCGCTCCAGATTCACTTCGTAGCCTACCTGCCATTGCCCCAAGTTGGTCTTCAGCATTGTCTCTTCCATGGCGGTGACCACATACTGCCGTTTTCCCCGGTCAACTTTCACAACGGTGAGGCAGCAGCCGTCGTGGGCCATGCTTTGGTCGACGGAGAGCTGGTCTGCAAAGTCCACTTCAAGGGTGAAGTCGTAGTTTGTCCTGTCTTTTCTTATCTCAATGATTCTTCCAGTCTTTTCTATGATTCCGGTAAACATGTTCGGGATTGTTTTTTTATTGTTAAGTGTGTGGGTTGATTGTCGGAAAAAGGTTCCGGGATGTGGTTCCCCAAGGACGGCTATTGCCGGTCGTATTTCACCACTTCGGTGGAGAAGAAGTCAATCTGCACGCCGGCTTGTGCGAACATTTCCTCGGATTCGGCTCCGGCGTGGTACTTGTTTGCGCACACCACCCGGGTGATGCCGCAGTTGATGATCAGCATTGCGCACACGCGGCAGGGGGTCATGCGGCAGTAGAGCGTGGCTCCGTTGAGGGAGATGCCCAGTTTGGCGGCCTGGCAGATGGCATTCTGCTCGGCATGCACGGATCGCACGCAGTGCTGCGTCACACTGCCGTCTTCGTGGACAGTACGCTTGAACTGGTGTCCTGCTTCGTCGCAGTGGGGCAGCCCCTTTGGCGATCCGACATACCCGGTCACCAGTATCTGCCTGTCGCGGACCACTACGCACCCGCTTCGCCCGCGGTCGCAGGTGGCCCGCTTGCTGACGGTGTCGGCTATCTCCATAAAATATTCATCCCAAGAAGGACGCTTGTGTTTCTCTTCCATTCTGCTTTTTTTTGAGTGGCAAAAGTAGTCTTTTTTTTTCTATTTTTGCATTCCCTATTTTAGATATTCTAATTAGACAGCGTTTTGCAGAAACCTTTGGCAGAAATATTGCGTCCTCACTCTCTCGACACGTATGTCGGGCAGGAACACTTGATGGGGAAAGGCGCAGTGTTGCGCAACGCAATTGAGAACGGCAGCGTGCAGTCCATGATCTTCTGGGGCCCTCCGGGCGTGGGGAAAACCACACTTGCCCTGCTGATAGCCGAACTGACCGCGGCCGACTTCTATATGCTGAGCGCCATCAGCAGCGGAGTGAAAGACATCCGAGAGGTGATAGAGAAAGCACGCAAGTCGGAACGGCAGTCGCTGTTGTTCATCGATGAGATCCACCGTTTCTCAAAGGCACAGCAAGACTCGTTGCTGGGGGCGGTGGAACAGGGGGTGGTCACCCTTGTCGGCGCCACTACGGAGAATCCCTCCTTTGAGGTGATCTCCCCGCTGCTTTCGCGTTGCCAGGTGTATGTGCTCAAGAGCCTTTCGCGCCGGCAACTCGAGCAGATCCTGGCTACGGCCGTGGCATACCTTGAGGAACATCTGCACTGCATAATAAAACTCGATGATACCGAGGCCTTGCTGCGCATCTCCGGCGGCGACGCCCGCAAATTGCTGAATGCTGTTGAACTGGTCACGGCCATGACCCCGCCTCAAAACGGCGTCATCACCGTCACGCACGAACGGGTGGTGCATGTCATCCAACAGAACATCGCCGTCTATGACAAAAAAGGGGAAGCACATTACGACATCATCTCCGCTTTCATCAAGTCGATACGGGGCAGCGACCCCAATGCGGCCGTCTATTGGATGGCGCGGATGCTGATTGCCGGCGAAGACCCCCTGTTTATCGCACGGCGTATGGTCATCCTTGCCTCCGAGGACATCGGGAACGCCAATCCCAACGCGCTGCTCCTGGCCAACAACTGTTTTCAGGCCGTCCACGAAACCGGCATGCCCGAAGCCCGTATCCCGTTGGCACAGACGGCCATCTATCTCGCTTCGTCACCTAAAAGCAATGCCGCTATTATGGCCATCGACGCCGCCTACGCTCTGGTGAAGCAGAACGGCGACTTGCCCGTGCCGCTCCATATCCGCAATGCTCCCACTAAACTGATGAAGGAACTGGGCTACCATAAAGACTATCGCTACGCCCACGACTATGAGAACCATTTTGTGGAGCAGGAGTTTATGCCCGACGGACTTCATGGCGCCAAGGTGTATGAACCTCAAGACAACCCCCGCGAGAATGAGCTGCGGCGCTATTTGCGCGGCTGCTGGAAAGACAAATACAAGTATGTGTTGCTGCTGTTGCTGGCAATGTCTTTTTTTTTTAACCCCTTAAAAGCCCAGAACCACCATTTTTCACAGTTCAACGCCGCCCCCGTGAGTCTGAACCCTGCCTTGACGGGCGCGTTTGAGGGCATTTGCCGCCTCGCCTTGAACCAGCGCACCCAGTGGCTGTCGGTGACGGCGCCGCACCTGACCTTCGCCGGCAGCATTGACGGTGCCTTGTACAAAAGTTCCCGCCGACAGGAACTGCTGGCCGTGGGCGGCTCGTTCATTTCGTTCAAGGCCGGCGATGTGGGCTATACCTCCTTAAGCGCCAAGGCAACGCTGTCGTACGTTAAAAGCATCGGCAGGAAAAGCCGCCACAAGGTAGGTCTCGGCGGCTACGCCGGCTTCTTCAACAATTTCATCGACTTTTCTGCAGCCCGCTGGGACAGCCAGTACCTGCAACATCACTACAGCGCCGCTAATCCCTCGGGCGAGTCTTTCGGGACTGACAAACAGTATTATCTTGACCTGGGCATCGGCCTGTTCTGGAGTTTTACCCCAAACAAGAACAATACGTTCAGGTTAGGCGCGGCAGCAGAACATGTGAATTGTCCGCATGAGGCTTTCGGAACTACCGCGCAAGCCCTGCCGGTGCGCTATACCGCCCACTTTCTGTCCCGCATAGGGCTGACTCGTGAACTGGCACTCGAACCGATGGCCTACGCCTCGTGGCAACGCTCTTTCCAAGAGTACATTTTCGGGGCCAATGTCGAGTTTTTCAAGCGCAAGAACAACTATACAACCCTTTTTTCCTTAGGTGGCGGTCTCCTTTACCGGTGTAATGATGCCTTGATTGCCAATGTCTTTTTCAATTGCTATAACGTGCACGTCGGGGTCAGCTACGATGTCAATGTCTCCGCATTCCGCAAAGCCACCCGCCTTCGTGGCGGACTTGAACTGTCGTTGATGTACATTTTGAGGAAGAACGCCGGAAACCGCCTCAACAAAGAATTGTGCCCCTACGAACTGATGTGACAATGTACAAGTCGTTTGTTTTTATGATAGGGTTGCTTTTCACGGCGGCGGCAGCGCTTCCGCAGACAGTCCGCATGACCGATTCGCAGCGGCTTGAGCAGGCCGACTTTATCAGGAACGACACCTTGCCAGTCAATGTCGTGCCCCTGCCCGGAGCCGTCAATACGCGCTTTTCGGAATATGGCGGACAGTTGCTCCCCGATTCCACATTTCTGTTCACTTCGATGCGGTCAGACAGAGCAGCCGACAATGAGTTTTTTTTTGAAACCAACTGGTATTGCTCGATTTATGAATCAAGGCTGCTCGCCGGAGGCTTATACGCTCCTGCCGTCTCTTTAGGCAGCCGCGTCAACGACCGTAAGTTTTTTAACGGCAGTTTCTGCTACGAGGAGCACAGCAACAAACTGATATTCTCGCGGTGCTCCCGGTCCGGCGACGGCGAACTGAAATGCTCGCTGTGGGAAACCGGGCGCATACAGAAACGCGGGCAGGCGCATTGGGACAAGCCTGTGCGCCTGCCCCAAACAGTGAACCTGCCCGGCTATTCTGCGATGCACCCGTGGCTGGTCTATGTCTCGCCTCAGGAGCAGGTGCTCTATTTTGTCTCTGACCGTCCCGGCGGACAAGGCGGATTGGACATTTGGTATACGGTTTGCAACAAAGGTCGCTATGGAGAGCCCGTCAATCTCGGCATTGCCGTCAATACGGAGGGCAACGAGGTGACCCCGTTCTACGACACGACAAGAGAGACGCTCTTTTTCAGCTCTGACGAGCATCTTGGCATCGGAGGGTATGACATCTTCTGGTGTCCCGGGGCATTGAGCCAGTGGGGAGAGGTGTCCAACATGGGCGTACCGTTCAATTCGGATTACAACGACTGTTACTTTTCCCTGAACCCTGACGGTGAAAGCGGCTATTTTTCTTCAAACCGCCCGCAGGCCAAAGAGTTTCTGGAAGATACCTGCTGCAACGACCTCTTCTCTTTCCGCTGGATGATGCCTGCCGACACGGCACAGCCGGACGTTATGGGCAATCCCGAGGAAGAGTGTCGAGAACAACTCGCCTGTCTTGAGCCTGTTTCGCTCTATTTCCAGAACGACTGCCCCGACCCGCGTTCGCTCTCCGACACTACGGAAACAGACTATATGCAGCTCCATCTGCAATATATGGCAGCCGCCGGCCTGTATGTCAGCAGGGCGGGGGAAGGACTGCACGGCGATACGCTCGTGGGCGTGCAGCAGTCGATGCTTGCTTTCCTCCGCGATTCCGTTGACGGCTCTTGCCACAGACTGACGGAGATGCTCGCATGTTTGAAGGAAGCGCTGCTGAATGGCGACACGGTCACGCTTTCTGTCTGCGGTTTTGCGTCGCCGTTGCACAGCAGCGATTATAACCTGCATCTCTCGTCCCGGCGCATCGTGAGTTTCCTCAATTATTTGCGAAAAGAAGACAACGGCTTTTTTGAACCCTATATGACAGGCCAAAAAACCGGACTCATCTTGCGCACGGATGCACGCGGGGCGGCAAGCGGACGGTCTGTTTCTGCGGCGGCCCGCGAAACCGTTTATGGCTTGCAGGCTGCCAAAGACCGGAAAATCACCATATCCTTTCTCATCACCAAGTCCTGAAAACGAAACCAGCAGACGTGTTAATAAATCCAAAGACCAGCAGACGTTTCGGAACTTTTTAGTTCCTTTGCCGACATGATTACGCTGATTGTCATATTGTTCACATTTTTCTTCGGGAAGCGCAAACGCTAACCGCCAGACACAGCGCAACCCGCCGGCATGTGTAGGTGCCCCTGAATGAAACATAGAGCCGGGCGCACCCTCATCGGCCTCGCCCTCGAACTCGACGCCGAAGGCAAAGGGCTGGTGAGTTGGGCAGTTATGGAATTAGGAATTGTTGAATTAGGAATTAGGAATTAGGAATGGGCGTGAAGCCTCCAGGTCCTGTGTTTCAAGACATAAATCCTTGGGTCCGAAAGACCTGCATTGAAGACGTGCCGGGCGGGCACGGCAGGCCCGGGAAAAGTTCGGCCTGAAAAGTTACGGGAGCGGCTTTTTTTGGAAAAAAAGTGTTATCTTTGCGCTTTCAAACAAGATGAACGACACGAAGCGATGAAC
>CAVCMI010000004.1:0-21508 GCA_963603365.1 Oscillospiraceae bacterium
CTCTCACTTTTTGTATAGGGGGGGGGCTCGTCAAAGAAAAATTACAACTCCCCCCTCATTTTTACGGACATTCAGAGTACTTTTTGTGCACATCTCCACTTTTAGCGGACAGCAATAATAAAGTATATATCATCAACCTACATGACAATTCTCTCAAAAAAGAGACAACACCTGACGGCGGAAAAGACGAGAATGTGTTTGATATTATGACCGGTGTGTCTATCAATATATTTGTTAAGACAGGGAAGAAAGCCAAGGGAAAATTAGCAGAGGTTTATTACTCTGATGTGTGGGGTGCAAGAAAATGCAAATACGATTTTCTCAGTATTAATACTTTGGAGAGTATAAATTGGCAAAAAGTCAATCTTGCAGCACCATTTTATTTCTTCGTCCCTAAAGACGAAGAGGGGAAGGCGGAATACGATAAAGGATTTAAGGTAGAAGAATTATTAAAAACCAATAGTTCTGGATTGGTTAGTATGGGGGATGAATTTGCATATGCCGATACTCCTGAAAAATTACAAGATAGATTGTATGACTTTTTGAATAATGTCCACACACCTGAAGAATTGAAGAGCAGGTATAAATTAGGAAAAAATTATGCAGACTTTATACTTGATAGTAAGAAAAAAGGGGTGAGTATCTGTGCTAATAAAATTGTAACAATTGCCTATCGACCATTTGACAATGTATATGGATATTTTGATAAGCAAATAATATGGAGAACGCGTGAAAAAGTTATGCGTCATATTATTGGACGGCAAAATGTATGTGTGGTTATTGCAAGACAATGTGCTTCTGATTGGCGATATGTACTCGCTACAGGCAAAATAGCAGCTTTTAACTTAACAGGAACGGCGGGACGTTTAGGTTCTGGTTATGTCTTTCCCCTCTACCTCTATCCCGAGGAGGGCTCTATGGATACGGAGCGGCGGGCGAACTTGGATGAGACGATTTGGTCAGAGATTAGTCGTCGAGCAGGCAGAGGCACCATGCCCGAGGAGGTGTTCGACTACATCTATGTCGTGCTGCATTCGCCCCGCTACCGCGAGCAGTACAAGGAGTTCCTCAAAGTGGATTTCCCGCGTATTCCATACCCCGAGAGTGCAGACCGGTTCGGGCATTTCGTGTCTTTTGGTCACCGCTTGCGTGAGTTGCACCTGATGCACACGTTGCCTGACATGCCCGATGTGGCTACGTTCCCCGTGTCGGGCGACTGCGTAGTAGGGAAGCCGTATTTTGAAAACGACCGTGTCTATATCAATGCCACACAGTATTTCGGCCATGTCCCCGAAACGGCCTGGCAGTTCTATATCGGCGGCTACCAGCCTGCACAGAAATGGCTGAAAGACCGCAAAGGGCGCACCCTCACTTTCGACGACACTCGGCACTACCGCAAAATTGTTGCGGTGCTGCTGGAAACGGACAGACTGATGAAGGAATTGGACAAACGTTAGCCCCCATGTTTTTTTAGGGTTGTATTTGGGGTTTCTTACAAAAGTGTACACCTTTGTCTTTTTTCTCCATAACTAACTTTTGGAAAAGCATAGGTTTTCACAAGTTCCCCATCTATTATCTTTTTGTACAAGGACAAAAGAGCATTGCAATAATCCATATAGGCTGCAAAGTATTTGACTTTATCCTCCATGCGGCATGGCAAAAATTATTTTGTAAATTGTTCATCAATTTCATTTGTGGGGTTTCCATCATTCCAAGCCATTATCATTCTTTTCAAGTTGCTAATGCCAAAATTTTTCTTTGATACTTCATCAAACCATTCCACAATTCTATCCCTAACATCGGAGATTCCATCCCAACTTTTTGGGTAGTTGTTTTTGGTTCTCCAAATGACCATATTTCGAATATGTTCAAACTTAATTTCCAATTCAATGGCACCGTTATCTATTTGAACATGAAAATGCGGTATTTTTGTTCCTTGTTCATCGTTTTCCCCATATACCATTACCTTTGATTTTCTTGGTATGTTGTCTGTTGGACGTGAAATTGTTGCCATTTCATTAACCCTGTGCATTGACAAAAAATCATTGGTCATAGTATATTCTTCAAAAGTTAAAATTTTATCACCCATAGCAAATTATTGTTTTATGATATTTATAGTTTAATCGGGAAGTCCAAAGGTATCGTTTTCAGTGTAGCCAATTCGCTGACCGGAAGCCGTGCGTGGCTTCCTTACAACAGGCCGCGCGAGGCGAGCAGTTCGCGCAGTTGCATGTCCGTCTTCACGAGCACCTCGCGCGGTTTGCTGCCGTTGGCTTGTCCTACAATGCCGAACTCTTCCAGTTGGTCCATGATGCGGCCGGCGCGGTTGTAGCCCAGTTTCATGCGCCGTTGTATGTGCGAGGTTGAACCGATTTGGGTTTGCACTATCAAGGTGGCGGCATCCACAAACAGGGGGTCTATAGTGCCCGAGGCGGGTTCGGAATCAGGGTCAAGTTCGTTGTCTTTGCTGCCGGTGTCGCCCTCGGGGAGGTCGGGCAGGCGGTACGGGTCCAGCAGCGGGCTTATCTCCGACTGCCGGGCGATGAACTCGGAGATCCGGGCCACCTCCGGGGTGTCCACGAATGCGCACTGCAGCCTTATCAGGTCGCTGCCGGTAGAGATGAGCATGTCGCCCTTGCCGACGAGCTGGTGGGCGCCGCCGGAGTTGAGGATGGTTCGGGAGTCGATAGGGGAGGCCACCCTGAAGGCTATCCGGGCGGGGAAATTGGCCTTGATGCTGCCCGTGATGACATTGACGGAGGGGCGCTGTGTGGCGATGACCAAATGGATGCCGATGGCGCGGGCCAACTGCGCCAGACGCGTCAGCGGTGTCTCAACCTCCCGTCCGGCCATCATGATCAGGTCGCCGAACTCGTCGATGATTAGCACGATGTAGGGCATGAAACGGTGCCCTAAGGCCGGCGAAAGAGCGCGGGAGCAGAATTTGGCGTTGTATTCCTTTATGTTGCGCATCTTGGCAAGTTTCAGGAGGTCGTAGCGGTCGTCCATCTCCTTGCAGAGGGCGTTCAGCGTGCGCACCACCTTCTTGGTGTCGGTGATGATGGGTTCGGGGTCGCCCGGAACGCCGGTGAGGTAGTAGTTCTCGATGTCGGCGTAAAGGGTGAACTCCACTTTTTTGGGGTCAATGAGCACCATCTTCATCTCGGCGGGATGCTTGGTGTAGAGCAGCGAAGTGATGATGGCGTTCAGTCCTACCGACTTTCCCTGGCCGGTGGCGCCGGCCACCAGCAGGTGGGGCATCTTGGCAAGGTCAACCACAAAAGGCTCGTTGTTGATGGTCTTGCCCAGTCCGATTGGCAGTTCGTAGCGGTTGTTGCGGAACTTGTCAGAGGCGATGATCTCTTTCATGGAGACGATGTTGGCGTTACGGTTGGGCACCTCTATGCCGATGGTGCCCCGGCCGGGGATGGGCGCTATGATGCGGATGCCCAGCGCAGCGAGGCTCAAGGCGATGTCGTCCTCGAGGTTCTTGATTTTGCTGATGCGCACCCCCTCGTCGGGCACTATCTCGTACAGCGTGACCGTAGGCCCTACGGTGGCAGAGATGCGTTTGATGGGGATGTTGAAGCTCTTGAGCGTGGACTCTATGCGCTTTTTGTTCTCCAGCAGCTCGCTCTTGAGCAGTTCTTCAACCGTCTCCTTGGCGGGATAGTCGTTCAGCAGGTCAATGTCCGGGAACTTGTAGTGCGACAGTTCTTTCCGGGGGTCGTAGGGCTCCAGGTGGTGTTGCTCTTCGACGGCAGGCACAACGGCTTTGCTTTTGTCGTCGGCGTCCTCGGCGTCCACAATGTCCTCTTCAAGTCCGGGTTCGGTCTCTATGGGGTTCACAAGGTCGAACGGCACCTCGTCGGTCTCCTCGTTGTGCCGGGCCGAGCAGTCTTCCGTTTCCTTGCCGGCCGGTTCATTTGCACCGCAAGGCCTGCCGTTTTCTGTCACCGTGTCGAAGTCGTAAGTGCTTTTGCCATGATACTCTTTTGTCAGGCAGCCGTGGTCGGAGGCGTAGAGGTCGTCCAGGTCTTTGCGGTCAAACGTTTCTTTGCTTTTGTTGTTCCTGTCGTTCTTGGAAGAACGGGTTGCGCGTTCTCTTGAGTGGCGTTTCTTGTGTTCGGCAATGGCCTCTTTTGTGCGTTCAAACAAACCTTTCAGCGAAAAATCGTAGCACAGGATCAGGATGACCACTAAAAAAACCAGCAGGATGAGCACGGAGACGAGTTTACCTAACTGGAGCAGCATGCTGCCGGTCCAGTCGCCGAAATAGCCGCAAAGGAACGTGTTTTCGGTGCCGGTGAAGATGACGCCGAGCGTTGCCGAGCACCAGGCCATAGTCAGGATGACGGACAGGGTCGCTTTCCCGAGCGGCAGCAGGCTCTTCTCAAACACGATCCTGACGCCGTACAGGAAAAAGAGGAACGGGAATCCGATGGAGACGATGCCGAAGATGTTTTGGATGAAGAAAAACGAGAGGTGCGCACCGACGCTGCGTGCAAGGTTCTCGGCCGTCGCCGCCTCTCCTTGCACATAGAACAGGTTGTTGTGGGCGTGGAAATAGAACGAGAGTATAGAGACGAACAGGAGCAGGGAGAAGGCAAGGATCAGGCATCCGTACACCTGGACCATTCTGCGGCTCGCCAGGAAAGCCCCCAATGACCATGACCGTTTTTTTTGAGACTCTTTCGTTTTCGGGGAAGAGCCTTTCTTGCCTTTCTGCATGCGGTTCTTCACGGCTTCATGGCGAAAACTGTTTTTTTTCTGCGAATTGATTACATGGCTGGTGACTTTCATACCTGAAATAGAATAGATAACGGTTTTTTCTGACAAAAAGCCAAAATTAGTATAATTTTCAGGCCTCTTTTTCGTTTGTCAAAAAGAATATAAACAACCCTATGTTAAAAAAAACGGCAGAAAGTTGCTTTGTTTCGTTGAGCAGGTAGTATTTTTGCAGAAATTTTCGAGAATATGAATAATTTATTGTTATTGCAGGCGGCAAATGCCGAGGTAGTGCAGACGGCAGCAGAGCAGGCCGCCGCACAAGTACAGGAAACATCTTACTTCCAACTGGTTTTCGCAAAGGACAGCCTCTGGATCATGCTGCCGCTGTTTTTGATGTTAGGCTTTGCCATTTACTTGTTTGTAAAGAAGCTGATGGTGCTCAACAGGGCCTCGCGAGAGGAGTACAATTTCATGAACAACATCCGCGACTTTGTGCATGACGGCAAGCTTGACGCTGCCAAGTCACTGTGCAGCAGCAACGACACGCCGTCGGCCCGGCTTATCGGCAAAGGCCTGTCGCGCATCGGCCGTCCGCTCGAGGATGTACGCACGGCGGTGGAGAACGAGGGCAACATAGAGGTCGGCAGGCTCGAGAAAGGGGTCTCCGCACTCGCAACGATAGCCGCTATCGCGCCAATGCTCGGCTTTTTGGGCACAGTGGTCGGTATGGTGGCGGCATTCCACAGCATGGCCGCCGACCCCAACAATTTCAATATCGGCACGCTCTCGTCAGGCATCTATACGGCTATGATCACGACTGTGGGCGGATTGATTGTCGGCGTCATCGCCCTGGTGTTCCATAATGTGATCGTGTCGAAGATTTCCAACCTGGTCTACCAACTGGAAGTCCGCACGACTGAGTTCATGGACCTTCTTCATGAAAACGCCTAAAAAGTCTTTGCGCCATGGCTATTAAAATGCAAAACAAGGTGGACTCGAATTTCAGCGCCACGTCCATGTCCGACTTGGTGTTCCTGCTGCTGATTTTCTTTATGCTCACCTCAACGATGGTCTCCCCGAATGCCATCAATCTTGTGCTGCCAAAGAGCACTTCCGACAAACAGCTGGTGTCGAAGAACATCGAAGTTTACATCAATAAAGACTTGCAGTATTTTGTCAATCCTGAGGGGTCGAATGCCCGTCCAGTGCCATACGAGGAACTGCTTCCCGTGTTGCAGGATGCTGCCGCAAAAGACCATGCTGACGTCAAGGCTGTCATCTTGCGGGCTGACAAAAGCGTGCCTGTCGAGAACGTTGTGGCTCTGATGGATGTGCTTAACCAGTTGAATGAAGCGTTTCCGGAGGGGAACCGCTATAAAATGGTACTTGCAACCGAAGCGAAATGAAAGGCGACAACATAAACAGGAAAGACGAACTGGTGTCAGGCACGACGGCTGTGGTGTCCTTGGTTCTTGTTGTCGTGTTCCTGCTTGCCTGCGGGTTGAAGACCCAGATTCCGCCGCCGCCTTCCAAGAAGGTGTTTCTGGTGGAACTGGACGCCGACGTGGGCGGCGGCGGAGGCGGCGGCATGAACGTGCCAAGCCCTTCGCGCAAGGTCCGGACTTCGGCTCCCGACTATGCCACGCAGAATGCACAGGATGCCCCATCGGTTGCACACTCAGAGAATACCGCAACAAAAACGGAGACTCCCGCGTCGACGACGCCTAAGATCAACCAGTCCGCCATCTTCAAGGGAGGACGCGGCGGAACAGGCAGCGGCGGCGGTTCCGGCTCCGGCATTGGCACCGGCACCGGCTCCGGACTGGGACCCGGCACCGGCTCCGGCAGCGGCGGAGGCATAGGTTACGGCACCGGCACCCGCGGCATGGTGAAAAGCATCAGGACGACCGTGAACGAAGAGGGACAGGTGTGCGTGGAGGTCCATGTGCTGGAAGACGGCACCGTGAAAGACGCGCGCGTCATTAGCACGGGCAAGTTCAAGACGACAATAACAAACAGACTGATCCAGCAACAGTGCAAGGAAGAGGCGCTCCGCGCCAAATACCGCCCCGGCAAAGAGGAACTGCGGGTGATCATTTTCAAATAGCAATGCTTGTTCAGACAATGGATGAAAACTATGATTCCATTTTAGAAGAGATATTCCGCGCCTATCCGATGTACCATAAAACCGGCGCGTCTGCCTATAAGGAGGGGCTTGAGAATATAGAGGCGCTGCTCGACATTGTCGGACACCCTGAACGCAAGTTCAAGGCGGTGCACGTTGCCGGCACAAACGGAAAAGGCTCCGTGGCACACTTGACAGCCTCCTATCTTCAGGAGTGTCACCGAAAAACCGGCCTCTTCACTTCGCCACATTTGGTTGATTACCGCGAACGGATCCGCATTGACGGCATTATGATCAGCCAGGATGAGGTGCTGGATTTTTTCCGCCTTTATAAACCGCAGTTCGACATGCTGTCGCCCTCGTTCTTCGAAATAACGACGGCCTTGGCGTTCTGGCATTTTGCCCGGCAGAATGTGGATGTGGCCGTTGTTGAGGTCGGACTCGGCGGCAGACTCGACGCCACCAACGTCCTCCGTCCGTTGCTTTCGGTCATCACCAACATCTCCCTTGAACACACACAGCTTCTCGGCGATAGCGTCGCCAAGATCGCTTTTGAAAAAGGCGGCATCATCAAGCAGGATACGCCCGTGGTAGTAGGGGAGTTCCACCCCGAAAGCTACCCGGTGTTTTCTGATCTGGCCAGCTGGAAGAATGCACCGCTTTTCCTCGCCGAAAACAGTTTTGCAGTCGAGGGCGACCTCTCCGACTGCTCGGTGCGCGATGAGTGCGGCAGACTGTGCTACGAACACTTGGCTATGCCGTCGGGCGGAGAGTACCAGCGCGCAAACCTGAAGACCTTTTTGCAGGCGGCAGCGTTGCTGCGGCAAATCCTGCCCTACGACAAAGACGTCACCGAGGCTGCCGTCCGCAATGTGGTGCAGAACACCGGGCTCGCCGGCCGCTGGCAGATGCTCTCCCGCACGCCGCTCGCCATCTGCGACGTAGGCCATAACTTTGGCGGCTTGTCCTGGACAATGCAACAGCTTGCATCCATGCCTTGCCAGAAGCTGCGGATGGTGTTCGGCATGGTGGCAGATAAGGACATTGACCATATTTTGCCGCTGCTTCCTGCTGAAGCGACGTACTATGTGTGCCGGGCTCAGATCGAACGCGCGCTGCCGGCCGATGTTTTGGCGAAAAAGATGAGTGCTTGCGGACTCATTTGCCAAACGGCAGGCACTCCTGCCGAGGCCTATCGCAAAGCCTTGTCGGAGGCCTCATGCGACGACATTGTCTTTGTGGGAGGCAGCTGTTTCGTGGTTGGCGATGTGCTGGCGTCCATAAACGTTCAGCACAAAGAGCAGGAGGTCAAACAATAACTATGGAACTGTCAATAAGTCAAAAGGAAATCCGGAAGATAACCTATCCCATCATCTTCGGGAACTTGGCACAAACGCTCATTGTGCTGGTCAATACTGTTTTTCTCGGTCATGTCGGCAATGCCGAACTCGGCGCCGCAATGATGGCCGGACTCTATTACCTTGTGTTCACCACTCTCACGCAAGGTTTCGCCGTAGGAGTGCAGATCATGGTGGCGCGCAAACTTGGCGAAGGGCAAAACGCCCGTATCGGCCCCATCTTTGAACATGGCCTCTTCTTTACAATCTTTTTAGGCCTCTGCCTCTTGGGGGTGATGCATTTCTGCACTGACCTGTTTTTCCAGAAAATCATAAGCTCCAATAACATATATGTCTCCGCACTCCGCTTTATGGATTACCGGCAATGGGGCATCCTGTTCGTCAGCGTCAACTATCTTTTCCGCTCATTCTATATCGGGCTTTCCAATACGGGCATCATCACGATTACGACCTTGATAATGGCTGCGGTCAACATTTTCTTCGACTACTCACTTGTGTTCGGTCATTTCGGCTTCCCTGAGATGGGGGTCGCCGGGGCAGGTCTCTCTTCCGTATTGGCAGAGATAGCCGCTTTTGTCACGTTCTTCGTCTATACGTTCGTCAGACTCCCGTACCGCAAATACCGGCTATTCTCTTTCGATGCGTACCAACCCGGGATCTTGAAAGCCGTGCTTAAGGTTTCAGTGCCCACGATGCTCCAGCGCCTGAACTCTTTTGGGGCGTGGTTTCTGTTTTTCGCATTGATTGAGCATTTGGGCGAGGAGGCGATGGCCGTTTCGGGCATTGTGCGCAGCGTTTATATGCTTTGCACGTTGACGGTGTTCGCATACGCTGCGACGGCAAATACACTTACCAGCCGTCTTATCGGCGCCGGAAAGCAAGACGAGGTAGCCCCTACTTTGAGGCGAATCCTGAAGATGTCGCTTTTGACGTTGCTCCCGGTTTTGGTTGTCTTTTCCCTTTTCCCAGAAAAAATTGCTTCCATATATACCGACAATTCCCAATTGGCTGCGCAGTCGGTGCAGACGCTTTACACGATCTATGTCGGCGCTGTCATTATGGCCATTGCGATGATTTACTTCGAGTTTGTGTCGGGCACGGGCAATACGCTTGTCGCGCTGTTGCTCGAGACGGGCGTACTCGTTTTCTATGTCGTTTTCATTGTCCTTGCGGCTGGAAAGTTCCACCTCCCGATACGGTGGGTGTGGTGTTCAGAATGGGTTTACAGCACCCTGCTGCTTGCCTCGTCGTTGCTGTTCATGAAAATGTACCCTTGGAAAAGCCGCAAAAGCAGGCTATTGCCTGACTGACAGCAGGTGCCGGCTGTAAAGGTGATAAAAAAGAACAGCTGCTGCAACGAGGGCGGAGGCCAGGTCAGAGACGGCTTGTGAAATCCATACACCGCGCATTCCGAAGATGCCGGGAAACAGGATAAGGCACGGGACCAAACAGAAGAGTTGGCGTGTCATAGACAGGAAAATGGAAACGGGGGCTTTGTTGATGGCCTGAAAGAAGGTAGACGCCACCACCTGAAAGCCGACAAACAGGAACATCGACATGTAAAGCCGCAGCCCTTGGACCGTAACCGCCACAATTTGCCGGTTTCCGGTGAAAACGCGGGCAATGGCATTTGGGAAGCAGAGGCAGACCAGTTCACAGACTGCTGCCGTGGCCGTGGCGCAAAGCATTGCCGTCCGTAAGGCTTCCCTTACTCTGCCGTACTGTCCGGCGCCGTAGTTGTAGCCGACAATGGGCTGCATGCCTTGAGCCATCCCGAACAGCACCATAATCATAAATCCGGCAATGCTGTTGACGATGCCGAAAGCCCCGACGGCAAGGTCGCCGCCAGCCACCGCCTTCCCGTCAAGGAGGCAGCCCGAGAGTTCAATGTCTCCATATCGTTTTAACTGCAAGTTGATGAGGATGACGATGATGCAGGTGCTGCAGTGGATGATGAACGGCGACAGCCCGATGGCGAAGATGTCTTTGATGATTCTCCCTGAAATCTTGAACCCCTCTTTTTGGAAGCGGACTGTAGATTTTTTGCAGAAGAAATGGGCAATAACCCAAACCAGACCGCAGCATTGCGACAGCACGGTGCCCAGTGCCGCGCCCCGGATGCCCCATTTGAAAAGGAAAATGAAAGTGGGGGCCAGCAACAGGTTGACCCCGATGGTCAGCAGTATGGAAACCATGGCCTTGGCCGGATGCCCGGAAGCCCTCATGATGTTGTTCAGCCCGAAGAACACGTGCGAGATGACATTGCCGGCCAGAATGACCTGCAGGAAATCGCGGGCGTAGGGCAGCGTGTCCTGACTCGCGCCGAAAAGGCTAAGGATAGGTTCGAGGAAGAGGAGGAAGAGAAAGGAAAAGAATAGACCGATTGCGGCGTTCAGCATCAGGCAGTTGCCGAGCGTTGCGGCAGCAAGGGCATGGTTTTTTTCGCCAAGCCTGATGGAGATGATTGAACCGGCACCGGCGCTGACCAGCGTTCCAAGCGCTACGGTGAGGTTCATGACCGGAAAGGTCAGGGCAAGCCCCGCGATGGCGAGCGGACCGACACCGTTGCCGATGAAAGCCCGGTCAATGATGTTGTATAACGAACTTGCCGCCGAAGCCACGATGGCCGGCAAGGCATAACGCCAGAATAGACCGTTAATGTCATTGCCTGCAAGATTCTCCGGAATGGTACCTTTTCTGTCCCTCATCTTAAAGGCCGCAAAAATAGCAAAATCTACAGCCCGACAGACTTTTCTGCGGTCTGCAAGCACATGAGAAACCGAAAGACAGCCGCCCTTGATGTCGTGGCATACAGCCTTTGGTGAAAAAAAACTGTGAGAAAAAGACGAAAAAATAAAACAAAAAAATAAAAGTGCAAGTGATTATAAATTTTATACATTTGCACGCTCTTTCCAAGGGAGAAAAACAGTTCATTAACCAACTAAAAAATATAGCAATATGAAAGTAAATGACATCATGTCCGCTTTGGAAGCAAAACATCCGGGCGAAAGCGAGTACCTGCAAGCAGTACGCGAAGTTCTTGAATCTATTGAAGAAGTTTACAATCAGCACCCTGAGTTCGAGAAGGCCAAGATTGTCGAGCGTCTCGTTGAACCGGACCGTATTTTCACATTCCGTGTAACGTGGGTTGACCGCAACGGAGAAGTCCAAACCAACCTTGGCTACCGTGTACAGTTCAATGCTGCTCTCGGCGCATACAAGGGCGGTCTTCGTTTCCACAAGGCTGTTAACGTTTCTATGCTTAAATTCCTCGGTTTCGAGCAGATTTTCAAAAACTCTCTGACCAATCTGCCTCTCGGCGGTGGCAAGGGCGGCTCTGACTTCGATCCCGTTGGCAAGACCGACGAAGAAATCATGCGTTTCTGCCAGGCATTCATGTATGAATTGTGGCGCAACATCGGTCCTGACCAGGACAGCCCCGCAGGCGATGTGGGCGTAGGCGGACGCGAAATCGGTTACCTCTACGGTGCATACAAGAAACTCGCCCGCGAACACAGCACAGGCGCCCTGACAGGAAAATCATACGGCTGGGGCGGCTCCCTGATCCGTCCTGAAGCTACCGGCTTCGGCGCAATCTACTATGTAGAGCGTATGGTGAAAGAAAAGAACGACAAAATGGAAGGCAAGAGAATCGCACTCTCCGGCTTCGGCAACGTGGCTTGGGGCGCTGCTATCAAGGCTACCGAACTCGGCTCTCAGGTGGTTGCCCTTTCCGGTCCCGACGGCGTCTGCGAAATCATCGGCGGCATGACCCCTGAAATGATTGACTATATGCTTGAAATGCGTGCCTCTAACCGCAACAAAGTTCAGGATATGGCTGACAAATTCCCGGCAAAGGCCAAATTCACGGCCGGCAAGAAAGCCTGGAGCGTCAAGTGCGACATCGCTTGCCCGTGCGCTTTCCAGAACGAAATGTCTGAGGAAGACGCTAAAGAACTGATCGCCAACGGCGTTAAGTATGTTGCTGAGGTTTCTAACATGGGTTGCCAACCTGGCGCAATCGCTGCTGTCCAGGCCGCCGGCATTCCTTTCGCTCCCGGCAAGGCTGTCAACGCAGGCGGCGTGGCTACTTCAGGCCTCGAAATCTGCCAGAACGCCGGCCACATCAACTGGACCGCTCCGGAAGTGGATACCAAACTGCACAAGATCATGAACGACATCTATGACATGTGCGTTGAATACGGCAAACAGGCTGACGGCTCTATCAACTATGTGAAGGGCGCTAACATCGCCGGCTTCATGCGCGTTGCTAAGGCTATGCTCGCTCAAGGCATCATCTAATCGTTGATTTCTGCAAGAGTCCGAAACAGACTCTGAAATCATAACGGCAGCGGTTTCAGCATTTGCTGAAACCGCTGCTTTTTATTCTGGCAAGTTCAACCTGGATAGTTACAAAATGCGGGGGCACAAGACAGCCCACCGGCGGATGACCCTGTCAGGAATGTGCACTGCGCCTGTTGCCCGCAAAGTTTTCGATTGTGTTTTTGGGGGGCTTCCCCTTGTCAGGTCAATTATGTTCCTGTTCGTCTCGTTGATAGGAGCAATTAGTATGGAATGTTGGGCCCTCAAAAGTGGCATTTCCCCAGGTTAAACTTGTGTACAAAAAACTATTGAATTCCAAAAAGATAACAGAAAGGGCTGAATTCCCGGCGAGGAATCCAGCCCTTATTTCATCTGGCCTGAAAAGTTTTGGCAGACAGCCTTAGATGAATAGTCAGATGTTGTGCTTCATCTCCTCAAAGTATGCTTGCGGATGCTGACAAGCCGGACAAACCTTCGGTGCGTCCGTTCCCTCGTGGATGAATCCGCAGTTTCGGCATTGCCAAACGATGGGCTCTTGTTTTTTGAAGACTTCCCCGTTTTCCAGATTTTTCACTAATGCCAGATAACGCTCTTCATGCCCTTTTTCTGCTATGGCAATGTTGCGGTACATGGCAGCAATGTCTGCGAAGCCCTCACTGGCGGCCACCTCGGCGAAATGCGGGTAGGCATCTGCCCACTCCTCATGCTCTCCCATGGCGGCGGCTTTCAGGTTCTCTATCGTGGTGCCGATGACCCCGGCGGGAAAACATGCTGTTATCTCTACGTTTCCGCCCTCCAGATACTTGAACATACGCTTGGCGTGCTCTTTTTCCTGTTCTGCGGTCTCTGTGAAGATGGCAGCCATCTGTTCATAACCCTCTTTCTTTGCGGCACTGGCAAAGTAAGTGTAACGCATCCGCGCCTGCGATTCGCCGGCAAACGAGTGCATAAGATTCTTTTCTGTTTTTGTTCCTTTGATACTCATATTGTTATAAAATGTTTGGTTTTTAAGCGTGGCAGGTTCATTCCTGCCACATAAAACAGAGCAAAAATAGGGAATTGTTTTTACATACACCTTTACGTTAGTTTTTTTTAACACGACAGTATGGTTCCTGCTCTCCCCAATACGCAACCCTTTCGGACATTTGCAGAAGAAGAAAACACGGCAGCCGTTCCGCATAGAAAAAATAGTACCTTTGCAAGATTTTTAGGGATTGGAATGAAAAACCTGTTGCCATTATTCTTTGTTTTCTTCGGCTTTGCAGCCTCGGCCCAAGCCCCGTCCGGCTATTATTCTTCCGCCTACTACAAAAAAGGCTATGCTTTGCGTGTCGCACTGCACAATATCATTGATTCGAGCATTTCGTTGACTTATGCAGGATTGTGGGACGCTTTTGAGCAAACGGACGAGAATCCGCAGAACGGCAAGGTATGGGATATGTATTCTGACAACCCTGACGGAACTGCTGCCTATTATTTTGACTTCAGCGACCGTTGCGGCAATTACAGTCGAGAGGGCGACTGCTTTAACCGCGAACACAGCATCCCGCAAAGTTGGTTCAACGAACAGATGCCCATGCGTACCGACTTGTTCCACGTCTATCCTACCGACGGCTATGTCAACAACAGACGCGGCAATTACCCGTTCGGGGAGGTTGACCACGTACAGTGGGTGAGTACAAACGGGTCAAAACTGGGTACAGGCTCTGTGGACGGTTCTTCAGCCACCGTTTTTGAGCCTATTGATGCCTACAAAGGCGACTTCGCCCGCAGTGCTCTCTATATGGCGGTGCGCTATATGGACCGGAATCTTGGTTGCACCACCCAGTCGATGTATGCCTCGGGCTCGCTTAAGCCGTGGGCCTTGCAGACTATGCTCCGTTGGCATGCCGAAGACCCCGTCAGCCAAAAGGAAACAGACCGCAACAACGCCGTTTTTGCCATACAGCATAACCGCAACCCCTTTATAGACTATCCGGAATTGGCAGGCAAGATTTGGGATGCCGACTCCGTAAATGCTTTCAACCCAAACGCTTTGGCCGGTTACGATCCAAACGCCATTGTGACACTTTATCCGAACCCGGCATCCGACAGGGTTAACATTGCTTTGTCTGACGTCCATCAGGGCACAGTAACAGTTCTATTGTTTAATGCAGCAGGCGAACTGCTTTCGTGCCGCGAAACGTCCGGCGGCGTGTCTGTCCAGCTGGCACTTGCCGGACTTCCCGCCGGCATCTATTTTGTCCGCATTTCAGGCGGCAATTTTGTCATGAACCGTAAATTGCTGAAATTATGAGCCGATTTTATATAACCAAACAGTTCTCTTTTGAGATGGCGCATGCGCTGACTGACTATCCCGGCAAGTGCCGAAACATACACGGCCATTCCTACCGCCTTGAGGTCACCGTGACGGGTGACAGAATCGAGAGCAGCGGCATGGTCATCGATTTCAAACACCTGAAAGACCTTGTGAACCGGACAGTGGTTGAACCGCTCGACCATTTCCTCGTCCTTTCCGACCGCACAGACGATGAACTGCAGAGGCTGCTGAAGAATAATTATGAAAAGGTGAAGATAGTCCCGTTCCAACCATCAACCGAGAACCTGCTCGAATATATGGCCAAAATGCTTGCCCCCGAGTTGCCTGGAAATGTCAGCATCTCATCACTAAGGCTTCAAGAGACAGAGCAGTCGTGGGTAGAGTTGAAATTTGATCATCAATGAAACAATAAACTAAATAATTGATTATTATGAATCCTTTGTTTGAATCAAGCGTTTACGCTAACCGCAGAGACCGGCTTTCCCGCACCCTCAAGACCGGCATTGCCGTCTTTTTAGGGAATCACGAAGCCCCGATGAATTATCCTGACAATACCTACAATTTCCGTCAGGACAGCGACTTCCTTTATTTCTTCGGGCTTTCGATTGCTGACATTGCTGCCGTCATTGACTTTGACGAGCACAAATCAATCATTTTCGGTGATGATTTCGGCATCGACGACATCATCTGGATGGGCGACCAACCTACGGTTTCTTCGTTGGCGGAGAAAGTGGGGGTAGGGGATACCCGCTCGATGGTCCAATTGCACGATTATGTCTGCGAGGCCCAGGCAAAAGGCCGCAAAGTGCATTTCACGCCGCCTTATCGGGGAGACAATCAGATTATGCTTTCCAACCTTACGGGCATCCCCGTGAACGAAGTCCGCGCCGCCGCTTCTGTCGACCTTATCAAAGGCATCGTGTCTTTGCGTTCAGCCAAAGAGCAGTGCGAAATTGAGGAGATGGAGAAGGCTTGCGAAATTGGGGTCATGATGCACACGGCCGTTATGCGCCGTTGCGTAGCCGGCACCTCAGAGCGCGAACTCGCCGGTCTTGCCGAAGGCATCGCCCTCTCGTACGGAAATGGCATCTCCTTTCCCGTAATTCTCTCGCAACACGGAGAAACGCTGCACAACCATTCCCACAATGGCATTCTCAAAGAGGGAAATATGCTTTTGATGGATGCCGGCGCCGAAGGGTTGATGAACTACTGCTCTGACTATACCCGGACAATGCCTGTGAACGGCACGTTTACAACCAAACAGAAAGAGATCTATGAGATTGTGCTCAAGTCAAACCTGAGCGCGATTGAAGCAGCGCGTCCGGGCATGTACAACCGCGAATTGCACCGCCTTTCGTGCGAGGTGATTGCACAAGGGCTCAAAGACCTTGGCCTGATGAAAGGCAATGTGCACGAAGTCGTTGAAGTCGGCGCACACGCCTTGTTTATGGTTCATGGCCTCGGACATCAGATTGGCCTTGATGTACACGATATGGAAGGGCTTGGACAGATTTACGTAGGCTACGACGATACTGTCAGGCCGAGCAATATCTTTGGCTGGGCGTCGCTCAGAATGGCCCGCGAACTGAAACCGGGCTTCGTCGTGTCAATCGAGCCGGGCATCTATTTCATCCCTCATTTGATCGACATCTGGAAAAAGGAGAACAAGTTCCCTGAGTTCATCAATTATGACGCGGTGGAGAAATACCGTGACTTTGGCGGCATCCGCATCGAGGACGACTTGCTGATAACGGAAACGGGACACAAGGTGCTCGGGTCGCATCTGCCTAAAACAACAGACGAACTGGCCGCTGTTATCGGAAAATAAAGCCATTGACCCATGTGTGATCTCGGCGACATGACATTTCAATGACCTTCCAGCCGTCCTGCATCTATATGCATCCGGCTACGCTGTCAGACATAAAAACAGATTGCGGGAAATAGCCTGATCCCGTTATGTTTGAGGGGGGGAGGTATAATGACAAGTTGATTCGAAGTACTAAGGGCAATTTAAAAAAAGCCGGTGGGCTGTGGAAATATCCACAGCCCACCGGCTTATACAATCAAACGTGACAGGTTAATAGAGGAAACTCAGCAGAATACCTGCGGACACGGCACTTCCGATGACGCCGGCCACATTAGGGCCCATAGCGTGCATCAGCAGATAGTTGGTCTTGTCGTATTTCAGACCTTCCACATAGGAGACGCGGGCGCTGTCGGGCACTGCCGAAACGCCGGCATTGCCGATAAGCGGGTTGATTTTGTTCCCCTCTTTCAGGAAGAGGTTGAAGAACTTGACGAACAGAACGCCTGCGGCCGTGGCGATGATGAACGAGAATGCGCCAAGGATGAAGATCAGCACGGATGAGGGTTTCAGGAAATTGGTGGCTTGTGTGGAGGCGCCTACCGTGAGACCTATCAGGATGGTGACAATGTCAATCAGCGGACCGGAGGCTGTGTTGGCCAGACGTTTGGTAACGCCGCATTCCTTGAGCAGGTTGCCGAAGAAGAGCATGCCCAGCAACGGGAGTCCGGAGGGAACCATAAAAGCGGTCAACAGGATGCAGAAGATCGGGAAGAGCACTTTCTCTCTGTGCGAGACGGCTCTGGGCGGGCGCATACGGATAAGACGCTCTTTCGGTGTGGTCAGGAGACGCATTACAGGCGGCTGGATAACAGGAACCAAAGCCATGTACGAGTATGCCGACACGGCAATGGCGCCCATAAGGCTCGGCGCCAGCTTGGAGGAGAGGAAGATGGCTGTAGGGCCGTCCGCGCCTCCGATGATGCCGATGGCGCCGGCTTCCATAGGCGTGAAGCCTACGAACAAGGCCACGATATAGGCGGCGAAAATGCCGAACTGTGCGGCTGCGCCGATGAGAATCAACTTGGGGTTCGAAATCAGGGCCGAGAAGTCCGTCATGGCGCCAATGCCGAGGAATATCAGCGGCGGATAGAAACCCTTGATCACACCGAAGTACAAATAGTTGAGCACGGAACCGCTCTCATATACGCCGATCTGAAGACCATCGGTGAAAGGTATGTTTCCGATGATGATGCCGAAGCCTATGGGCACCAGCAACATAGGTTCATACTCCTTGAAGATGGCGAGCGCTATGAAGAACAGGCCCACACAAATCATGATTACATGACCCCACGTGCAGTTCCCGAACCCCGAGTATCCGAAAAACTGTATAAGGCCATCTCTGAAAAATTCTAACATATTTCTATCCTTTTAGTTATTGAACGAGTAATGGAATTGACGTTGCATCTGTATTTTATTCGAAAACGATGAGCACATCGCCTTCCATAACAGAGTCGCTGCGATGGACTTTCACCTCTTTGACTACGCCGTCTTTCTCGGCGTCGATGTTGTTTTCCATTTTCATGGCCTCCAGCAGGATGACGCGCTGACCGGCTTTGACACTGTCTCCCTCTTTGACAAAAACGTCGAGGATGGTGCCGGGAAGCGGCGACTTGAGGGTAGCGCCCGGAGCAGTCGCGGCGGCCGGAGCGGCAGCAACCTTGACAGCAGGGGCGGGGGCAGCATTGTTCTTTGCTGCCGGACGCGGTTTCGCCGGCTGCCTGATTTCGGTGTCAAGCTCCACGTTGTATGCCGTCCCGTTAACCGAAACACTGACGGCATTGTTTTCTATTTCGCCTACTTCTACGGAATACTTGTTTCCGTTGATCGTGAATTTATAGTCTTTCATATTCTTCTTGTAATCTGTTTGTTTGAATGATTTATTTCTTTATAACCGGGGTTTTCTTCATGGCGAGTCCTTTCTGTGACCAGGGAGAATAGTGAGCCTCCGGCATTTTGATGGTGATGATTTCGCTCTCCTCGTCGTGCATGCTGTTGAAGTGCAGGTGAAGGGCGGCGCAGATGGCTGCCGCCTCTTCTCCGCTCATGAACTCTTTGTCCGGAGTTGCGTCGCCGGCATCCTTGGCAATGGCAGCATCTGTGTTGCTGTCAGCCTTTTTCTTTACGGCGGTTTTGCGGTTCAGACGGCCGAAGATTTTAAGCATGATGTAAATCAGAATCAAGGCGGTAAACGTTACCGACATGGCAATGATGGTCAAGCCGAAGCCATAGGGGTCGTCCTTTTTCAGTTTTTCCTGCTTGCTGACTTCCACTTTCGTCTCGTTTGTGGAACCGGGCGTGAACTGGTCGAGCATCTGGGCCTCTTCCTTTATGCCGTCGTGGAGCAGACCGTATGACAATGCGGTGTCCATCAGCTCTTCCTTGGGATATACCATCAGGTCGATCAACTTTTTTCCGTCAGAAGTGATGAGCGCCACGTAGTTTGTCTTGGATGTCACGGGGTTAAAGTTGACATGGAATGTGCCGTAGAGCGGTTTGTCATCCATGTAGAATACGGCAAAGGTACGTTGCGGCATCGAGGTGTTGATGTCTGTTTTGGGGATATGGTACCAGTGTTCGGGTATTGTACCGCCTTTGCGTCCGGCAGCGGCAAGTCCTGCCGTGTCGTCTGTCAGGTAGCAGCCGGCCAAGTCAACGGTGTTGTAGGCTGTGTTGAAAAGCTCAACCCAGGGCACATGTTTTCCGTACTCGTCGGCGTAGTTGTCGGTGTTCTTGATGAAGATCTCATTGAAGCGTATGTCCTGTGTGGACTGTCCTGCTGCCGTGCCGGCAGCGAACAGCGACAACAGCAGGATTGCAAGTCTGTTAAAATGTTTCATTTCTCTATGTTGTTTTAGCGATAATGATTACAAAGGAAGGTTGTCGTGCTTCTTGGCGGGGTTCTCGAGACGTTTGTTCTTGAGAGACTCGAGGGCGCGGATCACTCTGAAACGGGTGTTGCGCGGTTCAATGACGTCATCGATGTATCCGTATTGGGCGGCCACGTAAGGATTGGCGAACTTATTGCGGTATTCTTCTACCTTGTTGTCGAGGAAAGCCTTGCGCTCGTCAGCGTTCTCGATTTTCTTCATCTGGGAGCCGTAGAGGATCTCTGCCGCGCCGCTGCCGCCCATGACGGCAATCTCAGCCGTGGGCCATGCGTAGTTGATGTCGCCCCTGAGGTGCTTCGAACTCATCACACAGTATGCGCCGCCGTAGTTCTTGCGCAGGATGACCGTAACTTTCGGCACCGTGCACTCGCCGTAAGCGTAAAGCAGCTTTGCGCCGTGAACAATCAGGCCGCCGTACTCCTGTGCCGTTCCGGGCAGGAAGCCGGGAACGTCAATCAGCGTGACCAACGGGATGTTGAAGGCATCGCAGAAACGCACGAAGCGGGCGCCCTTGCGCGAAGAGTTGATGTCGAGCACGCCTGCAAGGTATTTGGGCTGGTTGGCGACAATGCCGACGGCCATTCCGTTGAAACGTGCGAAGCCGATGACGATGTTGGGGGCGAACAGCGGCTGTATCTCCATAAACCTGCCGTTGTCAACGATGCCCGTGATGACGTCTTTCACGTCGTAAGGCAGGTTCGGGTTGTCAGGGATGATGGCGTTGAGACTGTCTTCCAGTCTGTTGATAGGGTCTTCGGTGGCCTCGAACGGCGGCTCTTCCATGTTGTTGGAGGGAAGGTAGCCTATCAGTTCGCGGAGCATCTGGATTCCCTCCTCCTCGTTTTCTACGGCGAAGTGCGCAACGCCTGACTTTTTGGAGTGGACAGATGCGCCGCCCAAGTCCTCGGTGGTGACATCCTCATTGGTGACGGTTTTCACGACCTTGGGTCCCGTGACGAACATATAGCTTGTGTTTTTCGTCATCATGATGAAGTCTGTCAATGCAGGCGAATAGACTGCGCCGCCGGCGCATGGCCCGAAGATGGCTGAAATCTGAGGCACAACGCCGGAAGCGAGGATGTTGCGCTGGAAAATCTCTGAATATCCGGCCAAACTGTTGACGCCTTCCTGAATACGGGCGCCACCGGAATCGCAGAAGCCGACGACGGGCGCGCCGACTTTCATGGCCTGGTCAAGCACTTTGCAGATCTTCTTGGCAACGGTCTCCGACAAAGAGCCGCCGAACACGGTGAAGTCTTGCGAATAAACGTAAACCAGCCGGCCGTTCACCGTGCCGTACCCCGTGATGACACCGTCGGTCAGGTATTGCTCTTTTTCAAGCCCGAAGTTGGTGCAGCGGTGGGTCACGAACATGTCGAATTCCTCGAAACTGCCTTCGTCAAGGAACATCAAAATACGCTCGCGAGCCGAGTATTTACCCTTGGCATGCTGTTTGTCAATACGGTCTTGTCCTCCGCCCAAACGAGCCTTTTCCCGCAACGAGAGCAACTCGTTGATTTTTTCTTGCATTGTCATAAATCTATGATATTTAAGTATTTTAGTAAAAAAAAAGAACTTTTTCACCTATAAAAACAGGTGGTGCAAAGGTATGTTTTTTTCAAATGCCGACTGACTCGGAAAAAAGAAAAAACAGGCGGATTTCAACAAGTGGAACCGGCCTGTCACTCGGGTTTTGTAGGGCAATGTCAAATGCGACGGGTCGTTGACAGTTAAAACATGCAGATGTATCCTGCCTTGAATATGCCTTCGGAGCCGAATCCGAATTCAATGTTGGCCGCGTTTTTCTGACCGATACGGATGCCTAACGCCATCAAGATTCAGATTTGGGTTACCCTGATAGCCAACCTTCTTCTGATGGTCATACAAAAACGCATC
>CAVCMI010000005.1:0-16256 GCA_963603365.1 Oscillospiraceae bacterium
ACACCTCCCCGGCGCCGGCTTTCGGAACATTCCCTCCTTGCTTGCAAAAAAAACGTGACCACCCGACCCTGAAAACAAGTCCACCCAAAAGGCGAAAAAACGTACTTTTGCCGCCCGAAAAAAAGTCAGCTAAAGTGGAAGAAGAATTAGAAAGAACAAGAGAACTTGAAACCCAAAACGTCAGCAGCCTGTTATGGAAATATGCGCTTCCGGCCGTCATCAGTCAGATTATCGCCTCTATATATAATATTGTAGATAGAATATTCATCGGACACGGTGTCGGCGCGCTCGCCATTGCCGGTTTAGCCATCACGATGCCCATCATGAACATCATCCATGCTTTCGGATCCCTCATCGGGGTGGGCTCTTCTGCGCGCATGTCTATCGTGTTAGGGAAAAAAGACGTAAACTGGGCGGAAAACATTCTCGGTAACAGTATGATTTTCACCATCTTGTTGGGCAGCTTATTTGTAACGTGCGGCTATCTCTTTATGGACGACATTCTGGCCTGCTTCGGCGCCACCTCCGAAACCATGTCTTACGCCCGTGAATATATGCTGATTGTGCTGCCCGGCATGTTCTTCACAACGATGACTTTTAACCTAACCGGTCTGATACGCGCTTCGGGCTACCCTGCAAAATCCATGTACATTATGATCAGCGGCGCAGTCATCAACATTGTCCTCGACCCCATCTTCATCTTTGGCTTTCATTGGGGCATAGCCGGAGCGGCCTGGGCCACAACGATTTCTATGTTCATCACAGCGGTGCTGTCGGTCATTCATTTTGTCAAGCCAGCCGCGTTCATCCGCTTCAAAGCACATGGATGGAAGCCGCGAGGATACATTTTCAAGAATATCACGCTCATTGGCATGAGTCCGTTCCTGATGAACACCTGCGCCTCGTTAGTGGTGGCTTTGCTCAACCGGCAGCTGCTCCGCTACGGCGGCGACCTGGCCGTGGGAACCTACGGCATCGTGAACACCTTTAGCAGTTTCTTGGTCATGTTTTTCATCGGCATTTGTCAGGGCATGCAGCCCATTGCCGGCTACAACTACGGGGCTGGTCACCCCGACCGTCTTAAGCATGTGTTTAATCTGACTATGAAAGTGTGCATAATCATCGGATTTGCCGGCAGCCTTCTCTCCTGCCTGTTCCCCGTCACGATGGTCAAGATCTTCACTACCGATGCCGAACTTCTCCGTATGGGCAGGGTTGCCATACGCTTTATGATGGTGATGTTTCCGTTGATTGCCTTTACCATCGTCAACTCCAACTTCTTCCAGTCGATAGACAAGCCCTGGATCGCCATCCTCACCAGCCTTTCTCGCCAACTGCTGTTCCTGCTGCCGTTGGTCTATATCGTGCCCTTGCTTTTCACCGGTGCCGGCAACGACGGGCTGACAGGAGTCTGGTTCGCCTGCACCATCTCCGACGTGATGGGCGCAGTGCTGGCCGCCGTGCTGCTCTACACCCAACGCAAGATTTTCAGACATTAGAAAGAGGTTTTGCTGTCCAAAAGAAAGCCCGGAATGGCACAACGGTCATTCCGGGCTGACAAGAGTCTCGTAGTGACTGACTATAGTTTGACAGTCTTGTTCATGCTGCAAATCAGGTCAACCACTTTGTTGGAATAGCCAATCTCGTTGTCGTACCAAGACACCAGCTTCACAAAATGTTCGTTCAGCATAATGCCGGCAGAGGCATCGAAGATAGAAGTTCTCTTTTCGCCAAGGAAATCCGAGGAGACGACAGCCTCTTCCGTGTATCCGAGAATGCCCTTCAGTTCGTTTTCAGAAGCATGCTTCACGGCAGCCTTGATTTCATCGTATGTGGCGGCTTTTCGGATTTTGCAGGTAAGGTCCACAACAGAAACATCGACAGTGGGGACGCGGAACGACATGCCCGTGAGCTTGCCTTTCAAGTCGGGGATGACGCGCCCTACAGCCTTGGCTGCGCCCGTAGATGACGGAATGATGTTGCCTAAGATGGAACGGCCGCCGCGCCAGTCTTTCTTGGACGGGCCGTCAACAGTCTTCTGTGTTGCTGTTGCAGCATGTACCGTTGTCATAAGACCTTCTTCCAAACCGAAATTGTCGTTGATGACCTTTGCCAGCGGCGCCAGACAGTTGGTCGTGCAAGATGCGTTGGAAACGATCTGCTGTCCGGCATATTCGTGGTTGTTGACACCCATCACGAACATCGGCGTATCATCCTTTGACGGAGCTGACATCACGACCCTCTTGGCACCGGCTTTCAGATGAGCGCTTGCCAATTCTGCCGTCAGGAAAAGGCCGGTTGACTCTACGACATAGTCTGCGCCGGCTTCGTCCCATTTCAGGTTGGCGGGGTCCTTCTCGGCCGTGATGCGGATTTTGTTGCCGTTGACAACCAACATGCCGTCAGACACTTCCACGGTTCCGTTGAACCTGCCGTGCGCCGTGTCATAACGTAGCATATAAGCCATATAGTCCACATCCAAAAGATCGTTGATGGCCACAACCTGTACGTCTTCCCTTTCTGTGGTTGCCCTGAAAACCAATCTTCCGATTCTTCCGAAACCATTGATTCCGATTTTAATCTTTTCCATAAGTAACGAATTTATAAGTTTTTACAATAATTGTTTCCCATTTCAAATGACCGCAAAAATACAAAATTTATCCATTGTTGTCCTTTTGTCTTTCTGAATGATACGGAAAGCGGCGGCATGGCGGACCGGACATCTGCCGCGTAGCTTGTTTTTGTGCTTTCACATTTTGGGGAGACATAAAGGTGCAGATTTTTATGTAAATTTGCCGCCCTTAAACAAAATGCGTTCCACGATGAAGAAAATCGTCTCTATTCTGTTCAGTGTGTGTATATTATGCGCCGCATCATACGCTCAGAACCCTAACAGGAACTATCAGCCCGACAGGACCAAGATGGACCAGCTTTTCAGTGCCATAAACCAGTTGTATGTGGACACGGTTGATTTTGACCCGCTTACAGACAAAGCCATCAACGCGATGCTGAAAGAACTGGACCCTCATACGGCATACATTCCCAAAAAAGATGTTCAAGCCATGAACGAACCGCTCCAAGGCTCTTTCGACGGCATTGGCGTCACCTTTCAAATCATCCGGGACACGATAAACGTAATGGAAGTCATCATCGACGGGCCGTCAGAAAAGGTGGGGCTTTTGGCAGGCGACAAGATCGTGGAAGTTGACGACACGCTGGCCTGCGGAGACAAGATAACCAACGACTGGGTACGCAAGCATCTGCGCGGCAAGAAAGGCTCGAAGGTGAAAGTGTCCGTCAGAAGAGGGAAAAGCACAGAACTGCTCGAATTTGTCATCACCCGCGGAGCCATACCGATGCACAGCATCAACGTCTTCTTTATGGCCGACGAGACTACCGGCTACATTAAATTAGAACGCTTTGCCGCCACCTCCGCCAAGGAACTTACCGACGCTCTCTCACAACTGAAAAAGGAGGGCATGCAAGACCTGATTCTCGACCTTCGCGGCAACGGCGGCGGCTACCTGAATGTGGCTTTTGAGGTGTGCGACCAGTTCATCTCCGGCAAACGCATGATTGTCTATACCGACAATTTCAGAAAAACCGGCGAAAAGTTCTACTCCGAACGGGAAGGGCTCTTTGAGGAGGGCAAACTCATCGTGCTCGTGGACGAGAACTCCGCCTCGGCATCCGAAATCACCGCCGGCTGTGTCCAAGACTGGGACAGAGGGTTGGTTGTCGGTCGCAGAACCTTTGGCAAAGGCTTGGTTCAGAAACCTTTGACATTCATTGACCAGTCGCAGGTGCGCCTGACCATCTCGCATTACTACACCCCTACAGGACGCTGCATCCAGAAACCCTACAATGACGGTCTCGACGACTATTACAAAGACATCCAAAAGAGGGCAAGCCATGGCGAGTTCTACACCGCCGACAGCATACGCTTCCCCGATTCCCTGAAATACAAAACACCGCACGGACGCACCGTGTATGGCGGCGGCGGCATTATGCCGGATATCTTCGTTCCGCTCGACTCAACCAGATACTCAACACTTTACAACGAGATAATCCGAAAGGGAATGTTCGGGAATTATGTATCCGGCTATCTCGAGAACAACCGGGAGTCACTGAAAAAGCAGTACCCCGAATACAAGGATTTTGAAAGCCGTTACACTATTTCCGAGACGCAGTACCAAGAGTTTATGCAGTTCGCGAAAAAGGAAGGCGTCAGCGAAAAAGCGCCGTTCCGCTTCTCCGACTATGCAGAATCGTTCTTGAAAGAGAACAAAACACGCCTCGATTCGCTCTTCACTTCGGCGCAAGACCTCGACAAGCATACGCTCGACACAATGTTCTCGGGCTATGTGAACCGCACTTACAATGAAGTCAGCAGGCTGCGCAATGAGGACCATGTTAGCGAGTATGTGAAACAATACCTCAAATATGAAATCGCCCGTGGATTGTATGGTTTCGGCAACGCCTACCGTATCTTTCTACAAACGGACGACACCTACCAAAAAGCGCTGGAGGTGATGCACAACAAGAAGATTTTCAAGAAATTCAAGGTTTATTCCGGGAAGAGCGGCACAAACAAGACCGAGCAGTGATGATTTCACGGAAAACAATA
The DNA here is from genome assembly GCA_963603365.1 of Oscillospiraceae bacterium. GTDB lineage: Bacteria > Bacteroidota > Bacteroidia > Bacteroidales > WCHB1-69 > F23-D06. The sequence continues at coordinate 4,628 of CAVCMI010000005.1, forward strand.
GAGGAGATAAACTTCGCGGTTAAGATTGAGGAAGTGGTCGGCGACTTTGTCCCGCTCAAGCGGCAAGGGCAAAGTTATGTAGGCGTATGTCCTTTCCATGACGACCGCAACCCCTCCCTGCACGTCACCCCGCGACTTGGCATCTACAAATGCTTCGTGTGTGACGCCAAAGGCAACGCCATTACTTTTTTAATGGAACATGGACGCATGACCTACCCCGAAGCACTTGAATATCTGGCCCGCAAATACAGCATCCCGGTAGAACATGACCGCGCCGAGTCTCCCGAAGAGAAAGAGATACGTACCGAAAAGGAGAGCCTCTATCTCGTCAACGAGTTTGCCGAAAAGTACTTTGCCGACCAACTCCTGCACAGCGATGAGGGCCGGATGCTGGGTCTTGCCTACCTGAAAGAAAGGGGCTTTAAAGACGCCACTATAGAGAAGTTCCGTCTCGGTTATTGTCCGAACACATGGGACTCTTTCACCCAAGAGGCCCTCAAAAAGGGCTACCGCGAAGAGTTTCTGATTAAACTTGGACTGTCAAAGAAAAGCGAAAACGGCCGCCTGTACGACTTCTACCGGGGGCGTGTGATATTCCCGATACACAACACTGCCGGCAAAGTTATTGGATTCGGAGGGCGTGTGCTGAAGAAAGATGAGAAAACCGCCAAGTATTTCAACTCCCCCGAAAACGAAATCTACCATAAAAGCGAAACCTTATACGACATTTATCTGGCAAAAAAGTCCATACGGCAAAAAGACAACGTTTATCTGGTAGAGGGCTACACTGATGTGATTTCACTTTTCGAGTCGGGCGTGGAGAATGTGGTGGCCTCGTCGGGCACCTCGCTGACAAACGAACAGGTGCGCATCTTAGGCACGCAGACCCGCAACATCACTGTATTGTACGACGGCGACCGCGCCGGCATCAAAGCCTCGTTGCGCGGCATCGACATGCTGCTCGAAAAAAACCTGAACATAAGGGTGTGTCTGCTGCCTGACGGCGAAGACCCCGATTCTTTTGCAAAAAAGCACCGCGACAGCGAACTCGTCGATTATCTGAACAACAACACCACCGACTTTCTGCTATTCAAGACCCGTATCCTGAGCGAAGAGGCAGGCGACGACCCGCTGAAACGCGCCGAGATGGTCAAGGAAATCGTCGGCAGCATTGCCAAAATGCAAGACCAGATCGCCCAGTCGTTTTATATTCAAAAATGCTCCGCGATGTTCGGGCTGTCAGAGGATGTCTTGAACAGGGAACTGCGCAGCCGCATCTGGAAAAGCAAGCGAAAAGACACCGGCCGCCTGGAGGCTTCCGTGACACTCGAAATGCCGCAAGAGAAGAAACGCGTTGACAGGACGGCATCCCTTGAAGACCTCCTCGCCGAGGCAGAGAAGAATGTGCTGCTGCTGCTGATCAAGCATGGTCTTTACGAAATAAACGTTAAAGACGACGAAACCGGAGAGAACCGGCCTATGCGCATCGACCAGTATGTGTTTGACAACCTTTATGCCGACGGCATTGTCTTGCAGCATCCCCTTTACCGCAAAATGTACGGTCATTATGCCGAGATTGTCCAGATTCTGCGCGACCAGGACGACGTCATGCGCTCTTTTCTGTACAGCCAAGACGCAGAGGAACAATCCTTCGCTATTGAGAATCTCACCAAGGAGGACCCGGAATACAGTCCGCATTGGGAAAGCCGTTACGATATTTTCACCCGTTCCGTGCAAAACAACACTGCCACATTGCAGGAGGCGGCAGAAACGGCGCTGCTGCTGCTTAAAATGCGCTTGCTGGAATGGAAAAAAATGTCGGTCGAGAAGGAACTCGGCAGTGCCGGAAGTGAAGAGGAAAGCAACGAAATACTTCGCAGAATCGTTGAGTTGGACACAGCAAGGAAAGAGTTCGCCCGCCGTTTGGGCATGAATATTAGCAGATGAAAGAGTTTTATGAGAGTTTTCAAAAAAATAGACTGGAAGAATCTGGACTGGAAAGAGGTTGTCAAGAATTACGCGCTCATAGTGGCAGGCACTTTCATTATGTCCATCGGCTATGTTGTTTTTGTTTCCCCGTTAAAGTTGGCGCCCGGCGGCGTGTATGGCATCGCCATCATCTTGCACCATCTTTTCAATTTTCCCATCGGCTTGTCCGGCATCTGCCTCGACTTGCCGCTGCTGCTGATCGGCACCCTCTGGTTGGGTCCTAAGTTCGGTGCCAAAACGTTAGTAGGTGCGCTCACTTTGCCTGCGTTCATCTCACTTTGGGAAAAAATATACGGCTATGCCCCACTGATCGGGTTGCCCGAAGACCCGATGACCCCCGACCCGTCTGCCAACTTCATCATTGCCTTGTGCGGCGGCGTCATCATTGGCATAGGGCTGGGACTTGTGTTCAAGACACGCGCCACCTCTGGCGGCACCGACATCATTGCTATGATCATCGGGAAATACCTGAAACACATCCCGCTCGGCAACATCCTCATTGTCGTGGATTCTATTGTCGTACTGGCAGCCCTGGCCGCATTCAAAGACTGGACAATACCGCTCTATTCCTGGCTCATCATCTACGTCACCGGCATTGTGTTGGACAAAGTGGTGGCCGGCTTCCACAGCAGCAAGACGGTACTCATCATATCCGACAGTTACGAAGAAATCCGCCTCCGCATATTCTCCGAACTCGACCGCGGCGGCACTTTCATTCATGGCGAGGGCATGTATAACCACGACAAAAAGAAAATCATTTTCACCTCCATTTCACGGAAACAACTCCCCGTTTTGATTCATTTTGTACACGAAATAGACCCTAAGGCTTTCATCACTATCTTTGAAGCATCCGAAACAATAGGAGACGGTTTTGTCCCGCTCAAAGAAAAAGCGCTTTCATAGTTACAGTCATGGACAACACAAAAGAAAAAATCATTGAGGTACTGACCAACATCTACGACCCCGAAATCCCCGTCAACATTTGGGAACTGGGTTTCATCTACAAACTGGAAATCACACCCGACAACGATGTCTATATTCTTATGACACTGACAGCCCCAAACTGCCCCGTGGCCGAGACATTGCCCGATGAGGTCGGCGAACGCGTCTCTTCCATCCCGGGACTCGGAAGAGTGTCCGTGGAGGTCACCTTTGACCCGCCTTGGGACATCGACAAGATGACGGATGCCGCCAAATTGGAACTGGGGCTAATTTGATTTTCGTCTAAATTGTTTTTTTTAGTACTTTTGCCGCCTTTTACACAAACTGAAAAATGGCACGGAAATTCAACAGCGAAATACCAGAAAATGACTTCTCTCCAGAGAGGAAGCCGCACGAGAACAAATTCGGAAACAACAAGTCAGGCAACGGCAAATATCGTTCATTCCATACGGGAGACGGGCGAAAAGGCCGGGGGCATTCTGACAGAGACGGCGGCTTTTCCGGTTCAGACGACAACCGCAGGGGTTTCCGTCCGAAACGCAGAGAGCACGGCTCTTTCAATTCCGAAGAGGGACGCAGAAGTTTCCGTCCAGCCAGAAATCATGGCGAGGAGAATGACAAGCCCCGTTTCAGACGCGACAATGACTCCGGCGAGGGCAGCTTCCGTCCGAGACGTAATTTCAGAAATGAGGAACGAAAGCCTTACCGAGGAAAACGCGACAACGGCCAGAACAATTACCGTCCCCGCCGCAATTTCAGGAGTTTTGACGACAACCCGGACGAGGAGAGACGTCCGCGCAGACGTGATGTGACTGCCGATTCGGATATCTTGAGTGAGATTGTCAACAAGCGAAGACGTGAAGGACGGCAATCCCCACAGAAGCAGAAGATACTCTCTCTCGAGTTTGCGGAACAGCATGGCCCCATCCGCCTTAACAAGTACATAGCCAATGCCGGCATCTGCTCACGCCGTGATGCGGACGTGCTGATTGCCTCCGGCGCCATTACGGTGAACGGCGAGGTGGTGACCGAAATGGGACACAAGGTGTTGCCGACCGACGAGGTGCGCTATGGCGACAAAGTGCTGCAGCGCGAGAAACCCATGTATGTATTGCTGAACAAACCGAAAGACTATATCACCACAACAGATGACGAACGCGACCGGGCCAATGTTATGGACCTGGTGCGCAATGCTTGCAAAGAACGTATCTATCCCGTGGGCCGGCTTGACCGCGACACTACAGGATTGCTGCTCTTCACCAACGACGGCGACTTGACCCGTAAATTGACACACCCGAGCACACAAATCGAGAAAACCTACCTGGTAGAACTCAACAAACCGTTAGCCGCTATCGATATGGCCGCTTTGCGCAACGGCCTCGAACTCGCTGACGGAGTCATCACTCCCGATGATGTGCAGTATGTTGAGGGTGCAGAATCGAAAAAAGAGGTCGGCATTACAATACATTCTGGCAAAAACCGCATCGTCCGGCGAATGTTTGAATTTTTAGGCTATGAGGTGGTGAAACTGGACCGCGTGATTTTCGCCGGTCTTACAAAAAAAGACCTCAAACGGGGCATGTGGCGCTTCCTTACAAAACAGGAAGTCGGCTTCCTTAAGATGATTGCCAATCGTAAAGACGTATAACCGTTAAGAGACGGCCTTTGCAACGGACAGATGGATGCCGATAATACGAATCAGCCAAATGCCATGAGTGACGGCAGCGTTGAGATCATGTCGCCGGTTGGCTCGTATGAGTCGCTGGCGGCCGCGATACAGGCTGGTGCCCATTCCGTCTATTTCGGAGTGGGCGCACTCAATATGCGTTCACGTTCGGCGGCAAACTTTACGTTCGACGACTTGCAACGGATTCCGGAAATATGCCGCGAACACCACATCAGTTCCTATCTGACCGTTAACACGATTGTTTACAACAACGAGTTGCAGCAGATGTGCGACTTGCTCGACCGTGCCAAGCAGTGCTGCGTCACAGCCATCATTGCCTCTGACATGGCGGTGGTGCAGTATGCCCGCCAAAAAGGGTTGAGCGTGCACCTCTCCACACAGTGCAACGTCACGAATGTGGAGGCCGTGCGCTACTATGCCCAATTTGCGGATGTGGTGGTCTTAGGGCGGGAGTGCAATCTACAACAGGTGGCGGACATTTGCCGCACAATCCGCGAGGAAAACATCACCGGTCCTGGCGGCAACCTCGTGAAGATTGAGATGTTTGTGCATGGTGCACTTTGCATGGCGGTGTCTGGCAAGTGTTACCTGAGCCTCGACACGTTCAATTATCCCGCCAACCGTGGGGCTTGCATACAGCCTTGCCGCCGTGCCTACCATGTGCAAGATGCTGAAAACGAGGTTGACTTGCTCGTGGACAATAAGTATATAATGTCGCCCAAAGACCTCTGCACGATAGGCTTTCTTGACAAAATAATACGCGCCGGCGTTTCTGTTCTCAAGATTGAAGGTCGCGGACGCTCTGCCGAATATGTGAAAGTTGTGACACAATGCTACCGCGAAGCGCTCCAGGCCATAGATGACGGCACTTTCGGGACAGAAAAGACCGGGAAGTGGATTGAAAGGCTGAAGAGTGTCTATAACCGCGGCTTTTGGGACGGCTACTACCTTGGACGCACAATGGGAGAGTGGTCAGAGCGTTACGGTTCACAAGCCACACGTGTCAAGCAGCATGTCGGCAAAGTCACCAATTATTTCAGCCGCATCGGAGTGGCGGAGATACAAATGGAAGAGGAGGAACTTTCGGTCGGCGACGACCTTCTGATTTTAGGACCCACCACGGGCGTGGCAGAAGTCCGGGTGACAGAACTGCGCTACAATCTTCAACCCGTCAGCAAAGTGCAGAAAGGCGTATGCTGTTCGGTGCCGGTTGGGGAGATGGTGCGCCGCGGCGACCAAGTCTATAAATGGATGACAGTCCCTGACAGGTTTTAAGGGCGAGGTGGCCGTGCGCGCCGCAGCCGTTTCACATTTTTTTGCCAAAGTACCGATATGTCAAATAAAGTGTATCTTTGCCACAAATTCGACAAGACAATAACGTCTATTAAAAAACAACATAATTCGTTTAATATGAAAGAAGTACATAATTTCAATGCAGGACCTTGCGTCCTTCCGAAAGAAGCCATTGAATCAACAATCAATGCAATTCGTAATTTCGACAACACGGGCATTGGCCTGATGGAGATCTCTCACCGCACGCCGGGTTGGGAGCGCATAATGGCAGAAACCCGTCAGCTCTGGCGCGACCTGCTCAACATCCCTGACGAGTATGAGGTGTTGTTCTTGGGCGGCGGCGCAAGCACCCAGTTCTTCACAGTGCCTGCCAACCTGCTGAAGACGAAAGCCGCTTACCTGCAGACGGGAGTCTGGGCAAAGAAATCAGCCAAAGAAGCAAAGTTTTTCGGCAAGGTTGAAATCGTGGCTTCTTCTGAAGACAAAACCTACAGCTACATCCCCAAGAACTACACCATCCCTACGGATGCCGACTATTTCCACATCACAACCAACAACACCATCTATGGCACGGAAATCAAATACGATATGGACTGCCCTGTTATGTTGGTGGCTGATATGTCTTCAGATATTATGAGCCGTCCCGTTGACGTGAAGAAATACGGCCTCATCTACGGCGGTGCACAGAAAAACGTTGGACCTGCCGGCGTGACGTTCGTTATCGTACGCAAGGACATCCTCGGTCAAATCGGCGACCGTGCCTATATGAATCCGCTGCCTACCATGGTGGACTACCGCACCCATGCCGCTGAAGAGGCCAAGAACATCTCTATGTTCAACACTCCTCCGGTACTGCCTATTTTCGTAATGCACGAGACCCTCTCATGGCTCAAGAACACCATCGGCGGCGTAGAAGCCATGAATAAGATCAATATGAAGAAATCCTCTATGCTTTATGAGGAAATTGACCGCAACAGCATGTTCGTCGGCACGGTAACCGACAAGGAAGACCGTTCTATTATGAACCATTGTTGGGTGATGGCTCCGGGATACGAAGACAAACAGGACGCTTTTATGGCATTTGCTAAAGAACGCGGTATGATTGGCATCAAGGGTCACCGCTCCGTGGGCGGCTTCCGCGCCTCTTTGTACAACGCATGTTCTGTTGAGGATGTTGAGGCTCTCGTGGCTTGTATGCAGGATTTCGAAAAGTCTAACAAATAAGCGCACCGTCAGAAATGAAAGTCTTAATTGCAACCCAGAAACCCTTTGCCAAGGCTGCCGTTGACGGCATCCGCGCTATCGTTGAAAAAGCCGGTTATGAATTGGCTCTTCTCGAGAAATATGAAAAACCGGAACAGCTTTACGCGGCCGTAGAGGATGTGGACGCTCTGATTGTCCGCTCCGACAAAGTGACGGCCCAAGTGATTGACGCGGCCAAGAACCTCAAGGTGGTGGTAAGAGCCGGTGCAGGCTTCGACAACCTCGACCTCGCCGCTTGCACCGCTAACAACATCGTGGCAATGAACACGCCGGGACAAAACTCCAATGCAGTGGCTGAACTGGCTGTCGGCATGATGATCTATATGGCACGCAACACGTTCAAACCCGGCACGGGCACCGAACTGAAAGGCAAGAAAGTGGGCATCCAGGCTTACGGGAACGTTGGCCGCCTCGTGTCCGAAAAGGCTAAAGCCCTCGGTATGGAAGTTATGGCTTTTGACCCGTTCGTCCCGAAAGAGAAAATGGAAGCCGAAGGCGTTATCGTTCCTGCTACACTTGAAGACATGTACAAGAACTGCCATTACATCTCTCTGCATATCCCCGCTAACGACCAAACTAAGAAGTCTATCGGCAAAGGCCTCGTTTCTCTGATGCCGAAAGGCGGCTGCGTCATCAACACGGCTCGCAAAGAGGTCATCAACGAAGCCGAACTGCTGGAACTTATGGCAGAAAGGGATGATATCAAATACTGCACCGACATTGCTCCTGATGCCATCGAAGAGTTCTCTAAATTTGAGAAACGCTTCTTCGCAACGCCCAAAAAACAAGGCGCCGAAACGGCTGAAGCCAATATCAACGCAGGTCTTGCCGCAGCCAACCAAATTGTCAACTTCTTCGTCAATGGCGACAAGAAATTCCAGGTCAACAAATAATATCTGGAAATAATAATAAAGGACGGGGAACCTTCCCGTCCTTTTTGGCCCTGTAGTTCAGTTGAATAGAACGTCAGATTCCGGTTCTGAAGGTCGCGGGTTTGAGTCCCACCGGGGTCACTACGAAATGGTAAAGCGCCAGAATGAGAATCGCTGTCAATACACGATTGCTGCTGAAAGACAAACTGGAGGGGATAGGTTGGTTTACATTTGAAAGTCTGAAACGCATTACCTGTTCCCACCCAGAACATACTTTCTATTTCATCTTCGACAGAAAATATGACCCTCGCTTTGTCTTTGCCGACAATGTTGTGCCTGTGCGGGCATTCCCCCCTGCACGCCACCCCTATCTGTGGTACGCCTACTTTGAGTATGCCATCCCGCTTGTACTCAAGAAACTGGACCCCGACCTTTTCTTCTCCCCCGACGGATGGCTCTCGTTGCGCACTGATGTTCCGCAAGTGAATGTTATCCACGACCTTAACTTTGAGCATCGCCACGATTTCATCCAAGCTAATCATCAGGATTATTATACACGCTTTTTCCCGAAGTTCGCTAAAAAAGCCTGCCGCATTGCTACGGTGTCCGAGTTCTCCAAACAAGATATCCACCGGTTTTATGGTATCGATGAGAATATAATAGATGTGGTATATAACGGCAGCAACGACAATTACAAGCCGTTAACCCTGACGGAACAGCAGAAAGTGAGAAACGAGTTTACAGACGAGTGTCCCTATTTCCTGTTTGTCAGTGCTATACACAAACGCAAGAACCTGGCCAATATCTTGCGCGCTTTTGATGCCTATAAACAAAAGACAAAGTCAAACGCTAAGTTCTTGGTCGTGGGGGCGCGTGCCGGACTGCAGGGGGATATAGACGAAGTGTATCAGCGTATGGCTTTTTCGGAAGATGTGATTTTCACCGGGCATATCGTCTCTGAAAGGCTGGCTGTCCTTATGGCTTCGGCGATTGCGTTGGTCTATGCCTCCTATTTTGAGGGCTTCGGAATTCCGATTGTGGAGGCATTCCGCGCCGAAACACCCGTCATTACCTCTAATGTCACTGCAATGCCTGAAGTGGCCGGCGATGCCGCCCTGCTGGTAAATCCGGATTCGGTGGAACAAATTGCAGATGCGATGACGCAATTGGAGACAGACGAAACGCTACGCCGATCTTTAATAGAAAAGGGAAAACTGCAAGGACAGAAATTCAGTTGGGATCAAACTGCTGACCGACTTTGGCAATGCCTTGAGAAAGCAAAGGCGGATGCCCGATAACGTTGGAAAAGGAGAACTGATCCACATCCCGAAGTGAGTTGGGGTCATTGCTGACGTCACACTTGACGAATTGTTGTGTGTTTGCTGCTGTTATTTTACAGTGCTTCCCTCCTTGACGGCTTTCTGCGGTGTCATAAGTGACAACGTACCGTCGGCATTCTCTGCCATCAGTATCATGCCGTGCGACTCCACCCCCTTGATGTTCTTGGGCGCAAGGTTCACCAACATGAGCACCTGCTTGCCTACCAGTTTCTCCGGCTCGTAATATTCGGCTATGCCTGAAACAATCTCGCGCACGTCGATGCCCGTATTTACTTTCAGTTTTAGCAGTTTCTTAGTCTTGGCAACCTTTTCGGCGGCCAGCACGGTGACCACGCGGAGGTCTATTTTCTGAAACTCTTCAAACGTGACGGTCTCCTTGGCGGGTGCGGCCTCGGCGGTATCGATGAGGTTGGATTTCTTAGTGTCCTCCAGTTTTTTGACCTGCCGGGCAACCGTCTCGTCGTCAATCTTCTCGAAGAGGTACTCGGCAGGATTCAGTTGGCTCCCGGCAGCGAGCAGGTCGGCACGGCCGCTGTCTGTCCAGCACTTGGTGCCGATATTCAAGATGTGCTGCAGTTTTTTTGCGGTGAATGGCAAGAACGGCTCACACAGTACCGACAACGAGGCGCAGATCTGCAAAGAGAGGTGCAGAATGGTCTTCACCTGCTCCGGGTTCTCTTTCTGTTTCTTCCACGGCTCCATATCGGTGAGGTACTTGTTGCCGATGCGGGCCAGATTCATCAGTTCCTGCTGTGCCTCGCGGAACTTGTAATGCTCTATAGAGTTGCCGATCATTTGCGGGAATTGGCTGATTTTCTCCACAATCTCGTTCTCATAGTCCGAGTATGTCCCTTTCTCGGGCACGATGCCACCGTAGTATTTGTGTGTCAGCACCACCGTTCGGTTCACGAAGTTGCCGAAAATGGCGAGCAGTTCGTTGTTGTTGCGCGCCTGAAAGTCAGCCCAGGTGAAGTCGGCGTCTTTGGTCTCGGGTGCAATGGCTGTCAAGGTGTAGCGCAGCACGTCCTGCTTGCCGGGAAACTCTGCCAAATATTCATGCGCCCACACCGCCCAGTTGCGCGAAGTGGAGATTTTGTCGCCCTCGAGGTTAAGGAATTCATTGGCGGGCACATTGTCGGGCAGTATGTAAGAGCCTTCGGCTTTGAGCATGCAGGGGAAGATGATACAGTGGAACACGATGTTGTCTTTGCCGATGAAATGCACCAACTTGGTGTTAGGATCTTTCCACCACTCCTCCCAGTTGCCGTTGTTGGCATCTGCCCACTCCTTAGTGGCGGAGATGTAGCCGATTGGGGCATCAAACCAGACGTAGAGCACCTTGCCGTCTGCTTCGGGCAGGGGCACTTTGACACCCCAGTCCAAATCGCGGGTTACGGCGCGAGGCTGCAGCCCTTGGTCTATCCACGACTTGCACTGCCCATAAACGGTGGGGCGCCAGTCGTCTTTGTGTCCTTTCAGTATCCACTCGCGCAACCATGGGTCATACTGGTCCAAGGGCAAGTACCAATGCCGGGTCTCTTTCAATACGGGGGTGCTTCCGCTCAAGGCCGACTTGGGATTGATGAGGTCAGTGGCGTTGAGCGACGTGCCGCAGGCTTCGCACTGGTCGCCATAGGCATGTTCGTTTTTGCAATGTGGGCAAATACCTGTGATGTAGCGGTCTGCCAGAAACTGCTGTGCCTCCTCGTCGTAGTATTGTTGGGAGACTTTCTCCACCAATTTGCCGCTCTCATACAGTTTCTTGAAAAAGTGGGAAGCGGTGGCGTGATGCACGGGGCTGGAGGTTCGGGAATAAATATCGAAAGAGATGCCCAAGTCTTCGAAAGACTTCTTGATAGTATGGTGGTAGCGGTCAACGATGACTTGCGGGTTAACGCCCTCCTTACGGGCCTTGATGGTGATAGGCACACCATGTTCGTCTGAACCGCCGATGAAAAGCACCTGCTTGCCGTTGTTCCGGAGATAACGGGCGTAGATGTCGGCAGGAATATAGACACCGGCAAGGTGTCCAATGTGTATGGGACCGTTGGCGTAGGGCAAAGCTGAAGTAATCGTGTAACGGGCTATCTCTTTCATAATCTGTCTGAAAATAATAATATTGGCGGCAAAAATACGAAAAATAAGCGGAGAAGCAGTGCTTAGAACTTAGAGGCGTTACGCTAATTCCTAATTCCTCATTCCTAATTCAACAATTCCTAATTGTACAAATCAGTTCCTGAGGC
>CAVCMI010000006.1:0-65174 GCA_963603365.1 Oscillospiraceae bacterium
CCAAGTCTGTTTGATTAGAGGGGGCTTACTTTTTGAAAAGGCAAGCCCGAAGTCCAGTTTTACAAGGCTTCGGGCAGGACATTTATGCTCTTTTGAGTTTTAGCGGACAGCAATAGAAAACAATAGCAGGTGTATCAAAAGAAAGCACCTTTCGCAGTCTGTGGTTTAACTTGTCATCAACTCAAGACGCATTAATCCTTTAAGATGGTGAGTGATTTTTAGAACAGCCGGCTGTTCCCGTTCCGCAACTGCTCGTCGGTAGGCTCCATGTCAGTTATGGTGTCAACATTTATTTCGAGCGGCCGCCCATATATTGCTCGGGTTCTACGGGAGACAGGCTTGGTTTCGGATTTGTCTGTCTGCCCTTTCAACAGGGTGTCGTTCACAACGGGGACGGCAGCGACATTGTTTTTCTTGGCAACTGTTTTTTTCGTGACAGTATTTGCGTCAAATCGATCCACATGTGGGGATGCGGCAACCTCTTCTTTTTGTGGCAGTTGTATGACAGCTGTGTCTGACGTTACGCTTGCGGAGTCTGCAACCGCCGTCTCTGCAGGCATCTGCGGCTGCTGGCGTGTTTTGTTGGCATGTGTGAGAAGTCCGAAGATGGCGGTTGTGGTTATGACGGCAGCAACTGCTATGGACAACACCGTGTGCGCCCCCTTGAAGCGATGACCGGAAGCAAGCCCGGACATTTGGGAAAAACTATCCCATGCTGCCTCTTTGAAGGGGTATTGGGCCTGTTCTGCCTTGCCTTTGATTGCCTGGTCAAATTCTTTTCCTGTCATAACGCTATAGGTTGTTCATTTTCAGAATCTCTTTTTTGAGACGTGTGCGTGCGGCGTTTACGTGCCAAGCGGAAGTTCCCTCGCTCATTCCTAACCTTGCCGCGATTTCGGCATGCGAATAGCCTTCAAACGCAAAGAGGTTGAAGACAGTCCTCGTGGCGGGCGGCAGTTGCTGTATCAGCCGGGTCACCGCTTCGGCTGACAGCCGGTCGATTGCCGCATTGACACCGGCGCCGATTTCGGAACTCTCTTCGATTTCCGTCAATTCTGCCATCGTGACTTTGGGGATGTATTTCCTGCGGTAGTCGAGCGACGCATTCACCATTACCCGTGCCATCCACGATTCAAAAGAGCCTGTGTTCTCGTATTTTCCAATGTTGGAGAACACTTTCATAAAACCTTCGTTCAGCATGTCCTCCGCTTCCTCCCTGCTGCCGGCATATCGCATGCAGATGCCAAACATCTTGCTGTAAAAATGCCTGAACAGCTGGTATTGCGCCTGCCGGTTGCCCTCACGGCATCCCTCTATCCAACGGAGAATGTCCGCATTTTCAAACGTTCTCATCTTTATAAACGGATTCCAAAGAAGAAACCTTGGGTTTCAGTTGTTTTTTTTTCTTTTCCGCAAAATGTCCACGGCAAAGATTGGGCAAACAGTCTTCTGACGTCAGTAAGCAAACTGACCCGCTCCGTCGGGAGGGATAGTCTTGCCGGCTGTCAATAGGTTTGCGTGTTGTCATAGTCAGAACTGGTAGAAATAACTGAACATCAAGACAGAATTGTACTGTTTCTTTATTCTTCGGCTGATGGCCCAGTTGGGGATCCTGACCGGTATGAGTGAGTTGGCGAAGCGGAAACTCAGCCCATGGTGCTCGTTGAACATCCAAGACAGCCCGGCCATGGCAGAAAACTCAAAGGTGCGGAAGTCGGGCCTGCCGTTGATGATGCCGTAAATGTCGCGCTCTTTCTTGAAGATGTTGACGCCAAACACAGGACCTGCTTCAAACTCGAAGTCGCTGTTTCCCATAATGGTAATACGGGCGAATTTCCATTTCAACAGTATGGGCATTTCAAGGTATCCGAGCGTGAGCACATATTTGGCGCTGGGGTTAGCCGCCTGTTTGGGCGGTGTATAGTTGCGGCTGCCTTTCATGGTGAAGTCAATCTCTGCTTGCAGTTTCAGATTGTCGCGGTCGTTGAGAGGACATGTGGCAAAGAGTCCGGCCGTGGCACCGATTTGGTGAAACCCCATGAGGTCATCGCCTGAAATCTGCGTGGCGGTCATGCCTGCACGCACGCCGCCCCGGAAGTTGCTGAAAGCGGTGGAACGCTGACCGTAAAGCGTTACGAAACAAGTGATCAGGAAAATGGTTGCGAGGGTACGTTTCATGCTTGTTTCAGTTAGCGTGGATGTTTTCAGGGATTTTAAGCCAATGCCAGTAGTCGTCGCCCAATATGGTTACAGCCTTGGACCAAATTTTGTCGGTATCGGTCTTGAACACAAGTTCTGGCGTGGGGTTCCCGACAACCCAACGGTTGTCGCGCAGCTCTTCGTCCAGTTGTCCCGGACTCCATCCGGAATATCCTATCAGGAAACGGTATTGCATGGCGGGTATGGCGTTGTGTTCGATAAGAGCCAGCAGGGTGTTGTCGTAGCCTACGAAAAGACCGGGCGCGACTTTGAAAGCGGACCTGCAACTCTCGAAGTCGTGCAGAAGGAAGAGATGCTCCGACATGACAGGGCCGCCGACGTACAACGGCGCGTCAGACCGGATTTCGTCCGCCAGCTGATTGACGCGCCAATGTAATTTTCGGTTGAGGACAAGTCCGGCGGTGGTTTCCGGGCCATAATCTGTCAGAAGTACCACCGTGCGGTTGAAGAAAGCATCGTTGCTGTAAGGGACAGAAATCAGAATTCGGCCTGCGGCAGGCTCGAATTCTGTCTGTTTTAATTTCAGCAAGTCAATATCGTACGGCATGGCTGAGATTTAAGTGTTCGATTATAGTTTTTCTATTTCTTTGTAAATCAAGTTTATGGCATCCGGTTGGGCGAATTTTCGCAGATTGTTTCCCATCCTTTCGCATTGTTCCGGATCGTTTGCCAGCCGCATGAGGGCAGGCATCAATTCCTCACTGGCTTGAGAGTCGGGCACTAATAAAGCAGCATCTTGCGACGAGAGCGCTTTAGCGTTGTAAGTTTGATGGTCTTCGGCCGCATACGGGAAAGGCACCAATATGGACGGCACGCCGACAATGGCGAGTTCGGAGATGGCCAGTGCTCCGGCGCGGGAGATGATGATGTCGGCCATGCTGTAAGCGTCGTTCATGTTGCGGATGAACGGAAGGATGCGCACGTGGTCGTCTTGCTGTGCCAGCAGCGAGGAGTCCATGTTGAGGTAGAATTGTTCGCCGGTCTGCCACAACAGTTGGAGGTCGGCTTTCCGGAAATCGTCAAGGTGCGCAGCCATCGTCAAGTTGAGTGTGCGTGCGCCAAGGCTTCCGCCAACGACAAGCACCGTTTTCTTTTCGGGAGAGAAATCGAAGAATTTGTAGGCATTGGGGTCTTTGCGTTTCAGATTGAGGATCTCTGCCCTCACAGGGTTGCCGGTACGGATGATTTTCTCGGCGGGGAAATACTTTTCCAGTCCGTCGTATGCCACACAGATCCGTTTGGCTTTTGCTGCCAGCATTTTGTTGGTGATGCCCGGGTAGGAGTTCTGCTCTTGCAGCAGGGTGGGGATGCCCATCTGGTCGGCGGCTTTCAGTGCCGGTCCCGATGCGAATCCGCCTACGCCTATGGCAAGGTCAGGTTGGAACTCTTTGATTATTCTCCGCGCTTTCCGCATGGCAGACATCAAAACGAACGGCAGTTTGATGTTCTTGCCAAGCCCTTTTAAGGAAAAGTCTCGGCTGATGCCGTATATCTCGAGACCTTCTATCGGATAGCCGGCTTCGGGCATTCGCTTCATTTCCATCTTGTCTCGTGCGCCGATAAACAAGATTTGCGCGTCCGGATTCTCTTTTTTTATTTTGTTGGCTATGGCCAGTGCCGGAAAGATGTGTCCGCCTGTGCCGCCGCCGCTGATAAGGAATCTGTTTTTCATATTAAAGTGGGTGATTCTTATTTATTCTTCTGTGGTTGTCTGCTATATCATTTTGGAGTCGGCAGGGCGTGCTTTCATCACGAACTGCGTGGTGCTGCGGCTGGTTTGCTCCAACAGCACCTCTCGCTCCGCCAATACCCGGTCTATGGCCTCCTGATTGTAGTGCCGTATGGTGACCAGGTCCACGTCCTCGTTGTATTTGACTTTGTAGCGTTCTTTCAAGGCATCTATGCACCGGCTGACGCGGTTTTTGTCGGAACCGGTACATACGGAGAGGCTGAGCGCCGAGTTCTGCATCATATTGACGCGGATCCTGAATGTCGAGAATTGCGAGAAGATTTCTGACAGGTTGTCGACATCCATAAAGGAGAAGTCGCGCGGAGAGACGGTAAGCAGGGTCTGTCGGTCTTTGACGATGAATGAGGGCACTTCCGGGTACACGGTGCATGCCGTGATGACGCTCCCCTCGTCATCGGGACGGAAAAAGGACTTGACATACAGCGGAATGTCCTTGTTCTGTAGCGGCTTCAAGGTTTTGGGGTGTATGACTGATGCACCGTAGAAGGAGAGTTCAACGGCCTCTTCGTAGGGAATGCGGGACAGTTTCACGGCATCCGGGAAGCGTTTCGGGTCGGCATTGAGCAACCCGGGCACGTCTTTCCATATTGTTACGCTTCCGGCATCAAGGGCGTAAGCTATCACCGCGGCCGAGAAGTCAGACCCCTCGCGCCCTAATGTGGTCGTCAGACATTCCGCCGTCCCGCCGATGAAGCCTTGTGTGACGACAATCCTGTTTCCTTGCCCTGACACGGCGTCCCTTATTTGTGCTGCAGTTGTGTCCCAAAGGATATGTCCCTCGCGGTAGGTGCTGTCGGTGCGCATCAAGCGGCGAGCGTCCAGCCAGGTGTTGGCGATCCCAGACCGGTTGAGGTATTCCGATATGAGTGTGGTGGACAGAAGTTCGCCGAAGCTGACGATCTGGTCGTAGTCGAAGTCGTAATTGTTGGAGTGTTGGGTCAGAAGCCGTGCGCGAAGCTTGTCAAACAGGGGGCGCATGGCCGCATTCAGCGTTTCCGGATTTGCAAGCAGTCCTTCGGCAATCTGTTCATGATGCCGTTGCAGTTCGTCTGCCATTTGGAGCGCCTCATCAGGATGATGATAATAGGCGTCCAAGGTCTTTTCCAGGAAGTTTGTGGTCTTGCCGATAGCCGATATGACGATGGCGAGATGCTCTTCGGGATATCGATGTAGGATGTCCCGAAGATTTTCGATGGCGGCAGCGTCCTTTACCGAAGCGCCACCGAACTTGAAGACTTTGTATTGTTTCATTTTTCGTTCCTGATTACGTGAAGCACTGTTGTCCCCACTACGCCCAATGTCGTCTTGTCAATGTTTTGGACGTTGTCGTTGTGGGTATGCCATGTTGAGGGGAATCCCGTTCCGGAATGACGGTCATAATGGATGATGTCTATCATTTTGAACGGAGCGTATTTGTTGACATAGTAATGGTCGTCGGTGATGATGCCGCCGGGTTGGTTGATGAAATAGTCGCCGTGTCCGAGTTCGTAGGCGGCAGACCAGACCTTGGCTACGACGGGCTGGGCGTCGCGTACGGAGAAGCTTTCCTGATAAAAGCGGGCGTCGGCCGCGCCTACCATGTCCAGCAGTATGCCATAGCGTGCCATATAGCCGGGGCGGTGCAGATGTTGCGCCCAGTATTGTGACCCCAAACCCCACCAGTCGCCGTCCGGGGAGCTTTCGCCCTCTTTGGGCCCGTAGTCTTCCAAGTCGAAGAATACAATGTCGATGCCAACTTCTGGGCGTTGCAGGTGCAGTTGCCGGGCTGCTTCGAGCAGAACGCCAACGCCGGAAGCGCCGTCGTTGGCGCCGTCTATAGGCTTGTTGAGGTTGGACGGTGTGGCGTCATGGTCGGCAAAGGGGCGGGAGTCCCAATGAGAGGAGAGCACGACGCGTTCGCTCTTTTCGGGAGAGAACGAGCCTATGATGTTCTTGCCGGTATAAAGGTTGCCGTTGTATGTGACGGCAGGAAAAGTCTGGACAAACGCCGTGTCGCAATACTGCGAGAGTTTATGCAGCAGATAAAGGGCGCATTGGTCATGACTGTCGCTGCCGGGAACGCGCGGGCCGAATGCGGTTTGCGCAGCCACGAAACTGTAAGCAGAATCGCAGTCAAAGGAGGGCATGGCAACGTCGGGTTTCTCAGGTTCGGTGCGGCTTCCTTTTGAACGGCTGCTGCACCCTGCGGAGAGCAGGCACACTGAAATCAACGCAAGCAAGTAGTAGTGTCTCATTTTCTAATAACAATAATACGTTTCACATAACGACAAGCCCCGCCATTTAGTATTTATTGTTCCAGCCTGATATTTGCTTTAATCGATGGGTTCAAAGGTATATGTGTGATACTTACGCCATTACGAACGTTCATCTGTAGTGACTGTTTTAAGCCGACGGTCGCATCTTCACCGGCTCACTGCCGGTTGCAGATGACTTTGAAGTCACAGTGCTTGCAATGGTTTACCTCTGTGGTCTGGACAAACGGAATGCTCTTGTCTAATAATTGTTTCAAAACATTGTACATTTCTTTTTCAATGATGTCCAGAAAGCTGTTGTCGAAAGTCCTGGAACTGTCGTGTGCTCTTTTTTTTGAAGATACCTCAGCATAATGCAGGTATTCACTGTTCTGTTTGTTCGCTTCCTTGATGCTGATGATGCCGCTACTGTACTGGCAGCCCTGCCGGTCAATGTCTTTGAAGATCCCATTGTCGGAATGACGGCACAGTATCATGTATAACAAGAGTTGCACAAGCTGTTCGTGATTATTACCGTCGAAAACAGATTCCGGCTCGCTCCGATAGGCTTTTAAGTTCTTGTCAACACTTCCGGTCTTGTAGTCGAGTACTGTCAAAATCCCGTTTTCGTACTGTATTCGGTCGATTTTTCCTTCCAAAATGATGTCCATGCCATCAATGTTCCGTTTGGTTTCCAGTTTTTGCTCATTGCCGAGTATGGTGATTTCGCCGGCCGACAGCTCCTTTTTTGCTGCGGTAAGGTAGGTCCGGACGTCGTTGAAGATGATGCGTATGGCCAGGTAGGGTCTCCCGGATGCAAGGTCGCCTTCGGTGAGTTTCAGTTTTGTGTTCGCCAACAATTGTTTCCGGATGTTATTGTCAAGTTTGTCTTTCTGGATGTAGTCGTCAATGATGTCGGCATAATCCGCCGGTGTTTGTTTTATTCTGTCGAAAACTTCGCAGTAGCAGTTGTGAACGGTTTCCCCGATAATGTTGCTGTCTGTGATGTCACAGAATGTGTCTGGAGCATTTATTTTGTTGATGCAGTTGAGATAAAACTGCAAGGGACAATTGAGGTATTTGTTGAAAGTGGTAGGCGAGAACTTGAAGTTGCGGATCTGTTCTATGATTTCGTCGTTTTTATCGATGGTTATAGTATCTTGCCTTTCCGGCAGGTAAGGAATCCCGGTGTCGTCATGTTCTATTTTGATGTTCCCCAATTTTTTCTCTGTAACCATAAACTCCAATTGGGCGACAAACCGGCTTTTTTCGTTCAAGGTTCCTTCGCTGACACTGCTGTTGTAAAGTAGTGTGATGTCTTTTGCACGCTGCAGCAACCGGAAGAAATGGTAGGCATAGACCTGGTCTTTGTACAGGTAGCTGGGGAGCGACTGGTCGTCGTACTTCAACTCGAACGGCAGCAGCGTGTTCTGGCTGATGCCTTTGGGCAGTATCCCCTCATTGACGGACATCAGGATGATGTTTTCGAAGTCGAGCGTTCTCGTTTCCAGCAGTCCCATGACCTGCAACCCTTGCAGAGAGCCGCCGGCAATGGGCACGTTGAGGCTGCCGGTCTGAAGTCCGATGAGGTATTTCAGCGACGAGAAATCGACATTCTGCACGTTCAGTTGCTGCAAGGTGTCTTGCGTTTTCTGGAGCGTGTCAGCCAAAAGTGAAAGCATGGCGGCATCTCGCCGCGATTTCCCTTCGGCTTGTTGCAGCAGTTTTTTCGTATAGTTGACGATTGCCGGAAGGCACCGGTTCGGGTTCGTGGTGAATGCCGGCAGGACTCCCTCCGGCAGTTCGCTTTGAGTGTAGAGCACCTTGATGTTGCGGGCAATACCGTTTACAATGTTTCCGCTTGTTTTCCGGTCGTCAAAGGCATATTGTTTCACTAACGGGTTGTGCAGCAAGGTGGAAAGGTCGCGCCGATGATAGCGGAGCTCTCCGCCGGCATTGCCGCGAAGGGCAGTGGCGGTACCGTAAAGGTCCAGCAGAGTGTTGAGCATCGTGCTGGCCGGGGTGGCCGAAAAGGGATATCCCATTGTGATGTTTGCGCATTCGGGACTGTAAGCGGACAGGAACGGTATCAACAACGATTCGTCAGCCAATACCAACGCCGTGCTGTCCAAGTTGCCCTGCCGCTCTTTTATCTCTTCTATCTTTTTGATGGCGAAGTATATCTGGTTGACGTTCTGTGAAGCGCCTACAACGTGTATGTGCTTCTCTGTCGCTTCGAAGTGACTATCGCAGAATTGAAGACGTTCGGGATCAAGTTCCAGTTCCCGGCAGATTTTACGGAGAAAGAATGCGGTGGTGAACCGGTCGTCCTGACTGAAGTCGCAGTAAAACGGGTCAATGTCAAAGTAGAAACGGGTGTCATAAAGGTTCTTTATATGTTTTATTACGGCGATTTCGGCGGGCGAGAAGACATGGAAACCGGCAAAGATGAAATGTTTGGAGCACCATTCCGGACGGTTGGCGTAGGTTGCGATGTTCTCGGCGCAGTCGCGGTACCGGAATCCGGCATACGATTTTCCGGTCTCTCGCATCTTTTGGTGGAAGGCGGTGTAAAGCGTGCCGAAAAGGGAATAGCATTCCATTTTTTTCTTTATGGCTTCGCTGTTTTTAGAAGGGTCGGACATGGCAAGGGAGAATTCTTTGTCAAAAGCCAGCGTTTTGAACACGTATTCGCCGTCCTGCATTTGCATGTCTATCTCGTCGATGTCTGACAGAAATGCCGGCGCCCAGGAGAGCATCTTGTTGAAGTCGTCGGCAATGGCGGGCGAAAGTGTTTGTTGGGTTTCAAAAAGGAGTGCCAGCGTCTCGATTTGCTCCATATCCTTGAGCGGCGACAAATGGTCGATGAACTCGTCGATGGTGAGGACTTTAGGGGCGAATACAGGTTTGTCGCTGCATGCCAGATGCCTAAACAATACTCTGCCGGCACGCTTGTTGGGCAGGATGATGAAGGTGTCTTCCAGTGCGAAGCCGGACTCTTTGATGGCGGCAGACAGTTTTTCCAAAAATGAAGTTGTCATGGTTATGTTTTGTTTTTTGTGTGGTTTCAATCAAGTTTCAGTACGGCAAGGAAGGCAGACTGCGGCACCTCTACGTTTCCGATCTGGCGCATTCTCTTTTTGCCTTTCTTCTGTTTTTCAAGCAGCTTGCGTTTTCGGGTAATGTCGCCGCCGTAGCATTTTGCAGTTACGTCTTTGCGCACGGCCTTGACGGTTTCGCGGGCGATGATCTTGGACCCGATGGCGGCCTGTATGGCGATGTCGAACTGCTGTCTGGGGATCAGTTCCTTGAGTTTTTCACAGATTCGCCGTCCGAATGCGTAGGCGTTGTCGGCATGGATGAGCGCCGAGAGGGCATCCACGGAGTCGCCGTTCAGCAGGATGTCCAGCTTTACCAGATTGGCGGGCCTGAAATCGGTGATGTGGTAGTCGAACGAGGCGTATCCCTTGGATATGCTTTTCAGTTTGTCGTAGAAGTCGAAGACGATTTCGCCCAGCGGCATGTCGAAGGTCAGTTCGATGCGGTTGGCGGCCACATACATCTGGTTGACCAGCGATCCGCGCTTGTCGATGCAGAGTTTCATGATGGGGCCGATATAGTCGTCTTTAGTGATGATCTGGGCGCGGATGAAGGGTTCTTCCACATGGTCGATCTCGGTCGGGGCGGGCATTCCGGAGGGGTTATATACCTCTAACCACTGTTTTTTTGTGGTCATCACGCGGTACGAGACGTTGGGCACGGTGGCGATGACATCCTGGTCGAACTCGCGGTCGAGCCGTTCTTCGATGATTTCCATGTGCAGAAGTCCGAGGAAGCCGCAACGGAAACCGAACCCGAGGGCGGCAGACGACTCAGGCTCGAAGGTGAGCGAGGCGTCGTTCAGGCGAAGCTTTTCAAGCGAGGAACGCAACTCTTCGTATTGGTCGGCTTCGGTAGGGTAGATGCCGGCAAAGAGCATAGGCTTCACCTCCTGGAATCCCTCGATGGCTTCGGAGCACGGCCGCGCCACATGGGTGATGGTGTCGCCGACTTTCACCTCCGTGGAGGTTTTGATGCCCGTGATAAGGTAGCCGACATCGCCTGCCGACAAGGTGTCTTTGGGCACGCGGTCCATCTTCAGGATGCCGATTTCGTCTGCGTCGTACTCTTTTTTTGTGGAAATGAATTTCACGAGGTCGTGCGTCTTGACAGTTCCGTTGAAGATGCGGAAATAGGCGATGATGCCTCTGAATGAGTTGAATATGGAGTCGAAGATGAGCGCCTGCAGCGGAGCGTCAGGGTCACCTTTTGGGGCGGGTATGCGTTCGATGATGGCCTCAAGGATCTGCTCCACGCCCTGCCCCGTCTTTCCGGAGGCTTCGATGATGTCTGTCTCTTCGCAGCCGAGAAGGTCAACAATCTGGTCCTTGACCTCTGCGGGCATGGCCGCCGGCATGTCCATTTTGTTCAGCACAGGTATGATCTCCAAGTTGCTGTCGATGGCCTGATAGAGGTTTGAGATGGTCTGCGCCTGAACGCCTTGCGTGGCGTCAACCAACAGCAGCGCGCCCTCGCAAGCCGCGATGGACCGCGACACTTCGTACGAGAAGTCCACATGTCCCGGCGTGTCTATAAGGTTGAGAATGTAATGCTGCCCTTTGTGCTGGTATTCCATTTGGATGGCATGGCTCTTGATGGTGATGCCGCGTTCGCGCTCGAGGTCCATGTCGTCAAGGACCTGGTTCTGGAACTCGCGGTCGTTAACGGTTTTCGTGTATTGCAGCAGGCGGTCAGCCAACGTGCTTTTGCCATGGTCTATATGGGCAATGATGCAGAAATTCCGGATGTTTTTCATAAGCGTGCAAAAATAACATAAAACTTTAAAAGCAGAGCCCCTGGATCAGAAGTCAGAGTCTATCTCCTCTCTGTCCTGTCTGGAGTTCCGGTAGTCGATGTAGGAGATGACTAACGGGGAGGTGGATCGGTAACTGCATTTGGAGAGCACAACCTGGTTGCAGTTGCCGGTGACGGTGTCTTTGTTGACGTTCCATAAGGTATAGTCGGTCGTGTAGTTGACGAAGACCTCTTCTTCTTTCAGATTATTCACTTCCGTGAAATCGGTGCCGTATTTGACCTGTAATTTCTTCTTCAGGATGTCGTACGAGTAACTTGTGCTGTGGTTGAAGCGCACCAGCACGCTGGCGATGAGTTTGGTTTTGGGGGCATTGTGCACTTCAAGGCGCACCCGCTCCCCGGCGAACATGCCTTTCATGTAGATGATGTTGTCACGGCTGTTGGGGTCTTGCGAGAAGCCTTTCCCTTTCATCTTCGACACGAATGTGGTCATGGTGCAGTTGAGGTTCACCCCCATAAATTTCATGGGCTGCGTCTGCGCTGCGCAGGAAAGCGCGGCAGAGAAGAGCAGAAGGGCAAGAAGAAGTCTTTTCATATTGTTGTCAGTCTCTTTCGGTGGTTGTGAACGACGGCATGCCAATAGCCAGACGTGTATGAACGGCAGACACTACATGATGCCCAGCAGTGCGAGCGGCACATGTATCCAGTGTGCGACGATGCCGGCAACAAGTCCGCCAATGGTGTGTGCAGCGATGGCTTTGCCGATGAGTTTGCGGTAGCCCAGTGAGTCAAGCATGGCCGTGTGTGTGCTGAGGTATCCGCTCCAGCACATGCCCATGGCGGTGAATACGGCAATGGCGTTGCTGTCGATGATGCCTTGCGCGATGAACTTGGGAACCAGTCCCAAGGCTGCGCCTACGGCCCCTAAGGCCGTGATAGGGAATGATATGAGTTGCGGAAACTGGAATCCGAAGAGCCAGTAGAACACGACGTTGATTTTGTCGGCAAGTTTGGTGATGATGGGGACACCTTCATAGGCCACGCCTAAATAGGTGCCGTTTTCGCCGGAGGGGCCGAAGGTCATCATCATCACGAGCGTGGATATGACCAACACGCCCGGTATGATGGCCAGGCCGATGTTGACGCCCTCTTTTCCGCCGTCGAGGATGCCGTTGAGGAAACGCATAAACGGAGAGCCTTCACTTTTGTAGGAGATCTGCTGCTCGTCGCCTTCCAGTTCTTTTTGGGCTGCCGCAGTGTCTGCCGGCATCTCTTCCGGTTGCACACTCCCGGGCATGGTCTCTTCTTCCGATTCGTCTATCACGGGCGTGTCCAGTTCGGGAAAGGCTTTCAGCGTGAAGCGCTGCATGAGACGGGTGGAGACAATGCTGCCGATGACGGCTCCCACGATGCCGAGCATCGCGCTTTTGCCGTATCCGATGCCGGTCATGAATGCCAGCACCATAAGACCCATGCCGAAAGCGGTGCCGAAGTTGGTGAGTGACACTAATTGGTATTTCTTGAAGTAACGGCTGAAGTTCTTGTCTTTTGACAGGGTGATGATGGCCGGGTTGTCGCTCAGGAATGTCAAGACAGCCCCTAATGCTGCCACGCCGGGAAGGTTGTAGAGCGGCTTCATCAACGGACGCAGGATGTTTTCCATCAGGCGCACTACACCGAACTCTGTCAGCAGTTTCCCGATGGCGCCGGTGAGCACACAGATGGCCATGATGTAGAACACGGTCTCTATCAGCAGCGAATATGCCGTCTGCATCAAGGTACTCAGCATCTTGGGCAGTGTCATCACATGGGCAATGGCTGCGAAGAAGGCGATGAAGAGGGTGAGGAATACGAGAGCCTCAAGCGTGCGCTTCCCGGTGAACGTCATCGGTCGTTTTATCTTCTTCTCTATTTTCAAGAATAGATTTTCTACTGTTTTGTGGTAGGAAAAAGTCTTTTTCCGGTCTGTCTTCATTTTACCTTTTTGTTTATGTATTTGAGGAAATTGAAATTGCAAGAGATGCCGAGGCTGGCGGCTATCTTGTGCCTGCTCTCATCCGGCATCATGTCCTGAATGCTGCCGTCGAACCCGTTGCTTGTGCGGAAGTCTGCCACGTATGCATGCAGCCGCACGTCGGGGCACCTCTCCGGCCGGTATTCGCAACCAATGCCGCCGAAACAGTAGGTTTGCCCCGGAAAGGAAAGGCAGTCCCACACGTTCTTCGTTTCCAGATAGGATTCGTATTCATCGCGGTCTTTGTTCTGTTCGTAGCCGCCCTTGACGAACAGGCTGACACCCTTGCCGAGCAGCACGTCCGCGCGGGCAATCACGCCGAAGTTCTTCAACAACTGCTGCATACTGTTGGCACGGTGTATCAAGTCAACATAAAGGCTCCACCGCGGATAGGTCACTTTGTTGCCTATGGCGATGCAGTTCATATAATGCCCCTCACGGTCGCGCTGGAACATGTTGATGGAGTATAGAGCCTGAAAGTGGTCGTATCTGCCTGACCAGAAGAGGCTGTAACTTAAGAGCGAGTTCTGGAACGTAGAACCGTAATGTACATACGGGGAGTTGCCGACTTGTGCCATAACCGTGTTTTTCCCGTCACTGGTGTGATAGGAAACCGAGGCTGCCAACTGGAAGCAGTAGAAATAGTCCCAATAATAGGCGTTGAAGAAGACATCGATGGGAGGCGCGTCGTACTCGAAACCGCCGACTGCCAAGGCGTCTTTTCCGGCGCGCACGCTCCAATTGCGGTGAAACCGGTAGTTGAGGTAAAGGAAGTCGGTGTTGTCAAAGAATCTGATGCTGCCTTCGTTTGCGATGATGCGCTGCCGGAAGTAGTAGGAGACCTGCCGGTTGAGATTCCCGCCCAAATGGAGGTTGAAGTAACGTCCCGTGAAGCCGTAATTGTTCTGTTCGGGGACAACGGCGCCGTTGATGACACGCATAGGGTGCGCAAAGTCGGCATCCGCCCGCATTTCGATCCGCAAGGTGTTGAACAGAGGAACGGAGTCCGCCTGCGCTTGAGCCCATAGAGAGAGCAAGCAAAAGGCAGCGAGGCAAAGAGATAGTCTGGTCGCTTTCACATTCTTTGGCGTTTAGAGATGGAATGTGTTTTTAGTCGAGATGAAGGTTGTGCCCCATTTTCTCCTGCTTGGTTTTGAGATAACGCTTGTTGATGGCGTTGGGCTGCACGATGATGGGGACGGTTTCTTCAATGTGGATGCCGTGTGCTGAAAGTCCTACTCTTTTTGCAGGGTTATTGGTGATGAGACGTATGTTGGTGGCGTTCAGGTCGCGCAGGATCTGAGCGCCGATGCCGTAGTCGCGTTCGTCAGCCTTGAATCCGAGTTCGAGGTTTGCCTCAACGGTGTCGCGCCCCAGTTCCTGGAGGTGGTAGGCGCGGAGTTTGTTCACCAGTCCTATGCCTCGTCCTTCTTGGCTCATATAGAGAACCAGCCCTTTGCCGGCATCTTCAATCATCTGCATGGAGCGGTGCAGTTGCTCGCCGCAGTCGCATTTCTCGGAGCCGAATATGTCGCCCGTGGCACATGAGGAGTGTACGCGTGTAAGGATGGGTTCGCCCTCATTCCAGTCGCCTTTTTTGAGCGCCAGATGTGTGGCGCCGTTGTTGAGCTGGGTGTAGGCGATGAGCTGGAATGTGCCCCAAAGGGTGGGAAGCGTGACTTCCTGTTCTTTGCGGATGAGTTTCTCGCGCTCCAGCCGGTAGGCGATGAGTTTTTCGACACTGGTGATCTTGAGGTCGTGTTTCTTTGCGACTTCGATGAGTTGCGGCAAACGGGCCATAGTGCCGTCAGGGTTGATGATCTCTATGAGTGAACCTGCCGGGGCGAGCCCTGCCAGACGTGCCATGTCAACGGTGGCTTCGGTATGTCCGGCGCGTACCAGTACGCCGCCGTCTCGTGCCATCAGCGGGTTGATGTGTCCGGGACGGCCAAAATTGCCCGGCTTCATGCTCGGGTCGGCAAGCGCCTTTATGGTGGCGGCACGGTCATGCATCGACACTCCGGTAGTGCAGCCGTGTTCCAACAAGTCAACGGTGATGGTGAACGGCGTTCCGTGCAGAGAGGTGTTGCTGCTAACCTGCATGTCGAGGTCCAATTGCTGGCAACGCTCCCGGGAAAGCGGCGCACACAAGACGCCACGCCCGTATTGGAGCATGAAATTGACCTTTTCAGGGGTTATCTTCTCGGCGGCAATGATAAAGTCACCCTCGTTCTCGCGGTCTTCGTCATCAACCATTATGATAAATTTTCCGGCTTTGAAATCTTCTAAAGCTTCTTCAATGGAATTGAGCTGATACATTTGTCAGGTATGTTTTGTTTGTTTTGTCTATTTCTGTGATTTTTGGTATATGCCCATGCTTCGCACGCTCCAACGTGTGCCGTCAGCGCTGCCGCTCTTGCGGTAACGGAGCGCGATTCTGAAACTGCCGCCCCCGACAGAAGAAAGACTGAGTTCGTTGCTGTTGCCAAACGTGGACGGGAACGTGTTGATGTTAGGACTGAAGGCCTGCCAGTCGCTCTCGTTGATGTCACCGCCGCTGTAAGTGGTGGAGTAGTAGGCCTGATAGTAGGAAGCCGGACTGCCTGCCACATTGTTGGCATGGTCGATGACTAAAAAGGCGTCAGAGGCGTCCTCAATGCTGATTTCTGGCGAGATGAGCCAGTCGTCGCAGAGTTCGTCCGTTTCCAGATGCACCATGAATTGGTTTCCCTGGAACGACTGGTAACGCCATTCCCCTTCAGGCCACGAACGCCATCCGCCTGCGGTCAGCGACTGGTCGTCGAAAGTGAAATGCTTGAGCACCACATCTTCTTCATGCCGGGCAAGCTGTATGTCGTCTCTTGTACGGAGGGTCAGCTGGTACTCGGAATTGTAAACGGAAAGGATGCCGTACAGGCAGTATTCAGCATCGGCATCGATGAGGTCGGACCTGAAATTAGCATAGTTGGAGGTGCGGACAATGAAACTCTGTCCGTTGATGGTGGCGTCGCGGTCGGTGGTGAAGTCGTTGCTGGCAAAAGGCATCCCGTCACACTCTTCGGCAAAGCGGACACCGTTGATTTTGACGAAACGGTTGACATTCTCGAGCGAGAGTTGGGAGGCTCCCGTAACCTCTAACGGTTGGGAAAGAAACGGGTGGTTTGGGTTCGGAAGCCCGTCTTTGTGCAGGTAGTTCTTGAGGGCTTCGGTATGGATTCGCCCAACAGATCCGTTGTATTTCCAGCCTATTTGGTATTTTTTGTAATAGTCGCCCACAATGAGCCCGCGGCAGTCGAGATAGACGGTTTGACCCACGGGATATTCGTTGTATAGTCCGCTTCGGTCGATGGCGATCTCAATGCCGCCGGTTTCGTCCTGTATGGTCAGGTATTTGTAGCAGTTCCCGCCTTGGTCGGAACTGACCACTATGGCTTTGACGATGAATGTCTCGTCGGAGGAGCAGATGGAGTCAAGGTTTCCGGAACTTAATGTGTGCATGGCTTTGATGTCGGCGATTGTGCGGTTGGCCTGAGGTCCGTCGTATGCCGGCGCCTGAAATAATGGCTCTTCCCATTTGTTGCAGGAAGAGAGCAGGAGTGTGAAAGCCGAAAGAAACCAAAGGCTCAAAACGTTTTTTGTCATTGTGTTCTGTGTTTTTATTGGTTTACGGTTGCCGAAATGTTGATGTTGCGGATGGCCCAGATGGTGCCGTTCCCGGAGTATCTGTAAGCGAATCTGAAACCTGACGTGACGGCGGAGGACGGTATTTCAAAACGCTCGTTCCGGAAAGTGCTGCTGTACCCGCTGACGGGTATTTCAGTCCAGTCTGTCGTGTTTACATCGCCGGTATAATTGAGGGTATAGTAGCATTTCATTGCGGCGTTCTCGCTGCTTCCGGAGATCCGGTGGCTGTAGGTGAGCAGTGGATCTGCAGTGCCGGACAGGTTGATGGCGGGCGAGATGAGCCAACTGTCGCTCTCCGCTTGCGGCTGTATCAGGAAACCCGTGAACGAAGAATTGGAGAGCACAGTCCATTCGCTCCCGGACGTGGCACGAATCCAGCCGTCAGCAAAAGCGTTTTCGTAGTTTACGGTGAAGATGTCGGCCGTGTGCGGGGCATTCCCGAAGCCTTGCAGGTCATCCAGTCCGCGGATTACGATTTGTATGGTGTTATTGTATCGTGTGAGGAGGCCTGTCACAGTCCCTGAACCTGTGGGAAGGGTCTCTTGCCGGAAGTCGGCATAGTTGCTGGTACGCATCGTGATGGTGGTGCCGTCTGCCATGACGATGTCACGGCTGGTTGCAGAGTTGTCTGCCGAGAAGTTGGCGACCCCTCCCTCTGTGAACGTGGCGTTCTCCAATACGGCCAAACGGTTGTAGTAGGTGTCGGGCATGTCTGCGACACTCGGAATGGAGGTGAGCCGGATGGCGGGTTTGAACGTTTCCGGAGACCCGTCTAAGAACACATAACGCGACACTTTGTTGGAAGGAATCTGCTGTATGGATCCGTTGGCCCAGATTCCGAGGCAGGGCAGTTTGCGGTAGTCTCCTATATCAAGACCGTTGCACTTGACATAGATGCGCTGCCCGACACGGTATTTTTTGTACAGATAGCTGTTGTTGATGCGGATCTGGATGCCTCCGGTGGCGTCTTCGATGTTGAGGTATTTGTAGCAGTTGCCATGCTCGTCCGAAGAGGTTACAATGCCGCAGATGACGATCTCTGCGGAGTCTTCCGAGATGTGGTTGTAGGAGTCGGACGAACCGATCTGGTGCAATTTGAGCAGTCGGGCAATGGTGGTGGTGGCTTCGCCCGCATAGGCAGGCAAGGGCGCGACATCAGGTTCGGTGTTGCAGCCTGCAAGGCATCCGGCCAAGACTACTGCCAGCATGAGGACAACGGGTGTATGTGAACGTTTCATGATATCGGATTGCGGTTAGTTGAAAGTGAAATTCAGGCCGATGTAGAATGTCGTGCCAAAAGCGTAATAATATTTGTTGGCGTATTTGTCGGGATTGTAACTGTAATAGTCGAAACGGTACTGCTCGTATGCGGTGGTGATCAGGTTCTTGTTGTTCAGCAGGTTGGTGACGCTGGCATTGATGCCGAGAATGTAACGTTTTATTTTCCATGACTTGCTGACGGAGAGGTCAAGGGTGAATTGCCCTTTCATGCGGGTTTGGTCTGCAATCTGATGGTAGAGTTCAGAGTCGGCATCAAGGGAGCCGCGTGCGGCGGAGGTCCTCCGTTCCGGGTTCAGGTCGCAATAAATTTTGTCGAAATAGTTGGCGTTGACAGTAACCCACCAGTAGTTGTGGTTGAATTTGAGCCCTATGGTGGAAGCTGCCTGCGGCGTGCCGGCAACGTGGAAGTTCTTCCAGTAAACGGTCCGGATGATCTCCTCTTCAAAGTCGGTGCCGTTTTCTGCAATCATGACTACGGAGGCCTGGTCAGAGTAACGGTAGTCGCCGTAAGTGCCGGCAAGTATCAGCGCGAACATGCTGCCCAGCTTGATTTCACTGCCGAGTTCGATGCCGTAATGACGTTGGTCGATCCCGGAAACGGAATAGTTTACCATACTGGAAAGGTCGTCATGGTAGAAACTGATCAACTTGTTGATGTCCTGCATTTGCGTAATGAATGCCGCGACCCTGAGCTTGATGACGGGATGATTGAGCACGTAGGAGAGGTCTGCGGAATAGATGGTCTCATTGGAAAGATTCTCCACGTAACCGTTCTGGATGCGCGGCGACACGAATGCGTTCATGACGGAAGGGGCGGACGACCCGAACTGGCCGTTCAGCACAAGGTAGTTGCGTCCGGTGATTTTGTAGGTCAGGCCAGCCTTGGCCGCACCCTCGAGGAAGGCTTTCTTTTCTGAATTGCCGAGAGAGTTGTTCCTGAAACGTCCGTTCTTCATTTGTCCGGTGCGCCAGAATTCTGTCGCGCCGATTTGTCCGCCAATATGAAAGTCGAGATGGGGAAATGAGAACACGGCGGTTGCCCACAGACGCTGGGCGTAGATGTGATAGTCGTAGCTGTAGCCGAAGATGTCACCCTCGTGCAGGGTGTCGTTCATGTGCAGGAGGTCGTTGTATTGCACCTGTTGGTTTTCGGGGAAGTCTCCCTCGGAGAACTTGTCCACGTCAAGCCAGTAGGAGCCCCCCAGCAGGTCGTTGATGGTCTTGTAGTTCTCCTGTTTCATGCCGCGCACGTCAAGTCCGGCGTAGAGTCTGGCGTGTTTGGTGAAAGAGTAGGAGAGGTGAGAGGCTCCGCCAAACAAGATGTGGTCACGCACACGGTTCTCAATCATGTATTGGGCCCGCTTGCCTTGTACAGCTGCCAATTGGTTCACTTCATAGAGGCGGTCCCAGTTGATTTGGGTATAGGACTGGTCATTCTCGCTCCAGAGACGCCGGATTTCGCCGTAGTAGTCGGCGGTGTCGCCGTCGCTGATCTGGTAGGAGGGCAGATAACGGTAGTAGTCAGGACGCGGGTCGGGAGCGTCGTACCAGTTGAGTGAAGTGGTGCTGTTTCGCCCGAATGTGGCCGCCAGCGTGCTTGTGATCCTCAGCCGGTTGTCTTTTGGCGCGTAACTGTGGGTGAGCAGAATGACCGGCTCGCATACGGTGCGTACGCGTGCATTGCGCCGTTTGCCTTGATACCACCCCCAGTTGGCGTTGTAATAGTTGTCGTTCAGCAGGTTGTAGGCCTCTTGCACTGAACTCGACTGCAGCCCCCGCGAGGAGTAGTTGGCAAAAGCCGACAGGTTGAGCCGGTGTGCTGAATTGAAGATCTTCTCAACGGCAAGGAAGCCGGCAAAACTGTTGTATGAGGTGCCCTCCACGTAGGAGATGCCGTCGCCGAAGCGTGCTGACAGCGACCCTGCGACTGACCATCCGTTTTTCATCACGCCGGTGGCGCCGGTGAGCATGACCCGGTTGTTGTACGTGCGGTTGGCGAGCGAATAGGAAGCGCGGACTTGGCGGCGGAAATTGCTGGCGCAGAGATTGTAGTTGCCGGCACCGCCGATGTTGCCGAACGCGAACCCGGCCGCATCCATGTTGGTGATGTATTCAGGATAACGGAATATATGGTTCAGACCGCCCCATTGCGAATAGGTGGCCCGGCCGGTGACACTGCTGTTCATGGAAAACCCGTTCATGAACACGTCGGAATACTTGCCGTCATAGCCGCGCGCCCGGAAATAGGCAATGCTGAACGTGTAGGAAGAGTTCCTCGAGAAGACATCCTGCGAGGAGTGCAGCAGCCCGGGCATAGGACTCGATGAATACCCGCTCTCGTCCTCTTGCATGTCATTGATTTCCGAAAACCCGACTGCATCCTCGAACTCGTCGTTGTCGATGGCAAACGCGGCGTCTTTGTCCGCGGCCGTGCTGTCTGCCGGCATCTGCGTTTTGGCAACCCGCAGGTCTTTTTTTGCCGGCTTTTGGGCGAACGCAATGCTTCCGGCCAGCATAATCGTTGTAAATGTCAGAATGAAATGTAGATTTTTCATCAAAGCCTTACGATTTCGTGATACGAAAAAAGTGCGCAAAAATACAAAAAATGCGGTTATTCAGCACAGGGCGGGTTTGCCCGACGGCACTGCCATGGGACTACTCTGTTTCCAACAATGCCCGTATTGCAGCAGAGGCGGCGAAACAACCGAAGACGGCTGGCATATAGGATATTGTACCTACAGTTGACAGTTTGTTGATTTCTTCGTCTTTGTCAATGACAACAGCCTCTTCAGGCACTTTTTCAGGCGAATAGACAACTTGCACGCCTTTGCGGATGCCAAGCCGGTATAGCCTTTTGCGTACGGTCTTGGCCAACCGGCAGTACGACGACCTGGATATGTCGTCAATCCTGACTTGCCCGGGGTCTGTCTTGCCGCCGGCACCCATCACGGATACTATTTCCAGCCCTTGCCGCAATGCCTGATAGATAAGGAATACTTTCGGCGAGAGGGTGTCGATGGCATCAACGACATAGTCGTATGGTGCCGCCGCCAACAACTCCTCGGTGCGCCCGTCACGGATGAATTCTTCCACGCAATGTACCTTAAGGCTTGGGTTAATGTCGAGCAGCCGATCTGCCATAACCCTCACCTTGCTTTTCCCTATGGTGGAGTGTAACGCCGGCAACTGCCGGTTGAGGTTGGTGACCGACACCTTGTCCGCATCTACGAGGGTGATCTCGCCGATGCCGGCACGGCAAAGCATCTCTGCCGAGTAGGCGCCTACTCCGCCCAGGCCGACTTGCAGCACATGTGCTTTTGACAGTCTTTCAAGCCCCTGCTCTCCTGTCAGCAACGCTGTTCTCGATAGCCAATGTTCGCTCATAAGGTTGTGTTCTGTATGTTTCAAGTTTCCGGACAATTGCTGCCTTTGAGTTGTTCAAGATAGATTTGGTTGTAGTATGTGCGATATTGGCGACTACAGAAATGGTTGTGCCACAATATGATAAAGTCTCCCTCTACGGCTTCGCACCTTTGCCGGAGTAACGATGTCAGCCGGTTGCCTTCGGCAGGAGAGAGGTGCCGGTAGTCTACAAGGCTGCCGTCCATGACGATGAGGGGGTGCTCCGTAATTCCCGTGGGTCTGTCAGCCTCGTTGTCATACAGACGGTAGGGGTGGCAAGTGCCGCACCGGAACCCGGGCTGCTCGGCATAGCCAAGCGTGTAGTCATCTGTCAGCCCTGCCGCCCGCCATGCGTCCAATGTGCTGTTGCCCTCTCCTTCGGCTTCAAGCCTGAATCGGAGATAATGCTGCCGGACGTTTGTGATCCGCTGTCCCGCAGCGGTTTCCAAAGCCTCTTTTTCACGGCAGAGGCGGTCTTTGAGCGTATAGCTTTCGTAACTGCCGTGCAGCCCGATGTCCATGCCTGCTTCCCTTACGGCATCGATACAATAACGCACGTTCGGGTCCCGGACATCGTAGGCAGCGCCGGGGTCGGCATGGGAGTCGCTCCTGAAAAAGAAAACAGACTGCAATCCGTACATTTTCGACAGGTGCGCGAATTCGATTATGGCGGTAATGTAGGGGTCGTGTCTTGCATCGTTGCGCCATTGCCGGTACTCTTTCCATGATGCCGCCGCACACGAGAGGCTGCGGTCAAGCAGAAGGTCCCTGCCCAGTATGGACTTTGCCGCCTGTATCGGATTCCGGAACCGGTATAGCAGGTCGATGTCATGCGTGGGAATGAAACGGTATCTCCGATGTGCCGGTTTTATGGACGGCCGAAATGCTTCGATAATCCATTTCCGCAGCAGCATGGCATATTCGTCCGCAAGGGGGATGTGGATGAAACGGTAAAGGTCTGGCAGACTGCGACGGAACGGGAACCTGTCGTGCCGGTCTCTTAAGGCATCTGCCGGTTCGTCTCTCTTTGAAAGCAGCAGGAATGAGATGGTTATAAGGTCGAAAGGGATGTGCAACTCGTTTCGCCCGATGTCTTGGCTGATCGTCTCGCCATCTGCCTTTGACGGACGGAACAAGGGCACTTGCACTCTCCCGTCTGCCGACAAAAATAGCAAGGGAGCAAGTGCTCCCTTGTAAAGTGCTTGGATGTCAGAGTCTGACATCAGTTTGATTATAATGTGCCATTGTTCTGAAATGGCTATATGGAGTGTCTCTCCGTTTGCTGTGAATGTAACCTCGTGCCGTTCAATGTCAGGAAAGGATACTTGCGTCAAATGTTGAAGCGTATAGGCTATGGCATTGCGTGACAGCATACACGAGAGAGGTCAAGGGGGATGAATCCCGTTTTAACGTTTCTTCTTTCCTGAATTAATGTAGGTGTCTTTTTCTGCCTGGGAGGTGCTTTTCTGACATTTCATCTTGTTTACCAGATCACGCCTGTACTGTTCGTCTATCCTGTAGAAGTCCTGAATGTGTCTTGGAGAAAGAATGGTCTTGAGTTTTTTGTAAAATGTGGACTCGAGGTTCAGCATGTTCTTGCGGAGTTCGAATTTCTGGTCTTGCATATAGGTCATCTGCTTGTCGGTCAGGCTGGCGTAAGACTCCTTGTTCAGGCAGACGCATTGCTTGATGCCGTTTTTCTCCATATTGGTCCTGAAAGTCTCGTGGTATTTGATTTCGCTGTGCAGGAACTGTTCGTATGCGGTGTAGAAGCTTTTGCTTTCGGAAGGCGAAAGGGAGAGGTTCTGGCGCATGTTGTCCATACGCTCTTTCACCATCTTTCCGGTGTCGGGTTTCTCTTGGGCCTGGACTGCGGCCGCAAATGCTGTTAAAAGGCAGACTAAAGCTATGATTCGTTTCATTGTTGCATTATTTAGGTATGGTTAGTTTAGAAGTTGTAATATTCCATTCGTGCAAAGTCGCTGCTGTAATAGTCAACCATTTGCCGCTCCAAAGGGGTCGCGGTTTCTTCAGGTTGTGTCACTTCGATCTGCTTTTCGTTGACGATGGGCTGCTGTTCCACGCCCGAGGAAACGGTTCTGTAAACGAAAGTGCCGCAGATGACAAGGGCAAGGGCAGCGGCCACGCCGGAGAGTTGGAAAATCCGACGTTTTGTCTTTTCTTTCCTGATTCTGTTCATTACCTGACCGGGCAGATTGTTGAAATAGCCCTCGGGGATCTGGTAGTTTTCCTCTTTGGGCAGGTTGTTCAAGTCTATATCCATGATGCTAAATATAAAATGTAAACTTTGCGTTTGACTCCGGTTGTTTCAAAAAGTTAAACGCTCAGATATTTTTTTCTTGATTTTTTCTGCGGCGAAGTGGTAAGAGGCTTTCAGCGCGCTTTCGGACGTGTCGAAGATCTTGGACATTTCTGCGTAAGGGGTCTCGTCATAGTATCGCATCGTGAATACGGCGCGTTGCTTTGGAGGAAGTCTAAGTATTTCTTCCTGAAGTATTTGTTGTATTTCGTCCGGTGAGATGAAATTCGTTTCGGGCTGGCTCACGACAAGGAAGTCGGCATAACTGTCGTCGGTGAGGTTCAGGGTCTTTTTCTTTTTCTCTATGAATGTCAACGCTTCATTTACGGAAATCTTCGTTATCCAGGACTTGAGGCTTGATTCTCTGCGGAAATTGTGCAGGTTCTGCCAGATTTTGATGAAGACGTTTTGGGTGACGTCATTCGCGTCTTCGTGGAGGGAGACGATGCGTCTCGTGTTGAAATAGATGGTTTTCTGGTATTTTTTCACCAGCAGTTCAAAAGCCTGTTCTTTGGTCTTGCTGTTTTCGAAAAGGGCAAGGATGAAATCGTCAGACGCTTCTGGCATAAGTAGTTATTTCTTACGGGCGATAACTTTTTTGCAGGCTTCCGCGATGTGTTCAGTGTCAAGCCCGTGGAGTTTCATCAGTTCGTCAGGAGTTCCGCTTTCCCCGAAGACATCGTTTACGGCCACCATTTCAACGGGGACGGGCAGTTCCCGGCACGACAGCTGGCAGATGGAGTCGCCCATGCCGCCGTTCATAAGGTGCTCTTCGGCTGTGACGGCACATCCCGTCTTGGCAAGGCTGGCAAGCACGGCTTCCTCGTCAAGCGGCTTGATGGTGGTTATGTCAATGACCTCTGCTGAAATGCCCTGTTCGTTGAGTGCGTACGCAGCCTGAAGTGCCGGATAGACCATGTGCCCGGTGGCAAATACAGTCACATCAGTGCCCTCGTTCATGGTGATGGCCTTGCCGATGACAAACGTTGTCTCTGCCGTGAAGTCAGGCACGGCCGGACGACCGAAGCGCAGATATACCGGTCCCTCGTACTCGGCAGCGGCTATAGTGGCCATCTTCGTCTGGGTGTAGTCGCACGGATTGAGCACAACCATGTTGGGCAGCATCTTCATAAGCCCTATGTCTTCAATCATCTGATGGGTGGCGCCGTCTTCGCCGACGGTAAGGCCGGCATGGGAGGCGCAAATCTTGACGTTAAGGTTGGAATAGGCTGCCGTCATGCGTATCTGGTCGTAAACGCGCCCGCTGACAAAACCGGCAAACGCGGCGGCAAACGGAACCTTGCCGCTTAAGGAAAGACCGGCTGAAATGCCGATCATGTTCGCTTCGGCTATGCCGACCTGAATGAAACGGTCCGGGAAAGCCGCTTTGAAGTCCCCCATCTTTACGCTGCCTGTGACATCCGCAGTCAAGGCGAAAACATTAGAATTGGCCTTTCCGGCCTCTAACAAGCCAGCCCCGAAGCCGGAACGCGTATCCTTCATACCTTTGCTCGTGATCTTTTCCATACCTTAAAATTTTTGGGCGCAAAAATACGAAAATTGACAATCGGGAGTTATTGGAATAAGATTTTCTTTTCTGATGGACTTTAGGCACATCGGCATCTTTCTTGTTGTCTGCTGTCTGCAACACTGCTGTCTGCATGCACAGTATACTTGCCGTTTCGGATGCATAACCCCCGATTCGATGCGCATGCGCTTCGACACGCTCTCTGTGGTCCCCCATTCGTTCCAGTTGGAGGGCACGCCCGCTGCCGCCATCGACATTGATTACATCGCCGCAACAATCTATCTGAAAGATTCCGCCCTGCTGGGCAAACCGCTCTGCTTCCGGTACCAAGTCTATAGTTCCGACTTCTCAGCCCCGCGGCGCCACCGCCCGCTCTCCCTCATTGAACCGCCGCTCCCCGACTTCAGAGCAGCAGAGAGCCACATCCTGCCGGTGGCCGATGCCGTGCAGGACAACCTGCTCAATACTGCCGGCTCTGTGTCTCGCGGCATCTCTGTCGGAAACCGGCAAGACCTCGTGCTAAATTCGGCTCTCAATCTCCAATTGTCAGGGAAACTCTCGGATGACCTTGAAATCATCGCCTCCCTCTCAGACCAGAACATGCCGCTGCAACCGGAAGGCAATACGGAATACATCACCGACTTGAGCAGCGTGTTCATTACCCTGCGCTACAAAAACGTTGTTAGGGTAGACGGCGGCGATATATCCGTGTCTTCACCTAATGACGATTTCTTGAAGGTAAACCGCAGCCTGCTCGGCATGAAAGCCGCAGTCAGTTGCCACAATGGCAGCCAGACGGCAAAGTATGTAAACAGTGCCGGCGGCGGTGTCTCCAAAGGCAAATTTGTCCGGCAAAATATAGAATCCAAAAACGGCGTGCAAGGTCCATATAGACTTTACGGCCCTAACAACGAAACCGGCATTGCAGTGGTGGCAGGCTCCGAGCGCGTCTATGTTGACGGAGAACTCAAAACCAGAGGACAAGACCGCGACTATGTGATGGACTACAACACCGCCGAGCTGACCTTTACCCCGTCTATGCTGGTGACCGAAGAGAAAAGAATTGTTGTATGGTTCGAATGTACAGACCGCAATTATGTGCGGTACAGTTTGTTTTCGTACAATGAGATGACTTTTGGCAAGAAAAGGCCGCTCACGTTGACAGTTAACTATTATCAGGAACAGGACCTTAAAAACCGGTCAGTTCAGCCAGAACTCGACGACAGCCAGAAACTATTCCTCTCCCGGCTTGCTCCTGGCGAGGAGACGGCATATTACAGTCAGGCGGATTCGACGGCGTTCACTCCTGACAGGGTGCTCTATGCCAAACGCGACACTTTGGCGGCCGGGAAAGAATACGAGGTGTATTGCTATTCTGTGGACAATTCCGAACAATTGTACAGTTTGAGTTTCTCCTACGTGGGCAAGAACAAGGGCAACTATGTGTTGCAGAGCAGCACCGCCAACGGACGCGTGTTCGGATGGACTGCCCCCGAAGAGGGTGTTCCGCAGGGCGATTACGAACCCGTGAGGCTGCTGACCGCTCCGAAGCTGCAGCAGATGGCTACGATCGGCGCGGCGTACCGCTTCGCCCCGAAGTCGCTGCTGCGCGGAGAACTTGCATTGTCGAACTATAACAGCAACACGTTCCTGAAAAAGAACGGAAACGCCGGACTTGCCGGCACCATAGAACTGAAGCACGAACAGGGACTGAAGAAAAAGGATGCCGACACCGCCAAATGGCATCTGTCAACGGAACTGCTGTGGCAGTATCGACAGAAGGATTTCTGTGAGGTGGAGCCCAGCCGCGAGGTTGAGTTCTCCCGCAAATACAACCTTTCCGACATTGACAGCGAACACTTCGCTGAACAGATGCTGCAGGCTTCTGTGGGCATCGCGGCCCCGCAATGCAGTTCATCGAAATATACGCTCAACTGGTATTCACGTCCGGGGAATCTCTCGGCGCTGCGACAGGAGATTGTATCCGGCAGCAGACTGAAAAACATACAGTTCACGACTGCCACATCCTGGCTCCTGCAGCAAGACACGCTCCGAAATAGTTCATTCGTCGCGTCAAACAACAACCTCTCGCTGAACATCGGGAAGGTCATTGTCGGCATCCGGGACCTGTTGGAACATAATATGTTCCGAGACCGTCTTCTGGACACCCTTTGCGCTGACAGTTATGCATTTAATGAAGCCATGCTCTATGTCAAGAGCGGCGACAGCACCCGGTTCGGGAAGTATGCCCTTTATTACAAAAACAGGATAGAATATCTGCCCTCGGCCGACAGCCTGTCGCGGCATACAGTTCTGGACGAACTCAGCGTCAACGGCGCTATAGACCGTATCCGTAACCAGCATTTCGGCGTAAAGGCCACATACCGCAACCAGCGCGGCCGTGTTGAGGAAAACACCCGTGCCGAGCATTATTATGTGGGAAATCTCGAGTACTCCGGACGTTTCTGGCACAATTTCCTCACGCTGAACACTTATTATGAACTCGGAAGCGGCATGGAACTGCGCAGGAGCTACACCTTCATCAAGGTGGCGAAAGGGCAGGGCACTCATGTCTGGAACGACTACAACGGCAACGGGGTGGAGGAACTTGAAGAATTTGAGGTTTCAGCATTCCAGGATGCTGCAGACTATGTCAAAGTGTGGCTTTCAGGAAGAGACTACATCAATACCTATAACAGCAAGTTTACGCAAAGTGTCCGTCTGTCCCCCGCGGTCCTTTGGCGGAACGCCAAAGGACTGAAAAAGTTCATCTCCCGCTTTTCGGATGCCGCCACATTCCGTGCCGGCGTAAAACGGACCGTCCCGAACGTCAATCCTTTCTTTGCGGACTTGTCGGACACCGGGCTTGTCAGCCGCAATTTGTCGTTCAGCAACACCTTCTCGTTCAACAACAGCGCCTCCAAATTCGCGTTTGACTTTACGGTGCAGGAGAATCAGAACAAGAACCTGCTTTATTATGGCTTTGAGCGAAACAGCGTGTCCATGCAGCAAGTCGTACTGAAAGGACGTGTCGGGAAAAGTCTCGCTTTCCATACCACTTATGAGCATCAGGAGACGGGGAACCAGTCGGAGCAGATGTCCACACGATGCTACACGATAAGGCAGCACAGGGTAGGCGAAGAGGTCCGGTATCAGTTCCGTAATGTCTTGAATATGTCTCTGGAGTACAGTTACGGCAGCAAGCGCAACCGTTCGGGCATTGAGCGGATTTGGACGCACAGTGCACTGCTGGAAGCAGCAGGACGTTTTGCCGAACGAGGTACGGTGACGTCTTCACTGCAGTATGTCTATGCCGGCGGCAGGATAGAAGAGAGCAACACCGTTTCGTACCTGATGATGAACGGCCTTTCGCTTGGTCAGAATGTCCTGTGGAAGTGCGACTGCCGCATCTCCGTCACGGAATATATGCAATTGTCTCTCCAGTATGAAGGCCGGAAAACGCAGGGCAACAAATCCGTGCACACAGGCGCCATGACGGTAAAGGCCATGTTCTGAATGACGCCCCCTTAACGGCTTCCCTCGTCGGACGATGATTATAGACGATGATTATAATGGCGGGAATGTCATCTGCTGACGTCAGCACGGGAATACACCGGACAGCGCGGAATACTTTAAAAACGGCGGACGGAAGCCAACGGAAAATAAAAAAAAAACAAGCGGCATTGCAAATTAAAAATAATCGTATTTTTGGCGCTTAAAAAAAAGAAATGTAATTGCAGCATGTAACTTAATTGTTGAAGAATGGTAAAAGATATACTGAATTAAAGTTATAAAAGCGGGATAATAAAGAATAACATGTTGTAAGACAATTGTTTGAGGAAATAAAAACTAAACTATGCTTATAAGGTCTCGTATAATCCGATGTGCAATTCTGCTTGTGGTTATCCTTTCTGCCGTGAAAGTCAGCCAGGCGCAGGACGATGCGCAATTTACGCTTTTCCCGTGGGCTTCTTCTTATTACAATGCCGGAGCCATTGGTGAACAGAGCAATACGTTATGCTTTACAGCCCTTTACAATAACAAATACACGGGTTGGAGTGATGTTTACACGAACGGAGATTCGTTGAAGAAAGACAAGACTGCACCGCACGATGTTCTTATAAACATAGAGTCATATCTGAAGAAACTGAAAGGATCGATCGGCTTGTCGCTGGTCAACGACGTAATAGGATATTACAACAACATTGGGGTCAAGCTCGGTTATTCGTACAAGTTGAGGATAGCGGGCGGTCATTTAGGCATCGGCTTGCAGGCCTCGCTATACAACCAGAATATTTCAAAGGACGGTTTCCGTCCCATCCAGACCGGCGACCCGGTGATTGACAACCTCGGAGAATCGACGATGGACCTTGACTTCAACTTCGGGGTCCAGTACAAATGCGACCAATGGCATGCCGGCATCAGTTTCACACAAATTGCCAGCGCCTTTGACAAGAACCATGCTTTGAGAGTCTCGGGCGAGAAGAATGCCGTGAACCGTACCCCGCAAATGTACGTACATGGCGGTTATACGTGGATAGTGCCGGCAAACCCGAGTTGGGAGGTTATGCCTTACGCGATGGTGAAGACGGATTTCAAGACCTACCAGATAGACATTATGGGGCTGGTAAGGTACAACGGCATATTCTGGGGCGGTGCAGGCTACCGCATAAACGACAACATCAACCTTATTTTCGGCGCGCGCCCGTTCTACAATTCTTCCAACGTATATCTCAAAGGCCTGGAGGCGGCACTCAGTTACGGCATCACGGCTAACAAATTGGGATACAAACCGAACCGCAGTTTCGGCGACATTGAAGTCATGGTGCGCTACTGCTTTGACATATACAAGCCGGAAATATTCTCGGGTTATGGGTCAACACGTTACATCTACAAAAATCAGTACTGAGAAAAAATAAATCAGCATCATCAACGTTAGAAAAATCATAAATACGATAAAAATGAAAAGGTTAATTATTATGCTCGCAGTGACAATGGTCGTGCTGTCGTCTTGCAACAGCGGCGGAGACGGCCAGCTTGTCGGAGTCAAGGACCGTCCTGACTTCGTCGACCTCGAACCATACGGAATGGTGTATGTACCCGCCGGTCATTACGTCATGGGGGGCGGCGACCAGGATGTGCCGTTCGCATTGACTCAGCAGTCCAAGAACGTCACGGTAGGTGCGTTCTGGATGGACGAAACTGAAATCACGAACAACGAGTACCGCCAGTTTGTCTATTGGGTCCGCGACTCGATTGCACATGTCCTGCTGGGAGACGCCGAAATCGAAGATGCCGAGAAATACGGCCACTACAAGAAATATGTGAGCGGCGAGAACGAGGGCGAGGTGATAGAACCCAAGATTATCAACTGGAAAGAAGAGATCCCGTGGGATTCTGACAACGAGGAGGTGCAGGCTGCACTCAGCCCGCTTTTCAATAAGGTGAACACAAGGTTTTACCATTACCGCCCGAATACGACCAACGTGTCGATGTATAATTTCGAGTATTGGTGGTACGACTTCCGCAATTACCGCGACCCTAAAAACCCTGAGGAGTTCGGTGCCTCTACAAAGGAGTTTGACAAGGACGCTTCCGACTACGGCGGTCTCTACTGCAACCGTCCGAGCAGTGTAGGCACGGGTTACCAGCGCTTCATCAAACACGAGGTGGTCAATATTTATCCCGACACGCTGTGCTGGGCCCACGACTTTGTCTATTCGTACAACGAGCCTATGGTGCTGAACTATTTCTCGAACCCGCAGTACGACAACTATCCTGTTGTCGGCGTCAGCTGGAAGCAGGCCAAGGCATTCTCATATTGGAGGACAATGCTTCGCATGTCATGGCTTTCCACAAAAGAATACGCCAACGAGCACGATTTCAGGCTGCCATCCGAAGCCGAATGGGAATGGGCCGCACGCGGCGGCAACTCCCTCGCTTCCTATCCCTGGGGCGGTCCCTACACCACCAACAGCAACGGCTGCTTCCTCAGCAACTTCAAGCCTCAACGCGGCAACTACATCGCTGACGACAACCTCTATCCAAGCATCGTGGCCCACTATTACCCGAACGACTGGGGGCTGTTTGACATGAGCGGCAATGTGGCAGAATGGTGCGAAGACGCTTTTGACAAGTCTGCCACGAACTTCACGCACGACATGAACCCGCAATATACATATTATGCCCGCAAGGACGACTCTCCTGCCAAGAAGAGAAAAGTCATCCGCGGCGGTTCATGGAAGGATGTCAGCTATTACACGACCGTCTATGCCAGGTCGTACGAGTACCAGGACACTTGCAAATCATACGTTGGTTTCCGTAACGTCCAGGCTTTCATGGGACGCCAGAGAGGCGACAACTCATCACAGAGCGCATCACATGTTTATTAGAAAAATAAAATCACTATTTATTAATCATCAATCAAATCTAAATTCAATTAAAAAATGAACGCAATTAACAGATTAGTTAGAACTAACGGGTACAAGAACTTTATGGCAAAACTGTATGGTTGGGGTGCCGCAGTGGTTATTGTAGGTGCATTGTTCAAAATTCTGCACTGGCCGGGCGCTAACCTTATGCTTATGGTCGGTATGTTCACGGAGAGTGTGATTTTCTTCCTGTCAGCATTTGAACCGCCTCACGTTGAGTTCAACTGGTCTTTAGTATATCCTGAACTTGCCACCGGCGAAGAGACGCCGTCAGAATCCACGAAGAGAGAGAAGAAAAAACAGATGCAGGGCGCCAGTGCCACACAACAGCTGGACAAGATGCTCGAAGAAGCCAAGATCGGCCCCGAACTGATTGAAAGCCTTGCAACAGGCATGAGAAACCTCAGCGACAATGCCAAGAAACTTGCAGGCGTTTCTGACGCTGCAGTTGCAACGGACAGCTTTGTGGGCAATATGACCAAGGCCGCCGAGTCTGTACGCAACCTCACCCTCAAATACGACAAGGTTGCCGCCTCTCTCGACACCGACAGCAACGCTTCTGCTGCTTACCTTGAAAGCCTCAAGAAGGCCACCAATGCCGTGAACCAGCTGACAGCCGCCTACGAGCAGACCACCAACTACAAGGCTGAAATGGACAAACTGACCAAGAACATCTCTTCTCTCAGCACCATTTACGGCAATATGCTGGCAGCTATGGGCGTTCACCCCGGCAAATAGTTTTGAATCATCTAAATCATTTACCTTAATTAAATCCTAACTAC
Source organism: Oscillospiraceae bacterium (assembly GCA_963603365.1). GTDB lineage: Bacteria > Bacteroidota > Bacteroidia > Bacteroidales > WCHB1-69 > F23-D06. The sequence continues at coordinate 32,498 of CAVCMI010000006.1, forward strand.
AATAATACTATAGAAAATGGGAGCAACAAATTGTCCGGAGACCCCGAGACAGAGAATGATCCAGATGATGTATCTGGTCTATACTGCAATGTTGGCTTTGAACGTATCCGCCGATATCCTCAATGCTTTCATTGTGGTTGATGACACGCTGCAGACAAGTATGCGCAATACCACCGTCCAAAACGGCAATGACTACAACTGGTTTGAACAACAGAAATTGATATTGGGAGAAGCCAAGATCCATGACGCATACGTCAATGCCAAAACGCTCAGAAAAGAGACTGCTGACATTGTCAATTACCTCGAGAAGTTGAGAAGTGACCTTATTTTCTACGTTGATGGCGACACAATAGCTGAAGTGAAGACGGAAGACGGGAAGAAAGTGAAACAGACAAAGACTATCGCCACGATGGAGTCCAAGGAAAACTTCGACAAACCTACCGATTTCATGATCAACAAAGGCAATGCTCTTGCCATGAAGAAAAAGATCAAAGATTACAAAGCCAATGTCCTGAAGATGGTGAGACCCGCAGACCAAAAGAGAATCAGCGCGTTGGTCGGTCTTGATGTTGACACGAAGTTCAAGAAAGACGGATTTGAACAGACTTGGGAGGAGCATAATTTCGACCATATCATCGCTGCCGCCGCCGTTACACTTATAAACAAGGAAATCGGCGAGATACGCAACGCCGAGTCTGTTATGCTTGCCTACCTCAAGTCATCCATCAGTGCCGATGACTTCAAGTTCGACCAAGTGTCAGGCCGCGCCATTCCTAATTCCCGTATGGTGTTCTCCGGCGACAGTTATGAGGCTGACATCATTGTGGCTGCTTATGACACCAAACAGACCCCGGAGGTTTACTACAAGATGGGCGCTGACACGTTGACGGAAGCCGGTATTTCATCCGCAACCAAGTTGGAGGGAGAGAACGGCATCGTAAAACTGAAGATTTCTGCCGGCAACCCGGGCGACCAGAAATATGCCGGCCTTATCAAAATCATGGACCCGAACGGTCAGCCCAAGTATTATGGATTTAAAGACAAGTATTCAGTTCTGAAGCCTTCGGCAACCATTGCTGCAGAAAAGATGAACGTGCTCTATGCAGGCATCGCGAACCCAGTTTCTGTCTCCGCCCCCGTTGACCCCGGCAAGTTGAGCGTCTCTTTCCCAGGATGTAATGTCACGAATGCCGGCGGAGGCAAGTTCAACGTGTCTGTGCCCTCCAATATGATCGGCAAGACGGTTAATGCTACGGTATCCGCCAAATTAGGCGATGCTGCAAGCAAGAACCTCGGCGCCACGACATTCCGTGTCAAGCGGGTTCCGGATCCGCGTGCCGTGCTCGGCGCCGGCATCCGCGGCGGAAAACGCGCCAAAGCCGAACTTACGGCAAACCCCGTGATCCGCGCTACAATGGGCGAGGACTTCGCTTACGACTTGAAATGGAAAGTCAACTCGTTCAGGGTGATCTTTGTCAGCAAAGGAATGGAAGACCCTGCCATCGCTTGCCAAGGCGGCGCACTCTCCGAAACGGTCCAGAACAAGATCAAGAAGGCCTCAGCCAATACCGTTATTTATTTTACCGACATTAAGGTTTCTTCAGAAGCAGGAACCCGCACACTCGACGAGTTCTCCGTACGTATCAGATAATCTTTATAAAACATCCTTTATTATGAAAAAGTTCAGTTTGTTATTTTTAGCCCTTGCCGCCTCGTTTTCACTCTTCGCACAGGAAGAGGAAGAGACTACCGGCAGCACCATGAACCAGCCGGTGCGCAAGCCGGTCGAGTTCAGTTGGGAACAGGTTGACGTGGGCGAGTTTTCTGACCCTGTCGCATACCCTTCCATCCGTCAGGCAGACGTGATGTATTACTACACGGTATGGAGAACTATCGACTTGCGCGAGAAAATCAACCACCCGCTCTATTTCCCGACGGAAACAAAAGGCACGTGGAGAAGTCTTTCGCAGGTGATTTTCGATGCCATGGATGTCCAGAATCCAGAAAAGACGGAAGGCGTGCTTCCAATCTACTCGGATGAGATGTGTACGCTTCCGTTCTCAAGGGACGAATTGAGGGGAAACCTCTCTGAAGTGTCCCAGATCCCTGAAATCGACCTCGAAACCGGTGAAGAGATCGGCATGAAAGAGATGATTGTCGAATATGAACCGAAACAGGTCATCTCCTACAATGTGAAAGAGATATGGTATTTCGACAAACAGGCTTCACGTTTCTTTGTCCAGATCCTTGAAATCGAGCCTATCATTGAACATGAACGCCAAGGCACCTCCTCCTATGACGAAGAGGGCAGCGGCGACGAGGATGTCAGAGGGGTCATGATGAAGAAAAGGGTAGGGTACATCTACTACAATGAACTCCGTCCTTTCCTCGCCAAACAGGAGGTCTATAACGTCAAGAACAATGCTCAACGCATTTCATTCGACGACCTGATTACCTGGAAACGCGACTTCACCAGTTTCATTTATAAGGAGGCAAATGTCTATGACCGTGACATCGCCGACTATATAGCAAATTCAAGAGACCAGCGCCTCGAATCCGAAAGAATCACTGACAAACTCCGTACGTTTGAGAGCGACCTTTGGGAATTTTAGAATACTGAACTTTTTCATGATAAATACTAAATGGGGTGTTCGGCGACACTCCATTTTTTTTAATTTTGCACCAAAATTCAACAGATGATTATAGTTACTGGAGCAGCCGGTTTCATCGGCAGTTGTATGTGTGCGAAACTTAATGAGATGGGACATTCCGACCTTATCCTTGTGGACGACTTCGCCAAAGAGGAGAAACGCCGGAATTGGGAAGGCAAAAAGTATGCCGACAAAGTCCAGCGCAATGATTTCTTTGACTGGGCAGCGAAAAACGCCGGACATATCGACTGCATAGTACATCTCGGGGCACGTACCGACACCACCGAAACGGACTACACTGTTTTTGAAAAGTTGAACGTGGAGTTTACACGAAGGGTCTGGCATCTGGCATCCCGTATTGGCGTCCCTTTGCTGTATGCCTCGTCGGCCGCCACATACGGGGCCGGGGAGTTCGGATATAAGGATGACGAAAAACTGTCACAGGCGCTTCAGCCGCTCAATGCATACGGACGCTCGAAGAATGAGGTCGACAAGTGGATACTGAAACAGGCCGTTGTGCCCCCGTGTTGGTATGGCTTCAAGTTTTTTAACGTCTATGGCCCCAATGAGTACCACAAAGGCCGAATGGCCTCGGTGATTTTCCACTCCTTCAACCAGATAAAGGAGACCGGCGGAGTGCGGCTTTTCCGCTCCCATAATCCGGACTATGAGGACGGCAAGCAGTTACGTGATTTCATTTATGTCAAGGATGTGGTGAGGGTGCTCTATTGGTTTATACAGCACCGTCCGGCCAGTGGCATCTATAATCTCGGCACAGGAAGCGCACGCTCGTTTCGGGCTCTCGCCGCGGCGGTTTTCCGCGCCTTGCACGCCGAACAGCAAATAGAATATATCGACATTCCCGTTGACATCCGCGACAGATATCAGTATTTTACAGAAGCCGACATCACTAAAATGCGGAGCAACGGTTACCGGAGACCATTCACCCCGTTGGAGCAAGGCGTAAAATCGTATGTGACCAAATATTTGACCAAAAACGCCATATATTGAAAGCAACTTTTATATTTCATTATTTTGGGCGTAAGTATAATCCCGCACGGAAATTTTTTTATTTTTGTTTCCGTTTTCCAAAATCAGGGGAAATACTCAATGAATACTTAGAAAGTGAGAACCAAAATCTTTTATTGACGAATGAAAAACTTTACTGATAAGGAGATTCACCAGACCCTGAAAACAGTCTTCGGCTTTGACAAGTTCAAGGGAGAACAGCTGAAAGTCATCAAGGCTTTGCTGAAAGGGAAAGACTGTTTTGTCATTATGCCTACCGGCGGGGGAAAGTCTATGTGCTACCAGCTTCCGGCCATGATGAAGGAGGGTACGGCTATCATCATATCGCCGCTTATTGCTTTGATGAAGAATCAGGTGGACGCCATCCGCGGTTTCGGAGCCGAAAACGGCATCGCCCATTTTCTCAACTCCTCGCTTACAAAACAGGAGATCAATGAGGTGCGGCAGGATCTGCTTGCCGGGAAAACGAAACTGCTCTATGTGGCGCCGGAATCTTTGACCAAGGAAGAGAATGTCCATTTTTTCCAAGACATAAACATATCCTTCTATGCCATTGACGAGGCGCACTGCATTTCGGAATGGGGGCACGATTTCCGCCCGGAATACCGTCGCATCAGAGCCATCATCGACAAAATCGGGCAGAAAGTGCCGGTGATTGCGCTTACGGCTACAGCCACACCGAAAGTCCAGGCCGACATACAGAAGAATTTGGGCATGCTCAAGGCAGAGGTGTTCATCTCTTCATTCAACCGTCCGAACCTCTACTATGAAATCCGCGAGAAGACGAAAGACGTGGACAAGGATGTGGTGAAGTTCATCAACAGCCATCCCGGAAAGTCCGGCATCATCTATTGTCTGAGCCGCAAAAAGGTCGAGGAGCTTGCCACGTTCCTGCAGGCCAACCAGATCAAGGCGTTGCCGTACCATGCCGGCCTCGATTCCAAGACGCGCGTGCAGAACCAGGACGATTTCCTGATGGAGAAAGCAGATGTCATTGTCGCCACCATTGCTTTCGGCATGGGCATCGACAAGCCTGACGTGCGCTATGTGATCCATTATGACATGCCCAAGAGCCTTGAGGGCTACTATCAAGAGACCGGCCGCGCCGGCCGCGATGACGGAGAGGGGCTTTGCATCGCTTTCTATGACTACAAAGACCTGCACAAACTCGAGAAATTCTCCAACAAGAAGGCGGTGGCCGAACAGGAAATCGTAAAGGAACTGCTTGCAGAAACCGCCGCATACGCTGAAACTACCAGCTGCCGCCGCAAACACCTGCTTCACTATTTCGGCGAAAGCTATAACGAGGAGAACTGCCACAACTGCGACAACTGCAATAACCCTAAAGTGAAGATGAATGCTTCTGAACAGATTCTGCTTGCGCTGGACGTGATCCAGACCGTCAAGCAGCAGTTCAAGGAGGAGCAGATCGTAGACATCATCACGGGCAACAAGACCACTTCCATAGTGAAGTTCAAGCACAACAAGCTTAAGCAGTTTGGCGAGGGACAAGAGTATGACGCCAAATTCTGGTCCAACATTGTCCGGCTTGCCATCTTCGATGACCTTATTGTCAAGGACGTGGAGAACTATGGACTGCTCAAAATCACCCCGAAAGGAGAAAAATATATGGTCAACCCGTATTCCATCCAGACTATCAAGCCCGTGAGAGAGGGGGATGACAACGACGACAAGGATGTGGACAGCCCGGTGGTGGGCGGTGTCGAAGATGCTTTTGACAAAACCTTGTTCAGCCTCCTCAAAGACCTCCGCAAAGACATATCCCGATCCGAAAACATCCCGCCGTTCGTGATATTCCAGGACCCGTCGCTTGAAGACATGTGCATCCAGTACCCTACCACTATGGAAGAGATGACCCACATCTCCGGCGTGGGGATGGGAAAGGCGCAGAAGTATGGGAAGCGTTTCATTGAACTTATCAAGAAGTATGTAGACGATAACGAGATAGAACGTCCGCAGGACTTTGTAGTCCGTTCCGTGGTCAAGAAATCTGCCATCAAGGTTTTCATTATCCAGAGCATTGACCGCAAGTTGAGCTTCGAGGACATCGCCATCGCCAAGGGGCTCGACATGAACGAGCTGCTCACGGAAATAGAGATGATTGTCTCTTCAGGAACGAAGATAGACATCGGCTACTATATCGACGAAGAGATTGAACCGTATCATCAGGAAGAGATACTGGATTATTTTGCCAATGCGGAATCGGATTCTGTAGATTTGGCCCTGCGCGAGCTGGGTGAGGACGAATATTCAATGGAGGAGATACGCATTATGCGCATCAAGTATCTCTCTGATGTAGGAAATTGATTTATTTACAATTACGATTTATATGGATAATTATCAAGAGAATCAAGTACAGGAGAATCCCGCTGTTTTTGGGCCGGAAGAGGAGACGTGCCGTACAAAAAAGTGCAAGTGCGGGTGCAAGGCCGGCATCATTTGCCATGTGGTCACGCTCGCCGCAGTAGTGGCGCTGTTTATTTTGCATTTCACCGGTGGGAAGAAGCCGAACAATGCTGTTGCCGTGAACGTCACTCCCGGCAACGGTGACATCGTTTATGTGAACATCGACTCCATCAATACGGGTTATGAGATGGTTTCGTTGTTGACGGACAGTATAGAGGCGGAGAAGCAGAAACAGACCGTCAATTTCCAGAACCGCCAGAAAAAGTTGGAAACGAAGTTTGCCAATTACCAGCACAATGTGCAGACGGGCCAGCTTACGGCACAGCAGGCACAGTATGCAGAGGCGTCCCTTCAGCAGGAGAGTCAGGCCTTGCAGAGCGACTATGCCCAGGCCGTGGAGTCGCTCGAGGCACGCTATGCCGCAGCGATGAGTCAGATCGCCGATTCGCTCAAGGCGGCAGCCCTGCGTGTGAACGCCAAATACAACGCCTCGTTCGTGTTCTCATACGGCAACGGCGGACAGATGATATGCGCCGACCCCACGAAGGACATTACCGCCGAGGTGCTCGACGAATTGAACAAGCCCTTTAAGAAAAAGAAGAGATGACAACAAGACAGACAGATCCGAAAAAGAGGAAACGGACAGTCGCCGCAATCGTCGCTGCGGCAGCCGTTGCGGCCGCGCTTCTTGTATGGCTGATTGTGGCGCTTGTGACACGCAACGCCGTCGAGAACAAAGTGTCTGAGGAGCAAGATGCCGGCGAACTGGCCGCTCTGCACGTCTTCCCGCCTATAGAGTTTGCAGACTCTCTGTATTATAAGAAAGAAATCGTCTCCTACAAGAACGAAAAGCCTTGCGACGTGTTCTATTACGAAAAAGACAGTCTTGGACAGCCCACGAACGTGAAGGTGCACGAGACGCATTACTATCCGGAAGAAAAAGTCTATATTGACGGCAATATAAAGGACAACGAACGCGACGGGCTTTGGTATGCGTACCACAAGAACGGCAATGTTCAGACGATGGCTCACTACAAAAACGGCCGGCCTGACGGTCTTTATGCCGTGTATCACGAGAACGGCAATGTCTATTACACCGGCCAGTACAAGGAGGGCAAGCGCACAGGAGTGTGGAAGTTCTATGATGAGAAAGAAAAGTTGGTGCGTACAGAGAATTTTGACCAAAAATAATCCACAATAATCTAATAATCTAAATACAATAAAGAATATGGAAATACCTTTTGCAGAAGCGTGGAAAATCAAGATGGTGGAACCCATCAAGAAGTCCACAAGAGAAGAACGCGAGAAATGGCTTGCAGAAGCCTACAACAACATTTTCATGCTGAAGTCCGACCAAGTTTATATCGACCTTTGTACAGACTCCGGGACCGGCGCCATGAGCGACCGTCAATGGGCTGCAATGATGATGGGCGACGAGAGCTATGCCGGCGCCCGCAGCTTTACCCACATGAAAGACACGATTACCGAAATCACAGGCTTCGATTACGTGATACCGACACATCAAGGCCGTGCTGCCGAGAACGTGCTGTTCTCTTATCTGGTGAAGCCGGGCAACATCGTGCCGGGCAACGCCCATTTTGACACCACAAAGGGACATATCGAGAGCCGCAAGGCATTCGCCATTGATGTCACTTGCGATGAAGCGCATGACACACAGCTTGAGATGCCGTTCAAGGGAAATGTCAGTCTTGAGAAACTCGAGAAGGTGTTGAAAGAGAACCGGGGCAATGTGCCGTTTATGGTTCTTACAGTCACGAACAACACGGTCGGCGGCCAGCCGGTCAGCATGCAGAACATCCGCGAGACCTGCGAGCTCTGCCACAAATACGGCGTGCCCGTCAACATCGACTCTGCCCGCTTTATCGAGAACTCCTATTTCATCAAGACTCGCGAAAAAGGATACGAGAACAAGACGCTGGCTGAAATCGCGAAGGAGATGTTCAGTTATGCTGACGGAATGACAATGTCAGCCAAGAAAGACGGTCTGGTGAATATGGGCGGCTTTATCGCAACCAGAAAGCAAGAATGGTACGAAGGCGCCAAGATGTTCTGCATTCCGTTTGAGGGCTTCCTGACCTACGGCGGCATGAACGGACGCGACATGGATGCTTTGGCTGTGGGCTTGCGCGAGAACCTGGAGTTCACGATGGTGGAGACCCGCGTGAAACAAGTAGCGTACCTGGCCGGCAAACTCGACGAGTACGGCATCCCTTACCAGCGCCCGGCCGGCGGACATGCCATCTTTGTGGATGCTGACAAGGTGTTGACCCACGTCCCCAAAGAGGAGTTCCCGGCACAGACGCTCACCTGCGAGCTTTACCTCGAGTCGGGCATCCGTGCCTGCGAGATCGGCTATGTGCTCGCAGACAGAGACCCTGTGACACGCGAGAACCGTTTCGGCGGTCTCGACTTCGTGCGCCTTTGCATCCCGAGACGCGTTTACACTAACAACCACATGGATGTGATTGCCGCATCTCTCAAGAATGTGTATGACCGCCGCGAAAGCATCAAGCGTGGTCTCGAAATCACTTGGGAAGCAGAACTGATGCGCCATTTCACCTGCCAGTTCAAACGCCTTAAATAAGAAGAATGCTCATTGTTGGGGATGTTCTCGTTTCGGACGAACTTGTTGACAAGAGTTTTTGTTGTGACTTGCCGGAATGCCGGGGAGCGTGCTGCGTGGAGGGCGATGCCGGAGCGCCGCTGACCCCGGAAGAGCCGGCCGACCTGGACGAGAATTACCATATATTCAGAAAATACATGACCCGCGAAGGTGTTGCCACGGTCGAGCAGAACGGCGACACCTTCGTGTTTGACAACGGGGAATTCATGACCCCGCTGATGCCGCATGACGCCGCCTGTGCGTTTTCGTTTTTTGAAAACGGCATCTGCAAATGTGCCATAGAGACGGCTTTCCTTAAAGGCGAAATCCCGTTCCGTAAACCGGTCTCGTGCTTCCTTTATCCGGTCAGGGAGAGCAAAGTTGGCAAGTATATTGCGCTTAACTACCACCATTGGGATATCTGCGCTTCCGCCTGCCGAAAAGGAAGAGAACTGTCGCTGCCTGTTTACCGATATCTTAAGGTTCCTCTGGAGCAAAGATTCGGCAAGGAGTGGTACCGGCACCTTTGCGAAGCCGTCAGCCAAAGAACCTGAATTAGACAATAAATGAAAAAAAACATAATACTGCTGCTGCTCATGCTGCTGCCGGGGTTGACGGCATTCTCCCAAAAAGAGTACGAGCTGATAGCGCACCGCAAAGTAGTCGAAAACGGCTACAATTTCTGGCTTTCTGTGCCGGAAACATACGAGGATACAAAAGAAAAGATGCCGGTGGTGCTTTTCCTGCATGGCAACAGTCTGTGCGGAAACGACCTGAACAGAGTACGCAAATATGGCTGTCTTGACGCGCTCGCTATGGGAAGAACCATCAACGCGCTGATTGTGGCGCCGCAGAACCCCGGCGGTCCATGGAAACCGGCCAAGATCAACAATGTGCTCGACTGGGTGCAGAACCACTATGATTTGGACACGAACCGCATTTATGTAATCGGCATGAGTCTTGGCGGATATGGCACGTTCGAGTATGTGGCAACCTACCCTGAGCGCGTGGCGGCGGCTATGGCGCTGTGCGGCGGCAGCAACCTCAAAAGCCATTGCAGCCTCAATCAGGTGCCGCTATGGATCATTCACGGGACCGCCGACCGCGCCGTGTCTGTGTCTTGCTCGCAACGCATCGTAAATGACATGAAAAGCTGCGGAGACACCGGCTTGCTTCGTTTCGACAAGTTGAAAGGCGTCAACCATAGCCAATTGGCTAAGATGTTCTATCTGCCGCAGACCTATGAATGGCTCTTCAGCCACTCCAAGGCTGATATGCCGCGAACCGTAAACAAAGACATCCCCATTTCGGTGGCCACGCTGAATACGGCGTACCAGAATATCGACCGTAAGGCCAATACGCTGGTTGTAATGGAACCAAACAAGTTCATTGTTACAGATACTTCCGGCAAGAGCAGTCAGGATAAACTTGATACGGCCAAAGCATGCAATGCCGCCTCTTTGCAAAGCGAAAGCACGGATTCAGACTCTGCGCCGCAGTATCACAAGGTGAAGCAAGGTGACACGTTGTCAGCCATCGCACGCCGTTATCACACCACAGTGTCAAAGTTGTGCCAACTAAACAAGATAAAGGAGACAGGCATCCTCTCTATCGGGCAGAATATAAGGGTGAAATAGAGGATAAGCAGCCTACCGCAGCAAGGTGACGCTGCCTCGGAGCTGCCGCATGCCGCCTTGCACATCCATATAGTCGATGATATAAACATAAACCCCTGCCGGAGCATGGGAACCGTCCATGTTGTTGCCGTCCCATCCCGCTGCCGGGTCGTTAGTCCGGAAAACCGTCTTGCCGAACCGCGAAATGACGGTGAAGGCATAGCGTTCGCTGGACACGAAAGCGTTTACAGGTCTGAATACCTCATTGAGTCCGTCATAGTTGGGCGTGAAAGCATTGGGCATTATAATGGTGGACGCCTGTTGCAGGGTGACATAGTTGGAAGCGCTGCTTTCTTCAAAGCCGTAGCTGTCGTGACTTTCCCGTGCAACGATGCAGTAGGTAAACTTGGATCCGGTTTCTGACATTTCGGCCACGTTGTCGGTGTAAGCATTGCGGGGAAGCGGCGGCAGGTCACCGGTAAGTTGCAGGAAACTGTTTTCGTATTCGGTTTTCAGCAGCACTTCGTAATGGCTTACTTCGCCGTCCCATCCCTCATAGCCTTGCCATTGGAGGTTGCATTGGTGAGCCGCGTCAGTTGTTCCGGAAAGCAGGATATTGTGCGAAATGTTGGAGATGCCGGATTCTATGCCGCAGTCGCTGCTGATGACACATGTGCGGTAGTAATAGACTTTCGACGTGAAGTCGGCGGTAGTGTCCCTGAATTCATACTCGGCCTGATTATTGTAGGGCAGTTCGGCAATGGGCGTGAAACTGATGCCGTCGTCGCTTCGATGCAGCAACAGTTTTTCGAACGGATAATCATCGCCGGAGGTGTGTACCTTGACGGTGATGTATGCATTGTCGGTGACGGATACGGAGCGAATGTAGGTTTCGTCGGGGGAGTCTTCATTTTCGATGCGGAAGTTCATGCGGTTGCTGCTTGCCGTGATGCTGCTGTCTTGGTTTACGGCGCGAACGAAAGCGCGGTACTCGATGCCGGTTTCAAGGTTTTCGAGTGTAAAATCCGGCGTGGCAGCGTTGCCGGCGCAGCGGTATGTGGCTCCGCCGTCCGTGCTGAGGAAGATGCGGTACTCCAGAAGACCGCCAGACATGTTGGCATAGCCTCCCCAGTGCAACTGCGCGCTCTTGCGGCAGGCATCCGTTGCCGGCGTGGCCAGCACCATGTTCGACTGCGGTTCTTCGGTCATGTTAGAGCAGTTGTTGCAGGAGTCGAGGACGGCGATCTTGTACCCGCGCTGCTCTGCGGAGGGGTTCAGCGCGGGGTCGGGCCATTGTGTGGCGTTGAAGACCGTGTCCAAAAAAACGCCGCCGCCGATGCCGTCATCCTGATATACGATATAGGCCCACATGTAAGGTTCGGCACTGTGGAAACCTAACAGCACGGTATTGTCCTCTGTTACCGAAACACTGTCGAGAGCCGGCACCAGGGGCTTTATGTTGTCGTAGAGTTTGATGGTTTTGATCTTCGATGTGAAGTAGCAGGCATTGCTGCCAGAGGTGCTGGTGTGGTTGGTGATGCCGATCTGGTAAGAGATATTGCGGTTGCATACGTCTGAGGTGTCAAGGAACGAAGGGGCAGTGTTGGTGAAGGGGATGGAGGCCACGGGTGACCGGTAGTCGAAATCCTCTTCGAACTCCCGTTTCTTGTAAACGCAGTAGCAAGAGTCCCAAGTCGCACTCATAGTGCCGTTGGTGAGCGCGGGCCACTCGAGGAGCGCGCCGCTGCTGTCGCGGCCGTCAATGGTGCGCGGGGTGACGGTGAGGCTCAAGGTGGTTAGCGTGTTCGACCTTACGCTGTCGGTGCTGCTGCTGTTTTTGGCCATGATGTGACACGAATATGTCTCTGCCGTGGAGGAGAGTGCGATCCGCGTGTTTCCGATAATCACGGCTGCCGACTGGTTGAGCGTGGCGGCTTTTGTGCCGTTGATGTAGATGTCGTAGATGTCAGAGCCGACGTTGCCCGGATTGTCCCAAGTCCAGGAGATTTCCAGCTGTGTGTTGTTTGTTACGGGCTTTATGCACTGAAGAACGGGCGGTTCTACGGCAAAAGCTCCCTTCAAGGAAAGAAGAAGTCCAAGAATGGCGAGTGTTTTCTTCATAGGGGTTTCAGGTTGTCGGTTTTTCCAACGACGATTCTTGCGAAATTATTGCATTCGAAATACTTTTGGGCCAAAGACTGCAGCTGTTCTGGCGAGATGCTCCGTATCAGGCGGATGGTTTCGGTAAATTCGCGCTCGTCGGTGCCGTGATGATGCCAGAATGAATATTTTTTGGTGTAGGAAACGGAATTTTCAACACTGCGGAGCATCTCACCCAGGAGGTAGTTGCGGGCAGACTCCAGTTCTTCGCCGCTGATCGTTGTCATCCTCAGGCGTTCAGTCTCTTCGAGACAGGCATCGACGGCGTCTTGGGTGTGTTCAGCGTTGACGTCGCTGTTGATGATGAACAGCGACTGGCCGCCGAAATAGACGGAGCCTGCCGACACGCCATAGGTATAGCCGTTCCGCTCTCTGAGGTTCTGCATCAGACGTGAGCCGAAGTAGCCGCCCAGCACGGTGGAGAGGATGGAAAAACCCTGCCGGTCGGGGTGCATATAGCCTATGCACGGCATGCAGAGCGTGATGGACGACTGTACGCTTCCCGGCATCTCTTCGGCAATGACAGGCGAGCGGTCGGCGGGCATCTGTATATGCGCCAAGGGCAATGCCGGTTGCCCATGAGGCACTTGGGCAAACAGGCCGCAGATGCACGCTTCGGTGTCGCCGTCTAAATTGCCGGTGATGAAAAGGCTCAGGTTCTCAGCAATGAAAGTGTTGCTGTGAAATGCCTCAATGTCTTGTACGGTGACGGCTTGAAGGTTTTCGCGTGTGGAGAATTGCCCTGCCGTAAGCCCGTCGCCGAACATGGCGTGGAGCATAAGCCGGGTGTTGCGCACATCGTTTTTTTGCGAGTTGTATTCAAGGTCTTTGATCTTGAGTTGCTTGTAACGTTCGAGGTTCTCCTCCCGGTAGTAGGGTGAAGCCATGCAGCGGTAAACCTTCGGCAATACGGTCGGCACGTTGCGTTTGGGCACGGTGAGGAGCATCGTGGTTTTGTCGAGGGTTTCCGACACGGTTAGATAGGCCCCGTAGAAGTCCATGAACGCCGACATCTCGTCGGAAGTGCAGTCGGGCGAGCTCTCTTTCAGGAGCGCGTAGGCGAAGAGGGCGGTGTGCTTGGTCTGCTCATAGAGGATGCCGGTGCGTATGGAGACTACAATGTGGATGAGTTCCAGCTGGCTGTTGTCGAAGAGGAGTGCCGGGATGCCGTTCGGGAGCGTCTGTTGCCGCGGGGCGGTGAGGCGGAGGTCTGTGACGGGGTTGAGCGGGGGAGGTGCAGTTCTGTCTATTTGTTGCATGATGTTATCGGATGAGTAGTATTTGACCATGTTCGGTGCCCGACTTGCCTTCGGCGGTTCGGTATTTCACGGTATAGACATACACGGACTGCGGCAGCGGGTCGCCGGTGTCAAGGCGTTTGCCGTTCCAGCCCTGGTCGATATGTTTGGAGCTGAAGACGTTTTCGCCGTTTCGGGTGTAGATGTCGAGTTCAAAGAAAGTGCATTGCTCGCTGCATTGCAGCAGGAAAAGGTCGTTGAGGCCGTCGTTGTTGGGGGTGAAGGCGTTTGGTGCTATGAACAGCCGCGTCGGCTCTGCGGCGGGCCCGGGCGCAGGTTCGACAGTGTCAGGGGCGGTTTCTTGGATGCCGGCGTCGGCTGCTTTAGGCTGCAGTTCGGAGAACGGCAGCGGCTGCAACGGCTTTACCGGCGGGACGCTCTTGCTGACGCCAGGCGAGAGCGGCTTGAGGCTGATGTGTTGAGTTCCGTTGCCCGGGGCCGGAACAGTCTGGGCGGGGCGGCTGCTGTTGTCGGCGGCTTGTGCCCGAGGTGTTGCAGTTGTGGCAGCAGGGGCTGCATCTCTCTCTTTGTGGACGGTTGCGGCGGCTTTTGTCTCCAGTGGGGAATGGGCAGTCGTTGCTGCTGTTGTGCAGTCGTTGTCAGCGGATGTTGCGGGCGTGGCTTGCGCCGAGGGCTGAGCATGGCCGGCAAAGGTTGTTGCGGCGCGTTGCGGGCGCGGCAGGGCAATGCACAGGGCTACGGCAACGGCAGCTATGGTGATGCAAGCCGTTCCGAAGGGCAGGAACTTGCGCAGTTTGCGTATGCGCCGGTTGCGCTTCAACGCGGAGTCGCGGTCAAGACGTGCCCACCCGGCCTCATCTATGGGCGGACGGTATGCTTCAAATTGTTCTTTCAGTGTCTTCTTGTTCATATATTGTATTCTTCGTGATTCAAATAGCGTCTTATTTTCTGTTTCAGGATGTTTCGTGCCCTGAACACCAGTGTCCGCACGTTTGTGGGGGTTTCGCCCATCTTCGTGACTATGTCATCATAGTCCATGCCGTCAATGACATACAGGTTGAAGGCTATGCGGTATTTGTCGGGCAGTTCGTTGATGAATGACACGAGCTTTGCCATAGAGAGCGTTTCCTCGCCGGTTTTGATGTCTGCGGCGGCGGGTTCGCAGGTCAGGTCCTCGAGAGGCATCTGCCTGGTGCGCTGGCATTTGCGGTAGTGGTCGATGGCCTTGTTCACGGCAATGCGGCGAAGCCAGGCCTGCAGCGAGGTGATGTTCTCGAAACGGCGGAAGTTGACCAAGATGAACAGGAACGTGTCGTGGAAGAGGTCTTCGGCCTCCTCCGGCGAGGCGGCATACCGCATGCAGATGCCCCGTATGGCAGGGCCGTACTCCAGATAGAGTTGCCTCTGGCTTGCTTTGTCGCCCTCCATGCACCCTTTTATCAGTTGTCGTTCTTTCTCGGACATCGTGCGGTTGTTCTTTCTGTTGACGATTGTTGACGCTTTGCGTTGCAGTCTGCCTTTTTTTTTGTTGTTTTGCAACCTTGTTTTTCCTTTGGAATGAAGAAACTGCAAAAATCGTTTTTTTTAGGACACGACGTGCTGGGAATTGCCCGCAGTCTGCTGGGAAAATATCTGTTCACGATGAAAGAAGGGCAGATTGCGGGCGGCATCATCTCGGAGGTGGAGGCCTACAAAGGCACTGCCGACCGGGGCTCGCATGCTTACGGGGGACGCCGCACCCGACGCAATGAGATGATGTACCACCAAGGCGGCGTGGCCTATATCTACCGCTGCTACGGCATACACAATCTGCTGAACTTCGTCACGAACGAGGCTGACGAGCCCGATGCCGTATTGGTGCGCGGCATCATTCCGACCCACGGCGAGGAACTGATGCTGTTGCGCAGCGGCAAACGGCAGGCTTCCCCGTACATGGCCACCGGTCCCGGCAGGGTGTCCCGCGCACTCGGGCTGACAATGGAAGACAACGGCCGCCCCCTCGACGGCGATGTCATCTGGCTTGAAGACCGTGGCCTTGAAACGCCGTCCGGACACATTGCAGCCACTCCACGCATCGGCATTGACTACGCCGGCCCAGACGCCCTGCTGCCGTACCGCTTCGTGCTGCATTATGGCCTCTTGCCTCTTGCCCCTTGCTGACATCCCTTCTCCTTACACAGAATACCTCCACAGGAGTCCGGAACCGACAAATAAACATTCATTAACGTTTTTATTGCTCTGAAATAAAGCAATATATATGTTTTAATGTAAAACAGGAGGCGAATGTGACTCCCTTTTGACGTAATTTTGCGCGTTCGTTCCGGGGGAGGCAATGATGCACAAAGCGGCACAGCACACGCCCGGCGGCACAACGCTATGCAAATGAAACGTCTCACACTCTTCGCGCTCTGCCTTCTCTCGGGCGCAGGCTATGTTTCAGCTCAAGGACCCTATCAGTTCCCGAATGCCGACTTTGAGAGCTGGGTCTCCACCGGCAGCGGCAATGCCGTGCCCGCCCACTGGCACTCGTTCAGCAATATGCAGTGCGACTTGACGTTGGGCATAGGCTGCGGCACGGCCATGAAGAACCACAGCGACCGCATTGCACGCCCGAACGGCGGCTATGCCCTCCAGATCTACGCCAAAAGCGTTCTGGGCATCATTGCCAACGGCGCTATGACCACAGGACGCACCCGTGTGGCAAGCCTTAACGCCGGCAGCCCCGAGAACTACAATTACGACCCTGCGGGCTACCGCTGGCCTTTTCACGGCCGCCCCGATTCCATTGCGTTCCTTGCCCGCAGCAGCGGCGGCATCTCCGGCAACGCCCTCTTCAAGGTGTTCATACACGACGGCCGTACCTATTACGACAAGGCAAACGGCGACTTACAAGGCACCTGCTACGGGCAGATGATCATTGCTTTCCATCCCACCTCCCACTGGAAACGCTTTGCCAAGAAAGTTACCTGGACCGGCTCTGCCGCGCGCCCGAGCCTGATTCTCGGCTCTTTCTCGACCAACGAGAAGGCCGGCGGAGGCTCCAGCAGCGACAAACTCGATGTGGATGCGCTGCGCTGCATCTACGACAAGGGGCTCTCTTCGCTCTCTGTTGACGGCGTGAACCAACCCGGCATGCTTGATGCCTTTAACTGTGCCGAGTTTGCCACCCACGACGGACTCACCCACGACGGATCCAACTCGGGCATCGCCTCCGCCCTCTATGTGCTCCCCGCCGACTTCAACACAAGCAGTGGCTTTCCGCTGGTGCGCGCAGAAAAACGCTCTCCGCTTGCCACTTCCGTTATGGTGACGCAGGCCACGAAAAGCACCCCCCAAGCCACCATTACGGTTACCCACAACGACGGCTCCGCCTTTACCTACATTGTCCGTTTCGCTCCTTCACGCACATCTGCCGAAACAGCAATGCTCTGCCGCCCCGGTGGGGAGTAGAGCTTAGAGCTTGGAGCTTGGAGCTAAGCGCTTTTCCCGCATAATATCAAATCTACGTTCTCTAATCTAAGAACCAAGTTCTAAAAAGCCGTTAGCAAGCCTCCCCATAGTTTCTATTATGTGATTCACATTCATTAACATTTTTATTTAGTTGATAATTAGTAATATAAATATTTTAATAAAACGAAAAAGGCGAAAGCAAGGTGCTTTTGTCGTATTTTTGCCACCGTTTTGCGGGAGAACTGTTTTCTGCCCGAAAGACTTTATGTTTTTTTGAGAATAATAAAAATCTATACAAATGAAAAAATTTACATTGTCAGCCCTCTGCCTGCTCTTTGTAGCAGCCACGGCTTGCGCCCAGGGCGTTTACCAGTTCCCGAACGCAGATTTTGAAGAATGGACCTCTTATGACGACGGCAATGCCGTGCCCGAACTATGGCACACGTTTAATACAATGCAGTGCGACTTGTTGATAGGCTGCGCCACGGCCAAGCAAAATCACAGCAACCGTGTAACAAGAGACGGCGGCGGTTATGCCCTCCAGATCTACGCCAAAAGCGTTTGGGGCAACATTGCCAACGGCGCCATGACTACGGGGCTAACAAGAGTAGGTTCTACAACTCCGTCCAGTAATGAAAACTACAATTACGACCCTACGGGCTACCGCTGGTCTTTTCACGGCCGCCCCGACTCCATCTCTTTTTATGCGCGCAGCAGCGGCGGCATCTCCGGCAACGCCCTCTTCAAGGTGTTCATACACGACGGCAACACCTTTCAAGATAAAGCAGACGGCAGTTTGTCTGGGACATCATACGGCAGTATGATTTATGCTTTTCACCCCACCTCGTCGTGGGGGCGGTTTGTCAAGGAGGTTTCCTGGACAAACACCACTGCTACGCCGCAGCTGATTTTAGGTTCTTTCTCCACGAATGAGGCGGCAGGAGCGGGTTCCAGCAGCGACAAACTCGATTTAGATGCGTTGCGCTGCATCTACGACAAGGGTCTGGCCTCACTCACCATTGGCGGCGTGAGTCAGGAAGCCATGTTGGCCACGTTCAACAATGCGGAGTTTGCCACCCATGCGGGGCTTACGGGCAACCGCACCAACTCGGGCGCAGCTGTCGCCACCTGTACGCAGCTGGTATGCTACACCTCCGACAGCGACTTTCCGCAGGTGAGCGCCACCAAACGCTCTCCGCTGGCCACCTCCATCACCGTAACACAGGCCACAATGAGCGACCCAAAAGCTACCATCACCGTCACCCATAACGACGGTTCAACCTTTTTATATACCATATATTTCAGTGCCCATCGGCAACCTGCCACGCCGGTAATAACCACGGCGGGCAATGTGCATGCCTGCTGCGCCACGGATGCCCTCACGCTGTCGGTATCCAACCCCAGCAACAATGCCATCCAGTGGTACCGCTTCGGCGAGCCCATCACGGGCCAAACTTCCAACAGTCTCAACGTTTCCTTCGAAAGCCAGACTGCCGCCTCGCAGACTTACGAATATACCTGCAGGATCGACAGCAGCGGCTGCACCGCCACCTCGCAGGTCTATGCCGTGACGGTTGACTATGTGACGCCGCTCTCCAGCGCCACCGTTGCCCCCGCGAGCATCTGCGGCGCCGGCACGGTAACGTTTGCCGCCACTACTACCGCCAACCAGGTGGTAGTATGGAAACACAACGGCATAGTGGCAGACTCCGCCATGGTGAACGCCGGCAGTGCGCGCACTTTTACGCACACCTTCACGGAGAATGACGCCGCCGGCATTTACACATACGAGTGCTATTCCAAGAATACTGCCGGATCCAACTGCCACAGCAGCGTCCGCAGCGTGGAGGTTACGCTGAATGAGATACCCGCCGCACCTGCGGTCTATTCCGACTCGCGCTGCGGGGCAGGGGAAATCTCGCTGTGGGTTTCAACCTTAGACATGGGCGACTCTGACATCTTCAGATGGTACGACAGCCCGAGCGGCGGCTCACCGCTCGCCACCGCAAACAATGACGGCAGAACCTTTACAACGACGATAAGCCAGACCACCACATTCTATGTGGAACGCTACAATATGGCTACAGGCTGCGTGAGCGCCCGCACCGAGGTGGAGGCAAGAGTCATCACTTCTGTGCCTATGCCTACTGCCACGGTTACATCCGTGACGCTCTGCGGGCCTGACGCTTCAGTTGAACTGGAAGCCACGCCAGCGCCGCAAACATATATATTATGGTACGCCGATGCCGATGGGCAAGATGTGGTCTTTCAAGGTTCCGTCATGTCCGTGTATGGGTCAGACGAGCCCTCCGTGCGCACTTTCTATGCTGCCGGCCATCTTGAAGGATGTCCCAGCGAGCGTTTGGCCTTCACCGTCACCACCAATGCCGTGCCCGACTTTCCCGAGGTGGTTAATGTTGGCCGCTGCGGTGCCGGCGAGGTGACATTAGAGGCTAATGGCGCCGGCACAATCTATTGGTACGCCACCCGAGACACTGACGAGCCGATAGCCACGGGAGAGACTTTCACCACGACCATCTCGCAGACGCAAGCCTTCTTTGTGGCCGCACGTTCTGAGGCCGGCTGTTTTAGCGGACGTTCGGAAGTTTATGGCTTTGTGCAAGAACTCCCCCAGGCGCCGCTTACGACAGACCAGTCCTATTGCGGCGCGCAGACCGTCACGCTTGATGCCAACAGCAACTATGAGCTTTCGTGGTTCAGCGATGAGGAGGGCACGCTGGCGTTGAACAGCACTGAGCAGGCCGTTTCATCCACCACCACATTCTATGCTTTTGCCATCGACCCTCAGACCTCCTGCCGCAGCGTTGCCGCTCCGCTCACCGTGACCATCCATCCGGTGCCGGGCGTGCCCGCTACTGCCTCGCAAGTTTGTCTTGCCGGCGGCCGCATAACCCTGACGGCCGAGCCTGGAACGAACGCTACGGGCTGCTACTGGTACTTGCCCACACAAGGGACTGTGCAAGGCACGACCTACACAACCCGCACAGTGGGCACCTACAGTGTATCTTCGTACAACGAGCATTGTGAGAGCGAATCGGTACAGGTTGTGGTGAACGCCACTCCGGACGCTCCCGTTGCCTCAGGAGACGAGCGTTGCGGTGCCGGCACTGTCATGCTGAAAGTCCAAAACCCGTCCGATGCCGCTTCTTACCTCTGGTATGCCCAGGCCCAAGGCGGCGAGCCGCTCTATACAGACTCTGCTTTCACTGTTGCAAACCTGCAGACTACCACCACCTATTATGTGGCTGCTTTGGTCAACGGCTGCGAGAGTCCGCGCACGGCAGTTACCGCAACAGTCAATCCGCTCCCTGCCGCCCCTATGGTATCGGGAGATATGGAAGTATGTTACGGTCAAAGCACTATACTCACGGCCACGTTGATCAACCCCTCTGCCACCCATTGCCAGTGGCTTGGCAGTCCCAATATGGTAACGAATACTTTAACCTTAGACAACATATATGAAGACATTGTCGTCACCGTGGCTGCAGTTGACAACCTTACCTACTGCGAGAGCGAGGCCGTTACGGTGACTGTCACCATGAACCCCACTCCTGACGAGCCTATGGTATATGACGATACGGTTTGTGCCGGCAGTCAGGTTGTGCTGCGTGCCGAACCCACGGAGCCGGAACACAGGGTGCGCTGGTATGCCAGCCGAAACGCCACGACGGTGCTGGCAGAGGGCAACGAACTGCGCCCCGAAGGCTTGAACGTGGGAACAACCACATTCTATGCTTCTGAATACAACACGGCCACCGGCTGTGAGAGTGCGAGAGTGCCCGTCTACGCCGTAGTGAAGATAATGCCTGCACTGCCCGTCGTTGCCGACCTTTCCTATTGCGGCACGAGCGATGCCCAGCTCTCCATTGCCGGCGCAAGCAACGATGCTCACAGATGGTATGCCGACGCGCAGGGCAACTCCTTGATAGCCGAGGGCAACAGTTGCACCATACGCAACGTCGCTGCAACCACTGTCTTCTATGTGGCAGCCAATCATGGCGGATGCGAAACCGCGCGGGTGCCTGTTACCGTCACCATCAACGACATTCCTGCCACGCCCATCGCCCAAGGTGACACACTTTGCTCAGCCGGGCAGGCTCAATTGACGGCCGTGCCAGCCCAAGGAACGGTCTGTCGCTGGTATGACATAGACCTGATCAATGTAGGCAATAATGGCGACAGCCGCTCATATACCACAGAAAGCCTCGAAGAGGGAACCTATACCTATTACGTCACCTCCTACAACGAAGAAACGGGGTGCGAAAGCCAATCAGCAACTGTGAATGTACTCGTTGCCGCCCCGCTCTCTGCACCTTTCACCGAGGCGGACAGCATCTGCGGCGCCGGCACGCTGACACTGGGCGCACGCCCGGGGAGCGACAATGTGGAATGCCGCTGGTACTTGAACGAACAACTGGTGCATACCGGAGACCACCTCGTCATTGAGAACGCTACGAACACCGCTACTTACTTCGTTTGCCGGCACGACATGCAGAGCGGCTGCGAAAGCCAGAAGGTTGCCGTCACGGCCAAGGTGTTCCCCGTCTTCAACACCTCTTTCAGCGAAACTGTCTGCGACCGCTATACGTGGGTCAACGACACCTATACCGAGTCGGGCGACTATACCAAGACTTTCTATACGGTGAACGGCTGCGACAGCGTAGTGACGCTGCATTTGACCGTTAACAACAGCAAGACCTCCGAGTTTGATGCCGTGGCCTGCGACCGCTATATGTGGGGCAACGACACCTATACTGAGTCGGGCGACTATACCAAGACTTTCCAGACCGTGAACGGCTGCGACAGCGTAGTGACGATGCACCTCACCGTCAACCGTTCGACAACCGCACAGCAAACCTTGACGCTCTGCAGCAACGAGTTGCCGGTTACTTACCACACTCTTGCCATTACGGAGGCCGGCATTTATGATGTGCATATCCAAAACCGGAACGGCTGTGACAGTCTCATCCGTCTCACCGTCGTTGTCAACCCTCAGCCTGTCGCTCCTGTTGTGTCTGACGTGGCCAAGTGCGGAGCAGGGCAGAGCTTCACCCTCCGGGCTTCGGTAGGGGAGAACGGTACTGTATGCAGATGGTACAGCACGGCAGATTCGCGGCAGAGCGCGGCTGAAGGAGCCTCGCTGGAGTTGCGCAACGTGCAGCGCGACACCGTTGTCTATGTCAGCAGTTACAATGCCGTTACCGGCTGCGAGAGCGAACGTGTTCCCGCAAGGGCTGTCGTCAACGCCATTCCCGCCATGCCTGTTGCAGATAACCAGGAAATGTGCGGCGGCGGCACGTTTGCCTTTGAGGTTGCACCGGCTACGGAGACCAATGTCGTATTCCGTTGGTATCCGTCGCCAAATGCTGTCATGCCCATTGCCGGCGCAGGCATCACCTATGCCCCCGAAGTGTTCCAGACCACCTCATACTACGTGGAAAGCTACAGCACCGAAACGCAGTGCAAGAGCGACCGCCAGGAGGTGGTGGCCATGGTACGTGACATCCCCGCTGCGCCTTCCTTTGAACCTTACGAGTTCTGCGGTCAGGGTTCCGTAGCCCTCAACCGTCCCGAATCCGGCAACTACCGCTGGTATGCCACCGCCGACGCGGCAGAACCCCTCGCCGGCATGGAACTGAACACCATCGGCCCCGTCAGCGAAAGCGTCACCTACTACCTCAGCACCTACATCGACTATCAAAGCATTGTCTGCGAAAGCACGCAACGCGGCGCACTTCAGATAAACGTATATCCCGCATATCAACCAAGAACCCTCTATGACACCGTCTGCCAAGGCGTGGCATACAGCAACTACGGGTACAGCAACCTTTATGAGCAGAGCGGCGACTATACCGTTACCTTAAACCGCATATCCTCACACGGCTGCGACAGCCTCGTCACACTGCAGTTGCGGGTCAACCCTGCACAGGAAAGCCGCTTTGCCGAAACCGTTTGCGACAGCTATGTTTGGAACGGACAGACCTATACCCAAACCGGCATCTACCAACAGACCCTCCGTACCGTCAATGGTTGTGACAGCGTAGTGACGTTGCATTTGACCGTCAACAACAGCAAGGCCTCCGAGTTTGATGCCGTGGCCTGCGACCGCTATACGTGGGGCAACAACACCTATACGGAGACGGGCGACTATACCAAGACTTTCTATACCGTGAACGGCTGCGACAGCGTAGTGACGCTGCATCTCATCGTCAACAACAGCAAGGCCTCCGAGTTTGATGCCGTGGCCTGCGACCAATACATTTGGCAGAACGACACCTATACGGAGACGGGCGACTACACCAAGACTTTCCGTACCGTCAATGGCTGCGACAGCGTAGTGACGCTGCATTTGACCGTCAACCATCCTGTGACGGAGCAGCTGCAGGCCACCATCTGTTTAGGCGAGACTTACCGGCAGAACGGCTTTTACGTTGCCCCGACGGCAGCCGGAACAATTGTGGAGCGCCGCCAGCTTTCGTCTCTCGTAACGGGCTGCGACAGCACCGCCGTGCTCACCTTGACGGTCAATCCCTCCTACAACGAGAACATCTCGCTGACCATCTGCAACAACGCATTGCCTTACACTTGGCGCGACACCTTGTTTGAAGACAATACCGTGTCGGGCACATATACCTTCAAGCGCCAGACCGTCAACGGCTGCGACAGCATTGTCAGACTCTCTCTCTCCATCAGCCATGAGTACCGCGAAACCATCGATGCTCACATTTGCAGCGGAACTGTCTATGACGCCAACGGCTTCCAAGAGTCGGAAACAGGCACATACCAGCAACAACTCACGGCCGTCAACGGCTGCGACAGTGTTGTAGTGCTCAACCTTACTGTCCACGAGCCCGTTGTCACCACATTAAACGCCACAGTCTGCCAGAGCGAACGTTACACCGGAAACGGCTTTGATGTCCTGATCGGCGAGGCGGGCACAACACAGCACGAGCGCAACCTCCGTACCGTCAACGGCTGTGACAGTACCGTAATACTCACGCTTACCGTTCACCCGACCTACAGTTTCGCCGAGACTGCCGAGACCTGCGACAATGTCCCATACGTATGGCGAGGACACAGCAACGTCACCATCCCGACAGTTGCCGGCAAGTATACGCTCTACGACAGACTGACCACGGAAAACGGCTGCGACAGCATCTACAAGTTGACCCTCACTGTCCATCCGACCTACAGTTTCGCCGAGACTGCCGAGACCTGTGACAATGTCCCATACGTATGGCGAGGACACAGCAACGTCACCATCCCGACAGTTGCCGGCACGTATACGCTCTACGACAGGCTGACCGCGGCGAGCGGCTGCGACAGCATCCACAAGTTGACCCTCACCGTCCATCCGACCTACATTTTTGCAGAGACTGCCGAGACTTGCGACAACGAGCCCTACGTATGGCAAGGACACAGCAACGTCACCATCCCGACAGTTGCCGGCACTTATACGATCTACGACAGGCTGACCGCGGCGAGCGGCTGCGACAGCATCCACAAGTTGACCCTCACCGTCCATCCGACCTACATTTTTGCAGAGACTGCCGAGACTTGCGACAACGAGCCCTACGTATGGCAAGGACACAGCAACGTCACCATCCCGACAGTTGCCGGCACTTATACGATCTACGACAGGCTGACCGCGGCGAGCGGCTGCGACAGCATCCACAAGTTGACCTTGACCGTGAAGCCGGTGAAATACAAGGATGTTTATGCCGAAATCTGTCATGGTGACATCTACACTTTCAACGGAAGGATATATGACGAAACCGGCGACTACAGCGCGACGCTCACCTCTTCTGCAATGTGCGACTCCGTAGTGACGCTGCACCTGACCGTCAATCCCGTCTATCACATTGACACGGCCATCTACATCTGTCAGGGGGCGTTGCCGTACGCATTCGACAACGACCACATATTCACGCAAGCCGGCAACTACACCGTCTCTCTGACCTCGCAAAGCGGATGCGACAGCGTTTATAGCATCGAACTGTTTGTTACCCCTTATGCACGCCTTGCCGAAAGGGCAACGGTGTGTTCTGATGAACTGCCGTATTTGTTCAAGGGGCAAAGTTACACGCAGTCGGGGGTTTACGAAATTACCGAGGTGCAAGACAACGGCTGCAACGTGATCACCACTTTGACCCTCACGGTCAATCCGTCGTACAAACAATACGACACGGTTACCGTTTGCCAGAACAGGATGCCGTACCTTTACGATGCCAACCGCCTCTTGAGCCGTGCCGGCAACGACACGATTCACTACCGCACCGTAAAGGGTTGCGACAGCACCGTGATTGTGACTTTGTTTGTGCAGTCCAATCCGGTCTCTTCAGACACACGCTATGTCTGCGAGAACGAACTCCCGTTGCAGTACGGCGACAGTACCATCTCCGAAGCCGGCAGGTATGAAGTCGTTTTCCGCCGTGCGGATGCTTGCGACAGCATCGTCACGCTTAATGTAGCAGTATATCCGACATACAATGCCACGGAGAGCCTTGTCCTATGCCGGAGCGAGCTGCCTTATGCTTGGCGCGACACCACCTTCATGGAGGGCACAAGCAGCGGCAACTATGTGTTCCGCCGCACCAGCGTCAACGGCTGCGACAGCATCACCACGCTGGCCTTGACGGTGAACAGCACTTACCGCATAGAGGAGACTGTTGAGGTTTGCGAGGGCGAGCCTTTTGTGTGGCAGGGGCATGCCGGCGTGAACATTCCAGCCACCCCAGGCACATATACGCTTTATGACAATCTGACCACTGCCGGCGGATGCGACAGCGTTCACGTGTTGAACTTCACCGTTAACCGCGCTTACCATTTCGAGGATACCGCCACCGCGCGCGAAGACAGGCCGTTTGTTTGGCAGGGACATGCCGGCGTGACCATCCCGACCGTTGAAGGCACTCACGTCGTCTATGACAGGCTGCAGACCGCCGAGGGTTGCGACAGCGTCTATAAACTCACCCTTACCGTCTTCAGAACGTTCTACCACGAGAGCAGCGTTTCCGTCTGCGAGAACGAACCTTATGTTTGGGAAGGCCATAGCCGCATACAGATTCCGACCGCCCCGGGCACCTATGTCCTTTATGACAGCCTGCTCACCCGCGACGGCATGGACAGTGTCTATAAACTCACGCTGACCGTCAATCCCGTCTACTATGCTGAAATGTCTGATGCAGTCTGCAACAACGAGCCGTACATCTGGCAAGGCCACAGCAATGTGAGAATACCGGAACTCCCGGGCAATTACACCCTTTACGACAGTCTGACCACCGCCAGCGGCTGCGACAGCGTGTTCTGTCTCAAGCTTACGGTGTCGCCGGCATACCTTATAAGTGAGAATGTAACCGTCTGTTCCGTCGAAACACCCTATCTGTGGCACGGAAAGTCTTTGGTTGCCACGGGTGTCTATTACGACAGCTTGACCGCCGCCGGAGGCTGCGACAGCGTTTATGTGCTCCGTCTCACCGTCAACCCATCCAACACCTACCGCAGCAGCGACATCGAACTTTGTCAGGGTGAAACGGCCACTTGGCGCGGCCGCACGCTTTCTGAAAGCGGCACATATACTGACACGGTGAGCAACATCTATGGCTGTTTTGATTACTACACGGTGAATGTGCTGGTGCATTCCCCATATCACATCGCAACGGCTGACACGGTGTGCAGCAGTGAGCTGCCTTACGTATGGCATAACTATACGATGAACGAGAGCGGAACCCGCACGGTGAACCTGCAGACGGCCGACGGCTGCGACAGCATCCTCACCTTCACGCTTACAGTGCTGCCGTCGTACAGCTACACCGAAAACATCACCGTGTGCGCTACCGAAACACCTGTCGTATGGCACGGCAGAAGCTTCTCCGCTTCGGGCACTTTCTATGACAGCCTGGCTACGGTGAACGGCTGCGACAGTGTCTATCGCCTTAACCTTGTGGTCAATCCGAACGTTTCGCAGGCAGACACGGCCGTGGTGTGCGACACCCAGCTGCCTTACGTGTGGCGCGGACGCCAGCTGATGGCCTCGGGTGTATATATCGACACGGTGCCCAACAACTATGGATGCACAGACCGTTATATGCTGAACCTTACGGTGAACCGGAGTGCTGTGACCACCATTATGGATACCATTTGCCAAGGCGACCGCTACCAGCAGAACGGCTTCGATACGCTGCCGACCCAGTACGGGATGATATATTTGCAGCAGCGCCTGCAGTCGGCACAAGGCTGTGACAGCACCGTTAACATAGTCTTGACCGTGAACAGAAACTATGAAATTCCCACGGTGGCTGCCACTTGCGACAATGTGCCTTACGAATGGCGCGGCAGGCATTATGAACAGGCCGGCACCTACTACGACACGTTGCAGGCTTCTACGGGTTGCGACAGCGTCTTCGTGCTTATGCTGACACTCAATCCTACCTATGAGGTGTTGGTCGAGGACTCCGCATTGCGTGAACATGCCTATACCAACTACGGACTTGACTTTACGCCGATGGAAGAGGGCGACTTCGTGTACACCATTCAGTATTACACCGTTGACGGTTGCGACAGCATTGTCAAGCTCACACTCCATGTGGCTTTCAACTATGGCATTGACGATTTGGACGAGACGGTGCAGTTCAGCATCTACCCGAACCCGGCTACGACAAATGTCCACATTGAAGGCAGGTTTATGGAAGAGATTTACCTCTATGACATGAACGGAAAACTGGTGGCCGCCAAACGCGCCGACAGTGATACGAACACCGGGATCTATGTCGGGAACCTTCCTGCCGGCTACTACATGCTGCGCATCAGGCTGACAGACGGCAGCACCATTGACAAGAAAGTCATAGTGCGGACCCGATAGCCATGACACTGTGCAAGGTGACTGACGAACAAATGGAAAATACTGACAAATAATTGATTAAGGTTCGATGCAGTGTGCATCGAACCTTTTTTTGTACCTTTGCCGGCTTTTTTGATAAAAACGAAACTTGATGAATGAGAAGATCAACGTTGGAATAGACATAGGTTCAACGACTGTAAAAATAGTGGTTCTGGGCAGTCAGAAAAATGTAGTTTATACCGACTACCGCCGCCACAACATGAACATCCGCGAAACAGTAATGCGGGCAGTTTCTCCGATAGCGGAGCGTTGCAAGGGAAGCCGTCTCAAGGTTGCCGTCACAGGTTCCGTCGGAATGGGCTATGCCGAATGTTGGGGGATGCCCTTTGTGCAGGAGGTCATTGCAGCCGCCTCGCTGGTGAAAAGCCGCTTCCCCGAAACCAAGACATTCATTGACATCGGCGGCGAGGACAGCAAGATGATTTTCTTTGAGCAGGGCAGAGTGCCCGACATCCGAATGAACGGCAACTGCGCCGGCGGCACCGGCGCCTTTATCGACCAGACGGCCACCCTTCTCAACATCGAGCCCTCAGAACTCAACACCTTGGCGGAGCATGCCGAGACGGTCTATCCGATTGCCTCGCGCTGCGGCGTCTTCTCCAAAACAGACATTCAGAACCTGCTGGCGCGCCATGTCAGCAAAGAGAATGTGGCCTTGTCGGTGTTCCATGCCGTGTCGCTTCAGGTCATCGGCACACTTTCAAGAGGACTTGACGTGAAGTCGCCCGTCTTCTTCTGCGGCGGCCCGTTCGCCTTTCTGCCGATGCTCAAGAAGGTGTTCCTCGAAAACCTGCACCTTTCCGAAGAGGATTGCATAGCGGTGCCTGACGCTAAGGTTGTGCCGGCGTATGGCGCAGCGATGATGGCGGAAACGTCTTCAAAAGAGGACTGCTCTCTTGAGGATTTTATCTATAAAATTGAAAACCTTACCATTGACCGAGACACCGCGCTCAACAACAACAGTCTGCCGCCGCTCTTCAATGACCGGCAGGATTTTGAAGACTGGATGCATAAGAAGCAGAACTTCTTTGTGCCGCGCGTAACGTGGGAGCAACTCGACGGCAATACCGTTTTTGTAGGGGTGGACTCGGGCTCCACCACCACGAAGCTGGTGGTGCTGGACCGCATGGGGCGCATGCTTTACCGCGACTACCGCAACAACCAAGGCGACAGTTTCGGAACATTCCTCAATGCGCTCAAGGGGTTCAGGGATGCCTGCAACGAGCACGGCTTCAAACCGGCCATTGCCGGCAGCGCCGTCACGGGCTATGGCGAGAACCTCCTCAAAACGGCTTTCGGGCTGCATTACGGCGTAGTGGAGACGATGGCGCACTATATGGGCGCCAGAAGCGTGTCGCCCGAGGTCTCTTTCATCCTCGACATCGGCGGCCAGGACATGAAGGCCATATTTGTGGAGAACAAGGCCATTCGCCGACTCGAGATCAACGAGGCCTGCTCCTCGGGCTGCGGCTCTTTCATAGAGACCTTTGCCCGCATGATGGGCTACACCGTCTCGGAGTTTGCGCAGATAGCATGCAAAGCCCGGCACCCTTACGACCTCGGCACGCGCTGTACCGTCTTCATGAACTCCAAAGTGAAGCAGGCAATGCGCGAGGGCGCGCACCCCGAAGACATCTCCGCCGGCTTCGCCTATTCGGTCATCAAGAACTGCCTCTTCAAGGTGCTGAAACTGCGGCAGACCAAAGAACTGGGCGACCATATCGTGGTGCAGGGCGGCACTTTCAAGAACCTTGCCGTGGTGAGGGCTCTGGAACTGCTCACCGAGAGGGAGGTGCGTTTCTCCGACATCCCCGAACTGATGGGCGCTTACGGCTGCGCACTCTTTGCCAAGGAACACCCTGCCGAGCACGTGCTTACGCTCGATGACCTGCTCTCCATACAGCAGTTTGAGACGGAACCGCAAGTGTGCCCGGGCTGCCCCAACCACTGCACCGTGCTTTGCTACAAGTTCTCGAACGGACGCAGCTACTATTCCGGCAACAACTGCGAGAAGGTGTTCACCAATGAGACGGAGGTCACCGTCAAGGGGCGCAACCAGCATCACGAGCGGCTCAAGCTTCTATTCGGCAGGCCTCCCGGAGAACAGGCCAAACTGCGAATCGGCATTCCGCGTGCGCTCGGCATGTTCGAACTCTATCCGTTTTGGCATACCCTCTTCACAGAGTGCGGCTTCGCAACAGTGCTCTCCGGACCCTCAACCAACAAGCAGTACGAACAAGGACTCCATACAGTGATGTCCGAGAATATATGTTTCCCCGCCAAACTGATGCACGGTCACGTCTTCGACTTGGCAAAGCGCAGCGTTGACCGTATCTTTTATCCGTTCATCGTGATGGAGCATCAGGCTGACGCCAGGGTGCGCAACAGTTACAACTGCCCCATCGTGGCAGGATACTCCGATGTGATGAAGAACGCTGTCGACACGGAGGCGCGCTTCAACATCCCCTTTGACGCTCCGGTCGTTTCTATGAACAACAGTTCGTTTATGCGTCAGAGTTGCCGCGACTATCTCAAGAGTCTTGGCGTTGACAGACGAACGGCTGACCGGGCGATAGACGCTGCCATGAAAGTGCAGCAGGCCTTTCTTGACACCCAGCACAGCCGCGCAACCGAGATTGTGAAACAGGCCGAGGCTGACGGCCGGATGACCGTAGTGCTGGCTGGAAGGCCGTACCATTCCGACCCGCTGGTGCAGCACAAGATTTCGGACGTGCTCGCCGACATGGGCATCGATGTGGTCACCGAGATGGTGGCCGGCGACAATGACGCCGAGGTCTATCGCGAGCTGGACTCCGTGACGCAGTGGACTTATCCTAACCGCATCTTCAAGGCCGCACACTACGTGGCCAACAGCAACGGCAATGTACATTTTATGATGATTACCTCGTTTGGCTGCGGCCCCGACGCCTTCATCATCGACGAAGTACACGACATCCTCGGCCGGAAAGGCAAGAGTTTGACCTTGCTGAAGGTTGATGACGTGAACAACATCGGCTCTTTGCGCCTCAGGGTACGCTCCATGGTGGAGAGTCTGCAGTTCAGCCGGCAGGAAAAAGTGAACCTGCCGTTTGTCACTACGCCGCTGTTTCAGGCTCAAGACCGCAGGCGTACCATACTCGCGCCTTACTTTGCAGGAGGCTATTCGGAGTTCATTCCCACCCTCTTCAAGATGGCCGGCTACCGCCTTGTGACCTTGCCGTTAGGCGACCGCGAGTGTGTGGAACTGGGCCTGCAGTATGCCAACAACGAAGTCTGCTATCCCGCCACCATCGTGGTGGGCAGCCTCCTCAAAGCGTTGCGCAGCGGCGACTACAACTTGGACGACACCGCCGTCATCATCACACAGACGGGCGGACAGTGCCGGGCCACCAACTACATTATGTTGATAAAGAAAGCGCTGGTGGCGGCGGGCTTCGGCAATGTGCCCGTGTTGTCGCTGGCGTTGGGCAACACCTTGGCCAACGAGCAGCCGGGGTTCGTGCTGGACACCAAGAGTCTGGCATTGCCCACGCTCAACGCCCTCTTGTATGCCGACTGCCTGTCGCGCATCTATTACGCCTCGAGACCGCGCGAGAAGCAGCCCGGACTGGCCAAGCAGCTGCATGCCAAATATATGGAGCAGTGCTTCCCCTTGATAGAGGCGCACGACTACAAAGGCATGAAGAGACTCTTGGGTGAGGCGGTGCGCGAGTTTACGGGCAGCATCCATGCGGACAAGAAACTGCCGCAGGTCGGCGTGGTGGGAGAGATCTATATCAAATACAACGCATTCGGACACCTCAACGTGCTCGACTGGCTGGCCGACAAGGGCGTAGAGGTCATTGCGCCCTCTATCTACAACTTCTTCATGAACAGTTTTGTCAATAAGCACATCAACAAGAAATACCACATCAAGCCCGTCAAGTACCCGCTGTTTCTCACCGATATGGTCTATAAGGTCATAGCCGGGTATGCGAAGACGTACGATGCCATTTGTGCGCCGTTTCCGCATTACCGGCCGTTTGCCGACATGTTTCACGATGCCGAATTAGCCTCGCGCATCATCAGCATGGCGGCCAACTTTGGCGAGGGGTGGCTCATACCAGCGGAGATGTCTGCACTGGCAGAGAGCGGCGTGCATAACATAGTAAGTTTGCAGCCCTTTGCGTGCATCTCCAACCATATCATTTCCAAAGGAATAGAAAAGAAAATCAAAACCTACTATCCTGACCTGAATATCCTGAACATCGACTTTGACGGCGGCACCAGCGAAGCCAACGTCTTCAACCGCCTCCACTTCCTGATAGAGAACAACGGGTAAGGGTAGGGGTAAGGAAAAGAATTGCGCTTGTACTGGTCCGGCCTTTTGCTGCTGCTGAACAACCACCTGTTGAAAAATACATAGAATGACACTGTCCCGAAAACCGGGATTTGCCGGTGTCATTTTTCCCTTTTTATGAAAAAAACATCCGAGGCAAATTATTGTTATATTTGCAACGTGTTTTTTTGAGTAAAAAACACCTCTATTCTACTTTTACTCA
>CAVCMI010000007.1:0-16186 GCA_963603365.1 Oscillospiraceae bacterium
ATTTTATTTGGTTTTTTATATATTTGTCCATAACCTGAAGACGGCAGAACTGACGAAGAAGAATCTATAGAAATGACAAAAAACGCAACATAATTGACGCTTTTCTTGCCGAAAACAATAATCTGACCCTTTAACAACAAACCATTATAGGGAAAGGCAATCTCAACAAAACTATAAAAACATGAAAAAACTCATCTTAAACCCCAGTAAAGACACGGTCACCATTTGTATTCCATCGGAATGGGTCGGCAAACCGTTAGTCTGCATTCTCAAAGGATTAGAGGAAGATAACGCACCGGGAGTCGTATCGTATGTCAGCGAAGATTCGATTTTTTACCGGGCCAAGCACTATCGGGAACAGCATAAGCGAGAAAGGCGCCGAACGAAGAGGCTGCGCAAACGCGACATTTAATGGAGGTCGGAGCAGATGAGATGCATAAACTCTTGTCGAGTATTTTCATTTTTCAGGAATGCCCCGGTAAATTCGGAGGTTGTTGTCACGGAGCCCTGTTTTTGGATGCCGCGCATTGACATACAGAGGTGTTGAGCTTCGATGACCACGGCCACGCCCAGAGGGTTGAGCACTTCTTGCAGACAGTCTTTGATTTGGGTGGTGAGTCGCTCTTGCAATTGGAGCCGGCGGGCAAAACATTCCACCACGCGCGGTATTTTGCTCAGTCCGACAACGGTGCCGTTAGGAATATAGCCGACGTGGGCCTTGCCGAAAAAAGGCAGCAGATGATGCTCGCACAAGGAGTAGAGTTCAATGTCTTTCACAACCACGATTTGTCTGTAGTTTTCGTGGAAAAGGGCGCTTTGCAGTATTTCCTTAGGGTCAATCCGGTATCCGTGCGTCAGAAAATCGAGGGATTTGGCAGCCCTTAGCGGGGTCTTCACCAAGCCTTCGCGTTCCGGGTTTTCACCTAAGCTAAGCAGAATGTTGCGGTAACTTTCGGCCATCTTATTCAAGGACTCCTCAGAAAGTTTGGGAATCGCATTGATAGAATCTGTGATGTTCATCTCTTAAAGTAAAAACGGATTAGTTGATTTTTCTTTTCCAACAGTAGTTGTGCCGCCGTGTCCGGGGTATATGACCGTATTGTCGGGCAGGGCAAATATCTTTTTACGAATCATTTGCAGCAGCAGTTCCGCATTCCCTGTGGGCAAGTCGCTTCTGCCCACGCTGCCCTCGAAGAGCAGGTCGCCGCACATTACGAATCCTTCTGCCTTGTTATAGAGCGAAATACTGCCGGAACAATGTCCGGGCGTATAGAGAACTTGCAGGTTTTGGTTCCCAAACTCGACACAATCGCCTTCCTCCAAAAATCTGGACGGTTCGGGCATGTCTTGTACAGACAAGCCGAAAGCCATTGCGTAGGCGTACGCTTTCTGATAGATTGGAAGTCCCTCCTTATGACACCATATCGGAGCATTGAAGTGATTATTACAGAATGGATTGCCTGCGATATGGTCGATATGGGGATGTGTATTCACTATACATTTCACCTGTAGATCATGTGAAGAGAGATACGTTTGCAGTTGCTCGTTCTCGGCTTCAGTAATGTTGCCCGGATCCACGATAATGGCCTCCCGGCTGTCATCGTGGAGCACCATCGTGTTAACCATAATAGGGTTGAAATGAAATGTTCGCAGGGTCATATTGTCTGTTTTAGCGGTCAGCGTTTGCATAAATTCAGCAAGATTGATACGTTTCTTTCTCATCTTTGCTAAAATGGCTTTTCAGAAGAACTTTTAGTCGTATATAATTCTTTCACTTTGCGGCCATTGGAAAAAACAACCTGATAATAAAGCTTGCCGTCGGGCTTGTAGCATGACCACTTGCCGTCTCGCACGCGTCCTTTGAAGCTTCCTTCAAAGTGCTTGGCGCCGTTGTCATAATATTCTACAAAAGAGCCGTTCTGCACATCATCGACAAAGTTCTGTTCGCGGATTTTCCTTTCAAGTACATTATAAAAAGCCCATTTCCCTTGTTTCATATCGTTTTTATACTTTCCCTCATTGAGGATTTTCCCGTTTTGGGCATACTCGTGCCAGTGTCCTGTTCTTTGGTTGGCCTTATAGAGACCTTTGCGTGCCATTTTGCCCGTCTCTTCCCAATAGTAAACATATTCACCGTCAAGTTTGCCTGATTTATAGTGCATAGCATATTTTTGGGCTCCGTTTTCGTACCATCCTTCCCACAGTCCGTCCATCTCGGCATTTTTGAACGTACCTCTGTCTTGTACTTTCCCGTCAGGATAATAGGAAATCCAGAATCCGTTTTCCTTGTCATTGGCAAAGGGTCCCTCGCGCTGCAGCTTGCCGTCCTCAAACCAGGCGCGCCATATGCCTTCACGCTGTCCGGCGGCAAAGCTGCCTTTTTTCCAAAGCGTGCCATCCTCGTAAAAATAGGACCATTCGCCTTCTTGCAGTCCATTTTCAAAACTGCCGGTGCTGCCAAGAATGCCGTTCTCATGATAGAACTTCCATACACCTTGCTGCAGGTCGTTGACCGAAGAGCCTTCCATCTGTTTTTCCCCGTTGCGGTTCCACCAGCAGGCATAGCCATCGAGAGCGCCGTTCTTGTAAGTGCCCTCAAAGTACTTGGCACCGTCGTCATAATACTCCACGGCGCGACCGTTCACGCTGTCATTATCATAGACAACCTCCTTAAAGATTTTGCCGTTAGGATGATAGAATAGCCAGTTCCCCGTACGTTTCCCGTCAGCAAATTGGCCTTCTGACTCCACTTTCCCGGAACGGAACCAGCTCTTGAAGGGTCCGTTCTGCGCATTGTACTCTTGTGCCAGCGAACGGTCGTCATACCAGACTTTCCACACTCCCGTCTTCTTGCCGTCCTCAAAATCACCCTCTGTCCACTTGTTGCCGTTGTTGTGGTAATATATCCAATGTCCTTGTTCGGTACCTTTTGACTTAATGCCGGCAGACATCAGGCGGTTGTTGCCCCAATAGGTCTTGACAGTATCCTGCGCGTAGCCGCACGTCGACAGAACCAGACAAAAAAGCACGTTCGTAATCCTGCGCATACAATCGAAAAATTTGAGGTGCAAAAGTACAAAAAAATGCTATCTTTGTCCCTCATTTTAACAAAAGGATTCTTATGAAAAAGATTGCCGCAATAGCCTTGCTTCTTTTTACTTTTCAAACAGTTGCAGTACATACAGCTTTTGCCCAGAAACTGAAGCCCGCAGAGGTGCCCGAAAGCGTAGCGCAAGCCATGGACTTACAGTACCCTTACGTCAAGGTTTCCGCATGGCAGTTAGAAAACAGCATTTACATTGCCACATTCAAGGACGACGGGGCCACGGGCAAAGCGCACATCTCTGCTGACGGCAAATGGCTGCGCACCACCTACGATGTGAAGCGTGACGAGTTGCCTTCCGTCATCACCGAATACGTCAAGGCCAACTATCCCGAATTTGTCATCGACGTGTCGTGCCTTGAAGAGAAAGGCGACGAGGCGTTATGTTACTATCTGGAGGTCAAGGAAGACGGCATCGGCTTCAAGCCGTCGAAACTCTATTTCAGCAATGCCGGCAAATTGCTGTCAAGGAAAGACCCTGAGGGTTTCAACGACCCTTTGGCTCCCAAGCCAGAAAAGAAACCCGTGCAGAAACCTATAACAAAGAAAGACGAGGCCAAGCCGGCTGCCGCCAAGAGCACTACGGCAAAGAGCGGCACAAAACCGGCAAACTCAACCTCAAGCGGCAAGGATGTCAAACCGTCAGCCGCCAAGCCTGCTGTAAAACCAACCCCAAAACCAACCCCAAAACCTGCGGCAAAACCGGCCGGGCAGAAGCCTTCTGCTTCAGACAAGAACGACAAAACAGACAGCAAGAAGAAGAAAGAGAAAGAAGAGCCCATCATCAAAGACGAATTCGGGAACGTCGCCTTGAAAGAGAGCACTGTCCCGGATGCCGTCAAAAAAGGGTTGTCCAAGAAAGTGATGCATCCCGAAGAACTGCACTGGTTCAACATCGACAATGCATACGTGGCAAAGTGCATCAATTCAGGGAAGAAGACCTCCGTATATCTCACCAAAGAGGGTGTCTGGACCAAAACCTTGACCTCACTGCCTGAAGAGTCGGTCACCGGGCCTATGCTCAAGCATCTCAACGACTATTACAAAGGCTTCAAATTCAAGTCAGCCCTCAAAGAGCAGCGTGCCGACAAGAACGACAAGACTATGGTTGAGTTCTATGAGAAGGCCAACTACAAGAACAAATTGGTGACCACTGTCATCTTTGACAAGACCGGCAAACTCATCCGCACCATCGATGCCGAGCCTCTGCCCGAAGTTGTCAAAGAGGAGTCGGCTGAAGATGCTGACCTGGAGCGTTACTACAAGAAAATGAACATGTCGCTTGACGACAACGGGGCTGACCGCACTCCTGAGAACATCCGCGCCGTGTTCAAACTGAAGTACCCTCGCATCACGAACGTGGAATGGAAAGAGAACGGCGAAATGAACTACGAAGCGCACTATTACAGTGCACGCGGAAAAGAGATCTGCGTCATCAACAGTCTGGGCACCATCGTGGAAACAATGGTGCAAGGGAAACCTGACAATCTCTCCTCCGCCATTCAGGACTACATCAAAAAAGAATACAAAAACACGAAAGTCACTGACTATTACACTGTCAAAAGAGTGGCCGACAAGCTTACGCTCTACAAGGTTATTGTCCAGGACAAAAAGACAAAAGAAGAGTCAGAGTTGTGGTTCAACATGTCCGGAAAACCTTTCAACATGTAATCGCTCATGAAAAGACTTTTTCTGCTGACCTCATTACTGCTTGTACTGTTCTCACTTCAGGCGCAGCGTTTCAATGCCTTTTCAGACGACCCGGCCAATACGGTCGAAGAGATGAAGCAATACCTGTCCACTGTCTCGAAAGACCGTCAGAACGAGGCTAAAGACATGCTTGGCGAGTTTTCTCAATTTTGGGCCACGGGCATTGACCCCGAAAACCAGCAGACCTTCTTGCGCGAGGCAAATTTCCTGCTGCGCCGTAAATTCCGTCCCATACCGCAATTCAGGTCCTACTTGCATGCCTATATGTCGTTTGCTGCCAGCGACTATGCAGCAGAGAGTGAGACGTGGGGCAAGATCGTAGAGTACCATGCCACCCACCAGACTACCCGTTTTCAGGAAAACATGCTGTTGTACGAGCGTTTTTTTAAAAACAATACCCTTTACGAGGAAGACAACGTCCGGTGGGAAGCGTTAGGACAGGCTACAGTTATGGGGTTCGACAAAGAGCCCTTTTTTGATTTTCAGGAGATTGACCTCCTGGGGCACTCTGTCAAAGACAGTCTGACCGTAAAAGGTGTAAGCGGTCGCTACTATCCGGAGAAAATCCGGTTCGATGCGCGGCACGGCATTGTGTTTTGGGAGCGTGCCGGGCTTAATGACGAAGTGAGAGCCGAATTCGGCGCTTTCAGCATCGATATGCGTTTCCCGAAAGTGCAGGCCGGAAATGCCACATTCCACTATCCTGCGCTGTTCGACCGCCCCATCAAAGGCATCGTCACCGACAAGGCCGTGCTGCCCACCTCTGAAGAAAAGGCAACCTACCCTCGTTTTGTCAGTTATGACAAAACACTGGTTATCAACAATCTGTATCCAGACGTAAACTATAGGGGTGGTTTTGAGATGCGGGGTTCTTCTATTTACGGGAATTCTTCTGGCGACACCTTGGCGGATGTCACCATCCTGCGTGACGGAAAAGTCATCATACGGGCGGCATCGCGGAGTTTTCTGATTCGCCCTACCAACCTCTTGTCGGAAGACTCGAAAGTGAGCATATACATAGAGGAGGACTCCATTTTCCACCCTGCCGCCAACTTCAAATTCAACAACGAAACCAAGGAACTGCTCATTTCGCGCCCGAAGCTTGGCGTCGGGCGGTCGCCGTTCTTCGACTCGTACCACAAACTCGACATCACCGTAGAGTCTATACAATGGAACACCTCGGAAGAACGCATCGAGTTCAAGCCCATCGTGGGAAACACCAGCGAACAATCGGCCATCTTTGAATCGCAGAATTTCTATGACGAGTCGGTGATGCATGAGATCGCCGGCTTCAACAACGTAAACCCTCTCTACACCTTGTGGCAGCTGTTCTACTCCGGTGGGTTTGAAGACCTCACCATCGAAGAGGTCATCAACTGGTTTCACAAACCTCCGCTCGACATCAAGGCCATGATGATTGACTTTGCTGCAAGAGGATTCATCGAATATGACGTGGTAAACAACCGCATACACTACCGCAGCAAGATAGCGCAATACCTCAACAACCAGGTCAAAAAGAAAGACTACGACTACATACGGCTGGAATCCAAAACACACTACGCCTCTATGGATTTGCTTACCAACGACCTGAAAGTTACAGGCTGCGACTTCTTTGTATTGAGCGACCCGCAGATTGTGAACGTTTATCCTATGAACGAGCGCGTCACCGTCAAGAAAAACCGCGACATGACATTTTCAGGGCGGGTCATTGGAGGACTGTTCGACTTTGTGGCGCACAACTGCGAATTCAACTATGACCGTTTCCTGGTAGACATGGATGTCATTGATTCGCTCATTATGTACGTTGAAGACAAAAGCGGACAGATGGACATGTACGGCGACTATCCGCTGAAGCAGGTACGCGGACGCATCGAGGAGCTCTCCGGGGTGCTGTATGTGGATGTCCCCGGCAACAAGTCGGGGATGACCGACTATCCCGACTATCCCATCTTCGAAGCCAGAAAAGGCGGAAAAGTATTCTACGACCAGCCATACGTCTTAGGCGGTGTATATGACCGCAACCGGTTCTACTATGCCGTCAACAAGTTCAGGATTGTCAATCTGGACAACTTCGTCATTGACTCCATGAAATTCACCGGCTCTCTCGTATCGGGCAACATCTTCCCTGACATTGCCGAGCCGTTAAAGGTAATGCCCGACTTCTCTTTCGGTTTCACCCACCAGACTGCCGGGCTGCCCATGTACGGCGGAAAAGGTTCCTATCAAGGTGTCATCGACCTGAGCAACCGGGGTCTTCGCGGCAACGGAGATGTCGACTACATAACCTCCCACACCGTCTCAGACAGTCTGGTGTTCTATCTGGACTCCACCAACGGCGCAGCCAACAGCCATCTTGTAGCGGAACAACTCGGCGGTGTGGAGTTTCCCGTAGCCTCGATGGACGAAGGCTATCTGCACTGGGAACCCTATCAAGACCAAATGTTCGTCCACACCATCCACAACCCTATGTCCATCTTCAAAGAAACGGAGTTGACGGGCAACTCTGTCATAACCCCTTATGGCATGTTCGGCACAGGCATTGTTAAATTTGACCGTGCCGACATCACCTCAAGGAAATTCCAGTTCAAGCATCACGAACTTCTTGCCGACACCGCGGACCTCCGCATCTACGACATACGGAAAGGCGAAGACATCGCGTTCTCTACCGACAATTACAAGTCGCACATCGACTTCAAGACCCGCAAAGGCAACTTCAAAGCCAACGGCGAAGCATCTGTTGTCTATTTCGTGAAAAACGAGATCAAGGCCAAATCATCAGAATTTGACTGGGATCCCATTGACTCCACCCTGCTCCGATTCAAGTGGGAAGACCCGCACAAGAACACCGACATTGACAACACTCCCTCGCGCGAGTTGGTGGACATGCGCAGTACGGGCAACGAGCTCTATGCGGCAGACCCGAACGTCGGGTACCAGTTCAACGCCGTCACCGCTGAATTTGACTTTACCGAGAATGTCATTTATGCCCACGGCGTGCGCTTCATAAACGTTGGCGACGCGGCGGTTATTCCGGCAAAAGGCGATGTCGTCATCCGCGAGAAAGCGGCTATGGACGAACTGAAGGATTCGCGCATCCTGGCCGGACGCGAGAACAAGTACCACGAGCTATATGACTGCAACACCAGAATACACACTGCCTCAAAGTTCTATGCCAACGGATACTACGATTATGTGGACGAAAACGAACAGAAACAGAAACTCTATTTTGACACCCTCTACTTCAACAAAGAGACCTATGGTGATGCACGCATCCCTGCCGAGATGAACTTCCAGTTCAGCGACCGGTTCGGGTTCAGCGGCCGTGCCGAGCTGCACAGCACCCAACCGTTCCTCTCCTACTTCGGCGGCGTGGAAATCAGGCACGACTGCGACACATTGCGGCATGCGCCGATGAAGATCCTGCAGCAAGTGGACCCGAAGAACATCATGCTGCAAGTTCATGACCGCACCAAAGACATGGATGACCGCAAGGTGGTAGTGGCCATCACTTCGTCAAACAAAACCGGGCGCATTTACACAGCATTCGGCGAAGCCAAAGACGAGTTCAATGACGCCGAATACATCAATGTGTTCGGGTACATCACTTACGACCGGGAGGCGCATGAGTTCAAGGCGGCCTCGCTGGAGAAACTGCAAGACCCCTCCGAGCCCGGCAACATCATCACCCTCAACACCGACAATTGTGTGGCTACCGGCACCGGCACCATTGACATGGGCACTAAACTCGGACGCGTCAAGTTCTCTACCAACGGCACTATCATCAACTACATCAAAGCCGACTCCGCCGAGATGCATCTCACCACCTCCCTCGATTTCTTCTTCAACGAAGAGTCGATGAAATGCCTGACCAAAGCATTGGAGAGTGCCTCCTCCCTCAACTTTGTGGATGTGTCTTCTGACGAGGCCTTCGACATGGCTCTCTATAATATATTGGGCAAGGAAGAGTACCAACGCTACACCCGCAACGTAGCCCTCGGCACCCAACGGCGTCTGCCCGAAGCCCTTCGCGTGAAGTTCCTCTTCTCCAACATCGATTTTGAATGGGACAAAGACCTGCACACCTTCAAGTCGCAAACGGTACTGCCGCTCATTGTCTGCAACGCCAAGCAGATCTACAAAATGGTGCCGGGGCGTATCGTGATAGAAAAACGTGGCTCGCGCAACAGGCTCTACCTCTATTTCGAGATCGACAACCAATTCTACTTTTTCCAATTCGAGAACAACTCCGTAGCGGGATACTCTTCAGACAAGGCTTTCAATGAGGCCATCAAGAACACTAAACCTAAGAACAAGTCGCTCGCTCCTGACAACTCCAAAGGGCTGCCCTCTTTCTCATACAAGTTAGGCAGTCTTGGATGGAAAAACAAGTTCGTGAAGAAGTATTTTACAAACATTGACAAAGAAGAAGACGAAGAAAACGACGATTAGATGAAACCTTTTTTGATTGCCGGACCTTGTGCTGCGGAGAGCGAAAGACAAATTCAGGAAACGGCGGCGCGGTTGAGTACGGAGACCCGGAAGCGAGGGCTCAGTCTCGACTATTTCCGTGCCGGTGTCTGGAAGCCGCGCAGTTGTCCGGACAGTTTTGCGGGTGCGGGAGAGCAGGCATTGCCCTGGCTGGCAGATGTGCGGCGGCAGTTCGGCTTCGAGGTATGCGTAGAAGCGCTGTCGGCCAAAGAGATTGAGCAATGTCTCAAATACGGCATCACGGCTTTCTGGACTGGGGCGCGCACGGGTGTCAATCCGGAAGACGTGCAGTCCCTTGCAGATGCCGTGCGCGGCGTGCCTTGCACCATAATGGTCAAAAATCCGCTGGTTCCGGACCTTAAACTCTGGTGCGGCAACATCGAGCGTTTTCAACGGGCCGGAGTCCATAGCGTAATGGCCATTCACCGCGGCTTCGCCCTGCGCAGCGAAAATGTCTACCGCAACGCGCCTTGTTGGGAGATTCCTGTCGAACTGAAAGTGGATATGCCTGACCTTCCCGTCTTGTGCGACCCCTCGCACTTGTGCGGCAACGTGAAATGGATACCGCAGGTTGCCCAACTGGCAATGCACTACGGCTTTGACGGACTGATGACCGAATGCCACTGCAACCCCGACGCAGCACTGAGCGATGCCGCACAGCAACTGACCCCTGAAGCGTGGGGGGAGATGGTAAGCCGGCTGGACTTCATGACCGGAACATCCGACAACATTTTGCTCAAACACCGTGCCCTGCTCGAAAACATCGACACCCAACTGAGCGAACTGCTCGCAAGACGCATGACCGCCGTAGAAGAAATCGCCCGTGTCAAAAAAGAAAACAATATGGCTATCGTACAGCCTCAACAATGGAAACAAGTGAAAAAACGTTATCTGAAACCTGAAATGGACGAAGATTACCGTCAATTCATAGAACAATTTCTGCTACTGCTCCACCAAGCATCCATCAATAGACAAAACAACATCACAAATGAACAATAAGAAATACAACGGCTGGCTTTTTTTCTTGTATCTGCTGATCGCTTTTCTGTTTGGCGTTTCTGTGGCCGTCAACTTTCTACCCTCGCGCAAAAGTTCCATATCGAATGCCCAGACGGGGAAACTCAACGAAGTGATGAACTACATCAACCAGTACTATGTTGACCCGGTAAATATAGACTCCGTCTATGACCAGGCCATCAGTGCGGTGCTTCAAGGGCTTGACCCGCATTCTGCCTACGCAACGCCAGAGGAGAACAAAACAATGATGGAATCCCTGAACGGCGCATTCGAGGGGGTTGGCATACAGTTCAGGATTATGAACGACACCGTGATGGTCATTGCAACCGTTTCGGGAGGCCCTGCCGAAAAAAGCGGCGTACGAGCCGGAGA
This sequence comes from Oscillospiraceae bacterium, assembly GCA_963603365.1. GTDB lineage: Bacteria > Bacteroidota > Bacteroidia > Bacteroidales > WCHB1-69 > F23-D06. Next base: position 10,691 of record CAVCMI010000007.1, read on the forward strand.
CCGCATCGTATCGGTGGACGGAAACTCGATTGTAGGCGCATCTAACGACCAAGTGTTCAAGTTGCTGCGTGGCAAAAAAGGCACAACCGTGAAAGTAGGCGTTAAACGCAGCGGAGTGAAAGACCTCTGCACCTACTCTATCACGCGCAACATTATTCCCACCTATACGATAGATGTTGCCTATATGATTGACGCACATGTCGGCTATGTCAAAATCAACGAGTTCGGCAGCACCACGAAAGAGGAGTTCTCAAAAGCGCTCGTCAAGCTGAAAGGCAAGGGTATGACGAAACTGGTGTTAGACCTTAGGGGCAATGCGGGTGGATTTTTGGATGCCGCCATCGGCGTGTGCGACGAAATGCTACACAAGAAACAGAAAATAGTGTCCGTGGAAGGGCTGAAAGTGCGTCCTGAGATCTTTTACGCCACCAACAAAGGCAATTTCCAAGAAGGCGAAGTCGTGGTGCTGATTGATGACTTCAGCGCCTCCGCCTCCGAAATTGTGGCCGGCGCCATACAAGACAACGACCGCGGCTATATCGTGGGACGCAGGTCTTTCGGTAAAGGACTGGTACAACGACAGTTCGATTTGTCCGACAAATCCACCATCCGGCTGACCACTGCACGTTACCACACGCCCAGCGGACGTTGCATACAACGCAACTACAAGAACGGCTCCGAGGCCTATTATGAAGAGATCTATGAACGCCTCGCCAATGGAGAGATGGAAAACATCGACAGCATAAAACAAGACAAGTCGTTGGTTTACAAGACAGCCGGAGGACGCACCGTCTATGGCGGCGGCGGCATAATGCCCGACTTTTTCGTGCCGATACACAAAGGCCACGACCTTGACGGTTACTATCAAATTGCCAACTCCGCCGCTCTCGTGCAGTTTGCCTTCAACTATACCAACGATCACAAAGACGAACTGAAGAGAGACTATCCGTCAACGGACGTTTTCCTCAAAAAAATGTCCGTTTCCGACCAGGAATTGAAAGCATTGACAACCTATTATGCCAAGATTACACACAAAAGCGCACCCACATTGACGGCCAATTCCAAAAAAGAGCTGAAGGTTTGGGTTAAAGCGCTCATCGGGCGCAACCTTTACGGCGACGAGGCTTTCTACCCTGTCATCAACGAAACCGACGATGCCGTTGCCAAGGCCCTTGAAGTACTGAAGCAATAGAACGCAAACAGGACTCTCTTCAAGGGAGGGGAGACCGTTTGTTATCAACTTCCAACATTAAGTTGTCAGCGTTTCGCTTTGGCAACTGCCCATTGCTCAACGAACCAGCGTAAGCAGTTCAGACGGATGCGCTATGATATGGTCGGCATGGGATTCTTCCAATTCTTGACGGGTGCGGTATCCCCACAAAGCGCCGGCAGCCTTGAGCCCGGCGGCATGAGCAGTCAGCATATCCACCGACGTGTCGCCAACATAGAGCGTCTCGTCTTTTGAAAATCCCGTTTCTTGCAATATGTCGAACACGATCTGCGGATTAGGCTTCGTAGGAACCCCTTTGCGTTGCCCGAAAATAGCCGAAAAAAGGATGTCGGGGAAATAGTCTGCCATCAGTGGTGCGACTGCTTCGTGAATCTTGTTGGTGGCCACAGCCATCTTGATGCCGTTAGACTGAAGTGTCAGCAGGGTATCATGCATTCCGTCATACACCATCGTTTTGTCGTACATGTGTGCCGTATAGCGAGCCACAAATGCTTGGCGGCACTCTTCAAACACTGCACCTTGTCGGCACTCTTCAGGAAGAATGCGCTGAATGAGCACAGAGATGCCGTCACCGACAAAATAGCGGTAAGCCTCTGTGGGATGCTCCGGGAAACCATGCTGCAGAAGCACATAGTTGGCGGCATCGGCAAGGTCATCGAGCGTATTGAGGAGCGTACCGTCCAGATCAAAGATTACAAGACGTGCCATTATTTGCGGTATTGGATATAGTCAAACGGGGAGTCAAAATCCTTGAGGAATGGTCCCGCCATATCCTTCTCGGAAATCATGGGCGACTGCACCTGCCAATCTATATCGAGTGCAGGGTCATCGAACCTGACGTTGCCTTCGGAGGCCTTGTTATAGAAAGAGGAGCATTTGTAGAAGAAAAGTGTATTGTCTTCAAGGGCGGCGAAACCGTGGGCGAAGCCAGCGGGGATATAGAACTGCAATAAGTTGTCGGCAGTGAGCAGCACCGAGAACCATTGCCCGTAGGTGGGGCTACCCTTTCGGATATCGAGGGCCACATCGAGGGCGGCGCCTTGCAGCACACGCACCAGCTTGGCCTGCGCAAAGGGCGGCCTCTGGAAATGAAGTCCGCGCACTACGCCTTTCTGCGAGCACGACTGGTTGTCTTGCACCCAATGTTCGACGATGCCTGCCTCGACAAGCCTTTTCTCGTTATAACTCTCCATAAAATAGCCGCGCTCGTCCTGAAAAACATCAGGTTTAAGCACCTTAAGGCCATTGATCGGGGTGTCTTGAATTTGCATATTAACTATAACTTATTATCCTGTGAAAAAAAAAGTCAAGGTCAGTCTTCAGAATCTGCTGCTACAAAACGCTGATACCGTGCCAGGAAGCGAGCCTTTGACAAGAAGCCGATATAAGACTTGTCGCGGCGTATCACGGGCATATTGAAATTGCCCGTGCGGTTGAATTTTTCCAACACCACAATAGCAGGGTCATCTTCATAGATGAACTCCTCGGGTTGAATCATCAGGTCTTCAACATGCACCTTATCGTAGAGGTTCTGATTAAAGATTGTCTCTCTATGGTCATCCATCACCAGCAGGCCGGCAAAGATGTTCTGGTCTTTCACAACGACAAAGAGATTGCGCTTGCTGCGGGCGATTGTTTGAACGTATGTTCTGAGTGTGCTATGGGCGGGTATGGTCTGAATGTCGCGGTCGATTGTCTTCCGCCAATCGAGTTTTTTGAGGGCGAAGCGATTCTTGTCGTGTGTCTTTAGGTTTCCCTTGTCGGCAAGCGGCTTGGTATAGACCGAGTATTTCTCGAACGGGCGTACGCAGATGAACGAGCAGGCGGCGGTAATCATCAGAGGCAGCAGCAGCGTATAGCCGCCGGAGATCTCGGCAATGAGAAACATCGCCGTCATCGGGGCAAGCATCACGCCGGTCATCACGCCGGCCATACCGGCCAAGATAAAGTTGACGTAAGGCAAATTCACGCCGAACAGACTATGCGACACCGCAGCCACAAAAAAACCTGTAAAAGCGCCCACAAAGAGCGTTGGGGCAAACACGCCGCCGATGCCGCCGGCGGAGGTGGTGAGCGACGTGGCAAACACCTTGAGCAGTATAATGCCTGCAATGCCGACGAGAAAGAAAACCTGCCGGCCGCAAAGCTTACCTAACAGCGAATATCCGAAAATGCTGGCATACTCGCCGTTAAGCAACAGATTGATATTCTCATAACCCTCGCCGAAAAACACCGGGAAGAAATAGATGAGCACACAGAGCAGCAAGCCGCCTGTCAATGCCTTAAGGTAAGGGCGTTTAATGCGCTGCATTTGCCGGTCAACCCAACGTGAGGCGCGCAGGAAATATACCGACAGCAGTCCGGTAAGCACGCCTAATGCCACATAAAAAGGAATATTTGAAATGGCGAAAGCCTGAATGCCGTCAATGTTGAACATCACGTTGCGTCCTAAAAAGAGCATCGACATCACTGTGCCTACCGCAGCGGAGACCAGCAGCGGCAGCAGCGACGCACCGGTAAGGTCGAGCATCAGCACCTCAAAGGTGAAGACGATAGCCGCGAGCGGGGCCTTGAAGATGGCCGCCATTGCCGCCGTAGAACCGCAAGCCAGTAACAATGTAGTCTGTTTAGGGTTGAGACGGAACAGCCTGCCTACATTAGAGCCGATAGCGGAACCCGTCAGCACCATAGGAGCCTCAAGCCCAACCGACCCTCCAAAACCGACCGTGAGCGTTGAAGCTACCATCGAGGAATAGATGTTGTGGAAACGCAGTTTGCCGTCGCTCTTGCAGATAGACTTCAACACAATGCTTACCCCATGGCTGATGTTGTCCTTGACGACACGGCGTACAAAGATAAGGGTAAGAATAATGCCGATTGGCGGAAAGATCAGATTCAGGAAATTGACCGACTGGTCGGCAAAAGTGCTGTTTACCGTATGGGTTGTAATATACAGCAAGTTCTTGATGATAATGGCAGCCGTGGCTCCTAAAAGCCCTATGATGGCGCTCAGCACTATCAGCATGGCACGGGGCCCGAGACGCTGTTTCAGTACATACCGGAAGCGTACCAAACCATATATGAGACTGCTCTTTTTCATCATTTTCTTCGGGCGGCAAATATATAAAAAAACGTTACAAAATGACAATGACAGACCCGGTTCGCCATAGACGTTGCCTTACCATAAAACCTGTTTTTGGAAGAAAAAGAGCAACCAAAGGCAAGGCTGCGAAGAATAACTCATGCCTTAGCTACAAGCAAGGGGCTTCTGCCTGTGGTCATGACCCCTGACGAATGAAAAAAACGTGGATAATAACACTTCGCATTTGAAGTTCTTCATCATCCGTTATAACAAAAGTCAGAACTAATCACACAACAAATAATTCCTCATTCCTAATTCAACAATTCCTAATTGTACAAATCAGTTCCTGAGGCAACGGACTGATTGCCCGTAGTCCTTGCTGTAGGCGTAGCGGTCCACGTAGGCGTATCTGTAGTAGAGGTTGCGGAAGTACGCGTCGAAGATGTCGTCCTCGGTAGAGCTCCAGAAGTACGCGTCGAAGCCGAAGTTGGTGCAGTCGCCGTCGTAGAAGCCCGCAGGGAGGGCCGAGAAGCCCGCGGCGTTGTTGCCCGACGGGTTGTTGCCGGGTGCGCAGGCGGTTGAGCTGCTGCTCCAGCCCGTTTCGGAGGCGAGCGCCTTGGCGATGTTTGAACTGCTCCCGCCGCACAGGTACCGGCTCTGCGAACTGACGTGGTCTGTGAGCTGCGTCCACTCCGCGTCGCTCGGCACGTGCCACCCATCCGGACAGACCCCCTGCACCCCTGACGGGTTTGCTGACGAGGACGGCGCGCCGTTCATGACCGCCGCCCAGTTGTACAGGTAGCCGTACGCGGGCACGTTGGCCTCGTCGTCCGGGGCGTAGCGGCCGGCGACCGGGGTGCAGTCGCTGTACCTTGTGGTGCGCAGGTTCTCCCGCATCCAGCACTGGCTGCCTATCTGCACCGTGTTGTAGATGTTGCCGTCAACGTCGCTCACTATGGAGCGTCCGCAGACAAAGGCGTCGCCCGGTGTCTGGGCGCTGCACCGCGGCATCTGCGCAACAAGGCAGACCGCAAGCGTAAACATTAAGATCGTTGTAATCAGTTTGTTCATAATTTTAACTTATTTGGTGAAACTTTTGTTCAATGAGGAATTAGGAATTAGGAATGAGCAAGTTCTTCTGTTTGAAAATGCAAATATAACATTTTTTTGCAAATCAAGACCG
>CAVCMI010000008.1:0-84298 GCA_963603365.1 Oscillospiraceae bacterium
GGAACTTTGCAAGCGTTATCGCCAGAGCCAAATTAAGGCTGCGGTAAAGGTCAATAATGTAGTTCTACAATTCTATTGGGAACTTGGTAGAGATATTTACAATAAAGCTGCAGAGAATATTTATGGAAGTAATTTCTACGCTACGCTGAGTCGTGATTTACGCCATGAAATGCCTGATGCAGAGGGACTGTCGGAAAGAAATTTGCGCTATACCAAGAAGTTCTATTGTTTATACCAACAACGAGTAGAAAATTTGCAGCAACTTGCTGCAAAATCCAGCAACGGAACATTGCAGCAGCCTGCTGCAAAATCAGGCGAGGGATATTCAATACAGGGAACCGCCATGCATATTTTGAACGATTTGTTTTCTGTTCCATGGGGACACCAAATGGTACTTATAGACAAGTGTTCGGATGATGTTACCAAATCATTGTTTTATGTGCAGCAAATTGTGGATAATGGCTGGAGTCGTTCTATGCTACTCAATTTCATAGGTACGAATTTATATGAGCGTCAGGGCAAGGCTCTGACCAATTTCAAGAATACATTGCCAGAAATCGGAAGCGACTTGGCACAGGAACTGACCAAAGACCCATACAACTTTGCCTTTACTGGCATCACAAAGCCATACAATGAGCGCATACTGAAAGATGCCTTGCTCAACAATATCACCAAATTCCTGACCGAACTCGGCACTGGCTTTGCGTATGTCGGCAAGGAGTATCGCTTGCAGATTGGTGAGACGGAGAACTTTATAGATCTTTTGTTCTACAATCTCAATCTTTCGTGCTATGTCGTGATTGAGGTTAAAATCGGCAAGTTTGCATTAGCCGATGTTGGTCAACTTGGCGGCTATGTAGTGGCATGTAACCATCTTCTCCGCAAGGAGGGAAGAGACAACCCGACAATCGGGGTGCTTATTTGCAAAGAGAAAGACCGCATCCAAGCGCAGTATGCGTTGGAGTCAAGCAGCCAGCCTATCGCTATTTCAGAGTACGACCTCGAAAAGTTCTACCCCGAGAAATTGGAAGGCACTATGCCGACCATAGAAGAGTGGGAGGCCAAATTGAGCGGCTGTATTGAAGATGGCAGTTCTTTATCAAGTAATGCAAATGAAGAAAAGGAGAACAACAATGAGTAACGAGATTCAATTTATTCTCTATTCCATGCCCGACGAGGAGGGCAAGGTGCAAGTCGTCATCAAAGACGAAACGCTTTGGTGTACGCAAAAGGCTATGGCACAACTCTTTGGCGTGGATAGAAGTGTTATTACCAAACATCTGAAGAATGTATTTGACACGCAGGAGCTGACCGAAAGTGCAGTATGTGCAAAAATTGCACATACTGCCGAAGATGGCAAAACCTATCAGACCAACTTCTACCACCTCGATGCCATTATCGCTGTGGGCTACCGCGTAAGTTCTGCCAAGGCAACGAAGTTTCGCCAGTGGGCAACGAAGATTCTAAGCGAGTACATCAAGAAGGGCTTTGCCATGGACGACGAGCGGTTGAAGCAAGGCACTGCCGTTTTTGGCAAGGACTACTTCCGCGAATTGCTTGAGCGTGTGCGCTCTATCCGTGCAAGCGAACGCCGCATCTGGCAACAGATTACGGACATCTACGCTGAATGTAGCACCGACTACGACCGCAACTCGCCGACCACCAACGATTTCTATGCGATGATACAAAACCGCTTCCACTATGCCATCACGGGGCATACGGCGGCGGAGATTATCTACTCCAAGGCCGACCACACGAAAGACCACATGGGACTGACCACATGGAAGAACGCTCCCGACGGGCGTGTGCTGAAATCGGATGTGAGCATCGCCAAGAACTATCTGCAAGAGAAGGAAATCCGCCAACTGGAACGTGCCGTCACTGGCTTCTTCGACTACATAGAAGATCTCATCGAGCGTGAGAACACGTTCAATATGGCGCAGTTCTCGGCAAGTGTCAACGAGTTCCTTACCTTCCGCCGCTATCAGATTTTACCCGACAAGGGAAAAATCTCTGCCGCACAAGCCAAGAAGAAAGCGGAAGAGGAATACGATATTTTCAATAAGACGCAACGCATTGACTCCGACTTTGATAAGGAAGTGAGAGGGTTGCTGGACAAGGAATAACACTATAAAGGGAGTTCGTCATGGAATTGATGAAACATAAACCGAACGAGTTGTTAAAAGTAGAGTGTACTACCATTTTTTACACTACTATTCGAAATGTGAACTACCCCAAAAACGGAACCAACTCCGCCAAGGCGGGGAGTTCCTCCAACAATAGGGGGAGTTCAAAGGAACAAAACCATTCATTAGTAGACATTTACGGCAACATCAAAAGAATATCGAAGGAAGAATTGTGGAAAAGAGTTCTAACTTTTTGCAAGGGGTGGCATAGTTCGGAAGATATTGTGGTTCTCACCGGGAAAACGCCCAAATACATCAAAGAGGTCGTACTCCCGCAAATGATGAAAGCAGGTGTTCTCGAACGACTTTACCCCGAAACACCCAACCACCCAAAGCAAAAATACCGCGCAAAAGTTAACGACTGCTTGTCCCAACTGCCTAACAAAGAATAATAACCCTATGGAATTGAAGAAATATAAACTTGGAGATATTGCTGAAATATCAACAGGTTTTCCTTTCGATGGAAACAAATATACAAAAGTAGGCACAAGAGTTGTCCGTGGCGAAAATATAGGTCAAGGAGATTTACATTGGGAAGAAAGAGTAGACAAGAGGTGGAATGAAAGTACTACCGCTTTGGATAGTTATTGGCTTTATGATGGTGATATTGTCATGCAAATGGATGGAAATGTTGGTAAGAATATAGCTCAACTTCATACATCAGAACCAATGTTAATTGCCCAACGAGTAGCTTGCATAAGGGCAAAAGAAAATTGTTCGCAAGATTACATTTACGGAATCTTACGAACAAAGGCTTTTGCGGACTACATCAAAAGATGTGCAACTGGCACTTCTATTAAACACATTAGTCTACAACAAATCAATGACTTTAAATTTGAGTTCCACGACACAGATGCCCAATCAATAATTGGCAAGTTAATCACATCTCTTGACAACAAAATAATGCTTAATCGTCAGATAAATGATAATTTAGAGGCAATGGCGAAGCAGCTCTACGACTATTGGTTTGTGCAGTTTGACTTCCCGAACGAGAAAGGCAAACCCTACAAAAGCAGTGGCGGAGTTTTGGTGTGGAATGAACGATTGAAAAGAGAAATACCTGTGGATTGGCAAGTTGACAATCTTATAGATTTTGCAGAAATCAAGAATGGTGCAACACCTTCAACTGCCGATGAAGCAAATTATGGTGGCGATATAGTTTGGATAACTCCAAAGGACTTGTCTGACCAACAATCAAAGTTTGTGTACCAAGGTGAACGTAATATAACAAAACAAGGCTTTGATTCTTGCAGTACGAGTATGCTCCCAACTAATTCTGTACTAATGTCAAGTCGTGCCCCTATCGGGCTTGTTTCTATTGCAAAGCATGAAGTTTGTACAAATCAAGGTTTCAAGAGTTTCATTCCTAAGAATATAGATGATTCAATCTATTTGTACTATTACATAAAGCATCATATCAAACAGATAGAACAATTAGGCTCTGGCACAACGTTCAAAGAAGTTTCAAGGGATGACCTTTGTAAATTTCCGATTCTTGTTGTTGGTGCAAAAGAAGCCTACAAAAAATGGATAGAATTGCAGAATGGAATAGCAGATAAACAGTTCGTGCTTACAAAAGAAATCGCAGCCCTCACCAACCAACGCGACGAACTCCTGCCTCTCTTAATGAACGGCCAAGCCACGGTAAATGCGGACTAACGGCGGCATTTACGGCAGACGGCATTTGAACAGGGGTTTGTATTCCGGGCCCTCTTTGTGCAGGAAACTCTGGTAAAGCGTCAGCCCGTTTATCTGTATCTGTTGTTTGCAGTTGAGGCTGTTGGCCTCAATAGTCTGCCAGAATTTGCGTTTGTCTGTCACCTGCTTGATCCTCGCCATGGTGACGTGTGGCACAAAGTTGCCGTAAGCAGGCTCAAAGCCCGCTTCTGTCAGTTTCTGCTCCAGTTCTGCAAACAGGCTTTTCAGTTCGGCAAAATCCTCAAAGCCAAGCCACAGCACCTTTGGTGCGTACCGGCTTCCGAAGACACCGGCCTTGTCGAGGGTGAGGGTCATCGGCGAATGGTGCGCAGCGGCCTGTTCCATCGCGTTCCTGACGAGCGGCAGCCGGCTGGAGGGGGTCGCTCCGAGAAACCGCAGCGTCAGATGGCAAACACCGTCTTGCACCCATACCATGTCGTCGTGGCGCAAAGCATAACGGAGCCCGGACTTCCATTGCCGGAGTTCCGGGCTCAACGTGATGATTCCAGTGGCGATGAAAAGCCTTTTCATCATTCGGGTTTTACAGTTTCCTGTTAGTCGCAGTCGCCTTTCAGGTAATGGTTATGGAAATGGAGCAACTTGTTCCAAAGGTGAACGCGCTCTATGCCCATAACGTTGTGGTCGTGAGCGGTATATGGGAAATACTCAATCTCTGTGCCGTCTTCCACGGCTTGGCGCATCAGTTCGAGGGTATGCTGCCACACAACCGTATGGTCTTGGCAGCCGTGCATCACCAGCAGCGGACATTTCACATGCTTTATTTTAGGGATGATGTTGGCGTTGGCATAGCCCTCGGGGTTCTCTTGAGGCGTATCCATATAACGTTCGCCGTACATCACCTCATACCATTCCCAGTTCACCACCGGGCCGCCGCAGCTGGCCGCCCTGAAAGCCTCCGGGTGTGCCGTTATCAGCGACAGTGTCATAAAGCCGCCGTAGCTCCAGCCGTCAAGGCCGATGCGGAGCGTGTCCACAAAAGGCAACGTCTTCAGGTAAGCCACACCGCACATCTGGTCGTCCACCTCCTTGACGCCAAGGTTGCGGTGGATGCATTTTTCAAACTCGGCGCCGCGGTTCTGCGTGCCCCGGTTGTCGAGCGTGAAAAACACGAAGCCCTGCTGCGCCAGATACTCGAGAAAGACGCCGCCCGACATATAGCTGTTGGTCACCAACTGTGAATGGGGACCGCCGTAAACGTAGATCAAGCAAGGGTACTTTTTGTGTGAATCCATACCTGGAGGCGTAATGAGTCGGCACCACAGCGAGTCTCCTTCCTTGTTGAGAATGGGGAAAATCTTGGTTTCGCCGAGCGCGCAGTTGGCGTATGGACTTTTGCAGGAAAGCAATGTCTTCTGCGTTTTGCCCTGGCTGCTCACCAGGCTGATGACACGCGGAGTCGTCACATTGGTGAAATAGTCGATGAAAAAGCTTTTGTCGTCGCTGAACACAGGGTAATGTGTGCCGTCGGCATCGGCGATCTTCGTTATCTTCCCGTCCTTCATGCTCACCTTGCATACATACTGGTTCACAGGTTTTTCCATAGATGCCCCAAAATAGAGAAAGGCTTCTTTGTCGTCAAGCCCGTAAACTTCAGCAATGTCAAAATGGCCCTCTGTCACTTTCTTCTGCAGATTGCCGTCCTTGTCATACATGTAGAGGTGTTTCCATCCGTCACGGTCGCTGAAATAGAGGAAACTGCCGTTTTTCAGGAAGACAATGCGCCTTGACGGTTCCACATAGCGGTCATCTTTCTCCTCAACCAGCATTTTCACCTTTTCGCCGCTCTTCACGTCATAGCGGATCAGCCTCGAACGGTCTTGGGCCCTGTTGAGGTGAGTAATGTAGAGGTATTGTTCGTCGGGCGAGAAAGTGACATTAGTGAGGAACTCGCCGTCGTTCATGTCCGTCTTCACATAGTGATAAACCGGACGGTTCTGCTGCATTGATCTCACCACGTCAAAGATGCCTACTTTCACCTGATGGGAAGTGCGGCCTGCCATCGGGTATTTCATCATCTCAACGGTGGCGATTGGCGTAGTCGTGTTCACCAACGGGTAGTTTTCCACCATACTTTGGTCCATTCGGTAAAAGGCGATATAATTGCCGTTTGGGGAAATATACTGGCCCTCTTCAATGCCCCACTCGCTGCGGTGCACTGCCTCGCCGAAGACAATGTCCTGTCCTGTATCGGGGCACATCAGCACCGGCTGGTATCCGTTACGTTCGCTTTCCACAAACACGCCCTTGTTGTTTTTAATGACAAACAGCCTGTGCTTGATGGAGAGGTCAATCACGTCATCCATATCCACCTTGTCGAAACTGTACGACGACAGCGTCTTGCCGTCGTAAGATATGACGGACTTAGCTGCGGGGAAATAGAGCGTCGTGCGGTCAATCCAGCGGAAACCGTTGGGGGAGGCAACGCCTTGGTCTTTCAGCGTTGCGGATGTGAGGAAGACGCGCTCCTTGCCCGTCTGGGCGTTCACCAGCTTAATGTCATTATTGTCATCAAGATAGGCATAATTGCGTGTCTCTGGTTGCCAGCCGAGGTTCTTGATCCTGTCGAACCGGTATTTTCCGGAAAACACGCCTTTAAGGTCTATGGTATCCGTCTGGGCATACGATGTCAACACGGCAGAAAGGCACGTCATCATAATCAGTGCCCGAACAGTCGAAAAGTATCTTCTCATTTTACAGCAATAATAGTTTCAACAACATCTCCTCTCCTATTTGTCAGAAAGGACGGCAAAAGTACTATTTTCATCGTATTCTTCCGTTCACGCTTATTCTTGAGATGTCAGAGGGGATGCTTGTGCATAAGTGCGGGCAGCCAGTTCCTTGTCGAGCATATAAAGCCCGTATCCGTTCCCGTCAATCATCTTGAGATTGTCAATCATAGTGCGGGCGGTTTCCTCTTCTTCCACCTGCTCGTCAATGAACCATTTCAGCATGCTTTGGGTTGCATAGTCTTGCTCTTGGGTTGCCACTGCGTAGATATTGTTAATCATTGCGGTCACCTTCTGCTCGTGTTCCAGGGTATGCTGAAACAGGTCGAGAGCGTCTTTCCATTCTGTCGGCACGGCGTCGATGGCTTTCAGCACCACTCTGCCGCCGCGGGAAACTATATAATTGTAAAGGATCTTGGCATGGTCTTGTTCCTCCTCAAACTGAACCTCAAACCAGTTTGCCATGCCTGGTCTGCCGGTTTCGTGACAATAGGCGGCCATTGAAAGGTAGAGGTAGGCTGACCACATTTCAGCATTGATTTGTGCATTGATTGCTTCTTCGATTTTCTTGTTGAACATAATTGATTGTTTTTTAGGATTATAAAAAAATATTTGACAGTCGGTCAGAAACAAAAACCGTGCCGTTTTCAGGTTTCAGAAAATGGCAGGCAGCGGCGCATATCGCCCATGCCGTGAGCCATCCGCCCAAAATGTCGGAAGGCCAATGCACCCCCAGATACATGCGGGTATAGCTGAACAGCAACACATATATTGCCAATCCTGCCATCAGGCGGCGGCGCTGTTTGAAATAGAATGGGCTAAGGAAAAAATAAAGCATCATAGCGGTGGCGGCGCTGTTGGCGGCATGCGACGAGACGAAGCCGTATTTCCCTCCGCGGTAGAGGGAGCCGTCGGCAAACTCGTGACAGTGCAGCCGGTCGCAGACTGCCGGGTCGTGGGTAGGGCGGGACCTCTGCACCGCCGGCTTGATGACGCCCGACGAGACCGTATCTGCCATGGCAATGACCAGGGCAATCGTGAGCAAAGCCTTCCATGCCTTACGGCCATAGCAGCAGAAGAGCACCACCGCAGCCATCACATAGAAGACGATCCACGTTTCAGTGTGGGTCAACATCCACATCAGGTTGTCAAGGAACGGCGTATGCGCACCATTGATGCACAAAAGCAGCGCACTGTCCATTTCCCGCAGCAGTTCCAAAATCGTCGTCATAACAGCAGTTAAAATCGTGGTGCAAACGTACACAAAAAAAACGTTTGTCCCTTATTGCATGTCTCGCTTTGAGAAAAACAGCATCGCACTGCAATCATATTTTTTCTATTTTTGCGCTTGTGTATTTTGATGTCAAATAATCATTAACTAATTTATAATCAATATGATAATAAAAGACAACTTTATCAACAGGCATAACGGTCCGAGCGAGGAAGAGCAGCAGAAAATGCTGGAGACCATCGGGGTACACTCAATGGACGAACTGATTGAGAAGACCGTCCCGGACGCCATACGTCTGAAAGAGCCTCTTGGGCTTCCTGACGGCATGACTGAGGGCGAGTATCTCAACGCCATTCACACGGTAATGTCTAAGAACAAGATATACAAATCCTACATTGGCATGGGGCATTACAACACCTATACGCCTGCTGTCATCTTGAGGAACATCTTTGAAAATCCGGGTTGGTACACCTCTTACACGCCGTATCAGGCCGAGATCTCGCAGGGGCGCATTGAGGCTCTTCTCAACTACCAGACCATGGTCAGCGACCTTACGGCCATGCCGTTGGCCAATGCTTCCATGCTGGACGATGCCACGGCCGCCGGCGAGATGATGCTTATGTTCTTCCGCAGCCGCAGCCGCGAGCAGGTCAAGAACAACGTTTGCAAATATTTTGTTTCCCAAGACGTGTTCGGGCACTGCATTGCCGTCATGAAGACCAATGCTGCCCCGCAAGGCATAGAACTGGTCATCGGCAAAGCCAACGAGGTGAAGCTTGACAACACCTTTTTCGGGGCTATGGTGCAGTATCCCAACCAGCACGGCGAGGTGCATGATTTCCGTGCCTTTGTAGAGAACGCCCATGCCAGCAATGTTTTTGTAGGTGTGGCCACCGACCTGTTTGCTTTGACCTTGCTGACGCCTCCGGGCGAATGGGGCGCTGACTGCGTCACCGGTTCCACCCAGCGTTTCGGCATCCCGATGGGCTTCGGCAGTCCTGCCGCCGGCTTCTATGCCTGCCGTGAGGAGTTTCTGCGCCAGATGCCCGGACGCATCATCGGCGTCACCGTTGACGCGCAGGGCAACCGCGCCGTCCGCATGGCGCTGCAGACCCGCGAGCAGCACATCAAACGCGAAAGGGCAACCTCTAACATTTGCACCGCCAGCGCCCTGACCGCCATCATGGCCGGGTTCTACGGCATGTGGCACGGCGCCGAAGGCATCCGCAACAAAGCCGTCAAAATGAACGTTCTGGCCGGAGTCCTTGCCGACGAGTCCAAACGCTACGGCTATAAACCCGACATGAACTTCTTTGACACGGTCTGCCTCTGCGTGCCCGATGGCATCACCACAAAAGAGGTGGAAAAAGCGGCACTTTCTAAACATGTCAACTTCCGCTATTGGTGCGACGAGTGTTTGACTATCGCGCTGGACGAGACCGTCACACACGATGACATCAACCACTTCCTTGAAATCCTGGCCACCGCCGCCGGCAAAGAGTTCACGCCGCACGTTTGCAAATGCTGCTGCACACCGGAACTGCGCATTCCGGAGGCACTGAAGCGCACCTCGCCGTTCATGCAGCAAGGCATCTTCAAGAAATACCACTCTGAAACAGAGATGATGCGCTATATGAAGATGCTGGAGGTCAAGGACCTCTCGCTGAACCGCGCTATGATACCGCTGGGGTCGTGCACAATGAAACTGAACGCCGCCGCCGAAATGCTGCCGCTGAGCTGGCCGGAAGCCTGCAACGTTCACCCCTACGCTCCCGCCGACCAAGCCGAGGGCTATCTGGAAATGATACGCGAGGTGAGCGAATGGCTCTGCAAAATCACGGGATTCAAGGCTGTTTCTCTACAACCCAACTCCGGCGCAGCAGGCGAATATGCCGGAATGAGCGTCATCCGCAACTACCACATCAGCCGCGGCGAAGGACACCGCAACATCTGCCTCATCCCGGCATCTGCCCACGGCACCAACCCGGCATCTTCTGCCAAAGCCGGCAACAAGATTGTAGTGGTGAAGTCCAACGAGAACGGAGAAGTGGATGTGGACGACCTGCGCGCCAAGGCAGAACAATACCGTGACAACCTGTCGTGCCTTATGATCACCTACCCCTCAACGCACGGGGCCTTTGAGGAACGCATTCTCGAAATCATCTCCATCATTCACGAAAACGGCGGCTTGGTCTATATGGACGGCGCCAACATGAACGCCCAGGTAGGTCTCACCTCCCCGGGAAGTATGGGAGCCGATGTATGCCACCTCAACCTGCACAAGACCTTTGCTATGCCTCACGGCGGCGGCGGTCCCGGCGTAGGACCGATCTGCGTCTGCGAAAAACTGGTTGACTTCCTGCCCAACCACAACCTGGTTGAGACCGGCGGAAGCAAGGGCAGCCAAGTGGCCACAGCCCCATACGGCAGCGCCTATCTGTTGCCTATCACCTACGGCTATCTCAAGATGCTCGGCGGCGAAGGCCTTGCCAATGTCACCAAATGCGCCATCCTGAATGCCAACTACCTCAGGGCAAGACTTCAAGGGCACTACAAGATACTCTATACCGGAAGCCAAGGCATGTGCGCACACGAGATGATCCTCGACTGCAACGAGTTTGACCGCAGTGCCGGCGTTCAGGTCGGCGACATTGCCAAACGTCTGATGGACTACGGCTTCCACGCTCCTACGGTAGCATTCCCGGTACACGGCACCCTGATGGTTGAGCCGACCGAGAGCGAACCGTTGAGCGAACTCGACCGCTTCTGCGACGCCATGATTGCCATCCGTCAGGAAATCAGAGACATTGAGGAGGGACGCGCCGACAGGGCCAACAACGTCATCAAGAACGCTCCCCATACGATGAATGTGGTTTGCGCCGACGAATGGACACGTCCTTACACGCGCCGGCAGGCCGCCTTCCCACTCGCCCATACGGAAAAGTACTGGCCTACGGTAGGCAAAATCGACGATGCTTTCGGCGACCGCAACCTCGTGTGCACCATTGACGAATAATACGACAGCAGCAAACGTTTATTTTTGCTACTTTTGCCGCCAATTTTGATTACCAATCATTATTATAAACTAAAAAGTAAAGAAATGAAGAAAATCGCATGTATCGCAGCCGCTTGTCTGCTGGTTGCCGGGCTCTCCACCTCTTGCAACAAGAAGTGCACCTGCAAGACTTATGTTCTCGGTGTTGTCGCCACTACATCGGAAAATGTTGAACTGGACAGAGACTCCTACAAGAAATGCAGTGATATGAATAGCATCACGATGATTTCTGGCAAGAAGAACGGCCTTGAATGTTACTAAGCAACACCAAAAAGAAGACATATCGCTGATATGTCTTCTTTTTTTATTCCTTTATTCACAAACATCAACAAAAGAAACATAACAAATACAACACAGCAATATGGGTGGTTTTTTCGGCGTAGCGTCACAAGGTCCCTGTGTTCAGGATCTGTTTTACGGCATAGATTATCATTCACACCTCGGCACCAAGCGGGGCGGTATGGTAACCATTGAACACAATGTATTTCACCGTTCCATTCACAACATCGAGAACTCCTATTTCAGGACCAAGTTCGGCGACGACCTCGGGAAGTTCAAGGGCAACACCGGCATCGGGGTCATCAGCGACACTGACGCGCAGCCTATCGTGGTAAACTCACACCTTGGCCGATTTGCCATCGTCACGGTGGCCAAAATCAACAACCTGGCAGAATTGGAACAAGACTGCCTGAGCAAGAACCAGCAGTTCACGGAACTGAGCTCCGGCAACACCAACCCTACCGAGCTCATCGCTCTGATAATCACCCAAGGCAAGGATTTTGTGGAGGGCATTCAAAACGTGTTCCGCAAAGTGAAAGGCTCCTGCTCGATACTGATCCTCACCAACGACGGCATCATTGCCGCCCGCGACTACTACGGACGAACCCCCATCGTAATCGGGAGCAAAGCGGGCGCCAAGGCCGTGGCTTTCGACAGCCACAGCTTCGCTAACCTTGACTATGCCTTAGACCGTTTTGTGGGGCCGGGTGAGATTGTGAAAGTCACTCCGACAGGCTGCGAGCAGTGGCTTGCCCCCAATGAGAAAATGCAGATCTGCTCTTTCCTGTGGATTTACTATGGCTATCCATCAGCCGAATATGAGGGCATAAACGTAGAAAACACCCGCTATCTGTATGGTTACGAGATGGGCAAAAACGACGACATCGAGGCCGACTTCGTCTCCGCCATCCCCGACTCGGGCATCGGCATGGCCTTAGGCTACGCTATGGGCAAAAACATTCCTTACCGCCGGGCCATCATCAAATACACGCCTACATGGTCCAGAAGCTTTATGCCCGTAAACCAAGAGACACGCGAGCATGTGGCCCGAATGAAATTGCTGCCCAACACGAGAGTGATGTCCGGGCAACGCGTTGTCTTCTGCGACGACTCCATCGTGCGCGGCACACAATTGCGCGACAATGTGAAGAAACTGTATGGCTATGGCGCCAAAGAGGTTCACATCCGCATCAGCTGTCCGCCGCTGTTGTACGGATGCCACTACCTCAACTTCTCCGCCTCCAAGACAGAAATGGAATTGATAACCCGAAGAGTTGTCAAAGAACTGGAGGGAGACAGCACCAAAAACCTGCACCTCTATATGGATGAAACCACCAAGCAGTATGCCAACCTTGTGGAGGCCATACGCAAACACCTTGGCGTTGACACTTTGAAATTCAATTCAATAGGCACTATCGCCAAAGCCATCGGTTTGCCCAAGGGGCGCGTCTGCACGCACTGCTTCGACGGGTCTTCATTCGGTGAATAAACATACAAGGGGAACGACGAAAGATAAGTCTTTGCCGCTCCCCTTTTCGATTCCCTCTCTTGCAGCAAGCCGATTCGGCGCATTCTGCGTTGAGGCTTGACTTTTAGGACAACCCATTCAAAAATAGTGTTACTTTTGCGCGCTCTTCTCCGCCCGCTTATCCCTGTCAATGTGCCGACAGAAACCAAGGCGGAGGAAACGGCGAAAGTCATCATACAAGAACGATTATCAACTATGCAAAAGGTATCGGAAAACCCTTCAAAAAACCGAGCATTGCCGCCGCTGACCATCATTGCCGGCTTAATCATCACGGGCTACCTTACGGCCAATGTCATGGCGGTAAAGCTGATCAACATCTTCGGCATCACCATTTTTGATGCGGGAACCATCATCTTTCCGCTCACCTATTTTTTAGGCGATGTGCTGACTGAAATCTGGGGATTCCAGACGGCAAAACGTGTAATTTGCCTCACCTTTATCTGCGAAATCATCTTCACCCTGTTCGTATGGGTCGGCGTCTGGCTGCCTTATCCTCACGAAACGGCGGCCCAGGCTGAAGCCTACAGGCAAGTATTCTCCCTTGTGCCGCGCATTACTGCCGCATCGCTGCTTGCTTTTCTATGCGGCGAACTCACCAACGCCTGGACTATGGTGAAAATAAAAGAATGGACCAATGGCAAACACCTTTGGGTGCGGACTGTCGGCTCTTCTCTTTTCGGATACATCATCGACACCACCATCTTCGTGTGCATCGCTTTCATCGGCACCGTTCCCGCAAAAGACATCCTTTCGATGATCGGCATCCAAATTGTTGTGAAACTGCTTATTGAAGCGGTTGCTGCAACACCGGTTGCCTATATCCTCATCGGACGGCTCCAGAAAAAGCTTGAACAGGAAAAAGCAGAAAAAACACAGGGATTGTAAACGGAAATAGTGTACTTTTGCGTCACCATTCAAAACAAAAGAGATGCATGTATTCTGAACAATTCTACCGTCTTGCCCTGCGTTACGTGAAAGGTTTCGGGCAAGCATCTATAAAAAAAATGTTGGCTTTGTCGGGGTCTGCCGCGAATCTGTTCACTCGGCCCGAATTGTGGACTGCCCATACACAAAAAAGACGAAAGACGATTCCCGTTCCGGCTATAGACAAAGCCGTCCGGGCACAAGTCGAACAGGAAATGAAATTGATGGAGGAGCATAATGTGCGGTTGTGTTTCTGCACAGACAGCAACTATCCATACCGGCTGAAAAACTGTCCGGACTCGCCGGTTTCGTTCTTTTACAAGGGGAACGGGGATTTCAACATGCCGCGCAGCATTGCATTCGTAGGCACGCGCGATGCGTCAGCATACGGGCGGCAATGCGTGCGCAAGCTTCTTGAGGAACTGCAAAACAGCGGAATAGTAACAATCAGCGGTTTGGCATACGGCATTGACACAGAAACGCATGAGCGTTCGTTGGAGTACGGCCTCCGCACCATTGCCGTGATGGGTTCCGGACTCGGCACAATATACCCGAGCCCCAACAGACCCCTGGCGCACCGTATTCTTGACAATGGCGGCACCCTTGTCAGCGAGTTCGACTTCCGGACACCGCCCGACAAACTCAATTTCCCGAAACGCAACCGCATCATTGCCGGCATGGCCGATGCTACGGCGGTGGTGGAGAGCGGCAAAAGCGGCGGCAGCATCATCACCGCCCATATCGCTCACTCCTACAACCGCGACGTGTTCGCCGTGCCCGGACACATCACAAACCTCAAAAGCGAAGGATGCCACGAACTCATATACAAGAACATTGCCGCCATACTCACCAACGGCAGCCAACTGCTGGAAATGATGAACTGGCAGAACGCAGAAAAACACGTCCAGACCTCACTGTTCATAGAGCTGGACGAGCAGGAACAGCAGATCTTTGAACTTATCCGCAATGCCGGCTCCATCTCTATAGACCGTCTTTCGGACAGTCTGCCGCAACACAAACCCTCCACCCTGGCCGGACTGTTGTTAGGACTTGAACTCAAAGGGGCAATATCATGCTTGCCGGGAAAGAACTATGCTCCAATCAGATAAGTTTCCATACAACATTCGCGTCAGTCGCCGCCCTGCCCTTTCGAGACCTTGGACACCAACTCCAGTTTCCCGGAACTAAACGTAACCCCGGGTGTCTTTCCTTGAACATCGAGTGATAATACAAAACATTGGTATAAAAGCGGATGTTAACGTACGACTTTTTACCGGCAGATGACATTTGTATCGGCTCCGGCCTGGCAAGAGTGTCCTATGTTAACAGGCTGGCTAAAAGTTACATGGCATCCGAAAACCTCGCCGCAAATATAACAAAAAACAACTCGTTTTTTCAGTTTAATCCATTAAAGGAGACCGACCCCTGCCATTTTCCTTATGGTCTTTTTTGCGTATCTTAACCTTCTCTAAAACCGTAAAAACCACCTTGTTGACATCTGGAGAGATGTTGCAGCGGCAGGTTATAGCAATGCCGGCAGCAAAAAAAACGCCCGTACGCACGACAGAATCTGTCAAGGCAAGGTAAAAATCCGGAAGGGGAAGTTTCATGAAAACCGAAGTCAAAGAAATGCCCCAAAGATAGTTGCAGGCAAACAAGCCCAATATCAGCGCAACAACTTTCAACTGTGCTTTGGAAAAAACTGAAATGTGCAGTTTCCTTTTCACAATTTGCAATATAATAATATAGTACAGCAGATAGGAAAGCAGCGTAGAGCAGGCTGCGCCCTCCATGCCCCACACCGGTATCAGCATCACATTCAATATAATGGCGGAAAACGTCAATATAAAAGTGCAAACCAATGACATATAATAATACCGCGAAAAGTTCAACGCACTGCAGCTGATACTGAAAACCGAATTGGAGAGACGCGCCATACCCATAATGAAAACCACCCCTTTGCCTGCCTGATAGGTGTCGCCTTTGGGCAAAACCTGAAAAAGAAAATCGATATTAATCCAGATGAGGAAAAAGATGAACGCACTTGTCAACAACAAGTGCAACGAAACCGACTTGCACAAGGATTCTGCCCTCGTCCAGTCCTGCTCCTTTACGGCGCACGACAAGTTGGGCTGCGCGATGGCATTGAGCGACCGGTTTGGAATCTCAATGACGGTTGCGATATAGTTGGCAATGGCAAATATCCCGGTAAATCTCAGTCCCATCTTGGCGCTCACAAAAAAAGAGTTGAGTAAGGGTGTGATATTCCCCGCAATGGCCGCCGTTATCAGAAACAGCGTATATAACAGGAAATTGCGCAAGAGAGGTTTGCTGATGTATTTGAAGTCGGGCTTGAAAGAGATCTTCTGGAGTGACAGCAAATAGAAGATGTCAACCGACATTGCCAAAAAGTAAGTCACACAGAAACCTATAACCAACCCGTTGAGACTGATCAAATGGAAACCGTACAGCAGATAAATTCCCAACAACGCCAGCCTTATGCCTACTTCACGCACCGCCTTGGGCACTACAATCCGCATCAGCACGTTGGAGTTCGCCTCAAACACCGACTGGTACAACATAAAAAGCGACAACGGTATTACAAACCGGAAATAACGCACAAAAAGCGGCGAGTTTTCTGTAAAAGCGTCTATAATCGGCCGTTTGAAAAGAAACAGCACGCCCAAGAAAATGAAAAAACCTATGAACGGGATAAGGATTGTCCAGAAAAAGAAACCATGATTCTTTGACTCCTCGTCCTTAAAGTAAGGAAAGAACCGTAAGATGGAAGAACTTGTCCCTAACTGCGCAAAACTCGAAAAAAGCACGGCGGCATCCACCAACACCCGCGTCAAGCCCACCTCCTCCGTGGTCAGGTAATGCGTGAGCACAAAAAACGTGGTGACAAACCCTATGGCAATGCCAATGTAATTGACCAACGTTCCTTTGATGCTTTGCCTGATTATGACTCCCATCTTCTAAAAAAAAGTTTGCAAAGATACAAAATCAAAGGTTTTTGCACTGAATCACTATTTTTCTCCCAAAAACAAAGGCGTTTTCAAAGAAAAAAAATAACCGAATTTTATATATTGTTGATTATCAACAAGAAAAAAATTTTATCCTTGTGCCAATATATGGATTGAAACGCATTACCTTTGCGGTGTATTAGTACACTAATACACTATAAATGTAATACACTCCCTTAAAAACAACCAAAGAACCTGCGATTATGGTAACTTTACAAAACATCCAATTCGGCTATGTCAAGGGCAAACGTGTTTTTGAAGACGTCAGTCTGTCCTTGGAGCCAGGGCACATCTATGGACTGTTAGGGCGCAACGGAGCCGGCAAAACGACCCTTTTGAAAATCATGGCGGGGCTCAGATTTCCGGACAGCGGAAGCGCTTTTGTTTTGGGCGAAAATGCTGCGCTGCGTAAGACAGAAGTGCTCCGCAACCTCTATTTCCTTCAAGAAGAGATGTTCGTGCCACACCTTAAGATCCCTCAGTTCGAAAAAGCCTATTCTGCCTTCTATCCTGATTTCAGCCATAATGACTTTTTGCATTACCTCGAGGAGATGGACTTGTCGGGGGAGTTTGGCTATATTGACAAACTCTCTCATGGGCAAAAGAAAAAAGTGCTGATTGCCTTCGCTCTGGCCACGAACACCCGCATTCTCATTATGGACGAGCCGACAAACGGTCTTGACATCCCCTCCAAAAGCATCTTCCGGAAACTGATGGCAGCAGCAGCCGATGAAGAACGCACGGTCATCATCTCCACGCATCAGGTGCGTGACCTCCACAGCCTCATCGACATGGTTTCAATCCTCGACCGAGGCAGAATCCTGCTCAACGCTTCCACATACGATATTACCGAAAAACTGCTTTTTGACGTGGACAACAACAAAAGTCAGGAAGGAACTGTTTTTTACAGTGAAGAAACGCCGCGGGGCTTCTATCAAGTAAAGGAAAATGAGGGGCATCTTGACTCCAGCCTCGACCTGGAAATGCTCTTCAATGCGGCCATCAGCAACAGCCAAGCAATTTCAAACCTTTTCAAATAACACCACCGTCATGAAAATATACACGAATAAGATCTTAGGCGCGACAGCCCTTGCCGTTGCTGTCTTCATCATATTAAGCATCACGCTATATCTGCAGATTCGTTTCCGCACCTCCCCTTCAAACTTCCAGAAAGACCGTAAATATTCTTCAACCACCGAAATAATAATGGACGAAGAAATGTTGGAGGAAGAGGTTGACACAACAGCCATTGAGTCCTCCGACATTATTATCAACATCGATTAAAACCGCCTCAATCATGAACATCCAGAACATAAATAATTTATTGAAAGCCTATTTTATCGAAAACTGGCGCCGTGACCTTCTTTGGACTTTCGGACTCGTTGCCATTGTTTCATTCTTATATACCGTTTTTTGTGGTTTCGACGAATGGACCAATCCGGCCACAATGATTGCCGGCATTCTTCTCGCCTTCTTTCCACAGAGAGTTTTCGGCCATCTGAACAATTCTTCAAGCCGGATCCATTATCTGATGATTCCTGCCAACTACAAGGAAAAAGTAACCGTTGGTTTTCTGCTGGTAAACGTCTATGCGATAATAGGGCTGGCCTTTTCGCTTTTTATGGGGTATTCGTTAGGATATCTTGCCATAAGATTTACTGCGCTGTATCCGTTGACAGAGGGTTCGTACCTGTCGTTCTTTGACAGAATCTTCTTGGACATCGACCCTCTCCTGAACGTCTGCCTGCTCCTGTCTGCCCTGTTTTTCGGAAGCATCTATTTCAAGAAAAGGACAACGCTTAAAACCTTAGCCTGCTGCGTTATCATCATGTTGGTTTTCGCCATCCTGGTTTTTATCGTAACCTGGCTGAATTCATGGCACATCGTTGACGGGCAGATTGCCCTCTACCATGAGACAGGACGGTCATACGCTTTGATGTCTCGCCACAATTTTTCAATCGCTGTCAAATCAACAGCTGTCGTGTACTTTTACGCACTGAGCTTTTTGAGAATGAAAGAAACGGAGGCATAATATGGACTTCAATTCATCACAAACCATTTACATGCAGATTGTTGACTGGGTTTCAGAGCAAATCCTGACCGGCAACTGGAAGCCTGGTGAAAAAGCAAAGTCGGTGCGGGAACTTGCCGTGCTCTTTGAAGTAAACCCCAACACCGTAATGCGTTCCTACGAGTTTCTTCAGAACAACGGCATCATTGCCAACAAAAGAGGCATTGGCTTCTTTGTGACTGACAATTCCGTTGACATTATTACATCGTTGCAGAAAAAGCATTTCATGGAAGAAGACGTGCCGGTCTTTCTGAAAAAAATGAGACTGCTGAACATTGACCTCTACGAAATCATTAACCTTTACAACAAACAATACAACAAATCCGGACTATAAAGAACTGCATTTATCAACCTTTAAAATAACAATACAATGAAGAGATTTACAATAATGGCTTTATGCCTGCTTGGATGTTTCCAAGTGTTTGCTCAACAAAACTACTGGGTATTTTTCACCGACAAGAACAACACTTTTTTCAATCCTGACGAGTATTTTGACCCCAAGGCCCTCCAGCGTTATGAGAATCTGGGACTGCGGGCAGACGATTATTCCAACTATCCGGTAAACACAGACTACGTAACAGGCGTGTTGGCGCTGGCAGACGACTATGTCGGGCAGTCGCGCTGGTTCAATGCTGTGGCAGTAGAGGCCACTCCGGAAGAAATCAGCATCATAGAGGAACTGCCATACGTGAAAAGCGTGCATGAGATTCTGTCGGAAGCCGTGACCACGGAGCACAAATCCGCCGCTTTCACCCCTGAGAAAGCAGTATATGACGGTTCTCTGCATCAAGTGGCTATGATGCAGGGCTCTAAATTCCAAAAGGTCGGCATCAGCGGCAAAGGTGTCCGCATTGCGGTTTTTGATGGCGGTTTCAAAGACGTGGACATTCATCCAGCGTTCAAGAAAATGCGCGACAGCAAGCAAATTGTAGGCACGTGGAACTTTGTCCAAAAAAAAGAGGATGTCTATAACGGTGTAGCTCATGGACGTATGGTATTGAGTTGCATTGGCGGTTTGATGAACGACAGTACACTGTTAGGTCTTGCTCCGGATGCCGAGTTCCTGCTTGCCCGCACTGAAGTTGAGGCCGAAATAAAGCGTGAAGAGGTCTGGTGGGTGCAGGCGCTTGAGTGGGCAGACAAAAACGGTGCCGACATTGTAAACAGTTCGCTTGGCTACGGCAGCGACCGTTACTGCATCCGCGACATGAACGGGGAACGTTCTATGGTGGCACGCGCCGCCAACACCGCTGCCCGGAAAGGCATCCTTGTATGCACAGCCATGGGCAATGAAGGCGATGTCTCCTGGAAAGTGCTTGTCACACCTGCCGATGCCGACAGCGTGCTCTCCGTCGGGGCTGTAGAATCTCTGGAAGCGCGTTCGTCTTACAGTTCATACGGCCCCACCGCCGACGGACGCATGAAACCCAATGTGGTGGCTTGCGGCCACGATATGGTAGCGGACAAAAACGGGAACTACAACTACAACCAAGGCACCTCTTTCGCCACGCCGATGGTGACCGGCTTCGCCGCATGCGTAAAACAGATGCACCCCGATTGGTCTGTCCTTCAACTGATGGAAGAGATACAGAAATCGGGCAACCACTATCCCTATTTTGACTACTCGATGGGATACGGCGTGCCGCAAGCAGGCTACTTCACAGACTCGGAACCACAGAAACCTGCCACCTCGATACGTCTTTTCGAAGATACTGCCAACACTTATGTAGTGCCCGTCAGCCGCAACCGGGCCCGTACGCTGTTCTATAACGTAACCAACGGCGACGGTTCCATCGATACCTACAACAGTTATAGAATCTCCTCATCGACAGAGGACTCTGCCGCCGCAAACACGCTCGCATACACCATAGACAAGAGCACGCTGCAGAACGGCCAGACCTTGAAACTCTGGTTCGACAATCAATATGTGCAGTATGTCGTAGGCAAAGATTCCCTTCCGTTCCCTTCGTTCTCAAAAGAGATTTCTAAAGAAAACACGGAAGAGCTTTATCGTTTCTACAACGACTTTTACAATGGGAAAAGAACAAAAAGACACCATGAAACAGACATCAGCCTCGTCACAGGTCTATACATACCCACAATGTGGGGAGAGAACGGCAACATAAACCAAGACCAACGGATGTCGCGTTCTCTGTCTGTCGTGATTGACAACCGTTGGAAACTCGGCAGAGTTTACAGGCTCGGTTTCCGCATCGGATTCGGATCATCCTGGTATGCTACCGACAGCCTCTTTGCCGCCAAACAGATTGCCGGTCTCGAACACGAAACGCCCCTCTATAACACCAACATCAAGAAAAGCAACATCAAAACCACGCAATTTGACCTGGAAATATATCAGCGTTTCAAACTCAGCAGCGGAACGAACAACAAATCTTGGTTCATCGACACGGGCGTTTATGGATCGTGGATTACAGGGAACCGTTATAAATTGGTGTCAAAATATTCCACCGTCATAAACAACGAGAACTCCAGTTCCGCATTGCAAAACAAAATCAAAAACGTGCAGAAAGACTTCTTGGGAGACATCCACAAACTGAACTATGGTGTCAGAGTCCGGATAGGATACGGAAACTTCGCGTTGTTTGGCCAATACCGGATTTCCAGAATAATGAAAAGCGGCAACGACCTGCCCGAATTTCAAGTCGGCATCCAGTTGTTCTGACATGGAAGCCACGTATAATACAATCCTTTCATCAGACAATAGAAACGATTCAACTATATGAAAAACAATCCTAAAAGGTCAAGAACACTCAAGAGCCACAATTCCCTGAAATCCGGGAGAGCCTTTTTGCTGCTGACCCTAATAGTGTTGCTGTTTTGCGATGCAAGCGCCCAACGGGACAATGCCTCGTGCCATCAGGCAAAACAGACCTGCGTGAAGACTTTCCAGAACACAAGCAACCAGTTTTTGCTGAATGCCGTAGGGAAAGTCGTCCTCAAGGAAAACAAATCCGACAAGATTCGCTGCGTCGTCAAGATTACAGCTTACGGAAAAACGGAGGAGCAGGCCGCCGAACGCCTGAACATGATCTCAGTCGGCAGCAAACAGCAAAAAGGCATCCCTGTCCTTGAGGTCAAAGTCAACAACGGCCTCTACTTGAAAAAGAAATACGACATTGTCACGGAAGTGTATCTGCCTCCCACCGTCACCATACAACACAATGACAATCCCAACTTTATGGAATTATTAAACCGTTTAATACAAAAAATAATGCCATACTGAACCTGAACATTTCACAAACATTCCGTGCCAGGGCAACAAATAATCATAGCCAAACCGTTGCCGGCACGGATGTTTTTATTCTAACTATGTCACATAAATCTATGTTTAAACTTTCATCCTCGTTTTTCTTCTGTACAACGTTAATACCGGATAGAACAAGGCAATATGATTATTAGTCTGAAAAACATTCACAAAACATACGACAACGGGCAGCCCGTCCATGTGCTGAAAGGAGTTGACATGGGCATAGAACAGGGAGAGTTTGTCTCCATCATGGGTGCGTCAGGCTCGGGCAAATCAACGTTGCTGAACATTTTAGGGATTCTCGACAACTACGACGAGGGCTCTTATCACCTGGACGGGAAACTCATCAAAGACCTCAGTGAAAAAGAGGCTGCCCATTACCGCAACAAGATGATTGGCTTTGTGTTTCAGTCGTTCAACCTGATAGCCTTCAAGACAGCCGTTGAGAATGTTGAGCTGCCGTTGTTCTATCAAGGGACCGGTCGGAAGCTGCGGCGTGAGAAGGCTATGGAATACCTGGAGCATTTCGGTCTGGCCGAGTGGGCAACCCATTATCCCAACGAGCTCTCGGGCGGGCAGAAACAGCGGGTAGCCATTGCACGGTCGCTGATAACGCAGCCTCGTATACTTCTTGCAGACGAACCTACCGGTGCGCTCGATTCCAAAACATCGCTCGAAGTCATGGAGCTGCTCACACGTCTCAACCGCGAAAAAGGCGTCACCATCGTTGTGGTGACTCACGAAAGCGGCGTGGCAAACTGCACCGACAGGATAATCCACATCAAGGATGGCGTCATCGGCGAAATAACTATGAACAAAGACCATCATGCCTCCCTGTTCGGCACCGGCACTGTAATGAAATAGTCTTTCCTTTATGGCACTGTATATCTTACAATAAATTACCATGCGAGATTTTTTGAATGAAATATGGGGTTCGGCAAAGCGCAACAAATTGCGTACCGCTCTGACGGGCTTCGCCGTTTCGTGGGGGATTTTCATCTTGATAGTGCTGTTGGGCGCCGGCAACGGCCTGATGAACGCCTTCCAGCAAAACGGAGCCGACTTCGCCTCCAACGTAATGATGGTTTGGGGCGGGTTTACCACAAAGCCATACAACGGCCTGCAAGAGGGGCGGCATCTCGACTTGAACGACAATGACATACAAATCACACGAAGCGGCCTTTTTGCAGACCATATCGACAAGGTGACGGCAAGTGTAGAAAAGAGTTCGCTGTCAATGAACTACAAAGACAATTATGTATCGGTTTCGCTCTGCGGATGCTACCCCGAATATCAGGAAATGGAAGGGCTGAAATTGCTGGCCGGACGTTTCATCAATCAAAACGACATGCAATTGAAGCGGAAGTGCATAGTTCTTCCTAACTCTTACGTACAGACACTGTTGGGCGACACTGCCGACTGCAGCGACATCATCGGGAAACAGATTTCTGTCGGCAACATCATCTACCAGGCCGTCGGGGTTTACAAAAAGAGAGACAACATGGGCTCCAACAGCGTTTATATGCCTTTCACCACTTACCAGATTGTGTTCGGGAGTTTCAATTATGCAGACGACATCTCGTTTACCTTTCATGGGCTGAACACGGTAGAGGAAAACGAGCAATTTGAGAAACAGTATCGGGCGGCATTGAACAAAGCACACAAGGCAGCCCCCGAAGATGAGGGCACTTTCTGGATCTGGAACCGTTTCACCCAAAACCTTCAGATGGAGAAAGGCACTTCACTTATCCAAAAAGCGCTTTGGATTACAGGATTGTTTACGCTCTTCGGCGGCATTGTGGGCGTTTCAAACATTATGCTGATCACCGTCCGGGAGCGCACTTACGAGTTCGGTGTCCGTAAAGCCATCGGCGCGACACCTTGGGCCATTATGAAACTCATCGTGATGGAGAGTGTCACCATCACCGCCTTTTTCGGCTATTTGGGCATGATTGCCGGTTTGTTGGCCTGCGAAGTGATGAAGAGAACCGTCGGTTCCAATACGCTTGACATGTTCGGGCAGCCCATTCAGATTTTTGTCAATCCCAGCGTCGGCATCGATGTTGCCATTGGGGTTTCTGTTGTTCTGGTCGTCGCGGGCACACTGGCTGGGCTTTCGCCAGCCCTTAAAGCGGCACGTATCCGGCCTGTAGAAGCATTGAAAGGCGTATGAAAAAGTTCGACATTGACACTTTCAACGAAATTGCAGACGCGCTGCTCCGCAACAAGAAGCGTAGCCTGCTGACCGGATTCGGCATTTTCTGGGGGCTTTTTATGCTATTGTTCCTTATAGGCGGCGGCAAAGGGCTCAAAGTTATGCTTACCAAGAATTTCGAGAATTTTGCCACCAACTCCATCATAATGGTAGCCCAGGAGACAACAAAACCCTACAAAGGCTTCAAAGAGGGCAGAACCTGGAGTCTTCAGTATCAGGATGTGGAGAGAATAAAGCAGCTGTTCCCCGAATTGGCCATCGTAACGCCGACCATCTCCAAATGGGGGATCAGCGCAAAGAAAAACAGTTTCAGCCTCTCTTGCTCGATGAGCGGTGTGGAGGCCTGTTACGGCCAAATAGAGGCACCGGAACTCAAATACGGCCGTTTCCTGAATGAGGTGGACATCCAGCAGAAACGGAAAGTCTGCGTCATTGGCAAACGGGTCTATCAATCCCTGTTTCCAGGCGGCGGCAACCCTTGCGGGCAAACCATACAAGTTGGCTCTTCTTATTATCAAGTAGTTGGCGTTAACGTCAGTTCGTCTAACATCAGCGTTGGCGGCAGCAGCGACGGCAAAGTCACTGTTCCGATTTCGGTGCTTAAAGACATCACCGGAGCCGGAGACAACGTGGATATGATTTGCGTGGTGGGCAAAGACGGCATCCAAATGTCTTCGTTGGAAAACCGTCTGCGGCAAGTCGTTTCTCGCAGCCATTACATCGACCCTACCGACGACCGCGGCTTGATGATGCTTAACATGGAACCGATGTTCAAGATTGTGGACACGCTTTTCCGTGGCGTCAATTTCCTGATGTGGCTGGTAGGCTTAGGGACTTTGCTTTCGGGCGCTATCGGGGTGAGCAATATCATGTTAGTGGTAGTGCGCGAACGAACCACTGAAATCGGCATCCGTCGTGCCATCGGCGCCACGCCAGGCAATATTATGTTCCAGATTGTAGCAGAAAGCATCACCCTGACCATCGTGGCGGGGATTTTCGGCATTGTATTCTCTGTCTTTTTGCTCAACCTCTTGGAGATGTTGACCCATCAGGCCGTATTCCAAATAGGCATCGGAACAGCGTTGTCGGCACTGCTGCTGTTGCTGGCTCTTGGCATCCTTGCCGGCATACCTCCCGCATATCGCGCTATGCACATCAAACCCGTAGATGCCATGCGCGACGAATAACATTATTGACAACAAAACAGAAAAAAACGAATAAGAATATGAAAAAAGCATTGAAATGGATCATCCTGGTCATCGTCATCCTGATTTTTTGGGGGACACTTTTCTTTTTGGTCAAGAAGTCGAAATCCGAAAAAGTCAGATACAACGAGTATGAGGTCACTACAACGAACATTCAGCGCAAGACGCTGATAACCGGAAGCATCGCCCCGCGTGACGAGGTTGACATCAAGCCGCAGATCAACGGCATCATCGCCGAACTCTACAAGGAAGCCGGACAAGAGGTGGCAGAAAATGAGGTTATCGCCAAGCTGAAGGTCATTCCAGACATGACCTCGCTGAGTTCGGCACAAAGCCGCGTTCGTCTCGCAGAAATCAATTATGCGCAGGTCCTGACCAACTACAACCGAGAGAAAGCGCTTTACGAAAAGGATATGGTTAGCCGCGAAGCGTTTGAAGAGGTGCAACAGCAACTTGACCAGGCGCGCGAAGAGCAATCGGCTGCCCGGGAAGCGCTCGAAATCATCCGCGACGGAGTCTCCTCTTCCAATGCCAACTCAAGTTCCACCCTAATACGTTCCACTATTGCAGGGCTCATCCTTGACATTCCGGTCAAGGTCGGCAACTCTGTTATACAAGCCAACACGCTAAATGACGGCACCACTGTGGCCACCGTCGCCAACATGAACGACCTGGTGTTCACCGGAAACGTAGATGAGACTGAAGTGGGGACCTTGCACGAAGGCATGGCGCTAAGCATCACTGTAGGCGCTTTGCCGGACTGCTCCTTTGATGCCGTCCTCGAATACATCTCACCGAAAGCGACCACAGAAAACGGGACAAACCGTTTTGAAGTGAAGGCGGCGGTCAAGATGAAAGAGAGTGACAAGATACGTTCCGGATATGGCGCAAATGCCGAGGTGATTATGGAAGAGGCAAAAGACGTGCTGTCCATTCCGGAAAGCACGCTCGAGTTTTCAGGCGACTCCACTTTCGTATATGTCAGGAGCGGAAACGGACAATATGAACGACGGAGCGTACAGACAGGTCTCAGCGACGGCCTGAACATCCAGATCAAAAACGGCCTGAAAAAGGGCGACATTGTCAGAGGAACCAAAATAATAGAGCAGTGATGAGAAAAAGAGCATTATCCGCCGCCTTTGCCGTTTGTCTCCTTACGGCGGGCGCGCAGCAGGAACAAGGCAGCAAATCGTGGACTTTAGACGACTGCATCCGCTATGCTTCGGAACACAACCTCACGGTGCAGCAGAACTTGCTCACCCAGAAGCAGCGGACCATAGAACTGAACACCGCACGAAACAGCATACTGCCTACCGTGCAGGCAAGTGGGTCACAGAACTTCTCCATCGGACGCGGACTCTCTGAAGACAACACTTACGTCAGTTCCAACACCGCAAATACCTCTTTCGGTCTCGGCGCCAATCTGGACCTCTTCACCGGTCTGAGGGTCAAAAACAGCATTTCGTTAGGGAAACTGAACCTTGCCGCTGCCAATGCCGACTATGCCAACATTAAAGAAGAAATACGCATATCGGTAATGGAAGCTTATATGCAAGTGCTTTACAACATGACGATTGCTGATGTCGCACAGTTGCAGGTCAACATCGACTCTATGCAAGTGGAACGTCTTTCTGCGCTCAAAGAGGCAGGCAGAGCCAGTGCCGCTGAGGTGGCCACGCAACGGTCCACCCTTGCCAAGAGCCGGCTCACCCTCACACAGTCACGCAACAGCCTGAAACTCTCGCTGCTCGAATTGACCCAACTGCTGGAACTGCAAAGTCCGGAAAACTTCAGTGTCGTGCCGCCTGACCTGACCGAATTTGACCTGCAGGCCTTGCCCGACCCCGAGCAGGTTTACAACAATGCCGTCAACGAACGTCCTTCAGTAAAAGCCGAAATGCTGCGTACAGACTATGCCAAAACCAGTGTATCCTTGTCAAAAAGTGCGTATTACCCCACCCTGTCGATGAATTTCGGCGTAGGCACTAACTATTATGCTGTACGCGGCGGCGCCACGAAGAGTTTTGCAGAACAGATGCGCACCAACTTAAGCCCATACGTCGGGTTGTCGTTGAATGTGCCCGTTTTCGACAAACTGTCCACGCGCAACAACGTCAGGACAGCTAAAATACAAGCCGAAAGCCAGCAGATACAACTTGAAACCGAGAAAAAGTCTCTGTACAAGAAAATACAGCAAGCCTATTATGAGGCCGTTGCAGCGATAGACAAATATACAAGCAGCAAAGCCGCGGTGGAGAGTTCTCAGGAGTCGTTTAACCTTACCAGGGCCAAATATGAAGAAGGCCGCGCAACCACGACCGAATTCAACGAGGCCAAGAACAACCTTATGCAGTCCAAATCGGAAGAGGCGCAAGCGCAATACCAATGCCTCTATCAAAGGAAACTGCTTGAGATTTACGGGTCACCCGCATTTTACTGATTCCTTTTGGTTCCGGTTGTCAATAACGGGGATGGTACAACGCCATATTGCTCCGGATGTAGTCGCGGTCAAGGTGGGTATAGATTTCCGTTGTGGTAATATTCTCGTGACCGAGCATTTGCTGCACGGCACGCAAATCGGCGCCTCCCTCGATAAGGTGAGTGGCAAACGAATGCCGGAACGTATGCGGACTGACCTTCTTGGAGATTCCGGCTGCTGCCGCCCATTTCTTGACTAACAAGAAAACCATCTCGCGCGAGAGGTGGTACCCCCTTCTGTTGAGAAAAACATACGATGCCTCGTCAGGAACCGGTGTCACGTCACGGCGCGCGCCTTCTAAATACAACCGTGTCATCCTCTGTGCCATTGTCCCGATTGGGACAAACCTTTCCTTGTTGCCTTTGCCGACCACTTTTATAAAGCCCTCGTCAAAAAAAAGGTGGGACAGTTTCAAAGTCACCAGTTCGCTCACGCGCAAGCCGCAGCCGTACATCACCTCAAGCATCGCCCGGTTGCGGTGTCCCTCCGGTGCGCTCAAGTCAATGACGTTCATCATTGCCTCTATCTCCTGTATGGAAAGCACATCCGGCAAGTGCAGACCTATCTTTGGCGCATCTATCAAGGCGGTCGGGTCATTGTCAAGCGTACCCTCATACATCAGGAATCGATAAAAGGCCCGTATTCCGGAGATGATGCGTGCCTGCGAACGTGTCGCTGCCCCTTGTGCATACAGTTGATGCAGGAAAGACTGCAAATCAGACAACGCCACCTTTTCGAGCGGTTTCCCGGAGAGGAATGTATCTAACAGCCGTACATCGTGCAGATAAGACTCCACGCTTTTTGGGGAGAGACCTTTCTCATATACGAGGTATTGCTTGAAACGTGATATAGAGTCATCCATGATGGCTTGTTGGCTATACAGCACTTATTTCAAGTCCTTCTCCACCTCGAGGCGTAGCATATTCAGTGCAGCGTATGCGCTGCGCTCTATAATCTGTTGTCGACCGGAACGGTTGCCGAAGCGGAATTCCTTCGTCACCAGACGCACGGGCGTTGCCACTGCAATCCACACCGTGCCAACGGGTTTCTCGTCTGTGCCGCCGTCAGGGCCGGCAATGCCAGAAACCGCAATGGTATAATCCACGTCAAACAGTTCCATCGAGTTAAGTGCCATATCGCTCACCACTTGCTCACTCACTGCGCCGCGCCGTTTGAGGTTATCTTCGCGCACATTAAGCAAATTGCGTTTTATCTCGTTGCTGTATGACACTATAGAACCCTTGAAGTAGCGGGAACTTCCCGGAATGGTGGTGACCAGGTGTGCGATATAGCCACCCGTACAGCTCTCTGCCGTGGCCATCGTCTTATTGGCAGCGGCCAATAGACGTCCCACAACAGCCTCCATCGGAATATCCTCATCCGTGAAAGCATATCCGGCGGTCTGCGCTTTCAATTTGGCAAAGTATTCCTCCATTTCTGCCTTAAGGATCTTCTCGTCATTGCCATGTCCTGTAAGCCGGAGCCGTACAATGCCGGGTTTCGGCAGATAGGCAAGCGACATGTTGTCAGGCAACTGGCGTTCGTAAGATTCCAGCAAGTCCGACAAGCCGCTTTCGGTAATGCCCGTACACTGCAACACCCTATGACAGAGGGCTTGACTTCCTACGCTGCGTGCTTTCATTCGTACGACAACCTCATCCTTAAGCAGTTTCTCCATCTCATAAGGCACACCGGGCAGCGAAACCAACACTTTGCCGTCTTGTTCTATCCAAATGCCGGGAGCCGTGCCGAGCGTATTCGGCAACACGGTGCATCCTTCCGGCACCAATGCCTGTTGCCGGTTGGTTTCCGTCATTGCCATGCCTCGAGCCGCAAAAAGATCCGTCACCCGCTGAAGGGTAGGCGCATCTTCAACCAACTTCCGCGAGAAGTACTCGCAAATCACCGTTTTGGTAATGTCATCTTTGGTTGGGCCAAGGCCACCCGTCATCAGAACCACATCTGTTTTGGCCATCGCACTGCGGACAGCCTCTGTGATAGCCTCTTTGTTGTCGCCGACGGTAACGGTTTCGGTCATCGCAAACCCGGCCGCTGACATTTCCTGTCCTACAAAGGCAGCGTTCGTGTTTACAACCTGCCCTATCAGCAATTCGTTTCCAATATTAATCAGTATCATTGTTTCCTGTTATCATCTTCCATCAAATCGAGCATCTGCATACGTCGCTGCATATTTTGGATATATGGATTGTTTGGGTATTTGTTTTTCAAAGACTGTGTAATCGTTTCCAGCATTTCGCGGTCGTTCACCTCATTGAAAAAAACACCTCTGTTGTAACTTTGGTAGAAGGCTATATAAGAAGCCATTTTATCAGGATGCTGCTGAATAAACGATTGCAGGTACTGTTTATGTTCTTGTCTCAGATGTAGATAATTCTTTTCCACCTCAGCGCGGGCAGAATCGTCATCGAGGTTCTTCATATAGAAAGCGTACAGTTGTTCCACCGACTGTGCAAAGGCATGCAGGGCACTGTCGAGTTGACATACCAGCACCGCCTCTTCGCCACCAGAGACCCGATAGGAGGACACCAGACCCTCGGCTTCGGCATCAAACACGAGCCTGTCGCCGCCTTGAGCAATGGTGGTCAATGTATTATAGGGTGACAGCATCAACTGGTACATCATCGGGGTTGAAACATTGGCGAAGTCGTCTTTGGTCTCCGGCTTTATTTCAAAGCGGAAATGTCCATCTTTCATCTTCACCGAGTCTAACATCAGGAGCCCGTCGTTCGTAACCATAGCCAGCACGAGTTCGCTGCTGCCGCCGCCTTTAATATCTCCCTCCATAACAATCTTGTCGTGTGCATTTTTGCAAGAGCAGCAAAAGAGGAGGGCGCACAAAAACAGCAAATATTTCCGCATATTATTACCAATCATAACAAACGAACAATGAATCTGTCGGCTGGCTGACGGCACGGTATTCGCAGCCGCAGTTGCGGTCCTTGCGGTGAGGACGCGCCCCGATAATCTTAGGCGAGCATGCGGCGGCCAAAAACAGCAGTGCTACAGCCATCAAGAGACACTTTTCCATAACTTCAAATAATCGGGTGCAAATGTACAAAAAAGCCTTTCTTGCTCGTCTCCATCTGCCTATGTCTTCCTTATTCCGTCAGGCGAATCATTTTCGTTGTGGCAGATGTCTGTTGACTGAAACATTTTTTAAGATTATCAGCCGTAAACAGAAAGGCTGTAAAAACATCCTGTTCCTTTTTCTTTTATATCTTTGCGCCGTTAATCCTAAAAACTGATTATATGAGAACCTTAAAAATCATCAAGACCGAATACCGTCGTACCGGATACGACGAGGCAGACATCGAAAAGAAAGAATATGTTGAACTGATTGCCTGTTACGACGAGCACGACAACCTTGTAAAAGAAGAACGTTTTGACCCTGACGGAACGACAAACACACTCACAATCAATCAATACGACAAACAAGAAAGGCTCGTTGCCACAGAGCAGTTTGACGGCAACCATGTCTTGTTGCAGAAGACTGTGAACAAGTACGATGAACAAGGCATGCTGGAAGAACAGGGCAACTATTTCGGGGAGGACAGCACCGAGTACATCACCAAATACATCCACGACCCGTCCGGCAATGTAGTGCGTACCGAAATGTACGACAAAGGGAAACTCGACTACGTCGAGAAACAGATGGAGTACAGCGGGAATCTCTTGATACACGAAACCGAGAACGACGAATATGGCAACAAAATGTACGAGAACCACTACGAATACGACGGGAAGGGGCTGCTTTCCAAGCACATTCGCGACGAGATACAGAACCACGACCGCCGCACCTACGAATACACCTACGACGGACAAGGCAACCGCATCAAAGAGCTGGTGTACGACTACAACAACACCCTGATTTCCAAAACATGCCGCACCTATAACAATGACGGGCTTCTGCTTGAGACTGAAGAAGAGGACCTCGACAACTACCGTCGGATATCGATGGAATACGAGGGGACGTTAGTGCTTAAAAACACGCTTTTCAACAGAGACGGAAAGATTACAGGTTGGGCCGAATACTCCTACGACGAAAACAGGAAAGAAATAGACTCTAAAGAATACTACCTCGACGAGGTAAATCCGGAGGTGCACCGCCTTTTGCGAGAGACCCGCTATGAACGCTCTTCGGAGGAGTAATCCGTCCATTTTCTCTTTTCGTGCATTTCGTTTCTTTATTGTATCTTTGCCTCCATCAAAAAAGGAATATTAAAATAACACACAATATGAAAGAAAGTACAGCTATGAGTATGAATCCGCTGGTGAACTACTTCAAAAAGAGTCCGGGCGAATTCACTAAATCTGACATCATCAAGTATGTAGAAGAGAATGACATCAAGATGGTCAACTTCCATTATGTGGCCGGCGACGGCAGGCTGAAGACCTTGGCCTTCATCCTCAACAACCGCGAATATCTGGAACAGATCCTTTCAAACGGAGAACGTGTGGACGGTTCCAACATTTTCCCCGATTTCATCCATGCCGGTTCGTCTGACTTGTATGTCATTCCACGTTTCTCCACTGCATTCATCCATCCGTTTGCAGAAATCCCTACCCTTTCATTCCTCTGTTCGTACTACAACAAAGACGGGCAGCCTCTCGAAAACTCTCCGGAATACATCTTGCGCAAGGCATGCAAATCCTTCACGGAGGTTACAGGCATGTATTTCCAAGCCATGGGAGAGTTAGAGTATTATGTTATCGGGCCGGCAGAAGACCTTTACACCATACCGGACCAGCGCGGCTACCACGAGTCGTCGCCATTCACGAAATTTGAAAGTTTCAGGGCTGAATGCATGTTCGACATTGCCAAGGCCGGCGGGCAAATAAAATACGGCCATTCTGAAGTAGGCAACTTCACGATGGACGGCAAGATATACGAGCAGAACGAAATTGAATTTTTGGTCACCGACGTGCAGCAAGCGGCCGACCAATTGGTGCTCGCCAAATGGATCATCCGCAACCTCGCCTACAAACACGGCCTGGATGTCACCTTTGCCCCAAAAATCACCAACGGGAAAGCCGGCAGCGGGCTTCACATCCACACCCGCATCGTGAACGGAAACGGGAAAAACCAGTATGTCACGAAAAGCAAACTCAACTCCATAGCCAAGACCGCCATCGCCGGATATATGACATGCGCCGGGTCGCTGACCGCTTTCGGCAACACCAACCCTACTTCCTATTTCAGGCTTGTGCCTCATCAAGAGGCGCCGACCTCCGTCTGCTGGGGCGACCGCAACCGCTCGGTGCTGGTGCGCGTGCCGCTGGGCTGGAACCACAAGAATGACATTGTAGCCGAACTCAATCCGCTGGAGAAACCCGTCAACAAAGACCGCTCGCAGAAACAGACCGTAGAGTTCCGCTGCCCCGACGGTTCTGCCGACATCTATCTGCTGATGGCCGGACTTGTTTGTGCCGCACG
The DNA here is from genome assembly GCA_963603365.1 of Oscillospiraceae bacterium. Taxonomy (GTDB): domain Bacteria; phylum Bacteroidota; class Bacteroidia; order Bacteroidales; family WCHB1-69; genus F23-D06. The sequence goes on from CAVCMI010000008.1 coordinate 33,368, forward strand.
GCATGGCTTTGAGATGGAGGGCGCCCTCGACTTTGCTGCAAAAACTTACGTGGACGTTGACATTCACCGTCCCGAAAACAAAAACCTTGTAGATAGTCTGGCCCAACTTCCCTCCTCTTGCTGGGAATCGGCCGATGAACTGAGCCGCCACCGCGACATCTTCGAAAATCACGGCGTCTTCAACAACGAAATGATTGACGACATCGTAAAGCGACTGAAGGCTTTCAACGACAAAGACATCCGGAAGGAAATCGAAAAAGACCCCAAGGTTATGGACCGGCTGGTTCATGAGCATTTCTATTGCGGCTAATCTGACAGCACTACGGAGGCACAACATTCATTGTGCCTCCGTTTTTCCATTTCAAAACTCTTGTACCTTAATTGTTATTTATGAACTTCGTCCCTGTAATTATAACTGCCATCATAGCCTTTGCCGTTGTTGCAGCCGTCAAGACGATTGTAGAATACCGGCTGAAAGCACAAGTCGTGGAGCACAGAAAGAGCACGGACAGCATCGTACTTCCCTTGCGTCTTCAGGCATACGAAAGGATGGCGCTCTTCTTAGAACGCATAGAGCCCAACCAGTTAGTCATGCGCATACACTCTCCCGGACTTACCGTAGCCCAGGAGCAAAACCTCTTGCTGACCGCCATACGGTCGGAATTCGAACACAACCTGTCGCAACAGATCTACATCTCCGACAGCGTATGGAAAGAAGTCTGCAATGCAAAAGACGACATAATGGAAATCATCAGCACCGTTGCAGAACAGATGGAAGAGGGCACAACGGGGCAGACTTTTGCAGAGTCGCTGCTGATAGCCGCCTCGCAAAAGCCGGTAGTTGAAAAAGCCTTGAACACACTGAAAGCAGACATGCACAAAATGCTTTAGTCTCACGGGAGCCACTTGGCATTTCATCTTTTTGTATTTTTGCTCTGCTTTTTAAAGTCACAAAAGATTCCAACCCTTTTTAATAATTATATAACATGAACAACGCAAATTTTGAATTCAGAGAACCCCAAAACGAACCGGTTTATTCGTATGCACCGGGCACGCCTGAACGGACACTTCTGCAGGCAGAACTTGAAAAGCAGTACAACCAGACCATAGAGATTCCTTTGATTATCGGAGGCAAGGAGGTTAAAACCGGCGATATGGGGAAGGTGGTGATGCCGACCAACCACAGTCACGTGCTGGCAAACTACCATAAAGCCGGGGCGAAAGAGGTTCAGATGGCCATTGACGCCGCTTTGGCAGCACGCAAGGACTGGGAAGAACTCCCTTGGATACAGAGAGCCTCGGTTATGATGAAAGCCGCCGAACTGCTTGCCACCAAATACAGATATGTGCTGAATGCCGCATGTATGCTTGGACAGGGCAAGAACTCGATGCAGGCCGAGATTGACTGTCCTTGTGAAGCCATCGACTTTTTACGTTTCAACACCTACTTTGCAGCCAAGTTGTACGGGCAGCAGCCCATATCCGACCATGCGACACTTAACCGCAACGAGTACCGCGGACTGGAAGGGTTCGTCTATGCCATCACGCCTTTCAATTTCACCTCAATAGCCCTGAACCTCAACGTGGCTCCGGCCCTGATGGGCAACGTTACAATCTGGAAACCGTCAACAACCTCCATTCTGTCTAACTACTACCTGATGAAACTGCTTCAAGAGGCCGGCATCCCCGATGGTGTCATCAACTTCCTTCCCGGCAACGGCTCCGTCATCAGCGAAGTGGCTTTCAAGTCTCCTCATCTGGCGGGTGTCCATTTCACGGGAAGCACGGCCACTTTCAAGAGCTTCTGGAAAATGATTGGGCAAAACATCGACAACTACCGAACATATCCTAAAATTGTAGGCGAGACCGGTGGTAAAGACTTCATTTTTGCTCACCATACCGCCACCGCACGCGAACTTGCCGTGGCTGTCGTGCGCGGCGCCTTCGAATACCAAGGACAGAAATGCTCCGCCGCCTCCAGGGCCTATATCCCGAAATCGCTGTGGCCTGACACCCTGCGTAACATCAACGAGATGACCGCCACCGTAAAGATGGGCGACGTGCGCGACTTTTCCAATTTCGTCAACGCTGTGATCGACGAGAAGTCGTTCGACAACATTGCTGGCTATATTGACCGCGCGAAGGCCTCAGACGATGCTGAAGTCGTAGTGGGCGGACATTATGACAAGTCTGTGGGCTTTTTTGTAGAACCGACCGTTATCGTAGCCAAGAAACCGGACTATGAGTCGATGCGCGAGGAGATTTTCGGACCGGTCATCACCGTATTCGTTTACGACGACGACAAATACGAAGAGATGCTGCAAGTTTGCGATGAAACCTCCCCGTATGCCCTCACCGGGTCAATCTTCGCACAGGACCGTTATGCAGTCGAAACCGCGGAGCGGGTACTGCGTCACGCTGCGGGCAATTTCTACATCAACGACAAACCGACAGGCGCCGTGGTGGGATGTCAACCCTTTGGCGGAGCAAGAGCGTCCGGCACAAACGACAAGGCCGGAAGCACGCTCAACCTCGTGCGCTGGATCAGTTCCCGCTGCATCAAGGAGACCTATTCTCCCGCAACAGAATACGGTTATCCATTCTTGGGGAAATAATGTGTTTAAGCAGCACTGATTAACAAACAAACAACATCAAGGGTTGTTATAACTCGCCGTCAACGGGTTATAACGCCCTTTTTTGCATTATGATCAAACACATCAACTTTTCGGGCAGGCTCTTCTCGTTGGAGCAGCCTTTGGTGATGGGCATATTGAACGTCACCTCCGACTCGTTCTTCGACGGCGGCCGCTACTTGACAAATGATGCCATTCTGCACCACGCCGGTCAAATGTTAGAAGATGGCGCAGACATCATAGACATCGGAGCAATGTCAACCCGTCCCGGTGCTGACGACATCCCAGAAGACACAGAAATTGAACGCATTGGCAGAGCGGTGCATTTAGTAAGGGCACATTTCCCCGAAGCGTTCATCTCTGTAGACACATGGCGGTCTTCTGTAGCCGTGACCGCCCACGACAACGGGGCAGATATGATCAACGATGTCTCCGGCGGCACATTCGACGACAAGATGATACCGACCGTCGGGGAACTGAAAATGCCTTACTGCCTTATGCATACGCCTGCCAAGCCCGACAAGATGCAGCAACATACGCAGTACGAAGACATCCTGAAAGACATGCTCTTTTTTTTCGGCACGCAACTGGAGAGACTCCAAAAAGCCGGCGTTCTCGACATCATCCTCGACCCTGGCTTCGGGTTCGGCAAAACGTTGGAACAAAACTACTTTATACTCCAGAATCTGGATGCTTTCCAATGTTTCAATCTTCCGATATTAGTCGGCATTTCACGCAAATCTATGATCAGCAGACTGCTCAACTGCCCTACCGGGCAGGCGTTGAACGGGACCACCGTGCTTAACACCATCGCCTTGATGAAAGGAGCGCAGGTTCTTCGCGTCCATGACGTGCGTGAGGCCGTTGAAGCACGCAAGATCGTTGCTGCAACGATAAAGGCGAAAAACAACTGACCTAAGGACGGCAACAAAAAGCGGGCTGGCTTCCGTAATGGAAAGCCAGCCCGCTTTTTAATGTTACACTTCGCTGAAAAGCGGCCGAAGATTTTACTCTTCGTCTTTGTGTTCTTCTTCGTACTTCTTGATGATCTCGCTCTGTACATCTGCCGACACCTGCTGGTATTCGGCGAATTTCATACTATAGGAAGCGCGTCCTGAAGTAATGGAGCTCAACGTGGTAGAGTACTTGTTCATCTCTGCCAACGGAATCTTGGCATGGATAATCTGGAATGCCCCCTCGTTGTCCATACCCATCATAATGCCGCGGCGTCCCTGAAGGTCAGTCATCACATCGCCCATACGGTCTGAAGGGACAAAGATGTCAACATCGTAAATCGGTTCCAGAATCTTCGGACCTGCATTTTTGAAAGCCTCTTTGAAAGCATTACGGCCGGCCAGTTTGAAAGCCAACTCGTTGGAGTCGACGGGATGCATTTTACCGTCATAAATATTGACCACAATATCACGGGCGTATGAACCGGTGAGCGGACCTTCCTCCATCTTCTCCATAATACCCTTGAGGATTGCGGGCATAAAACGTGCATCGATAGCGCCGCCCACGATACAGTTGTTGTATATCAGTTTTCCGCCCCACGGCAAGTCATACGTTTCCGTGGCACGAATCGGGTATTTGGTCTGAGTAGGCATGCCGTCATAATAAGACTCGATAAGCATGTGAACCTCGCCGAACTGGCCGGAACCGCCCGACTGTTTTTTATGGCGGTACATTGCCTCGGCTGACTTCGTAATTGTTTCACGGTAAGGGATCTTGGGAGCATAATACTCAACCTCAATCTTGTTGAGCTTCTCAATCATCCATTTCACGATGTTGAGATGCTGTTCGCCTTGGCCTGAAATGATCATCTGCTTCAGTTCTTTCGACTGTTCCATCAGGAATGTCGGGTCAGTTTTGCGGATTTCGTTGAGCACCTGACCAAGTTTTTCGTCGTCGGCGCTGTTTTTTGCTTTTACGGCGGTGCGGAACTTAGGATCCGGGTAAACCGTCGGCTCGATAATGTCATCGCCCTTTGCCACAAGTGTCGTATTGGTCGGGGTGGACTTCAGTTTGATGGTAGCGACGATATCGCCGGCGACAGCCTTTTCCACCTCCACTCTGTTCTTGCCGGCAAAGACAAGAAGCTGGGAAATCCTTTCCTTGGTGTTGGTATTATTGTTCATCACATCGTCGGCCTTGCTGATTGTGCCGTCGCAGACTTTCATGAATGCGACTTCGCCGAGGTGTTGTTCAATCGTAGTCTTGAAGATAAAACCGACGAAAGGTTCAGCGGCGTTGAAAGCGTGCGCATTGCCGTTAGTAGCTTTCATGACGCGTCCCTCGTCCGGCATCGGGCAGTTCTTCACTACCAAGTCGAGCAGGCGTTCAACGCCTTGGTCTGTTTTGGAGGCCACACAGATTACCGGGAACGTGCCGCGGTTGGCGATGCCGAGTTTCAGACCTTTCACCATATCTTCTTCTGACAGGGTTCCTTCTTCAAAGAACTTGTCCATAAGAGCCTCGTCATTTTCTGCGGCGGCTTCAATCAGGGCATTGTGCATCTCTTCAGCCTTGTCCTGCTGGTCTGCCGGGATGTCTTCTGCCGTCATTTTTCCGCCGTTGACCGGGAATTTGAGCATCTTCATCTGGAGGAGGTCAATCACAGCGTCGAAACCGACACCGGCATTGACGGGATACTGCAACGGCATCACGCTGCCGCCGAAATACTCTTTAAGTTGATGCAGCGTTTCGTCGAAGTTGGCTTTCTCGTGGTCGAGCTGGTTAACAACGAACATGACGGGCACATCCATAGCCTTTGTGCGGCGCCATTGGATTTCGGCACCCACATCCACGCCGTTCTGGGCATTGATCACCATCAATGCTGTATCAACCACACGCAAAGCGCCAATCGTTTCACCAATGAAATCATCAAAGCCGGGACAGTCGACCATATTGATCTTCGTGCCCTCAAATTCAGCATACATCACCGTGCTCTGTATCGACTGCTGTCTTTCCAGTTCCACATCCCGATAGTCAGATATCGTATTCTTGTCTTCTACCGTTCCTCTTCTGCTGATGACGCCGCCATGGTACGCCATTGCCTCAGCCAAAGTCGTCTTACCTACACGGTTACCGCCTATAAGGGCAATATTTCTGATCTCTTTTGTTTGATAGATTTTCATTATGAATTGATATTAGTTGAAATTATGATTATTATAATGTAAACGGCGGCAAATATACACTTTTTAATAATATTGCCATTGCTTTGCGGCGCACTTTTACGCCGTTGAGGACAATTCTTTTCTTTTTGTACTTTTGCGGCAGTTTTTAAGATCCTGACTTATGAAAATCAAAGAAATCGTTTCCGTTTTGGAACGTAGATTCCCGCTCTGCCTGCAAGAAGACTTCGACAATTGTGGCGTTCAATGCGGAGATGTGCAACAAGAAGCGACCGGCGTGCTGGTCTGTTTCGAATTTTCCACGAAAGTGTTGGACGAGGCTTTGGCGATGAACGCCAACCTCATCATCTCCCACCACCCGCTGATGCTCAAACGCGGCATCTGCAAGATTGAACCCACCAACACCACTGGCGACATTCTTTGCAAAGCAATGACCAACCGCCTGACACTCTATTCAATGCACACTAACATCGACAGCGCGGAGGGTGGCGGCAACGACGCATTCGCCGAAAGGCTCAACCTTTCAGACACCTCGGTGCTGGTCCCCTCTTCCGGATTGTTTCGAAAAGTCGTGGTTTTTGTTCCTCAAAGCCATACCGGCCGGCTGAAAAACGCATTGGCAGAAGTCGGTTGCGGCATTTATGGTCACTACGACCGCTGCAGTTACCGGATGCAGGGCACCGGCAGTTTCCGCCCTTTGCCCGATGCCAGTCCTTTTATCGGCGAGCCCCTCCTCGACGAGGAGGTTGCAGAAGACCGGCTGGAGATGATATTCCCCGCCAACCTTCAGAAAAAAGTTATTGCGACAATCTATAGCGTGCACCCTTACGAAGAACCTGCTTTCGACATCATAAAGTTGGAGAACCCGGACAGAAGAAACGGGCTCGGTCGCGTAGGACTTTTGCCAAAGCCTATGAAAACGACTGATTTTCTGCAATATGTAAAAGAAAAGATGAGGCTCAAAGTTGTTCGCTGGCATGGAGCGCCCGAGCAAACCATCCGGAAAGTGGCAGTTTGCGGCGGCGGCGGGGCTTCGTTTATCGAACAAGCTGTCGCCGCCGGCGCCGATGCGTACGTCACCGGCGATGTCAAATACCACGACTTTTTCCGCGCAAACGGCAAGATGCTCATCGCCGACATCGGGCACTATGAAGGGGAGTTTTTCATCAAAGAAATAATATACAAAGCATTAAAAGAAAATTTTAGTACCTTTGCCGTCGCCATTTCCAAATTGGACACATTAGAAATACAATATACGTAAATATTTGATAATTAAGTAATTACAATAATATGCCGACAAAAAAAGCTGTGCCTGACGAAGCATCTGAAAGCGTAGAAAAAATCCCTGCCGCTACCATTGTTGAAGAAGAAGTAACGATTGAAAAGACGTCTGACGGTGTAATAGAGGTTAAAAAGCATGAAGTTTCGCAAGGTCATTCCGAAGAGATTTCCATTGAGCAGAAGCTTCTTTCCTTGTATAATCTTCAGCAAATCTGTTCAAAGATTGACGACATCCGGATGATTCGCGGAGAGCTTCCCGAGGAGATCCGCGACAACGAGGACGAGTGTGAGGGCAAACGCACGCGCATCCGCAAATTCGAGGAAGAGATCGACAATTTGAAGTTAAAGATTACTGCCGAGAACACGAAGAAGGAGGAAGCCGCAGCCTCCATCAAGAAGTATGAAGAGCAACAGAACAATGTCCGCAACAATCGCGAATATGAAACGCTCAGCAAGGAGATAGAATACCAGAACCTTGAGATGCAGGTTTCGGACAAGCACAAAGCCAAATATGAGGCAGAAATCGCCGACAAGGAAAAGTCCATTGCCGAAACAAAAGCCAAACTCGAAGAGTTGGAGGACATTCTCGGGCAGAAAAAGTCAGAACTCGAGGTCATCGTAGCCGACACGGAGAAAGAAGAGCGGGAGCTGCTCGAGCAGGCTGATGCGCTGAAATCCAAAGTGGACCAGCGTTTGCTGAATGCCTTTGAAAGAATCCGGAAGAGCGCGCACAACGGTCTGGCCATTGTGAAAATCGAGCGCGATGCTTGCGGCGGGTGTTTCAGCAAGATTCCGCCCCAACGTCAGCTGGACATCGCTTTGCACAAGAAGATCATCGTATGCGAAGCTTGCGGCCGTATCTTCATCGACGACAAATTAGTCAACAGCCAGAACGACCCTGCTTCAGTCTAACCAAAACGGCATAATGTCAAAGGGGAAGCCTAACCATTAACATTTTATTGTTTTATTTTGTGGTTTTTAGTTTAGAAATTGTTTTTGATATTTGTACCGCTTAGTTATACATGGTGAGACTTCCCCTTTGATGTACTTATTGTATTGAAACAATCTTCACATTCTTTTTGCCCGACGGCAGCAAAACATCAAAGCTGTCTCCTTTCTTTTTTCCCATCATTGCTTTTGCCAGCGGTGAAGTAAAAGGAATTTTCTGGCGGTTGCCGTTCGCTTCATCCACACCGGTGATTTGGACACACATATCCACGCCTTCCATCTGCACAGCGACTGTCGTTCCGAAAGAAATCTCGGGATTTTTTGACTTTTTAGGCATCTTCACAACCTGTGCACTTTTAATCCTGCTCTCCAACAGGTCAAGTTTGGCGTTGATAAAATTGCGCATAACCCTTGCATCTGTTTCCTGTCCGCTCTCCTTGTTGCTTTCGCGCTCATCCAACAGTGCCTTCCTTTCAGCGATTAGCATATCAAGACCTTCCGGCGTAACGTAATTGGTCACACCTGGCGGAAGAAATGCCCTTGGCGGCACCATTGGCACCTCCTCCTGGTCGCCCTCTTTGACAAATCCTCTGCTCATTTCCTAAAAACTACATAAACTTGCGCCTCAACAAATCGCACAGAGAAAGATAGGCCGTGGAAGCAGAATCCCAAAAATATTTTTTCTTCATCATCTCAAGTTTGTCAAAGGCCTCTGCCATATTGGAGCACTGGTTCAGTTGCTGAATAGCCGCACTGAACTCCTCGCCACGGTTGTTGAACAGCTCCTTAATAAAAGTGAATTTCTCATTTATTGAAATTGCCTTTGTCAGATCTCCCAACTTGGCGTGCTGGTACTGAAAACCGAGTGACCGGTCTTCTTTGCGCTCCATAAAGAGGTCGTTGAGTGAGCGGGGTTTGGCGTTTTGTTCCGGTCTTGTTGCCGGCTGTTCTGCCTTTGGGGGCTCGAACCGTTGCGGCACAAACTGGAGCAGGTCGTCCTCGTCGTCGGACATCAGCGGCTCTGGGGTTATCATTTCATCTGGCTTTGCCGGTGCTTTTGGCGGTTCGGGGCGGTACGACTGCGAGAACAATTCGGCCACATCGTCATGGTCTGATCCAAAGTCCAGTTCCGGTGTCGGGTCTGGCTTGGTGTTGGTATGGTCAACATTCGTCTCGGCAATGGGCGGATTGGCAGGTTCTGGCCTTTCCTCCTCAACTTCCGGGGTCACGGCCGGCGCCTGGACTGGCTGCACATAAGAGTCGTGTTCGGTGTCGAAGAAGAGGTCAACATCATCGTCCATGCCTTGGAAAACGTCATAATTGTTCTGTTCTTCTTGCGGTTGTTCAACTTGTTGCACCTTGTTTTCTTTAGCCTCTATCGTTTGCATCGCAACATAGAGTTCCCTGATTCTTCCGAGAAGAATATCCTTTTCCAACAGAGGCATCCCGCATGGATCTTTTAATATAACACAAAGATTATCAATTGCTTCATTAATCTGTTTGAAAGAATTTTTCATTTTATGAGAATTTAAGGTTCTTTTAGAACATAAATAGTTTTACCTTTGCAGCCAAAAAGAGGACAAAAATACAAAATTCTTGTTTTTGGCGTGATAAAATGTTTTTAGAAAACAAATCGAGCAGGAGCAGCAAAAAAGGGTGGATTGAAGTCATTTGCGGTTCAATGTTTTCAGGGAAAACGGAGGAGCTGCTACGCAGGATTCGTCGTGCCGAGTTTGCCCGCCAGAACATAGAATTGTTCAAGCCTGCCATCGACATACGCTATGACGAAACGGAGGTGGTTTCGCACAACGACAATTCGAGGGTTTCCACTCCCGTCCACAATTCGTCAGAGATTTTGCTTTATGTCAACATGGACATGGTTGAGGTTGTCGCCATCGATGAGGTACAGTTTTTCGATGACGGGATTGTCGAAGTCTGCACGACGCTGGCCAACGCCGGCATCAGGGTTATTGTCAGCGGACTTGACATGGACTTTCTGGGCAATCCTTTCGGCCCCATGCCTAATCTGATGTCCGTAGCGGAATATGTGAGCAAGCAGCATGCCATCTGCGTCCGTTGCGGAGACCTCGCCCACCATTCGCACAGAATTGTCTCCTCCAAGGATCAGCTGTTGCTTGGCGAGAAAGAGTCGTACGAGCCACTGTGCCGCCGCTGCTTCAATGAGGCGTTAAAAAATGTTTAGGCTTCTGGCCTTTCGATGTTTGTTTTGCAATCGTTATTCTCTATTATAAACTAATATTTTGGAACTATGAATTTAATTGACCGTATCAAAGCAAAGGCTGTAGAGGCCCACAAGACTATCGTATTGGCAGAAGGCGAGGAGGAAAGGACGCTGAAAGCCGCAGACATCATCCTTGAGAAAGGCTATGCCGGCGTCATTCTGTTAGGAGACAAAGCAGCAATAGCGGAAAAGGCCGCCGCTTTCGGGCTGAAGAACATAGGCAAGGCTGAAATCATCAATCCGAAAGACAATCCGCGCAAGGAGCAATATGCCGAGCTGCTCTGCGAAATCAGGAAGAAAAAAGGCATGACCATCGATGAAGCGCGCACGTTGGTTGAAGACCCGCTTTACCTTGGCACATTGCTGATCAAGAACGGCGATGCAGACGGAGAGGTCACGGGCGCACAGCATGCCACGGGAGACGTTTTGCGTCCGGCATTCCAGATCATCAAAACCATGCCCGGCATTTCCGTGGTTTCCGGAGCATTTATCATGTGCTTCCCTGACAAGAAATGGGGTGACGACGGCATTATGGTTTTTGCCGACTGTGCAGCCGACCCCAACACTGACGAGGACAAGCTCGCCCAGATAGCTGTAGTCACAGCTCAAACTGCCCGCACCATTGCCGGCATCGAGCCTCGTGTGGCCATGCTGAGTTTCTCCACCAAAGGCTCTGCCAAACATGAGTTAGTGGACAAGGTTGTCAACGCCACCCGCAAAGCCAAGGAGATGGCTCCCGACCTGCTGATTGACGGCGACTTGCAAGCCGATGCCGCCATCATCCCCGAAGTGGCCGCCAAGAAAGCCCCGGGCAGCCCTGTCGCCGGCAAAGCCAATGTTTTGGTATTCCCCTCCCTCGAGGTTGGCAATATCGCTTACAAGCTGGTTCAGCGCATGGCCGGCGCAGACGCCGTCGGTCCCATTATGCAAGGCATGGCTGCTCCCATCAACGACCTTTCGCGCGGATGCTCCGTTGAAGACATCGTCAGCCTGGTTGCCATAACGGCATGTCAGGCCGCCGGGATGAAAGCATAGTCGCGCTTCCTGCCAATAAATTAAAAAAGACGGCAGCCGCTTCGCGGCTGCCGTCTTTGATTCTAAATCAGGACTGTACTATCCTATCAGCTGCTGATAAGCGGCCGCGTCAAGCAGACCGTCCACCTGAGACGGTTCAGAGACTTTGACTTTCACGATCCAGCCTTCGCCGTAAGGGTCGCTGTTGACCAGAGCCGGATTGGCTTCTAAAGCCTCGTTGAACTCTACAACCTCGCCTGCCACGGGCAGCATAAGGTCAGAAACGGTTTTGACGGCCTCAATCGTGCCGAACACCTCATTCTGCCCTAACGTCTCTCCTACGGAAGTGATGTCAAGAAATACAATGTCGCCCAATTCGTTGGCAGCGTATGCCGTGATGCCGACATAAGCAAAGTCACCGTCCATTTTCAACCATTCATGGTCATTGGAATACTTCAAATTCTCAGGAATATTCATACTGTTAGTTTTATTGATTTATAATAAATAAGTGATTATCTACACCGTCATTATTTCTTTCTCTTTGGCCTCCATAATCTTGTCCACCTTGGCGATAGCCTCGTCTGTGGCTTTTTGGATGTCGGCCTCGAGCTTCTTCACGGCATCTTCTTCCACGCCATCGTCTTTGAGTTTCTTGGCTTCATCGTTGGCATTGCGGCGGATATTGCGGATGGAGACTTTTGTCTGTTCTGCCTCCTGTTTTGCTTTCTTTACCAATTCCTTTCGTCTCTCTTCGGTAGGAGTCGGCACGACCAAACGGATGAATTCGCCGTTGTTTTGGGGCGTAAGCCCTAAATTGGCAGCCAGAATCGCCTTTTCGATCACAGGCAACATATTCCTTTCCCACGGTTGGATCACTATTTGATGAGCATCCGGCGTGTTGACATTTGCCACCTGCTCAACCGGTGTAGGATTACCGTAGTAGTCAACTTTCAGTCCTTCAAGCATTTGAGGAGAAGCCTTCCCTGCCCGTATTTTCTGTAGATCCTTGTCAAAAAACGACACGGTCGCATTCATGCTTTCCTTTGCTGTTTTCAGGCAACTTTGTGTATCCATATTCTAAAATGATCTTTTATGAGTTTATTGTTTTTCTTCTGTTTTTTTCGTTTGCTGACTGCTTTTTTTCATCTCTTCGATCTCCTTAAGCACTTTTTTCCGCGCTTTTTTCATCCTGCGGAACTCTTTCTCCACCAACGTGCTGTTCCATCGATATACTATCATGTAATGCACGAGGAGAATCAGGAACCATACCACCGTAATGCAAACCGATGTCTTAAGGATAGCGTCTGCAATGGTCTCGTTGGTCACAATAGCGTTGAAGATTGTAAACCACAAGCACCAAAGCACGAGATTTACGATAACAAATACCGTAAGATGGATTTTGAATGACACCCGTCCTACTGCCACGCTTCTCATTTGTTTTTCTTCCTCTGCGGGGATAGGGGGTTCTTCGTTGGTCTGGTTTTTAACTTTTTCTTCTTCCATAATAAAAAAACGGGGAATAGGTCAGTGAAGCAACGTTCCGATAGGCTCGCCATTGAGCACCTTAAGCAGGTTCCCGGGGCGGTTGGCATCATAAACATAGACTGGCATATTATTCTCCTTGCAGAGTGTAAATGCAGTCATATCCATAATTTTCAAGTGTTTAGAATACGCTTCGTCAAATGAGAGGTCGGAATACTTCTTGGCGGCGGGGTCTTTTTCGGGGTCGGCGGTATAGACGCCGTCCACGCGAGTTCCCTTCAGCAGCAAGTCGGCTTTAATTTCCACCGCTCTCAGGGCTGCGCCGGAATCGGTGGTGAAGAAAGGGTTGCCTGTGCCGCCGCCGAGTATGACAACGTGTCCGTTTTCGAGCAGACGTACGGCTTTTCTCCACGAAGTTTTCTCTGCTATGCTTTCGATTCCGACGGCAGAGAGTACTGTCGCCTGCACTTGCAGTTCTTCGAGCACAGCCTGCAGAGCCATTGCGTTGATGACGGTGGCGAGCATTCCCATTTGGTCGCCTTGCCGACGGTCGAAGCCTTTGCCGGCGCCTTGCACGCCACGGAAAATATTGCCGCCGCCGATGACCACGCCAACCTGCACGCCCTCCACAACTGCCGATTTTATCTCTGATGCAAAATGACGAACCATTTTGTATTCAATGCCATAGTTGTCATCCCCCATCAAAGATTCGCCGCTCAGCTTTAAAAGAATACGTCTATACTTCATAGAAAGAATTTGAGTGCAAAAATATAAAAAAAAGGCTCTCCCTGTTCCGGTTGAGCCTTTTGCTATAAAAAAATAAATAAGTCTTTACTCTTGTTCTGCTACGACATTGATATTGAGCATAACCTTGTTGAAGTCCTTGTGAAGGTTCACCGTGGCGGTATATTTGCCCAATTCCTTGATACGGTCTTCGTGCAGGATGATTTTACGTCTGTCGATATCGATATCGTGTTGTTCTTTCAGTGCGTTAGCCACAGCGATAGCGGTAACGGAACCGAAAATCGTGCCCTTTTCAGAAGCTTTCGTGGCGACTGTAACCTCAAGGCCTTCGATTTTCCCGGCCATGAACTCGGCCTCTTTTCTGATCTTTTCAGCCTTGTAAGCGCGCTGCTTCAGGGTTTCGGCCAGCATTTTCTTTTTGGCGGGTGTAGCAAGTTCTGCATAGCCCATAGGAATGAGGTAATTGCGGGCATAGCCGTCCTTAACCTTTACGAGGTCATCGGCATATCCCAGATTGTTTACGTCTTGTTTCAATATAATTTCCATGTCAATTCCTCCTGTTAGTTAGATTTCAAATTATCGGTCACGAATGGGAGCAATGCCAAGTGGCGAGCTCTTTTGACGGCCTGGGCCACTTTTTTCTGGTATTTCAGAGAAGTACCCGTAAGGCGTCTTGGCAGTATCTTGCCCTGCTCATTCACAAATTTCTTCAAAAACTCACCGTCTTTATAATCGATGTATTTTATACCGCTTTTCTTGAAACGGCAATATTTCTTTTTCTTGATGTCCACTGCAACAGGTGCAATGTATTTGATGTCTGATTGCTGTGCCATAATTATTCTGCTTGTTCAGTTTTGTTAGACTCGTTGTTAACTTCTGGCTGTTCTACAGCGGCCGTCTCTTTCTCGGCGGCTTTCTGGCTTCTGTTTGCACGTCTCTTCTCGGCGTATGCGATGGCGTATTTGTCCATGCTGACCGTCAGGAAGCGCATGATGCGTTCGTCGCGGCGGTATTGAAGTTCAAGGTCTGCAATAACGCTTGGCTCTGCCTTGAACTCGAACAGGTGATAGAAGCCTGACGATTTTTTCTGAATAGGATACTCCAACTTGCGGAGTCCCCAATTCTCCTGATGAACGATTTCTGCACCTTTGTCGGTGAGAATCTTTTCAAATTTCTGTACCGTTTCCTTCATCTGATCTTCAGACAAAACGGGTGTCATAATGAAAACGGTTTCGTACTGATTTACCATAATTTAAACTTGTAAATTGTTATGATTTTTGTTTTAAAAAATTGAGGTGCAAAAATACACTTTTTCTCCAATCATCCGTCCCCATGCAAAATTTACTTGTCCACCTCTTTCAGTCTGTCGCGGTTACGCAGGATGTCGATGGCCAAATAGATGGCATTGCGCATGGACTGTCCGTCGGCGGTGTTCTTTCCGGCGATGTCGTAAGCGGTGCCATGAGCCGGCGAAGTGCGCACCACCGGCAGTCCGGCAGTGAAGTTTACGCCATCTTTCGCAATCATCTTGAACGGTATCATTCCTTGGTCGTGATACATTGCCAGCACGCCGTCAAACTTCGTGTACTTGCCGGAAGAAAAGAAGCCGTCGGCCGGGAACGGTCCGAACACATTGACCTTGTTGCCGAAAGCCTCCGCAATGGCCGGGCGTATGATTTCGTCCTCTTCATTGCCAAGCAGACCGTCGTCGCCGGCATGGGGGTTGAGCGAAAGCACCGCTATCGTCGGGTTCGTCAAGGCAAAGTCCTGCAACAACGATGTCCTCATAATGTCAATCTTCTGCAAAACCAAATCCTTGGTCAGCGCCGAAGACACCTCGCTGACGGGCAGGTGGTTCGTCACAAAACCTACACGGAGCTGTTCGGAAACCATCATCATCATCGACTTGTTCTTTCCGCCGAAATAATATTCGAAAAACTCTGTCTGTCCATGAAACTTGAACTTGTCAGATTGTATGTTCTTTTTGTTGACGGGTGCCGTTACAATGGCATCTATCTGCTTGTTTTTCAAATCTTTTCCAGCCACATACAAAGCTCTTTCCGCCAACTGTCCTGCAATCTTGGTTGAAGTGCCGAGTTCTATCTTCACCTCTTCGTCGAGCAGGTTCAGCAGATTAGGGCGTTTCATCGACATTTGACCCAAGTTCTTGATAAATTGGAACGAGAACTCCGGCAAGTCCATATACTTTTTGTGGTATGACGCGGCTTTAGCCAAACCATAGACCACGGGGGTGCACAATTCCATCATAGAATTGTCTGCCAGCGCCTTGATAATGACCTCGTATCCGATTCCGTTGAGGTCGCCGTGCGTAATTCCTATTTTGTAAAATGACTGATTGTCTGCCATGCTTTAATAATCCTGTTATTTGTTTGCGTTATAGGCGACTTCGTACTCTTCGAAGCCTTCAATGATGTCGCCCACTTTAATATCGTTGCATCCGTCGATGTTCAGGCCGCAATCCTGCCCTGCCACCACCTCCTTGACATCGTCTTTGAAGCGGCGCAGCGACCCGAGTTTGCCGGTATAGATAACGATACCGTCGCGTATAAGCCTGATGCGTCCTGATCGTTGCAATTTGCCGTCGAGCACCATACAGCCGGCGATGTTGCCCACCTTGGAAATATGGAACACTTCGCGGACTTCGATGTTGCAGACCACCTTTTCGCGTATTTCGGGAGAGTGCATGCCGGCGATAGCATCCTTGATTTCGTTGATAGCGGTATAGATAATGGAATAGGTTCTGATGTCTATCTGCTCTGCCTCTGCCATCTTGCGGGCGTTGGCGGACGGGCGCACCTGGAATGCCACAATGAGGGCATTGGAGGCGGCGGCGAGCATAACGTCCGTTTCGGTCACCATACCGACTGACTTATGGATGACGTTGACCTGCACCTGTTCCGTGGACAGTTTAAGCAGCGAGTCGGCCAGGGCCTCGACAGACCCGTCGACATCGCCCTTGACGATGATGTTGAGTTCTTTGAAGTCGCCGATAGCGATTCTGCGGCCGATTTCTTCCAACGTAATATGCTTCTGTGTCCGGAGTCCCATCTCGCGAGTGAGGCGGAACCTCTTCGTCGCAACGGTGCGGGCTTCTTGCTCCGTATCACACACTTTGAACGTGTCTCCGGCCTGCGGTGCGCCGTTCAGACCCAACAGAAGCACCGGTGTGGCGGGTCCTGCCGACTTGACAGGCTGGTTGCGCTCATTGAACATAGCCTTCACCTTTCCGTAGTAATTGCCGGCCAGGATAGCGTCACCAATGCGGAGCGTGCCGTTTTGCACCAGCACTTTGGCTTCGTAGCCGCGTCCCTTGTCGAGCAGCGACTCGATGACGGCGCCCGTGCCGTTGCGGTTCGGATTCGCCCTCAAGTTCAGCATTTCAGCCTCCAGCAGCACCTTCTCAAGCAAATCCTTGACATGGTCGCCGTGTTTGGCGTCAATCTCCTGACATTGGTATTTTCCGCCCCAGTCCTCCACCAGAATGTTCATATTGGCAAGTTCCTCCTTGATCTTCTCCGGATTGGCATTAGGCTTGTCTATCTTTGTAATGGCAAACACCATCGGCACACCGGCTGCCTGTGCGTGGTTGATGGCTTCCACCGTTTGAGGCATAACAGCATCGTCTGCGGCGATGACTATGATACAGAGGTCTGTGATTTTGGCGCCGCGGGCACGCATTGCCGTAAAGGCCTCGTGTCCGGGCGTATCCAGGAACGTGATCTTCCTGCCGTCTGAAAGTTGTACCAAATAGGCTCCGATGTGCTGCGTAATGCCGCCGGCCTCTCCCGCAATCACATTCGTTTTGCGGATATAGTCAAGGAGCGAAGTCTTGCCGTGGTCCACGTGTCCCATAACGGTAATTATCGGGTGACGCGGTTCGAGGTCTTCTTCATTGTCTGTGTCCGTCTGCGCGTCCTCCACGTCGGCACCGATAAATTCGACTTGGAAACCAAACTCTTCGGCAAGCAGCGTTATCGTCTCGGCATCAAGCCGCTGGTTTATGGAAACGAAGAGTCCGATGCTCAAGCAGGTGGAGATAATCTCGTTCACCTCCTTGTTCATCAGCGTTGCCAATTCGTTTGCAGTCAGGAACTCCGTCACTTTGAGCACTTTCTGGCTCTCTATGGCTTGCTGTTCCTGTTCCTCCATACGTTCGTGTATCAGCTGCCGTTTCTCTTTTCTTCTTTTCGAGGACTTGGTCTTTCCCGCCGGTTCCAGCCGTTGTTTTGTTTCCTTTATTCGGCGTTGGATATCTTCGGGAGAAATTTCCGTCTTTTCCGGTTCGCTCTTTTTCTTGTTGTCATCACGGCCGGCATTGTTTCCCGTCTTTGCGCCCGGGCTCTGTTTCAGGATGCGCTTCCGTTTCTTCTTTTTCTTGTCGTCATTGCTGCCGTGTCCATTGTCCTGTTTCTTCGAGGGGTCTTTCGTCTTTTCTACAGGCAGTTCGATTTTGCCCATAATCTTAGGGCCTTGGATTTTCTCCACACGCGTTTCGATGAACTCGACTTCCCGGTCTGCCCGTCCCAACGGACTGGCAACAGGCTTCGGCGCAGATGCGGGGGCGGTTGCCGGTTTTGGACCGACGGGGTTCTCTCCGGCTTTTTCTTCTGTTGCCTTTGGACCCGTCTCTTTCTTCTTCTTGTTCAAAGCAGAAAGGTCAATCGTATCAATGACCTTAGGCTGTTCCAGTACAGGAACGACTGTCTCAATCTGTTGAGGCCCTTTAATATCCTCTGCAGGTTTCGATATCTCTGGCGTTGCAGTCTCGGGTTCCGCTGGGTGTTCTGCCGGCTTAGATTCTTCTGCAGGGGCTGGGATTTCTGCCGCCACAGGAGGTTCCGGAGCAGGAGCAGGTTCCTCTTTTTCGGGCATCTCTTTCGGAGCGGCATCCTTTTTAGGCTTTTTCTTGGCATCCAGGTCTTGCAGATCTATCTTCCCAAGCACTTTAGGAGTCGGTATTTCCGTATCAATATGTTGTGGAGGATTGATAATAGAAGTGTTCTTGATGATGAGGTTCTCCTCAACAGGCTCGTCGCGCTCCTCTTTCTCCTTAACAGGGGCGTTTTTCTCCTTGGCTTTGTTTTCGGACTTCGACTTGGCCACAAACGTTCCGATCTCAATCTTGTCGGCTTCCGACTTGATATGTTTCTCCTTGCCATACTCACGGAGAAGCAGATCGTACATCTCCTCTGTCAGTTTGGTATTCCTGTCCTCTTTGATTTCAATGTTTTTCTTCTTGAACAGGGCAACAATCGTTTCGACGGAGACATTGAACTCACTGGCGGCCTTGCCTAAACGTGGTATTTTTCTTTTTTCCTCTGACATATTGATTTTTAAAAGCTTGCAAATGTTTACGTTGACAATTGGACCTTTCTTGGAACTGGTTATTCGGCAATGTCCAGTTCTTCCTTGACGGCTGCAATCATAGCATCTACGGTCTCTTCTTCGAGGTCGGTGCGTTTGATCAGTTCGTTGCGGTCAATGGCCAACACGCTCTTGGCGGTATCGCAGCCGATACCGACGAAGGCATCGATCACCCACTGGTCAAACACATCCGAAAATTCGGTCAACGGCACATCCTCTTCTTGTGCGACATCGTCTCTGAACACGTCAATCTCGTAGCCTGAAAGCTTGGATGCCAACTTGATGTTGTAGCCGCCCTTTCCGATGGCAAGGGAGACTTGGTCGGATTTCATATACACGTTGGCGGTTTTGTTTTCCTCGTCGAGTTCGATAGAAGAGATCTTGGCGGGGCTCAGCGACCTGGAAATGAGCAGTTCGTTGTTGGAAGTATAGTTAATGATATCGATATTCTCGTTTCTGAGTTCGCGCACGATGCTATGGATACGGCTTCCCTTCATGCCGACGCATGCGCCCACGGGGTCGATGCGGTCGTCAAAAGACTCCACCAGCACCTTAGCGCGCTCACCCGGGGCACGCACCACGTTTTTGATGGTAATGAGACCGTCATAGATTTCCGGAATCTCGCTTTCCATCAAGCGTTCCAGAAAAACCGGGGAGGTTCTGGAGATGATGATGCGCGGTGAAGAAGACTGCACCTCCACACGTGCGACAACGGCCGTCAGCGTGTCGCCCTTTTTGTATTTGTCGGCAGGTATCTGCTCTGACTTCGGAAGAACGAGTTCCACATGGTCTTCATCGTAAACCAGGATTTCCTTGCGCCAAACCTGGTTTACCTCTCCGCTGACCAACTCGCCTATACGGTGTTCATATTTCTTGTAAATCACATCCTTCTCATATTCCATGATCTTGGAACTCAGATTCTGGCGCAGGGCCAGGATCTCGCGCCGCGCAAAGTCTGACAACTTGATCTTCTTGACGAGTTCCTCACCGATTTCGAAGTCCGGTTCAACTTTGATGGCATCGGAAAGCGCAATCTGATTCCCTTCGTCCTCAACCTCTCCGTCCTCAACAATCTCAAGCGTGTGCTGAATCTCCAGATCTCCGCGGTCAACGTTCACGATGATGTCAAATTTGGCATCCGGGCCGTATTTCTTGAGCAGAGCAGATCGGAACACGTCTTCCAGTATGTGCATCAGCGTCTCACGGTCTATGCTCTTGGATTCTTTGAATTCCGCAAAGGTGTCGATAAGATTTACATGTTCTTCCATTTTTATCCGTTTAATGTTATTGTGTCTTTTTTATTACCTTTATTATCAATCATTTATGAAAAAACTCCCACCTTACCGGGTGAGAGTTCGTTCGTTGAGCTAGCAGGATTCGAACCTACACAGACAGTACCAAAAACTGTAGTGCTACCGTTACACCATAGCTCAATAGCCTTGGTAGTTTTTGAGGCTGCAAAACTACACTTTTTTTCAATCGGCGGCATTTGCCTGAAAAAATATTTTCACAACGACGAAAAAAATGGCTTTCACCGCCTCTGCTGTTTGCGCACGGCCCTTCCTGTCAATAAAACTTTAACAGTCAATTCACAGGTCGCTGCCCGTTATCGTCATCTTATACTCTGCCACATTCTTGGAAACAGCACAATACGTCCAGCGTTCCGGCCGCCATAATTCCTTGTCTATTTGTTGGCCGTCAACGTAAAGATCGAAAACCAGAGCCCCAAACTGAAAGCTGAAATCCGATTGTATGCAATCAGCAACACTTGGGGATTCAAATGCAAAAGTCTTAACCCTCATCTCTTGATTCGGATTCAGGACAAGCCGGTCGGGATTTGGATACGCCGAAATCGTATATGGCAGGCTGTCTTTGAACTCCAATGTCAAGGTTTTGTCCGTTTCGTTTTTGACTATAAAATGGTAGAGAGAGATGGGTTCTGGTCTCCTATCGCATGAAACAAAAAGAAGTGCAAATACCCCTACAATCAAAAAATGTTTCCTTTTCATATTGATAAATTATTTATTAATTATAAATCTGTCTGATTACCACTTTGTCATTGTTTGAAATCTGAGACCCACCCGAAAATTAGCAACGTCTTTATTACAAGAACACAGCACTATTGCTGTCAAAACTGCGATGGAAAAACTTTTTTTCATTGTATTTTGAATTAATGTTTGATATATTGTTGGCAAAGGTAGCAATTATTTTTTTGCTATCTCCATTTTTTGGTTTTTTTAACAAAAAAAGCAGAGAATCCAGGTTCTCGGGCGCAGCCACTACACCAATGGTTTCTTATAGTCGGCAGGCAGGGGGCTGTCTAAACATTGCGCTTTCTGACAGAAAAATCAGTCATTTTTCAGGTAAGGGGTGTAAACACCCACCTCCGAGATAGCGAGCATTCCCTTGCTCTCGGTGAACGTGATGCGCACGGCATCGGCCCTCACTGGCGCGAATCGGTGCATCTTCACGCGACTCGCATCGGCGGCCTGCCCGTCGAATATGGCCGTCCATGTGCCGTCGTACCGGTATTCCACACGGTAACGCTGCATTGCCCCGCCCTTATATTCGGTTATCGTCACCATGTCAATGAGCTGCGGCCCATTCAAGTCAACCATCCAGAACGGGTTCTCTGTAAGGCTGTTGGCCACCCACGGCGTGGTAAAGTCGTCGTCGTTGGCAAAGTCCATGAGGTTGCAGTCCCAGCTCCACGACGACTCGGCAGGCATTCCCTTGGCTATGTTGCGCTCGGTTATGGGTGCGTCGCACGGCGGCAATTGGGTCACGCGTCCGTCGTTGCGCCACATCTTGCCTATGGCCTTGAGAGCCTTGAGGGCGTTGTCGTCCATAAGGCCCTCGCGGTTTGGCGCGACGTTGAGAATGAAGTTGCAGTGCGCACGGTTGTAGGGCACTACCATATCGTTGATTATGTGTGCGGGGTCCTTGAGCGTGTCGGTGGGGAAATAGTCTTTCCAGAACCACCATTTGGTCTGCAGCGGTAGGCAGGCCAAGGCCGGAAGACGGTTTTCGGAGGTTGAAATTTTCTGTCCTGCACCCTGCTCATACGACTTTATGTCGGTATAGAAGAGAGCCTCGCTCGGATATTTGGCGGCGTTGAGATCCATTACCAGACATTCGGGCTGCAACGACTTCACATAGGCGTAAATCTCCGGAAACGGCACGTCTTCGTAGCTTATGCGTGACCACGGAGCGTCCCAGCCGTCGATTACGAGTGCGGTTATAGGTCCGTATCCGGTGAGCAGTTCGTGCAGTTGCGCCTTTATCATGTCAATCTTTTCGCGCATCACCATTCCCGGGCGAATGCGGTGGTGCGTGTCGAGCATGGAGTAGTAGAGCATAACCTTGAGCCCAGCCTTGCGGAAAGCGTCGGCATACTCGCGCACCACGTCGCGTTTCAGTGGCGAATGCATCACACTGTAGTCGGTAGTCTTGGTGTCCCATATACAGAAACCGCTGTGGTGCTTTGTAGTGAGACATCCGTATGACATGTTGGCCGACTTGGCCGCGCGTGCCCACTGTGCGCAGTCGAGGCGCGTCGGGTTGAACGTCTGTGCCGGGAGGTCGGGGTCTGGCCAGTCTTCGGGTGCGAATGTGGGCATATTGAAGTGTATGAACATTCCGAAGCGCAGGTCGACGAAATCCTGCTGTAACTGGTGTAGCGTCTTTGCCTGTGCTGCGGCGTTGTGTGCGCAAGCGGCGGCGAGCATAAATGACAGTAATAACTTTCTCATTTCAAGGCTATTTAGACTTATTATTCAAATACAATTATTGTTGCGAAGTTACAAAAAAGTGCCAAACGCCACTTTTGTCATTTATTATTTAACTCAGTCCTGCAAAACTCCGTCCCGACGCAATAAGTTCAACTTGGACAGATATAGAAGGAGGGGAAGAAAAAAATTATCACCTGTGCCGAACATATCAAAATAATTGTACTTTTGCACCGTCAAATCAGACAACGGCCCATTAGCTCAACTGAATAGAGTATTTGACTACGGATCAAAAGGTTGCAGGTTTGAATCCTGCATGGGTCACCAAAAAAGCAGAAATGCGGCAATGGCAGTTTCTGCTTTTTTATTTCTGTCTTATGCTAAAATCCGGCAAAAAACGAACGTAGTTTAAAACCTGCACAAGCCCTCACTTCATTTTAGCCCTTGTCTTTCATGGGGTGTCGGATGGTTTTTTTACCGATGAACTCAGTTGCTGCCGTTCTGTTCCAAGGCGTTACGGTAATCCTCCTCATCAATGTTGTACTGCAAAGTATAATCCCCGCGTTTGTATTCTCCTTTCCAGTTTTTTGGGGGAGTTTTTACTATCGTCCAATAATCGGCAAGTTGTGGGGTCTTTCTGTTGCTGACATCTCCATAAACAGTGTAAGTGATGCGGGAACTGTCGCTGAACATGAAAAAATACCTGTCATAGGTCTCGTAATCCCATTCCGGACAAAAATGAGACCACTGAATGTCGGTATCATTAAGAAACGGGAACTGTCCAACCGTCTCCCTTTTGTCTCCGGTTTTTTCTCATTCGGCTGGAGGGTGTCAATGATGAAATAAAGCAGATTCCCGACAGTATCTTGTTTGCAAACACCAAACATCACAGGCTCGTCCATGCTGTTTTGCAAATAGTAATCAACATTATATTCTCTTGGGTCGCAATGTTTGCAGATGCACCCCGAAAAGAGGCTTGCCAACAACGAAAAGAAAAGCGCGGCGATAATAGTCTTCTTCATAATTGTGGTTTTTTTATTGTTGTACCTTTATAATTAATGTCTATCCAGTGTTTTGCCCCAATACAGTTCAAGCAGCCGGTCTATGTCATTGTCCGTCGTTCCGTTGATCTTATGCGCTTTCAAAGCATTCCTGAAACTGCTCAATCCGTAGGACGACACAAGAATGTTGTTCTGAATGTAACTTAATGTGTATCCTGAAATTCTGTCATCTGTATATGCACTGTTCTGAAGTTCAATTCGTTGATTGTAGTCATCCATAAGGTCTATAAACAAAGGTGTATAACAAGAATATCGGTTGTTTCCAAAATTATAACCTGCAGGCCACGACTGGTATGATTTATTAAACGTATAATATCCGTTTGTGTAATTGTGCAAGTCTGTCCGATAATGATGGTTAGTTATAGCCCATGCAACAGCAGCAGCCCAACTTTCGTGAATTTCTTTGGCTAATTGTATGTATGTGACCTTATTGACAAAAAGCAAATGCGACTGGTGGGCTAGTTCGTGGATAACAATGCCAAAAACGGCATCCGTTCTTGAGCTGTGGGGGCTTGCTACAAGTATGTCTGGCAATGCGCCGAAAAGACTCCAAGTTCCCCAGCAACAACCCGCCCCCCAACTGGGGCTGTTGTCGATTACGCCTATTTTTGTCTTGCCGAAAGTCAATGTTGGTCTCCGAATTCCGAGACAGTTACCATAGAAGAATTTGTATGCGGCACGGTGCGCTGTGGCGAACAATATCGACCTCCCGTTCTTTGCTATGTTCAGCGTCCATGCGCCACGCATATTAGGACCGTTATAGAAGGCCTGCCCCAATGCACCGTTGCGGATGTCCCAATATGCCGTTTCCCATTTAATGGAATAGTTGACATTCTTCTTGAATTGTCTTGTCATTCTGCAAAAGCCATTTTGGTCGGTGGTTGCTGTCGCAACATTCGTTCCGTATCGTGCACGCACAAGAACGCCTGCCAGCGGCAGGAACGCGCCAGCCTCGTCATCGTATGCTTTTATTGTCGCGGAAGGCGTCCATTTTGAACCTTTACCATCATCCTCAGAACCAACGCCTGCAATCTCGTAAGCCTTGTCCTCAAGGGCTTCGTAGAAGTCTCCGCCATCTGTCGGCGGAATGAAAACCTGATAAATCTGTTGCACATCTAACCCGACCGGAAACTGATAATTGACAGGCACAACGCAGTACTGCCATGTCAACTCCCCGTCAGGGACAGTTGGATCGTGATAATATGTACCATTAGTCTTGATTTCATAGTTGAGAGGATATGACCAGAGCACGAGATTAGTGTCGCTCTGCAGTGAATCCAACTGGCTTTCATCCGCCGGTTTGATGCGCATATACTTGAAATTTGCTGTAATGATGGCAACGGGCGGATTGGAATAATCCAGTTTTGACAAAGCCGCCTGCATAGTCTCGAGACGGTAAGGGTCGATGATTTCATCACCTAGAACGACAGCACCTTCGGAGCAATTGTCGGTCTGTCCATACTTCTGCTGATTTAAAATGTCTTCATTTTCTTTGGAACATCCGGCACTGGCGAAAAGCAGTAACGCAAAGGTGAAAAGCAATAGCCGGTCTAAAGATTTGGCAATGTAATTAGCGGTTCTCCGCCATTTTGTACAATAAAAACAATACATAGTGATAATGTTTTAAGGGCCAACATATATGCCGCAAATATAACATAAAAACATCAGAAATAACAAGACAAAAGAATTATTTAGTTTTTTTAACAAACAGTGGAATCGTCCGGATACTCACCCTGTTTTTCTTTTTTTGGGGGAAGTTTTTACTATCGTCCAATAATCGGCAAGCTGTGGGGTCTTTCTGTTGCTGACATCTAAACAGTGTAAGCGATGCGGGAACTGTCGCTGAACATGAAAAAATACCTGTCATAAGTCTCGTAACCCCATTCCGGACAAAAATGAGACCACTGAATGTCGGTATCATTAAGAAACGGGAACTGTCCAACCGTCTCCCTTTTGTCTCCGGTTTTTTCTCATTCGGCTGGAGGGTGTCAATGATGAAATAAAGCAGATTCCCGACAGTATCTTGTTTGCAAACACCAAACATCACAGGCTCGTCCATGCTGTTTTGCAAATAGTAATCAACATTATATTCTCTTGGGTCGCAATGTTTGCAGATGCACCCCGAAAAGAGGCTTGCCAACAGCGAAAAGAAAAGCGGGGCGATAATAGTCTTCTTCATAATTGTGATTTTTTAAGGGTTAATAAAAACGCTTCAAGAATAGCATAAATTGCTTACTTTTGCCGCCTTAACCTACGTTATGCGAACTCGATTGTCCCTTATTACAACAATTCTCATCTTTACCCTAATGTCATTGCCCGGCTGCGGTCTTTCGCAAAGCGTCCCTTTGTCGCCATACTCTTTCGGTTTGGCTGAGGCAGCCTCCGACTCTGCCCGGTACGACATTCTTTACCGCACCCATATAGCAGCTGTTGAGGCTGGCGTGCCGGTAGATTACAACGGCATTGACTCGCTGTCCATCGAAATTCCTGCGTCTGCAAAGAGCATCCCCCTGACACAAAACACCGACTTCGGCGGACTGCGGCTTCGTGTCCTCAACCGCACCAAACACTGCTGCCTGTTTGAACGCGTGAATGTTGCAGATTCCATTCAAACAACAAAGGCCCAAATTGACAGCGGCGATTTCCGTGCCGTGCCGGAGCTGGCTGCCGGACTTCACCAACTGGTCATACAAGACACGACCCCCTGGGTGGAGAGGAGGCTTGGGTACCGCTATGGGGCGGTGCGCAAAGACATCATTCTCGTAAAAGACGGCATCGGGCAGAACCCTCCGGTTTCGCCATACAACAACGGGCAGTCCTGTCCCATCTGCGCTTACAGCACCGTCAGCGAGGAGCCAACAACCATCAGCAACCTGACCTTCATCCGCGACGATTCGTGCACCTTCAAAACCTACTGCTTCAGGCTGGGCTATCAGAACAACCTGCAGATCAGCAATGTCACCATCCAGACCCCTGAGAGCAACTTGGTTGCCGACGAAGCCATCTCCATCAGCAACTGCACCAATGTCTTGTTGACTGACGTGAACATTAGCGGATCATATTCCCGTACCAACTACTACGGCTACGGCATTTTGATGAACAACGTCTGGAACAGCCGTTTCATACGGCTGACCGGCTATGCCGCCTGGGGCATCTTCGGAACCAACAACCTCAACACCGTAGAATTACAGAACTGCAACCTTAACCGGTTTGACATTCACTGCTACGGGCGCGACGTCACTTTCAGCAACTGCACCTTTTCAGAACTCTACAACCAATTCTCGTCCGTTTTCGGGACAATTGAGTTCCGGAAATGCCGTTTCACCAACTTTGTCCCCATTCTGATAGAGCCTTCCTACAATGCATATACGGGATTTGACGTGCTATTTGAAAACTGTGTCTTCGATGCCGCTGTAGGGCGCAACTATTTGATTCAGGGCGGGCAGTTCACAGACGGTCCCAACAAACGTCCGGAACTTTCGGAAAAATGCTGGCCCAATGTCACCATCAAGAATCTCACTGTCAACGTGCCGGACAATGTTCGCCAGATTGTCCTCTTCAAGCCCAGAAAAAGCGTTCCGGAGAAACAGGAAATCGGCTATTTGTCAAATATATCCGTCAACGGCATCAAATTCAATCCCAGCAGTGAGGGGCATGCCGCCAGTTTTTGCCTTTGCAGCGAGAATGTACATCTTGCCGGCAGGCTCTCATGCAGCATCAGCAGTCTGAACACCCTGCCGATTCCTGACAGCAAAATCACCCAAGCGACAAAGAAAAACAGTTACCCTGGAAGTCTGCACATCAACCTGAAAAGCAAATCGGAGAATGATGTCATCCGCATTTCAAGTTCGCGGCTCAACTATAACGTCTCGGCAAATGCTGAATATCACATCGTTTTTGACAAGTGCACCTTAGGGTTAGTGCGCAACACGCCAAGTTCTTTTCCCAAGCATGCCACACACACCTACCGGGAGTGTCATATATACCTCAACTGCTGCGATGATGTG
This sequence comes from Oscillospiraceae bacterium, assembly GCA_963603365.1. Taxonomy (GTDB): domain Bacteria; phylum Bacteroidota; class Bacteroidia; order Bacteroidales; family WCHB1-69; genus F23-D06. Next base: position 61,027 of record CAVCMI010000008.1, read on the forward strand.
CGTTACTACATTGACAACCACGCCCTTTACGAGCGTTGCGTTTTCATTCCGTGCGACCTTAAGATGCAAGTGGATTTCATCGGAAAAGACAATGCGGTGACATTCCGGGACTGTACCGTCCAAAAGCGCGGCGGGCTGCTGCGGGGCGGTTCTTACAACAACTCCGAGTTTTCCAATTGGTCGCTGAAAGGTTCTTTCAATCGCTAAACCGCACAATGCCTTAAAAAGCCTGATATCATGAGAAAAAGACTGTTCACCATCCTTTTATTAACGCTTCCGGTGTTTCTGCAAGCCCAGAAGACGGGTGTTTCCTTAAGCGGAGGGGCGGCATTGGGTTACGCCCACATCGGTTTTTTACAAGCAATGGAAGAGGCTGGCGTCAAGCCTGACTGCATTGCGGGCACCTCTATGGGGGCCATTATGGGCATGATGTACTGTGCCGGCTACACGCCACAGGAAATCAAACAGATCGTCAAAAACGAACGAATGGACGAACTGGTGGTTGTGGCGCGTCCCGGGCTGCGCCACATCGGAGGTCTCGTAGGGACGGAAAAAATACAGCAAATACTGCTTAAATATGTACCGCACAACAGTTTCGACTCTCTGAAAATCCCATTTTACTGTTGCACCGTCAATATGAACACCTTAGAACTGATGTACCGAGGCAAAGGAGACCATCTTGTACAATATGTCATGGCCTCTGCCGCCGTTCCGGCCGTGTTTGCTCCCGTAACCATCGACGGAGACTATTACGTTGACGGGGGCGTTTCGTGCAATCTGCCCGTACAACCTCTTCTTGAGGAATCGTGCGAGAAAAGAATTGCCGTAAACCTGCGGCTCGTCAAGCCGATGAACAACCTGAAAGCCAGAAACATCTGGAACCGTGCCTTTATGTTCAGCATCTATGCAACCTCCTTCCGGACATTGCCGATGTTTACAGACACCGTTGAGGTAGACCCGGGCACCTGCCGGATGTACGACTTCAACCGGTTAGACGACCTGTATGGGATAGGCTACCGCGCCGGCAGGGAACACTTCTGCAAGAAGCCTTGATACCGTAAGGATGAAGGGACAGCCTGTGAGAATGGGAACGTCATTTTCCCTGTTCCTGACGTTTCCTTTTTTTCTCCAAAAGAGCATATCCTGTCCAATAGGCAATCGTGACTGCAAGAAATATGCCCATCACAATCGGGAACCGCTCCTTAATCTCAATAAACGTGAACGGGATAAGGCAAAGGGCAAGAATCATAAAATAACGGAGCGTGGCCTTCATGCTACGACAATTTTGCGATCTGGTCTTTGAGAATCCTGATTCGTTCCTCGGCATCCGCCTGCTTCTTGCGTTCATTTTCCACAACACTGGCCGGTGCACTTTGCACAAAACGCTCGTTTTCGAGTTTCTTCATCACGCCCTGCAAAAAGCCTTCGGCATAGCGGAGGTCTGCCTGCAGTTTTTTCAATTCCTCCTCTGCGCTGACGAGTCCCTCAACAGGAACGGAGTATTTCATATTCTGCACAATGAACGAAACACAATTCACCTCCAGATCTTCGGATTTGTATTCGATTGCATCGACATTGGCGAGTTTGCAGATTACGGCGCCGGTGCCGTCATCGTCGCCGTTCTTGTTGCCGTGTGCTCGCAGGGAGAGCGTGTTTTTCACGGATATGTTCTTCTCTGAACGGACATGTCGGATTGCTTCAACCACGCTGCGGGCATGGGCAAAGCGGTCAAGCAGTGCGCGGTCGGGCTGTGTAGGCGTGGGCATGGCCTCTGTCATGACAGAAGCGCCCTCCTCACGTTGGCGCATCGAATGCCAAAGCTCTTCGGTTATGAAAGGCATAAACGGGTGCAATATCTTCATCAGCGTCTCGAACAGGTCCAAAAGGTCGTCGAAAGTCTTGCGGTCAACGGGCTGCTGGTAGCCCGGCTTCACAATCTCGAGGAGGCACGAACAGAAATCGTCCCAGATCAGTTTGTATATAGAAATCAGGGCTTCCGACAATTTATAATTCTTGAAATCCTCCTCCATGCCGGCGAGTTCCTCATTGATGCGTTCTTTCATCCACTTGACAGCCACGGCCGAATGTGCCGGTTGCGGGAGTGTTTCGTCAATGTTCCAACCCATCACCAGACGGAACGCATTCCATATCTTGTTGCTGAAGTTGCGTCCCTGTTCGCACAGTGACTCGTCAAAAAGCAAGTCGTTTCCGGCGGGTGAGCTGTGCAGCATGCCGAAGCGCACGCCGTCTGCGCCATATTTCTCTATCAGCATAATAGGGTCGGGTGAGTTGCCGAGCGACTTTGACATCTTGCGGCGGAGTTTGTCTCTTACAGTGCCGGTGAAATAAACATCCTTGAACGGAATCATGCCGCGCCATTCCAGACCTGCCATAATCATGCGGGCCACCCAGAAGAAAATGATATCGGGGGCGGTAATGAGCGTTGCCGTAGGATAATAGTAATTGATTTCCGGATTGTCGGGATGGCGGATTCCGTCGAACACAGAAAGCGGCCAGAGCCACGACGAGAACCAAGTGTCCATCACATCTTCATCCTGTTTGAGGTCTTCTTTGGAAAGATTCAGTTCCGGGAATCGCTGTTGTGCCAAAGAGAGCGCCTCCTCGATGTTGTGTGCCACCACCGTCTCATGGTTCGGCAGATAGTAGGCCGGGATGCGGTGTCCCCACCAGAGCTGGCGGCTGATGCACCAATCCTTGATGTTCTCCATCCAATGCGCGTACGTGTTCTTGAACTTGTCGGGGAAGAATCGTATCTCATTCTTCATCACGGCTTCAAGGGCTGGCTTTGCCAATTCGTCCATCTTGCAGAACCACTGCATCGACAGTTTGGGTTCCACAACCTCATTTGTTCTTTCCGAGAAGCCGACCTTATTGACATAATCCTCAATTTTCACAAGACTCCCAGCCTCTTTGAGGAGCGGAATGATTGCCTTTCGGGCCTCAAAGCGGTCCATGCCGACCAAATAGCCTGCCTGTTCGTTGAGCGTGCCGTTGTCATTGAAAATGTTAATCGTCTCGAGATGATGTTTGATGCCGAGATTATAGTCGTTGATATCATGGGCAGGGGTTATCTTCAGCGCACCGGTGCCGAACTCTCTGTCCACGTATTCATCGTAGATAAGCGGCACAGAGCGGTTCACGATCGGCACAATGGCGCGTTTGCCCTTGTACTTGGCATACCGTTCGTCCTCCGGGTGCATACAGATGGCCGTATCGCCCAAGACAGTTTCAGGCCGTGTGGTCGCAATCGTGACATACTCGCCGGGCTCGCCTTCAATCTGGTAGCGGACATAATAGAGTTTGGACTGCAGTTCCTTGAACACCACCTCCTCGTCGGAAACGGCGGTCATAGCCTTAGGGTCCCAGTTCACCATCCGCACGCCGCGGTAAACTCTGCCTTTGTTATAGAGATCCACAAAAACATCGATCACCGCTTCAGAGAGGTCTGCATCCATCGTGAACTTCGTTCTGTCCCAGTCGCACGAGGCACCGAGTTTTTGGAGTTGCCGCAAGATGATGCCGCCATGTTTTTCCTTCCATTCCCATGCATGCTCAAGGAACTGTTCTCGGGTAAGGTCTTTCTTCTCAATGCCTTTTTCTTTGAGATAATGCACCACCTTGGCTTCGGTGGCAATGGAGGCGTGGTCGGTTCCGGGCACCCAGACGGCATTGAATCCTTGCATGCGGGCACGTCTGACCAGAATGTCCTGAATCGTGTTGTTGAGCATGTGTCCCATGTGCAGCACGCCGGTGACATTAGGCGGCGGAATCACAATGGAGTAGGCCGGACGGCTGTCCGGTTCAGAATGAAACATTCTGTTGTCAATCCAGTACCGGTACCATTTGTCCTCTACGGCCTGCGGATCATATTTTGCTGCTAATTCCATATATGCTTGTGTCGTTATTACCTGTGGTTCAACCAATTCGTTACATTCTTGAAGATACGTTCTTCAACATTGCCGTCTACTGCGGGCACAAACTTCTCTCCGAGGATGCGTTCATAAAGTTCTATATATCTGTCTGTTATATTCTTAACTACACTGTCGGTCATTTCAGGCATCTGCTGTCCTTCCTGTCCTTGGAAGCCGTTTGCCATCAGCCATTCGCGCACAAACTCTTTAGACAGCTGTTTTTGAGGTTTGCCTTGGGCGAAATTCTCCTCGTAAGCATCTGCATAGAAATAGCGGGAGGAGTCGGGCGTATGGATCTCGTCTATAAGATATATTTTGCCGTTGTTTTTCCCGAACTCGTATTTAGTGTCCACGAGGATCAGCCCTTGGCGGGCGGCGATTTCGGTGCCGCGTTCAAACAGTTTGAGCGTATAGTCTTCAATGACGGCATAGTCTTCGGGAGACACCAGTCCTTTGGCGAGGATTTCCTCTTTAGATATATCCTGGTCGTGTTCGCCCTGTTCTGCCTTGGTAGTTGGCGTAATGATAGGTTCGGGGAATTTCTGGTTCTCTTGCATGCCGTCGGGCAGGATATTGCCGCAAAGGTTACGGCCTCCGTTCTTGTAGAATCGCCAAGCGCTGCCGCAGAGGTAGCCGCGCACAATCATCTCCACCGGGAAGCCTTGGCACAGCAGTCCGGCCGTCACAGTCGGGTCAGGCGTTGACAGTTTCCAGTTCGGGCAGATGTCCGTAGTGGCATCCAGAAACTTTGCAGCAATCTGGTTCAGGATCTGGCCCTTGCAAGGTATGCCCTTGGGGAGAATAACATCGAAAGCAGAAATGCGGTCAGTAGCGACCATGACAAGGGTCTCATCGTTGATATTATAGACGTCGCGCACTTTGCCGTGATAGACGCTTTTTTGTTTAGGGAAAACGAAATCAGAGTGTGTTATTGCAGCCATATAGCAAAATATTTAACTTGTTTTTTTGATGGCGGCAAAAATAGCGAAAAAAACAGTATTGAAAATTATAGTATTTTTGCGCCCGTATTTTTATCATCTGCATGGACAATTTTGATGACATTCGACCCTACAGCGAAGCAGAAGCACGTCAGGCTTATTACAAACTAATGGACGACAGGCGGTTTCAGGACGCCATCGCCAAATGTCTGCCTGACTACACCATCGATGACCTGCGCAGGGACTTTGAGCATTGGCACACCATAGACGAGGTGCAAGCCGGTTTTGACAAGCGTTTCATGGATGTTTTCACCAAGCAGTTCACCACAGGACTCACCTTTTCGGGCATTGAAAACATCGACCCTGGCCAGGCGTACCTGTTCATCAGCAACCACCGCGACATCACGTTCGACCCGGCCATGCTCCAGTACTATTTTTTCCTCGAGCACCGGCGCACCTCCAAGATTGCCATCGGCGACAACCTGATAGCCACGCCCGTATTAAGCGAGTTCGCACGCCTCAACAAAATGTTCTTGGTGTTGCGCGGCGGGTCGCTCCGCGAGAAGCTGCACAACTTCCAGCGGCTTTCCGCCTATATCCAATACAGCCTCTTTGAGGAGAAAGAATCGGTATGGATAGCGCAACGCGACGGCCGCACCAAAGACGGCAACGACTACACCAAGCAAGGGCTCGTCAAGATGGTTTCGATGGGGCACGACCGCAACCTGATAGAGACGCTCAAGCGTATGAACATCACCCCGATGACCATCTCGTACGAGTTTGAACCATGCGCACAGTTCAAGGCCCGCGAACTGGCCCTTAGCGAAAACGGTGTCCATTACCAGAAACGACCGGGCGAGGACTTTGACAGCATCAAAGAGGGCATCTTCGGGCAAAAAGGCCACGTAACCCTGACTATCGGCAAACCGCTCAAAGACGAACTGGACACCATACCGCAAGACATCAACAACAACGACAAACTTTTCCACGTCTGCCACTTGATTGACAAACAGATATACGCAGCATACAAACTCTATCCCAACAACTATATCGCCCACGACATCAGAGACAATGACGAGCGTTACCGCAACTTCTACACTGCGGAAGAGAAAAGGACATTTGAACAATACCTCGAGCGCAAATCCGTTGTGGCGGATGTCGCACGCGACAAAATGAAATCATATCTGCTGCGCATATACGCCACGCCCGTGGACAATCATTACAAACAGCCCGCTGACAGAAGATTGTAAAAAACACATTATAAATACTGACACGAAATGGATGAGATACAACCTCCGTCGACATTGAAGATACTGATCATTCGATTGAGTTCTATTGGAGACATTGTACTGACAACGCCGGTTGTCAGAGCCATCAAAACGCAAGTTCCGGGAGCGGAACTGCATTTCCTTACGAAAACCGAAAATGAAGCTGTCATTAAAGCGAATCCTTACATCGACAAGTTCCACCTTTACGACAGCAGCCGCAAGAACGACTTGTTTGACGAACTGAAGGCAGAGCATTTCGACTATATCGTAGATTTGCATGGCAAGCACCGCACGCGTCAGGTAGTGCGGCGACTGATACGCCCCTCGCTCACCTACAACAAGCTCACGCTCGGACGGGCGTTTTGCGTGGCATTCAAAATCAACCTTCTGCCCAACAAGCACATTGTGGACCGGTTCTTTCAAGCCGTAGCCATTCTTAACGTGCACAACGACCATAAAGGGTTGGACTTCTTCATCCCTGAGGGGTGTGGTTTTGACGGCGACGACCTCCCTATGGTCTTCGAGGACGGCTTTGTGGCCATTGTGCTGGCCGGCCAGCATGCCACCAAACGCATTCCCGCCTCCAAAATCATCGAAATCGGCAGCATCCTGCACAAGCCTGTCATGCTGTTAGGCGGGCAAGATGTGGCTGAAGTCGGCGAAGAAATCGCACTGCAATTGGGCGACCGTGCCCATAACGGCTGCGGGAAATACACCCTCTACCAGTCGTGTTCCATCTTGAAGCAGGCCGACTGTGTCATCACCGGCGACACGGGGCTGATGCATGTGGCCGCCGCTTTCCGCAAACCCATTGCGGTGCTGTGGGGCAACACCATCCCCGAGTTCGGCATGTATCCCTATATGCCAGGCCAACGGTTCCTCTACCGCAATTTTGAGGTTTGCCCGCTCCGTTGCCGTCCCTGTTCCAAACTCGGACGCTCCAAATGCCCACGCAAACATTTCAAATGCATGAATATGATCCCAGCCGTCGAAGTGGCCGACTGGGTCAACAAATTCTGAAGATGAGACAAGACTTTTTCCTGAATCCCGACCACCTGCAAGGCAATGCCTGCTTTCTCTCCGACACCCATTTCAGAACGCCGCAAGATCAAGAGAGCTGGCAGAGGGAAAGCCGTCTTGTACGTTTTTTGGAAAAAGAAAACATTGACCATCTGTTCCTTTTAGGCGACATCTTCGATTTCTGGTTCGAATATGCCGATGTCGCCCCGAAAGGTTATTTCCGCCTATTCAACCTATTGCACGAGATGCACGAAGACGGCACCAACATATATTTCTTCACCGGCAACCATGACATGTGGGTTGAGGACTATTTCACGAGAAGTTTCGGCTGTAAAGTATTCCGCGAGCCGCGCCTGTTTGTGCTGAACGGGAAGCGTTGCCTGATAGGGCACGGCGACGGGCTGGGCGGCAATCAGCCACGCTACCTTTTCATCAAGAAAGTGCTCGGCTTCGGTCCCGACCGCTTCCTTTACAGCCTGCTGCACCCCCGCATCGCCTTTGCAATTGCACGACGCTGCTCTGCCCGCAGCCGCGCCTCGCACCCCGCCGATGTTGCCGTCTTCCGCAATGAAGCAGAACATCAGGTAATGTTTGCCCGCGAAGCGCTTCAAGACCACAACGTGGACTTCTTTATCCTGGCGCACCGGCACATCCCTGTCGTCTATCCGCTTAACAACCAGTCAAAACTCTTCAATGCCGGCGACTGGATGGACAATTTCAGCTACATCCTGTTCAAGGCCGGCGATGCCGAACCGGGGCTTCATTTCTACGACCCCGCAAAACGCTCATAACAAAACAAAAACATAACCCATCCGAAATGATCAACTCAGAACATATCAGCAATATACCGGCGGGACACCGCGCCGGATTCGTAAACCTCATCGGCAACCCCAACGTAGGCAAAAGCACCCTCATGAACCGGCTTGTGGGCGAGAAAGTGTCCATCATGACCTCCAAGGCTCAAACCACACGGCACCGCATCAAAGGCATCGTCAACGGCGACGACTACCAAATCGTTTATTCCGACCTTCCGGGCGTGCTTGACCCTGCATACATGATGCAAAAGATGATGATGCGTTTTGTGGTTGATTCCCTGCAAGATGCCGATGTCATCCTCTATCTGGCAGAGTGCGGGGAAACAAAATACAATGCCGAACTGGTGGAGAAGATAAAAGACCTCCGCCAACCCGTCATACTGGTCATCAACAAGATTGACCGTTTTTCAGAAGAACAAACCAAAGCGTCAAAACAGCATTGGCATGAGGTATTTCCCGAGGCTGACATCATCGCCGTCTCCGCGCTCAAGAACCTCAACGTTGAGGCCCTCTGCCGGCGCATCGTGGAACTGTTGCCCGAATGTCCGCCCTATTTCCCGAAAGACGCGTTGACCGACCGGCCCGTACGCTTCTTTGTGTCCGAACTGATTCGTGAACAGATTCTGCTGCAGTATAAAAAAGAGATCCCCTACAGCGTCGAAGTAGTCATTGACAGTTTCAAAGAAGACGAGAACCTCATCCGCATCAGCGCGATACTATATGTGGAGCGTGACACGCAGAAAGCCATCATCATCGGCAGCAAGGGCTCCGCCATCAAGAAACTCGGCACCGATGCCCGCACCTCCATCGAGGATTTCCTGCAAAAGCATATCTTCCTCGACCTCTCCGTGAAAGTGCTGAAAGACTGGCGCAACAGCGAACTGCACATGAAACGTTTCGGGTACGACTACAAAGACTGACCTTTTTTTTCGTATCTGAAACGCACCCCATTCATTATCATTAACTGACAATAATAATCAATATGGCAATACTCGTAAAAAACATCAAACAACTGGTTCAGGCCGAAACGCAGAACATAACATTCCGGGCAGGCGAAGACATGCAGCATCTGCCCATTATAAACAACGCCTATCTGCTCACAGAGGGCGACCGGATTAAGGCTTTCGGGAAGATGGAAGACCTCCCCCCGGCACTTCTCGACGGTCTCTCCGAGCCGTTGCAAGAGATAGACGCCACGGGCAAGATGGTGTTCCCCTCGTTCTGTGATTCGCATACGCACATCGTTTATGCCGGCACGCGCGAAGTCGAATACATTGACAAAATCAAGGGGCTCAGCTATGAAGAAATCGCCAAGCGCGGCGGCGGCATTCTCAACTCTGCCATCCGTCTGCACAACACCTCAGAAGATAAACTGTTTGACGAGGCCTGGCACCGTCTGGAGGAGATGGCCTCATGGGGCACCGGTGCCGTAGAAATCAAGAGCGGCTATGGGCTCTCCACCGAAGACGAGCTGAAAATGCTGCGCGTCATCCGCCGTCTCAAAGAGAAATCCCCGCTGCTGATCAAGGCCAACTTCTTGGGGGCCCATGCCGTGCCCGGACAATACAAACAGAACCCCGACGAATATGTGGACCTCATCATCAACGAGATGATACCGATGGTGGCCGCCGAGGAACTTGCCGACTTTATCGATGTATTCTGCGACAAAGGCTTCTTCACCGTTGAGCAGACCGAAAGAATGCTGATGCAGGGCATCAAATACGGCCTCCGCCCAAAAATCCATGCCAACGAGTTGGACTATTCGGGCGGCATACAAGTGGGGGTCAAGTACAACGCTCTCTCTGTCGATCATCTGGAATATACTGGCGACGAAGAAATTGCCGCACTGCTCGGGAGCGAGACTATGCCCACAATACTGCCCGGCGCCGCCTTTTTCTTAGGTATGGCATGCGCTCCGGCGCGCAAGATGATGGAAGCCGGACTGCCTGTGGCGCTTGCCTCCGACTTCAACCCGGGCTCCTGTCCTTCGGGCAATATGCAACTCGTGTTGGCCATGGGCTCTGTTATGTACAAAATGCTGACCGAAGAGGCCATAAATGCCACAACTCTCAACACCGCATACGCCTTAGGAGAACAAGAGCAAGTGGGCAGCATCACTGTCGGGAAAAGGGCAAACTTCTTCATCACGAAGCCGATGGACACCATCTACTTTATGAGTTACGGATTTGGGGAGAACAAGATAGAACAACATTTCCTGAACGGGAGACGGGCATAGGGGGGGGTCAGAACTTTCCGCCTGCGCCGCCGCCTCCGAAACCGCCGCCGCCTCCGAAGCCTCCGAAGCCGCCAAAACTGCTGCCGGTCCCGCCGCTGTAGGGAGTGCCGCCCATAAACGGTCCGCCTACCACAACCGGTCCGGAACAACCTCCTCCGTGTGAGGAGTTGCCTTGCCCCGGCTTATTCATTTTTCGCGACAATACGACCAGCATAACAACAAATAGGAGGAGACCGATGCCAACGCCAATGGCATCGCCCACCGTAAAAGGGTCATCCAAACGGTCTGCACTGATTTCGCCAGAGGCAAGCGGCAGGATGTAAGCCAAGGCTGAATCTATAGCGGCATAGTAGTCGCCGTTCTGCAACTGCGGTATCATCTTCCGTTCAACAATACGTTTGGCAACGGCATCGGGAATCACGCTTTCAAGGTCATAGCCTACGGAAATATAGACATCGCCGTCGCCTTTTATACGGCTCGGCTTCACCAGAACCACCACCCCGTTGCGTTTGTCTTTAGAGCGCACGCCCCATTGTTCGCCTATTTCGTAGGCAAATTGAGCAGACGAGTAACCGCCAAGGTCGTCAACGGTCACCACGCATATTACATTGGTCGTCGTATCGTTGAACGCAACCAGTCGCCGCTCCATGTCTGCTGTTTGTTCGCGCGTGAGCACCCCGGCAAAGTCGTTCACCAGACGGGGAGGATTCGGTGCGGCGGGGATGACTCCGTTTTTCTTTGCCGTACAGCAGAAGAGGATGCACAGCATGCACTGGAGCAGAAAAAGCCTCTTCATCTCTGCAAGGAATGGTTAGTCGAAACTGAAATCCACCGAGGGTGCGTTTTCTGCCCCTTCTGTTGCCTGAAAATAGCCTTTCTTTTCGAAATTGAACATCCCGGCCACAATATTATTGGGAAATTTGCGGATATACGTATTGTATTCATTCACCTTCTCATTGAACTTGTTTCGTTCAACAGCGATGCGGTTTTCGGTACCTTCAAGCTGAGCCTGAAGTTCCAGAAAGTTCTGGTTTGATTTCAGTTCAGGGTATCTTTCCACGACCACCATCAAGCGGCTCAAGGCAGACCCTAATTCATCCTGGGCTTTCTGAAACTGTGCGATAGCACTCTCGTTCAAGTTGTTGGCATCTACCTGCACCGATGAAGCCTTTGAGCGTGCATTCACCACAGACTCTAACGTGCCTTTTTCAAAGTCGGCGGCGCCCTGCACTGTTTTTACAAGGTTCGGGATCAGGTCAAGTCGGCGTTGATAGGCATTCTCCACATTAGCCCATGCGGAAGAGCAACCCTCGTCTTTTTTTACCATTTTGTTGTATGGGCTGATTAACCCTATAAGCAGCACCACAACAATGGCAGCTACCACAATGATGATTGTCGTATTCTTATTCATTTCTGTTATTGTTTTTTAAGATTCATGAATTATTCTCGACAGATTTATAAGCAAACTCCGTGCCAGAAAAAAGTTTTTGGAAAATCAGGTCGCAAGCACCTATATTGGAGGCCACATATTGCCGGCACACTGTACAAGTTTGTTCGTAAAACTCATGGTCGCGGTCAAACCGGCGGACAATGGCAAGCATCTCATCGGACGATGTTACAGGAAATGCGCCCCTCAGCTGCACAAGCATCACGGCCTCATTGAAGTGGCTGTAATGAGGTCCAAAGAAGAGCGGCATGCCAAAGACGCCAGCCTCCAAAATATTATGAAGACCCGTTTTAAAAGCTCCGCCAACATACGAAAAGGTAGCGTAACGGTATATTTTGTTCAGCAGCCCGACAGTGTCAACAACCAGCACCTCGCGGTCAGCAAGATTGCAATGTTCCAACTCCGTATAGGCTATGGTTTTGAAGTTTGCAAAAGTCTTCATCACCTCCTCTTTCCGACTGATTTCGTGCGGTGCGACAACAAGTTTATAACCTTCCAACTGTGCCAACAGATCCGACAGCAACTGCTCGTCAGGCCCCCAGGTGCTGCCTGCCACGATGAGTTTCTTGTCTTGTTTGAAGTTTTCCACAAAGTCAAGGCGGGTGTTCTGCGAAGCGATAGCATACACCCGGTCAAAGCGCGTGTCTCCGCAAACCGTCACTTGGTGGATGCCTGCCTGATGCAGCAGTTGCGCGGAAAGGTCATTCTGCACAAAAAAACCGGACGCAAGGCGGAGTTGTTTGCGGAACCAGCGACCTGCGGGCTTGAAAAAATACTGCTGAGGGCGGAAAATGGCACAGATATAATAAAACGGCACGGCCTGTTCGTGCAATGCGCGCATATAATTGAACCAAAACTCGTACTTTATAAAGACGGCCATACAAGGTTTTACGATGCGTACGAAACGGCGGGCATTGCGGAGCGTATCTACCGGCAAATAAAACACATAATCAGGGAGCGGGTCGTTTTTACGGATTTCATAACCAGAGGGGGAAAAAAACGTTACGAGCACTTTCGTGCCGGGAGACTCCTTTTTCACCTTCTCGACAAAGGGGCGAGCCTGTTCATACTCGCCAAGAGAGGCGCAATGCACCCACAGCGGATGTTCATCGTGAGCAAAAACACTTTCCAACTTGTTGAAAATGCCCTGCCGTCCGCGCACCCACAGCCGTGCTTTCTCGTTAAAAGGCGAGGCTGCCCGGATGATGGCGGTACAGAAAACTGCTCCTGCGGAAATCAGCGCGTGCATGAAACGGGAAGGTTTTCTTATCGGTAATAAAAAGTTGTGACACTCTTCTTCTCATACAAGGGAATATTCCAGCCTATCTTCAGCCCGACCAGGCCGCTGAACTTATACTTCAGATTGGCGGTAGAGCCCTCATTGAAAATATAATTGCGCGTCGGCTTGCTCCATATTTCATAAAACTCTATGCCGCCGTAGAAATTGAGAACCCGGTTTTTCTGGATGAAGAGGTAGCCGAGAAATTGGTTCAATGCAAAGCCGCCGGAAAGGTGGTCGTAGCCCTTCTTGTAATTACCGTCCAACTGGGGCACTTGGTTGTCGTAGTCGTTGATGCGGATTTTGTGGCCGAAATAGCCTGCGCCGAGGCGGATCCACACTCCGGAATTTTTCCAACGGTTAACAGGGATGACCTTCCCCACATTGGCTCCGAACTGCCAGTATCGGCCTTCGAGATATATTTTTGCCTGTAACCCGTTGCCGTCGAGGATAATATAGTCACCGCCAGCCTCGCTGACGAGGTTGCCCAGAAAAGCCGCAGACTTGTCGCGCAGGTTAGCGCCAAACATATAATTCCCCGCCACATCGAACGTCCAATTGCCTTTCGTCTTTACCGTCAGTCCGGTACCGACGGAAAGGTTGGGCCTGAACCAGCTGTTAAGGTCGCCCGTTGGCAGATGCCCGGCCATATTCACGCCCGTCCAGACCATAGTGGCGGTCGTGTCCACATAGTTCTTGTCTTTGTAATTTGTCCTTACGTGGCTGCTCCCCCGCTGGGCCCGGGCGACTGCAAAAGTGCAGAGCAACAGCAAGAGCACAAGGATATTTCTTTTTTGCATAGCCATATAAAAGTGAAAAAAACGGAAGAAGACAAGGCGACTTCCGTTTTTTCTTCAGATTGAATTATTTGTTTGTGCGGCCTGGGTAAACCTTAAGGGCTTCCTCGAGGCACTTGACCGCTTTCTTCAAGTCATCCACCTTAAGGCAATAACTGATGCGCACCTCGTCGGTTCCTTTTCCGGGAGTGGAATAGAAACCGGTGGCAGGAGCCATCATAGTTGTTTCTCCATGATAGTCAAACTCTTCGAGCATCCAACGGCAGAAGCGGTCTGAATCGTCGATGGGCAGACGGGCTACGCAATAGAAAGCGCCCTTAGGCATAGGCACATAGCATCCGGGAATGGCATTCACCCCGTTCACGACCGTATTGCGGCGAGCCACATAGTCGGTAATGACGGCATCGAAATAGTCCTTGGGTGTATCCACCGCGGCTTCGCCTAAAATCTGTCCGTAGGTAGGAGGAGAAAGGCGGGCCTGTGCAAACTTCATTGCTGTATTGTAAACTTCCTTGTTGTGGGTAATAAAGGCACCCGTGCGCACGCCGCATGCACTGTAACGTTTTGACACAGAGTCAAGCAGCACGACATGCTGTTCCAACCCTTTAAGTTCCATGACGGAGAAATGCTTCACGCCGTCGTAGCAGAACTCACGATATACCTCATCGGCAAACAGAAACAGGTCGTGTTTCTTGGCAATTTCGCCCAGTTGGCGGATTTCCTCTTCCGAATAGAGATAGCCCGTAGGATTGTTGGGGTTGCAAATCATGATAGCCTTCGTCTTGGGCGTAATCACCTTCTCAAATTCCTCAATAGAAGGGAGAGCAAAGCCCGTCTCGATTGTCGAGACGATAGGTTTCACCGACACGCCGCACGTGACGGCAAAGCCGTTATAGTTGGCATAGAAGGGCTCCGGAACGATAATCTCGTCGCCGGGGTCCATACAACTGTTGAATGCGAAAAGCAGTCCTTCGCTTCCGCCCGTCGTTATGATAATCTCATCCGGCGTAATGTCTATGCCTACGCTGTGATAATACTCGACCAGTTTTTTGCGGTAGGAGAGATTTCCTGCCGAGTGGGAATAGGCAATGACGGGGATGTCTGCATTGCGCACGGCATTACGCGCACCAATAGGGGTCTCAATGTCCGGCTGTCCGATATTAAGGTGATAGACATGTATTCCGCGGGCTTTGGCGGCATCAGCGAAAGGCACCAGCTTCCGTATCGGGGAAGAAGGCATCGTTTGGCCTTTTTTAGAAATGTTTGGCATAATTGTTTTTCTTGTATTGTATTGATTATTATTTACTTACCTCAACACCCATCTTTTAGGGCGGGCAAATATACAAAAAATCTCACAAAGAAAGAAAAGTGTTATTTTTGCCGCGTTATTCACTTTGCGGTTATTAGACAATCGTATCAGGTCTGATCAGAAGAACTGGCAAGCACTTTTTTACAACATATAGACTGGGCTGAAAGACAAAAAAATGTAGAAAATATCCTCAACCATATTGTTTTTCTTGTGTTACACCTTTTCGTTTTGACAACTGCATGTGGCATGGAACGGCAATGTTGGCATCGGAACAATACAAATCAGGAAGAAGAGATTTTCAGGGATGGGTTTCTTCATTCCCCGAATACTCTATTCAAAACGGACTGCCTTAACAGGTGTCGTTTCCCGGGCCACCGCCCACGCCGGCACTACAAGCACAGCCATACAGCAGAGCAGCACTCCCACATTCAAGACAGCCACCGCCCACGCATCAAACTGCACGGGCACATAACTGACATAATAAGTGGCGGGGTCAAGTTTGACGAGATGGAAATGACGCTGCAACGCTCCGAAAGCCAAGGCAATGACATCTCCTGCCAGCAGTCCGCCTATCAATATCCGTGCAGCCACCAACATAAACAGGCGCGCAACGTGCCGCGTTTTCATCCCCAAAGATTTCAGAATGCCAATCGTCTGCGTCTGCTCCAATGCCACAATGAAAAACACCGACATCATCGTGACCATACAGACACACATCGTGATGATGAGCAACACCGTCACATTGGTGTCAAAAAGCGCGATCCACTCAAAAATTTCAGGGTAAAGTTGGCGTACCGTTTCAGCTTTCATTCCATATCCGATGTGGCGGTGCATATAGTCGCCCATCTCGTCGAGGCTGCTATAGTCGTCAATCCTCACCTCTACGCCGCTCACCTGACTGCTGTCCCATCCGTTCAGTTTCTGCACTTGCCGTATGTCGGCGAGCACAAAACGGCTGTCATATTCGGGGAGGCCGGTCTCGTAAATGCCGGCAACGGAAAAACGGCGCTGGCGCGGCGGCTCTTGCACAAAATACAATTGCAAATCGTCTCCTGTCTTTATGCGCAGTTTGTCGGCCATTCTTTTGGAAATCACCACACGGTTGTCCGGTGTCGTGTCTGACAGGCAAAGAGAGTCGCCTGTCACCATACTTTTACTGAAAAAAGCCCAGTCAAAGTCTGCATCTACCCCTTTCACTACAACGCCCTCCACCTGGTCGCCGCTCTTCACAATGCCAACTTTGGTGACAAAACTTTGCATATTGGCAATGCCTGTGGTGTTTTTCAGCGCAAGCAGGCATGGATCGTGGCAGTCAATAGGAGTCTGGTCGTATGAATAGTTCTGATCATAGTTGGAGATGCGCACATGGTTGCCCATGGACGAGACCTTGTCCTGAATCTCGTGTTTGTACCCTGAAGTAATCCCGACAGCCAGCAGCATCACAACCACGCCAAGCGCCACACCGGCGACGGACAGACGGATTACGGGACGGGAGAACTGTTTCTTCTCGTCTTTCATGATGCGTTTTGCAACCATTGCAAGGAATGCCCACGAAGTTTCTCTTGTTTTAGAGCACATAATAAAAAGGCTTCCCGATTGAAAAGCCGACAAAAATACGATTATTTTGCATTTCAAAAACGGTGTCTCCCATAGATTCAAGTAGCAAAGTTATTAAACAACAATGCTACTTGAATCTATGGATGATAATATCTGTACCTTTGGCAACTTATTGTTTAATACTACTATTATGAAGATTGGTTTTAGTTCTTGTTCCAATGACGAGGACAAGATTAAGTTGGTAAAAGAACGTATCATAAACATTAGTGTTCAGCATGGCACGGGAAAGGACATCAACTCTTCGGATTAGTTGTTTTTCAATTCTCGCGAAGACTATGAGCGTGCTATTGCTTTCTTAAATGAAAACGAAGGATACATACCCCTTTTTGAGCAAGAGTTACAATTTACATCTATGAGATGTGCTCTTTCTGAAAAACAAAGAGAATCAATTGGCGTGGAAGATGACCTTTTAGCAACATTACTTAATCCAGATGGTTTTATTAGAATTGGATTTTTCGTTTTTAAAAATGACATTGTAAATGAAGAAGCTATTGTGTGGGATTCTAACATTTTATGTATGAACGTTTGTTGATGAAAAGAGGGTTGATAGTTATTGTTTTGGCCATGTCAGTTTTTTTGTGCATAAGCACAAAAAAAACTATTTCGGCGGAGGTTTCGTACTCGGCAAAACGTTTTCAGCGATGTCTGCGGATAATATTCCCGGGTATTGGAAAACAGGAATAACAGCTGGGTTATTCGGCAATGTGAAACTTGTTGACAATTATAATGCCCGGATTTTGCTGCAAATGACTATGGACTTTACGATGAAAGGCACTCGCACCAAGCCTAATTTCGGTGCTAAAGGGTTGTCACGTAGAGACAAACAATCAACGTCTTTGGGCTACATAGAAATCCCGCTTCTATTACGCTTTCGCTTTAACAGCATTGAAACTGACAATGATGGGGTATGGCTTGATTTCGGTCCCTCAATCAGCTTCCTGTTGTATCAGAAAACAGTACAACGATACCATGTTGGCACTTCTGCCGGCACATCGAGTTTGGGCAATGTGTCGAGCGACTATTATGACCTTCATCTGTTTGAATTTTCTTTTCTTGCGGGGCTGACTTACATTTTCAAACGTCATCATGGCATTTCGTTTAGGTACAGCCATTCGATTCTTCCCATAGGAACTCCAGAATATGAAGTTACAAATGGTCTCCTCAAAAAGCACCATAATTCAGTTTTCTATTTGACATATTCCTATCAATTATAATAGCATTTATATCTTTGCCACTTGAATCCAAGACTTGTCCTCCACACAAAATTCCCAAATACAGAAAGCATTTTTTTTGTATTTTTGCCAGAATTTTTATTTTATAAAATGCAAGAAATCAGAAACATAGCCATTATTGCGCACGTCGACCATGGCAAAACCACTTTAGTTGACCGGATTTTATACCAGGCACATCTGTTCAGAGACAACCAGCAAGTACAGGATTTGGTGCTTGACAACAACGACCTTGAACGGGAAAGGGGCATCACCATTCTTTCAAAAAACGTTTCCGTCCGTTACAAAGGCGTAAAGATAAACGTCATCGACACTCCGGGGCACAGCGACTTCGGAGGCGAGGTAGAGCGGGTGCTGAACATGGCCGACGGCGTGCTGCTGGTAGTAGATGCTTTTGAGGGGCCTATGCCGCAAACGCGTTTTGTCACGCAAAAGGCTATCGAATTAGGACTGAAACCCATCGTTGTCATCAACAAGGTGGACAAGCCAAACTGCAACCCCGACATGGCGCAAGAGGCAGTCTTTGAACTGATGTTCAATCTGGGCGCCAACGAAGACCAGCTCGACTTTCCGACCGTTTACGGGTCTGCCAAGAACGGTTGGATGGGGCCGGACTGGGCAACCCCGACCAGCGACATCTCGTACCTGTTAGACACCATCATAAGACACATTCCCGCTCCAAAGGCAGACCCCGGCACACTCCAGATGATGATATCGTCACTGGACTACTCTTCGTATGTTGGGCGCATAGCCGTTGGACGCATAAAAAGAGGCAGCATTGCCTGGGGACAAAACGTTTCGCTGGTAAAGCGTGACGGCACCGTGCAGAAGTCGAAAGTCAAGGAACTCTACGTTTTTGAAGGACTCGGGAAAGAAAAAATCAAAACTCCAGTTGAAGCCGGTGAAATATGTGCCGTATTAGGGCTCGATGACTTCGAGATTGGCGACACAGTAGCCGACTACGAGAATCCGGAACAGCTCACGCCCATAAAAGTGGACGAACCCACCATGAGCATGCTGTTCACCATCAACAACTCTCCGTTCTTCGGGAAAGAGGGCAAATACGTCACTTCACGTCATCTTCGCGACCGGCTTTTTGCCGAATTGGAGAAGAATCTGGCCTTGCGCATTGAAGAGACGGACTCGCCTGACCGCCTGAACGTGTTCGGGCGCGGCATTCTGCACCTTTCCATCCTCATTGAGACAATGAGGCGCGAAGGCTACGAACTGCAAGTCGGGCAGCCGCAGGTCATCATCAAGGAAATAGACGGCAAGAAATGCGAGCCTATTGAAGAACTCACCGTGCTGGTGCCCGAAGAGATGTCAAGCCGTGTCATCGATTACGTGTCGCGCAAAAAAGGCGAAATGCTGGCGATGGAACCTTTGAACGACCGCGTGCATCTCACTTTCAACATACCGTCGCGAGGCATCATCGGCTTAAGCAACCAGTTGCTGACAGCCACAGAGGGCGAAGCCATCATCTCGCACCGTTTCCTCGCTTTTGAACCTTGGAAAGGCGACATTCCCGGACGTCATGCCGGCTCTCTGATTGCAATGGAAACAGGACAAGCCTTCGCCTATTCAATGAACAAACTGCAAGACCGCGGACGTTTCTTCATTGAACCGGGTGAACAAGTATATGCCGGACAGGTTATCGGCGAACACATCCGTCAGGGAGACCTCGTCATCAATGTTTGCAAATCCAAGAAACTGTCCAATATGCGTGCTGCCGGTTCGGACGAAAAAATGGTACTTCCGCCAGCCGTCAAGTATTCGCTGGAGCAGTACATGGAGTTCATAGCCAAAGACGAATATCTCGAGATAACACCGATGTCGTTAAGACTTCGCAAAATCATCCTGGACGAGACAGAGCGCAAAAGAGCCGGCAACCGTGCAGAGTCTGCCGAATAAACGCCAATGCCATGTCTTCGATTATCCTTTCGGGAATGAAATTCTACAGTCATCACGGCTGTTTTGAAGAGGAGCGCATCGCAGGCACACACTTCGTGGTAGATTTGACACTGGAATGTGACTTGACGCATGCTGCCGCCACCGACTGCATAGAAGATACGGTAGATTACGTAGCCGTTTACGAGACCGTGCAGAAAGTGATGGACGCGCCGGCGCACTTGCTTGAAACGGTTGCCTCACGCATCATTGAGGCTATAAAAAGGGAATTCGCCGCCATCGCGGCCGTCCGCGTCAAAATTTGCAAACTGAACCCTCCGCTGCGCGTGCAGACTGGCTATGTGGCCGTTGAGATGGAAGGATAGCCTATGGCGCCGCTTGACAACTTGATACAGACGCTGCGTCAGCACAAGGCCAAACAGGTTGTCGTGCTGACCGACCATAACGTAAACACTTTATATCCACACTACCTTGACAAGCTGTCAGAGCACTTCATGGCAGACAAAATCGTAGTGCCTGCCGGCGAATCATCCAAAAGCATAGAGCAAGTCATAGCCATCTGGCAGCAACTGTTGAAAAAAGCATACGGGCAGGATCTTTTTATTGTCAATTTCGGCGGCGGTATGGTTTGCGACTTAGGCGGATTTGTGGCCGCCACCTACAAACGGGGCATCCGTTGCATCAATTATCCCACCACCCTACTTGCCATGACCGACGCTGCCATAGGAGGCAAGAACGCCGTCAACATGGAGGGGGTCAAAAACTGCATAGGCACCATACGGCAACCCGACTATATAGTGCCTGCCGACACACACCTGCTGAAGACTCTACCCATGGTGGAGATACAAAGCGGCTTCGGCGAGATGATCAAATATGCCCTTACGAGTTCCGCTGCACTATTCGGCACATTTGAACAGTTGGGGGAACTGTCCGCTGCTGCCATCCGTCCCGAATGGATTGACGCATGCGCCTCCATCAAGCAACAGATTGTAGCCATTGACCCAATGGATCGCCATCACCGGCACATACTGAACTTCGGGCATACGTTCGGGCATGCCCTGGAAAGCCTTTGGCACTCCGAGGGGAAACTATTGCCGCATGGCATTGCCGTGGCAATAGGAACCGTTTATGAGAGCAGATTGTCTGTTTCGCAAGGACTTTTGTCAAAAGAAGATAATGCAAGAATAGAACAACTTGTTGCCCGCCATTATGAAATACCGCCGCTGACGGCGAGACTGCTGTCGCAATTGAAGCCCTATATGAAACAAGACAAGAAAAACCGGCAGACGGGAATCAACTTCACCTTGCTGCGGCACATCGGGGGAGCGGTCACAGACTGTCTTATTCCTGAAGCTGACCTTTGCGTTTGATTTTATAGCCCACCGTGGCGAAAAACAGGATATAGGCGTAGGACACGAACAGCAGCGCGTAAGCGTCATGCGGCGATGCCGCATCTGCAATTTCTCCATACAGCAGCGGCAGCAGCGCTCCACCGACAATGCCGCGGACCAGCAAGGCGGAGCCAAATTCTGTATATTTCCCTAAATCGTGAATTGCCAGCGGCCATATTGCGGGCCACATAATAGCATGGGCGAAACTGAGGCAGATGATGGCCGTAACAGAAGCCAGTCCGCGCGTACACAGTGCCACAACTACCAAAACAATGGCCAGAAGAATCTGTACAATAAGAGCCTGCCTTTGGGAGAGAAAACGCGGCACCGTAAAAATGCCGGCAATATAGCCGGCCAACAGAGCCAGCAGAGCATAGACCCCAAAATAATGCGACACGGTTTTCGGGATTCCGTAATAATCGCCATAACCGATGAGGGTATCTATCGCAATAACCTCTGCTCCGACGTAGAAGAAAATGGCAATAGAACCCATCAGGAGATAGGGATACTGAAAAATGCCGGAAAAGCCTTTATGTTCGTCCGAGTTGTCGTTGTTGGCAATCTCAGGGAGGCAGGCTGTCTTGACGAACAGCACCAACGCCATCAAAACGGCTGTCATAATAATATACGGAAGAACCACCCCATCAGAGAGATTTTGCAACAGTTGCTCTTTCATCAAGGGGTCTGAAGCGTTGGCTATATCTTGGATAAGTTTTTCCTTTCCGCTGAAAAGAGCGTTATAGAGCAGCAAGATGCCCGCCATTCCGGCCACCTTGTTGCATATGCCCATGATGCTCATCCGGCGGGCCGCCGTCTCTTCCGGTCCGACAACCGTAACGTAAGGGTTGGCGGCGGTTTGGAGCAGCGAGAGACCGCTGCCTTGCAGGAAAAGACCCGCAAGGAAAACAGGATAACTCCGCAGCATGGCACCAGGTATGAAAGTCATGCAGCCCACAGCGATGACAACCAGACCGAGAGCCATACCATTGCCGTACCCCGTTTTCTTCAGGATAAAAGAAGAGGGTATCGCCATAAAGAAATAGGCAATGTAGAACGAAAATGTGACAAGATAGCCTTGAACTTGTGTTTGTAGCTCGCAGGCCATCCTCATATAGGGAATGAGAATATTATTCAACCAAGTTATGAAGCCGAAGACAAAAAAAAGGGCTCCGATGACAAACATGCTGTAAGAAGTTCCTTTGCGTTCTAATGTCATATCTGGATGTTGATTATGGGGATGGGGAAAAGGTTAAAAAAAAGAGTATTATTCTGCATTCTTAAGCATAGAGATTGCTGAAAGGGGGTCTGGGGCACCAAAAACGGCACTTCCGGCGACCACAGCATCGGCGCCTGCGTTCAATATCTTTTCAATATTGTCTTGGCATACGCCGCCATCGACCTCAATCAAGGCATTAGAGCCGGAACGGAGGATCATATTGCGGAGACAGGATATTTTAGGAAGAGAATGCTCAATGAATCTTTGTCCTCCGAAGCCAGGGTTGACTGACATAATCAGAATCAGGTCCACGTCATGGATAATATCCTCGAGCAAACTGACAGGAGTATGAGGGTTAAGGGCTACACCGGCGAGCATATCGGACTCCTTAATGTACGAGACCGTACGATGGAGATGAGTGCATGCTTCATAATGGACGGTAAGCATATCTGCGCCGGCATCCTTGAAAGTGCTGACATAGCGGTCGGGTTGTTCGATCATCAGGTGGGTGTCAAGCGGCTTTTGCGACAAGCGGCGGACGGCTTTGACCACGGGAATGCCGAAAGAGATATTAGGGACGAACATCCCGTCCATGATATCAAGATGGATCCAATCGGCTTGAGAGCGGTTAAGCATATCGACATCCTTGTTGAGGGAGGCGAAATCAGCGGAAAGGAGGGAGGGGGCGACAATAGGTTTAGAAAACATTTGACGTATTAAATTAGATTTGCAAAAATAGCTGAAAAAGGGGTTGGCCGTGCAAAGTGACGGACAAAAAAAAGGGTCTCCGTGACAGGAGACCCTTCTGTGGCATTGGGCGACGACCTACTCTCCCACCGGTCAAGGCAGTACCATCGGCGCGGACGGGCT
>CAVCMI010000009.1:0-118695 GCA_963603365.1 Oscillospiraceae bacterium
AGCCTTATCCTTTAAGACCCTCCGATGAGGATTACAAAACTCTATTTTGAAATTTCAATGCAAAGATACTAATTATTTTCTTAACTATTGCTGTCCAGTAAAAAATTTTTGCAAGCATAAATAATTGGGTTGCCCTGATAGCCAACCTTTTTCTGATGGTCATACAAAAACGCATCAAACGCCCCTGGAGTTTCTCGGGATTGGCTACAATGGTAAGGTTGATGCTCATGTATTACGTGAACTGCTATACTTTTCTTGAAGAACCCGAAAAAGACTGGGCAAAAATGGTTCAAGAGGCAAAGGAATCGCCTCCCGAACCAAGTCTGTTTGATTAGAGGGGGCTTACTTTTTGAAAAGGCAAGCCCGAAGTCCCATTTTACAAGGCTTCGGGCAGGACATTTATGCTCTTTTGAGTTTTAGCGGACAGCAATAATCTTTTTTCAACATTTAGAATCAGCCCGCAAACCTATTGCCTCTGTTTTTTGCTCTGGCGCTATGACTATCGCCGTGCCGGAATCTTTATCTTTTGGCCGATTTGTATGGAGTTGATGTTAGAGATGTGGTTGTAGGAGGCCAACGCCGCTGCCGTCGTCCCGTAGATGTGGGCAATGGAGGAAAGAGTCTGTCCCTTTTTCACGATGTGCACCTTGTCGGCAACGGGCTGCACGGCTGTTGTGTCGGCTTTGCTGGCCACGATGGATTCGGCTGAAACGGCCAAAGCAGAAGAATCTGCGACAGCCACCGCCGTGCTGTCAACACGCGCAGGGGCGGGCTTAACTATAATGGTTGACCCCTTTTTCACCAACAGCCGTTGCCCGACTTTAAGGTAATTGCTGCGCAAATGGTTTTGAGACTTTAATTTGCTGACAGAGATCCCATATTTGCGGGCAATAGAAGAAACCGTTTCGCCCTTTCGTACAGTGTGGTACTTGTTGGGGGTCTTCTTGACAAGGTCGCCGTTTTCGTTGGTGGTCAACACCTCTTTGTTCAAGTCGCGTGTTGTGTTGAAATACTCGTCGCGCTTGTACTTGGCGATGGAGTCCTGTAAGTCAATAAACCTGATAATGTCGCTTGAACGCAACCTTAGCGGGCAAGTTTGATTGTTGAAAGCCGGAATAATCTCTTTTTTGTATTGCGGGTTAAGCGATTTTATTTCATCGCGGCTAATGCCCAGCACTTCCGAAATCTGTCCGAAATGGAGTTCCTTGCTGACCATCACAGTATCCACATCGGTAGGTATGGAGAGTTCCACGGGCGTAATGCCGTAGAGGTTGTGATAGGTCATCATATACAAAGCGCCGATGAATGCCGGGAAATAGTTTTGCGTTTCACGGGGAAGATAGTCAGAGACACCCCAAAAGTCAGTTTTCCCGCCAGAACGCTGGATGGCCTTCCGCACATTGCCAGCCCCGCAGTTATAGGCTGAAATGGCCAGACCCCAATCGTTGAAAATATTGTACAAGTCGCGCAAATGGCGGGCGGCCGCATCAGTTGCCTTGTAAGGATCCCGACGGTCGTCAACAAAGGTGTTGGTTGTAAGCCCATAGATCTTTCCGGTATTGTACATGAACTGCCAGATGCCAGTGGCGCCGGCAGGCGACACTGCCAGCGGGTTCAATGCAGACTCTATGATTGTGATGTATATCAACTCTTCGGGCACATCATACTTGTCAAAAATCTCCCTCATCCAGGGATAATAGTATTGCGCGAGGCCCAAGATGACAGCAGACGAGCGCTGCCTCTGCACGGCATAGAGTTCGATGAAGCGTTTTACCCGGTTGTTGTAAGCCAATGGCACCGCCGTGACAATCTGAGACAAACGATTGAATATCAGCGTATCATTATTATCATATAAGGTAGTGTCATCTTTGAGTTTTGAAAGAACGGACTCTTTTTTGACAACTTCGTTCCGCACGTACCAGGTATTGATCATGGAATCCATAATTCGGATTTCATCTCGGGTGAATATTTCGGTGGCGGCATTGGTTTCTACAACTGAAGTTTCTGTATTGTTGTGGTTTTCGGCAACAGGTTGTGCATACAGGATATTCAAGGTGCACAACAAAATAGTCAAAAGTACAATACAGATTTTATGTCCCATAAGAGTTTTTTTCGTTAACAGATGGCTTCCCGGGGAATGTGTACAGAACCGAAGAAGCGTTCAGAAAGAACTTTCCAAAGATGCAATGCCTTTTGAAAAGTTTAATGGGGAAAACTTGGAAAAAGTCATTTTATTGTGTAGTTGTTCCATTTTATTTCCTTTCCGTCCTGAAACAAGGTAGTTAGAAATAAAACTCCCTCTTCATCATACTGCATCCATACACCGTCTTGGAGTCCGTCAACATATTTTCCGTTTTTTTTCACCCTCCCGTTTTCCCAATATGCCGTGTATCGTCCGTGCCGTCGACCGTCACGGTAAGATATTTCCATCATTGTTTTTCCGTTGTCGAGAACCGTCTTCCACACGCCGTCCTGTTTGCCGCCCTCATATTTGCCTTTTTCCACGGCATTGCCATTTCGGTACATCCAGACCCCCTCTTCCAGACCTGCCACATAATTTCCCTCTGTCAGCACCGTGCCGTTTTCATCATATTCAACAAAACGTCCGTCAAGTTCACCATCATCGTAGTTCGCCACAGACATTGTGTCGCCGTTTGGGTAAAACCATACCCATTCACCCTGCTTTCGTCCTTTCTTTCCGTATGTGCCCACAATCTCAAGCGTGAAGTCTTGAAAATAGAACTTCCATTCGCCGGTCGGGTTCGAATTCTTGTATTTCCCCTTTGAGCGCAGTTCACCCGTTTGGTAATACTCTTTCCAAAGACCTTGCCGCAGTCCATTAAGGTCAGTAATGCCCTCATAGCGCAGCCAGCCGTCCTCGAAAAGGTAGCCTTGCACGACATTGCCGGCAGTATCGAACTCGCGGCGTATGCCGTCTTGCCTCCCGTTGTAATACGAAGCGACAATCGAGGGCTTTCCGTTTGCGTGGTAAGCCGTGCGCAGTTCCACCTGTTTGGTCTCGGCTGCATCCTTGACAAGCTGGTCGTGGTCGTATTTTTCAACATAAAGGAAAGCGCCGTTCTCATCATAATATTTGAAAAAACCGTGCCGTTTGCCATTCAAGTAGGAGCCTTCGAGCCGGAGGTTGCCATTGTTCCAGAAATATTTCCAATTGCCCTGTTTTGCCCCCGTCGCATCGGAGCGGTTTATGCGTTCACGCCGGCCGGGAATGCCGTGCCAATAGGGCGTCACGGCCGTCACCAGTCCGGAGGTGTCCATTTCCTTGGCGAGACCGTGCGGTTTCCCCTCCAAATAGGGGATACGTTTCTTGACCCGTCCGGACGTGTCGTAAGTAGTGACAATGCCGTCAACCGTATCGTTCAGCCAGTTGGAAACCGTGTACTCGTCAACGGCATATTGGGTTTGGTCACCGTTTTTCTTGCCGGCCTTATAATACATAGTAAGGCTTTTTCGCCCGTCTGCATAGAACGTCCAAAGGCTGTCGAGCAGAAAGTTTTTCCGGTTCCCCTCGGACACCAGGTTTCCTTTCTCGTCGTACGACTTCCACCAACCGTCTGGCTTGCCGTCAATTAAAAACCCCTCGCTTGACTTGATGCCGGAGGGGTAATAGTAAACTTTGTACTTGCGTGTCAGCGTGTCTTGTGCAGGTCCAAGCACAAAGCATAAAAAGAGCCCTGCAAAAAGACACCATTTCTTCTTCATTCCGGAGAACTATTTCGTGCCTGTGAACGTGACAAGTTCAACGCGGGTATTCAACAGGTCGTTCAACAGAGCAACCGTGTAATAGACAGAAAGGTCAACCGTATTGCCAGAAAAAACGGCTGCTACAGTAATATCTTTTACCGTTTCGGTAGCGGTATCGATGTAACTGTTGTCACCGATGATTTTTTGCAGCACTTGGGATATGTATTCCGTATTCTCGCTCTTAGTCTGGTATTGTCCGGCAGTCACATATTCCAGCGGCAGGCAGGAATAGAGCAACACCCCATCATTGGAAAGCGGGTTGTTAGTTATGAGGACGGTGCCGGTTTTCGTTCTGTTGTCTTGATTCACAAAAGTAAACGTGCCTTTGTAGGTGCCGGCATACTGTTTTCCGCCTCCGTCGGTACAAGCCGTAATGCCAACCAGAAGAATCATAATAATGGGAAGTAATTTTTTCATTTTTTGTTGATTTTTTGTTGATGGCGGCAAAGATACAAAAAAGGCCGCATGGTTTATAATTCCGTTTCCGTTTTTTTGCACGGACGTGTATGGTTGCCGCCGTGCCGTCTGAAGACGGCAAAACAGCGAAACCGATTTTTATGCTATTTTTGCACCCCTAAAAATACATCAATATGACTTCAGCTGAAATCCGTTCCGCCTTTCTGGAATTTTTTGAATCCAAAAATCACCATATCGTAGCCTCTTCTCCCATTGTAGTGAAGAACGACCCCACTTTGATGTTCACCAATGCCGGAATGAACCAATTCAAGGACATTTTCTTAGGCAACTCACACCCCGGGCACGTCAGGGTTGCTGACAGCCAAAAGTGCCTGCGCGTGTCCGGCAAACACAACGATCTGGAAGAGGTCGGGAGAGACACCTACCATCATACGATGTTTGAGATGCTCGGCAACTGGTCGTTCGGCGACTACTTCAAAAAAGAAGCCATCGCCTACGCTTGGGAGTTTCTGACTGAAGTGATGAAATTGGACAAAGAACGGCTTTACGCCACTGTATTCCAAGGCGATGAAAAAGACGGCACCACGTTTGACGAAGAAGCCTTTGGCCTTTGGCGGCAATATCTGCCCGAAACCCGTATCCTGCGCGGAAACAAGAAAGACAACTTCTGGGAGATGGGCGAAACCGGGCCCTGCGGGCCGTGCTCCGAAATACACATCGACCTCCGAGACGACAAAGAACGCGCCATTGTGCCCGGCCACAGCCTGGTTAACAAAGACAATCCGCTCGTGATCGAGATCTGGAACCTGGTGTTCATGCAATATAACCGCAACGCTTCAGGAGAGCTGGAGATGCTGGCAAGCCACCATGTGGACACGGGCATGGGCTTTGAGAGGCTCTGCATGGCTGTGCAGAACAAAAAATCGAACTATGACACCGACGTCTTCCAGCCCATCATACAAAAAATAGCCCAGAAAGCCGGCGTCGGGTACGGCGCCGCCCAAGACACGGACATCGCCTTGCGCGTCATAGCCGACCATCTGCGAGCCGTTTCGTTCTCTATCGCCGACGGGCAGCTGCCCTCCAACACGGGTGCCGGCTATGTCATCCGGCGTATCTTGCGAAGAGCCATCCGCTATGGGTTCACTTTCCTCAACTTCAAAGACCCTTTCATCTACAGTCTTGTGCCCGACCTGACAGAACAGATGGGACATCAGTTCCCGGAACTCAAACGTCAGCAGGAACTCATCTCGCGCATCATCCTGGAAGAAGAAAACGCTTTCCTGAAAACATTGGCCAAGGGTATCGTGCGCTTTGAAGAATATGTGTCTAAAAACAGCGGCAAAACCCAAATAGACGGCGACTTCGCCTTTGAACTGTTCGACACCTATGGCTTTCCCGTGGACCTTACGCAGTTGCTGGCAGCGGAAAAGAATTGCACCGTTGACATGGACGGCTTTCAACGTGGACTGCTCCGGCAGAAAGAGCGCTCGCGCGCTGCCGCCGCCGTCACCGCCGACGACTGGATGGAACTCAAACATCTGGACACCCCGACAACTTTTGTCGGCTATCATCAAACCTGTTGCGAATGTAAGATCTTGAAATATCGAAAGGTTACGGCCAAAAACAAAACTTCCTACCAGCTTGTGCTCGACAAGACCCCGTTCTATGCCGAAGCGGGCGGACAAGTTGGCGACACGGGATGGATCGAGAGCCAGACAGAGACTGTCGAAATTTTCAACACCACAAAAGAGAATAACCTGACCATACACCACACCGCCAAACTGCCCGACAACCTGACAGCCACATTCTCCGCAAAAGTAGATGCTGACAGACGGCAGAAAACCGCAAACAACCATTCGGCCACCCACCTGCTTGACCATGCGCTGCGCACCATTCTGGGCAAACATGTGGAACAAAAAGGCTCGATGGTGTCGCCTGACCGCCTGCGCTTTGACTTTTCACACTTCTCAAAAGTTACAGACGAGGAGGTCGAACTTGTGGAAAAGATGGTGAACGACCTGATACGCAAAAACTTACCTTTGCAAGAGCACATAGACGTGCCTGTTGAAGAGGCCCGAGCCAAAGGCGCCGTGGCCCTGTTCGGCGAAAAATACGGGAAACTGGTGCGTGTCATCCAATTCGGCGATGCCGTTGAACTCTGCGGCGGCACTCACACCTCGGCAACCGGCAACATCGGCTTTTTCAAGATCGTGTCAGAAGGCGCCGTGGCCGCCGGCATACGCCGCATCGAGGCCGTGACGGGAACGGCCGCCGAAGAAACCGTGTACTGCAACCAAGACTTGATACAGCGTGTCAGGAACTTGCTCGGCACAGGCAACATAGAGCAGGCCATCCAGAAACTGATGGACGAGAATGTGCAAGGACGCAAGATGATTGAAGAAATAGAAAAACAGCAGGTGCTGAACTTATGCCAAGAACTGGAATCTGCCGCCAAGACGGCAAACGGTATGCAGCTGATTTCCCACATCGGCTCACTCAGCCCTGACATGCTGCGCAATGCCGCATTCCAACTGCGTAAAGAACCCAACAGGATTGTAGTGCTGGGCAGCGTGCATGACAACAAACCCAATCTTGTTGTCGCCCTCTCCGACGACCTGTCGGGCAGATTTGACGCCACAAAACTGGTACGCGCCGCCGGCAAACTCATCCAAGGCGGAGGCGGCGGACAACCTACCCTCTCTATGGCCGGCGGGAAGAATGCTGCCGGTGTCCCCGATGCAGTGGCGGAAATCATACGACTGGTTTCCGAATAGAAAAAAGAAAGAACCTTATCTGCACCGCCACTATACAGACAAAAAGACACCTCACGTTTCTAAATGCCGGAAGTGGCGGAATTTATAAGGCTATTCATTTTTTTGTACTTTTGCAACCGGTTTAATAATAGGTAAATGAACAATTTGACATCACCGACCAAAAAAATATATCTGAAAATACGGAAACTGCATATCACACCGCCATGGATAATCATGACCTTTGACATGCTGGCCGTAGTGGCATCCGTATTCCTCGCACTCTTTCTGCGTGACAACTTCAAGTTCCCCTCCCACCTGAACCTGTCATACTATTTTTATTCTCCGCTCATCATACTCGTTTTCAGATTCGTCTTTTTTGAAATCTTCCAGACCCACCATCTGGTAGTGCGTTACACCAGCACAAAAGACGTGGTAAAAATATTCTGGGCTTGTTTCTTGGGGTCCATCGCCATCGGCTTCACCAACTTTGTCATCTATGCTGTCATTGGGCGTTTCATCGTGCCGAACTCCGTGTGGATGATAGAGTTCTTCATAACAACGGTACTGCTTATGTTCTACCGTTTCGCTTTCAAGATGTACTATCTTGAAACCATGAACCCTTCTAAATCGCGCAAAAACATTGTCATCTTCGGCGCAGGCGAGTCCGGGGTCACCACAAAACGCACGATTGAGCGTGACAATGCCAGCAAATACAACGTCACGGCATTCTTTGACGAGAATCCGTCCAAAATAGACATGCAACTTGAAAGCCTCCCTGTATTGGACTACCGTTCTCTGGACGAGTATCTGAGCCTCAACAACATATCATTCCTCATCATTGCCGTGCAGAAAATCACCAATGACAAGGTTAATGAGATTACAGAAACGGCGTTGCCCCACAACGTGAAAGTGCTCAAGGTTCCGCCCGTGTCACGGTGGCTGAACGGCAACCTCAGCTTCAAACAAATCAAGAAGGTGAGAATTGAAGACCTCCTGAAAAGAAGTCCGATACAACTTGACCTGTCACTGCTCAACTCCGAATTGAACGGCCAGACCATTATGATCACAGGTGCGGCCGGCTCCATAGGCAGCGAAATCGTGCGGCAACTGCTGCAGTTCAACTACCGGCAGCTGGTGCTTGTGGACGAAGCCGAAACCCCTTGTTTTTTCCTCCAGGGAGAACTGCAACAAGCAAACGGAATGAAAAACATCTGTCTATATGTGCAAGACATCTGCGATGCGGAACAGACCGAGAAACTGTTTGCTAAATACAAGCCCAACATTGTCTATCATGCGGCAGCGTACAAACACGTGCCGATGATGGAGAAAAATGTGCGTTCCGCCATCAAAGTCAATGTGGGCGGCACAAAACTGTTGGCCGACCTGTCCGTAAAGTACGGGGCAAAAAAATTCGTGATGGTATCCACCGACAAGGCCGTAAACCCCACCAATGTGATGGGCGCTTCCAAGCGCATTGCCGAAATGTATGTGCAAGCCTTGAATTTTCACCAGAAGACAACCAAGTTCATCACCACCCGTTTCGGAAATGTGCTTGACTCAAACGGATCGGTAATCCCGATATTCCGGAAGCAGATTGAAAACGGCGGTCCCGTCACCGTGACGCATCCCGACATCACACGCTACTTCATGACCATCTCCGAAGCATGCCAGTTGGTAATCACGGCCGGAGCCATAGGCAACGGCGGAGAAATTTTCATCTTTGATATGGGAAAATCCATCAAGATCAGCGATTTGGCAAAAAAAATGATCCAATTGTCCGGCCTTACCCTCGACAAAGACATCTCCATACGCTATACTGGACTCCGACCCGGCGAGAAACTGTACGAAGAGTTGCTGGCTGACGAAGAGAACACCATAAAGACGAACAACAACAAAGTCAGGATCGCGAAAGTTCGCACCTATGAGTATCAAGTGTTGGTTCCGGAAATCGAGAAACTTATCGCCATGCGTGATGAAGACACCTTCTCCGTCGTGACGCAGATGAAGAAAATCGTGCCGGAATACAAGAGCAACAATTCCGTTTTTGAAGCCATTGACAATCAGAAAGAAAATCCGGCATAATATGAACTTCGCAATTATAGGGGCAGGCGGTTATGTGGCGCCGCGGCATCTGAAAGCCATCAAGGCGACTGGAAACCGGTTGGTGGCTGCCTACGACAAGTTTGACAGCGTAGGCATTTTGGACAGTTTTTTTCCGGATGCGGCGTTTTTCACAGAACAAGAACTGTTTGACCGCCATTGCACGAAGATCAAGAACTCGGCCGAGCGCATTGAGATGGTATCCGTCTGCACACCTAACTACCTGCACGACTCGCACACACGCTATGCCCTGAGGCTCGGCGCTGATGTCATCTGCGAAAAACCGCTGGTGCTGAACCCGTGGAATATCGATGCCCTGCAACGGGTTGAGCAAGAAACCGGACACAAGGTCAACAACATCCTGCAGTTGAGGCTGCACCCATCCATCATTGCCTTAAAACGAAAAATAGATGCCGGGCCGCACGACAAATTGTATGACGTGGAACTGACCTACATCACCGCCCGCGGCAAATGGTACTATGCGTCCTGGAAAGGCGACCAACATAAAAGCGGCGGCATCGCTACCAATATCGGCATTCATTTCTACGACCTTTTGGGCTATCTGTTCGGAGAGGTCAAGGAGAACGTTGTTCATCAGATTTCACACGACCGGGCAGCGGGTCTGCTCTGTTTTGACCGGGCTCGAGTACGCTATTTCCTCAGCATCAATGCCAAAACACTTCCCAAAGACATTGCGGAAGCCGGCAGCAGGACTTACCGCACCATGAGAATCGGGAACGAAGAGGTGGATTTCAGCAGCGGATTCTCAGAATTGCATACAGAAAGCTACCGCCAGATACTTGACGGGAAAGGCTTCGGACTTGATGAGGTACGAAAGTGTATCCAAATCGTCTATGACATCCGCAACGCCGTGCCCACAGGGCTGAAAGGCGACTATCATCCCTTTGCCAAGTATCCGCTTGAACCCCACCCTTTTGGATGGTAGCCCTATCAACATAACAAACACAAAAAAACCAGATCCGTATGCAGAAAGAACAACATATAAAAGGAAAGAGTCTTTTGAAAACCTTCATCCAGTTGGTCCTGTTTGTCGGACTGGGCATCTTTTTCATCTGGCTTTCGCTCCGTTCGCTAAGCCACGATGATATCCGCTCAATGTTGGAAGCGATGGAGAAAATCAACAACCCCAAAAGTTGGCTGATCATCTCTGCAGCGGCGGCCATGGCCATCTTCGCCGACTTTGCACGCGCCGTGAGGGCTCGCATCCTGCTTGAGCCGTTAGGCTACAAGCCCCGGCTCTCAATGGCATTCTATTCTGTCATGGTATGTTATCTTGCCAATTTGGCCTTGCCTCGACTCGGCGAGGTGCTGCGCTGCTCATTTCTGCAACGCTTTGAAGATGTGCCCTTCCAAAAGTCGCTCGGCACCGTGGTGACCGAAAGGGTCGTAGATATCATCTGCTGGCTTGTGCTCCTGGTCATCTCCATAGCCGTCAACACCGGCATCCTGTCCGAACTCATCGTGGACCAAGAGGCTCAACAGTCACTCGGGGCCTGGCTGAGCGCCAAATGGTCGTCCCTCGTGCATGGCAGCGGACTTTATCTGTTAATCGCTATCATCGTCGTCTTGGCCGTGACAATCCGCCTGACCCGTAAGTGGTGGCGGAAATCACGCCTCTGTATGAAAATCCGGGATTTCTTCTTGGATTTGTGGCATGGGATTGTCTCCATCAAAGACCTGCCCAACCCGTGGCGTTTTGTTTTCTGGACCGTAATGATGTGGATCGCTTACTTTTTAGGCATTTACTTGTGTATGCTTTCCATCCCGTACTTGCATGGCATTGGTCCTATGACCGCTTTTACAATCCTTACTTTCAGCACAGTGGCATTCATAATCTCGCAAGGAGGCCTTGGCTCTTTCCCCTTGATTGTGGCTGGCATTCTCTTTTTGTATAACATACCCTACATACAGGGTCTTGCCGCCGGATGGATCGGCTGGATTATGCAAACCGTTATCGTGCTGGTGGTAGGATTCCTGTCCCTGCTCTTGGCATCGTTTTATAAAAAAACCAACAACCCTACCCTTAAGGCATGACATCAACAACACCGACAGAACACATCCGCCAAAAAATTGTGGAGCCCTCTTTCTTTGAAAAACACAGACCGATGCTGCAAAACAAGAAGACCGTGTTCACAAACGGCTGCTTCGATGTGCTGCATTACGGACATGTGGCCTGCCTTGCAAAGGCGCGGCAACTCGGCGACTTGCTCATCGTCGGGCTCAACAGCGACAGTTCTGTCCGGCGGTTAAAAGGCCCGTCTCGTCCTGTCAACGGGCAAATGGCCCGCGCCATAGTGCTCGCAGCCCTCGAAATGGTGGACTATGTTGTATTGTTTGACGAAGACACCCCCTCCCGCCTGATCACGGACGTTAAGCCAAACGTGCTGGCAAAAGGAGGTGACTATACACCGGAAAACATTGCCGGCGCCGACTTCGTGAAAAGCAACGGTGGCGAGGTCGTCATCATTCCGCTCGAAGCAGGTTTCTCTTCCACGCATGTCATAAACAAGCTGAATTTATAGAGATTGGTTATGAAAAGGCTTACAACCCTATTATCCTTGTTTCTCTGCCTTACAGCAGCAGCCCAAACGGTTGACATCACAGAACATACCGCTAATGCGACGCTTCAGGATACGATGCCTTGCACAATAGACTCGTCGGAACGCATCCTTTCAGCATATCCGTCCATTACAGAAACCTTCCAGATTCCGGCCTACGACCTTTATTCGCAATATTGGGACGTGGCGCATATACGCAGCCGCATCTTGGACATGCCGTTCAGCCAAGACCGACTTACCATTCTGTTAGTTCAGGGAGACAACAATCCCTTTGAACCTCCTTGCACATACAACGAGATTCTTCTCCCCTACGGACAGACCAAAAAAGGCGTATTTCACCCAGGCATCGATTTGAAGGTGGAGTGTCAAACCTTAGTCAGGAACTGTTTTGACGGGGTGGTTCGTATGGCCCGGAAATACGGCCCTTACGGACTTACGGTGGTGGTTCGCCACTACAACGGACTTGAAACCGTATATGCTCATCTGGGCAGACTTTGCGTCAAGCAGGGACAGCAGGTCAGTGCCGGCGATGTCATCGGACAAGCCGGTCAGACCGGGAATGTGACCGAATGCGTGCTGCATTTCGAAACCCGCTTCCTGAACGAGCATTTCAATCCCGAAAGCATTATCGATTTTGCCTACGGCTCACTCACGGGCAACACACTCTCGTTGGACATTTCCGACTTTAGGGTGCTGCCTTTAGACGAGACAAGCGCGGAAAAGACACCGGACATTTCGCCGCCGCCGGCCATCAAACAGGAAACAGAAAATGACCCGGCAGTCAGGAACTCGCCCGAAACTGAATATCATACGGTACAAAAAGGCGAAACATTATACAGAATCGCCTTGAAACACAACACGACAACAGATAAGATACAGACCCTCAACAATATTACAGACCCAAGTAAAATAGTTGAAGGACAGCGAATTAGGGTCAGGTGACAACGTATAGGGAAAAATATTTGTTCCTATATTGAGGATTTGAAAAAAAATGTATTTTTGCAATCCGAATTTTTAGACAACGAAAAACTGCAACAATATGAAAAAAGGTATCCATCCAAAAGAGTATAGAACAGTTGTATTCAAAGACATGTCAAACGATTATGCTTTCTTGACAAAATCAACTGTCAATACAAAAGACACGATACAATGGGAAGACGGAAATGAGTATCCGTTGGTAAAACTTGAGATTTCAAACACCTCCCACCCTTTCTTCACTGGGAAGATGAAATTGGTTGACACCGCCGGTCGTGTCGATAAGTTCCGCAGCAAATACGCCCGTCATCTGGAAAACAACAAATCTAAATAATCCACAAATTTTGTACTTTTGCTGACCTTTTTTGCTTTGTCAAGGAAGGTCAGTTTTTTTATGTACTAACACGATCAATTCAGCATGAAAGACCTATCATTACTGGATGAATTTATGAATAGCGACACCAATTTCATTCCATTGTTTTCCCTTGACGATGAGAAAAGACTAAAAGAAGAGTCCTTGCCTGAGGAAATCGCCTTGTTGCCGTTGCGGAACACTCTGCTTTTCCCTGGGATGGTGATTCCCATAAACGTCGGAAGGACCAAGTCAATCCGTCTGGCGCAAGACTATTCGCGCAGCAGTGAGCCCATCGGCGTTGTTGCCCAACGCGTAAACGAAGTGGAAGAGCCGGCCATTGATGACCTTTACCGTGTGGGAACGTTGGCACATATTCTCAAATACATCACAATGCCGGACGGCGGCGTGACAATTATTGTGCAAGGTGTTCGCCGCTTTGTGCTTCAAGAAATAACCCAGACGGACCCCTATTTCAAATGCACAGTAAAACCTTTTGAATCAAATGATTTTGACCAAAATATCATAAACGATAAGGAGTTCAAGGCTCTCATCTCGACAACACGCGACACCGCAAGCCGGATGCTGAAACTCTCGAACAATGCGCCAAGAGAGGCTTCGTTTGCCCTCAAAAACATCGAAAGCCACGTCTTCCTGCTCAATTTCCTGGCCTCGAGCCTTTCTGTCTCCACCAAGGAAAAACAGGAGATTCTTGAAATGCCCGACATTGTCGAAAGAGCCAAAAGGACACTCCGTCTGCTTCACCGCGACCTTCAGATGGTGGAGCTCAAGAACCAAATACAAGACAAGTCGCGGCAGGAAATGGACAAACAACAGCGCGAGTATTTCCTCAACCAGCAAATGAAGACCATTCAGGAAGAGTTGGGCGGAACTCCTGCCGAAAAGGACTACGAAGAACTCAAGAAAAAGTCGGCCAAGAAGAAATGGAGTGCTGAAACTGCCGACATTTTCAAGAAAGAGCTCGACAAACTGCAACGTACCAACCCTATGTCGCCAGATTATTCTGTGCAGCTCAACTATCTGGAACTGTTTGTCGACCTCCCCTGGAATGAATACAGCAAAGACAACTTCAACCTGGACAAAGCACGCAAGACACTGGACAAAGACCACTACGGTCTTGACAAGGTGAAAGAGCGCATCATAGAGTATCTTGCCGTATTGAAACTGAAAGGCGATATGAAATCGCCGATTCTCTGCCTTGCCGGGCCTCCGGGCGTGGGCAAAACCTCTCTTGGGAAGTCTGTCGCCGCAGCCTTAGGACGCAAATATGTGCGGATGTCCTTGGGCGGTCTGCGCGACGAGTCTGAAATACGGGGTCATCGCAAAACCTACATCGGCGCCATGCCCGGCCGCATCATCCAAAGCATGCGCAAAGCCAGCTGTGCCAACCCCGTTTTTGTGCTGGACGAAATAGACAAAATCACCGGCATGAATGTTCAAGGAGACCCCTCTGCTGCTTTGCTTGAGGTGATGGATCCAGAACAGAACAATGCCTTTTACGACAATTATCTGGAAACCTCTTTCGACCTGTCGAGGGTACTGTTTATTGCTACTGCCAATAACCTCAACAATGTTCACCATGCTCTGCTCGACAGAATGGAAATCATTGACATTCCCGGCTATCTGGCCGAAGAAAAACTGGAAATAGCAAAACGTCATCTTGTACCTAAACAGCTGAACGAAAATGGATTGACTAAACAAATCCTCCAAATACAAGACGACACCGTAAAAACAATCATCAACGAATACACGCGCGAGGCCGGTGTTCGTACGCTTGAACGCATATTGGCCAAGGTCATACGCAAACGCGCTGCCGAGTTGGTGCAGAACGGGAAAACAGAGAAAAAAGTCAAACCGGCAGACTTGAAAGAACTGCTCGGCTCTCCAATTTTCCAATTGGAAAAGGCTTTCGACAATTCTGTGCCCGGCGTGGCTACGGGACTTGCCTGGACTGCCGCAGGCGGCGAAATCCTTTTTGTTGAGGCACTCACCTCGCACGGGAAAGAGGGGTTTACGATGACCGGCAATTTAGGGGACGTGATGAAAGAGTCCGTCACGATCGCCTACGAATACCTCCGTGCCCATGCGGCAGACTACGGCATTGACCCGAGCATATTCGAGACGACAAAAGTACACGTACACGTGCCCGAAGGCGCCACCCCTAAGGACGGGCCTTCCGCAGGCATCACGATTCTGACCGCTCTGGTGTCGGCCTTCTCCCAAAAGACCTTGTGCGACAAAGTGGCCATGACCGGCGAGATAACGCTGCGCGGGAAATTGCTTCCCGTCGGTGGAATAAAAGAAAAGATTCTGGCCGCAAAACGTTGTGGCATATTCGACATTGTGATGTCAGAAGAAAACAAGCCCGACATTGACGACATCAAGGAGCATTTCATCGAGGGAATGAACTTCCACTATTTCTCCTCTATGAAAGAGGCTGTATATTTCATTTTCGGAGGAAAAGAAAAATTGAGAAACGACAACGGCAAGGTGTAGAACCCTTATCTGCGAACTCAGAAGAATCAGAAATATGGACAATTTTCAGACGGCATTGTCAGAGCGTCCCGGCATTGAGCAACCCCATTCCGTAAATCCGCATTTGGTAATACGCAAACGCAAGGAGCTGAGTCTGGAAGATTATGTCGCAGGGATCTGTTCCGGGAACCGAATGGTTCTTAGCCGCGCCATCACAATGGTGGAAAGCGAAAATCGTAATCATTTCCAACTGGCGCAAAACATCATAGAACGCTGTCTCCCCCATTCGGGCAACTCTTTGCGTATCGGAGTCACGGGTGTACCGGGGGTCGGGAAAAGCACATTTATAGAATCGTTCGGCAAACTGCTCACAAAACAGGGCCATAAACTGGCCGTTTTGGCTATTGACCCAAGCAGCGAACGTTCCAAAGGCAGCATCTTGGGCGACAAAACCCGTATGGAATCTCTGTCTGTTGACGAGAATGCCTTTATCCGTCCCTCTCCCTCCGGAAACACCTTAGGCGGTGTGGCCCGCAAAACCCGCGAGACGATAATCCTTTGCGAAGCCGCCGGTTTTGACATCATTTTAGTGGAAACCGTAGGTGTGGGGCAGTCGGAAACCGTTGTCAAAACAATGGTCGATTTCTTTCTTCTGCTTATGCTTGCCGGCGCTGGCGATGAACTGCAAGGCATCAAAAGAGGCATAATGGAAATGGCCGACTGCCTGCTCATCAACAAGGCCGACGGCAACAACAAACCCGCTGCCGTTCAAGCCCAGACACAATACAGAGCCGCACTGCAACTGTTTCCACGCAACGAAAGCCAATGGACCGTGCCGGTTGAAATATGCTCGGCCTTGGAGGGTTTTGCCATCGACACCGTCTGGTCGCTGATACAGGATTATGTGAAAATGACAACATCTAACGGCTTTTTTGAACGTAACCGTACAGAACAGTTTGTCAACATCTTCCACAATTGGATCAACTATTCCCTGCAAAACGGCTTTTACAACGATGAAAAAATAAAGACCGAAATGGAACGCCTGCTTCCTATGGTACGTAACAGACAAATCTCCCCCTATAAGGCCGCTTCAGATCTGATTGAACTATACCATTATGGATTGGGCCGCGACTAAAGCGGAAGCAAAAGCGAAAAACAGATTATAACCGCCGCATATCCCGTCCACGTCAAGCAACTCACCGGCGGCATAAATGCCGGGATAACGTTTCAGGGAAAAATCTTCGTCGAGTTCACACAAGTCGATGCCTCCATGGCACACCTGTGCCAACGACAAGCCGTAGGTGCCGGTTATGTCAAGTCTGAACCGGCGAGGGTCAAAAGGCTTCTTCTCATACAAGGCGCAAAGCTTAGGATGCAACACGCCTTTAAACGACAGGAAGCGGTGCAAGTGCGCTTCTGCATCAAAGCGTTCGTCTTGGTAAACAAAGTCCAAGAGGACCTGGCAGTTGTTTTGGCTTTCGAGTCTGTTGTAATAGGCAGAAAGATTCAAAATCACAATTCCGGAGATGCCGTCATCTTTAAACATCACCTCGCCGGCTTCGCGGTGCACGAGCCTGTCTTTCTGGAATAGCGAAGCCATAGCACGCGCGCGGCATCCTGAAAGCATCTTCGGATATCTGTTGACAACAAAACCGACTAACGATGGACGCAGCGGTACAGTTTTCAACCGCAAGGGCTGCAAAAAACGGCTGCAACAGTCTTGCTGTGCCGGCAAAATATTGGCAGCCGACCCGGAAGTCAGCACTACATTGTCAAAGGCAACAGGATAATCGTTTACATGCCATTTCCCATTTTTGTTGAAGAGGGCGGCGACTTCGTAACACAACTCAACATGAATGTTGTCGAGTGTCTCTTGCAGTACATCCACCACTGTCTTTGAAGACAACGACATCGGATAGACGCGGTTCTCTTCGTCTGTTATCATCAAGAGTCCCATTTCTGTAAACTCCTGGTAAAGCGTTGCAGGAGACACCTTTTGCAGAAGATGCGCTATAAACTCCGGCCTGTTATAGCAGCCGGGCGAAACTGCCGCATTGAATATGTTGGCTTTCCCGCCGCCAGAAGCCCGCAATTTTGTGCCGGGTTGCTGACACCGCTCAAAAACATAGACTTGCAGGTCTCTTTTGCCGGACAGTTTGCGACATAGGAACAGCCCGGCCGCCCCGGCACCTATAATGGCTATGTTTTTCATCTGTAATTTTATTGTTTCATGAAATGGAACACAGACTGCTGAAACTCTTGGAAGAGCGCCGGGCCGGATGCTACAATCTCGCCGCCAAAGAGCCAATTGCCGTTGCCGGAAAAGTCTGTCACCTTTCCGCCGGCTTGTTGCACAATAAAAGCGCCTGCTGCCACATCGTAGGGTTTCATGCCGTACTCGAAATAGCCGTCGCATCTGCCGCAAGCCACATAGACAAGGTCTGTGGCTGCAGACCCTAAGCGGCGCAATCCGTGTGTATGCTGCATCGACCATTCCAGATATGCCATAAAGGGTTTCAATATGGAAAAGTCGGTATACGGGAACCCTGTGGCCAAAAGCGACGAATTCAATCCAGGGCATGCTGAGACGTGAATCTGTTTCCCGTTCATATAGGCATCACTGCCTTTATAGGCATAGAAACACTCGTCGCGCCCTATTTCATATACGACGCCTATCACAATGCAATCCTCCTCCTTTAATGCGATGCTGATGGCTGTAGGCGGAAGTCCGTGTATGAAATTGGTCGTGCCGTCAAGCGGGTCGACAATCCAGTTGAAATGGTCGGCAAGAACCGTTTCCGTCTTTTCTTCCGCGATGAATCCGGCCTCAGGCAACAGTTCTTTCAGCCGTTTCACAATAGTGGCTTCTGATTGCTTGTCGAACCTCGTGACATAGTCATGAATGCCTTTCACATCAACCTCGACAGTGGAGATGTTTTGGCGTTCGTGGCACAGCCAGCGCCCTGTACGGGTGGCAAGGGATGCCACTTCGCGGCAAAGGTCTTGATAGTTTATCTGTTTGTCCATTATTGTTCAAGAAAACGTTTTACGATAGAAACCATTTCGTTCTGAGCGCGTGTCAAGTCGTCGTTCAACACCAAAACGTCAAACTGTTCCGCAAACGACAATTCGTATTCGGCTTTGTCTAAACGTTTTGCCAGCGTTTCCGGAGTTTCCGTCCCACGCTTGTTCAGTCTCCGCTCAAGTTCATCTATCGTCGGGGGCTTGATGAAAATGGAGAGAGCCTTGTCGCCATAGAATTTCTTGATGTTCAGCCCGCCTAAGACATCCACATCGAAGATAACCGTTTGACCGTTTTCCCAAATGCGCTCAACTTCGCTTTTCAGGGAACCGTAGAACTGGTCGCGGTAAACCTCTTGCCATTCCAGGAACTCGTCGCGTTGGAGACGTTGTTTAAACTGCTCCGTCGTTATAAAATAGTAATCCTTTCCGTCGGTTTCGTAATCACGTTTGGCTCTGGTTGTTGCAGAAACGGAAAACTGCAGTAGGGGCACTGCTGTCAGCAGATGCCTGACGATGGAGGTCTTGCCGGCGCCCGACGGAGCAGAGACAATAATGACTTTCCCTTTCATAGAACCTTGTTTAGAGGCGCAAAAATACAAAAAGCTTTTTTTGTATTTTTGTCAACTTTTTAAAAAAATGAAATGGGAAAAAGTGCAGAAACCCCTTTGATGAGGCAGTACTACAAATTCAAGGCGCAACATCCCGACGCCATATTACTGTTTCGAGTGGGCGACTTCTATGAAACCTACGGCAAAGACGCTGTCATCTCCTCTAAAACGCTGGGGATAACCTTGACAAAACACGGCAAAAACCAGTCACAGACGGAGCTTGCCGGCTTTCCCTACCATGCGCTTGACGTTTATTTGCCCAAGTTAGTAAGGGCGGGACTGCGGGTGGCCATTTGCGAACAGTTGGAAGACGCTAAGCTCACCAAGACGCTGGTAAAACGAGGCATCACAGAAATGGTGACCCCTGGCGTGTCTATCAATGACAAAGTGTTGGAACAACGCGAAAACAACTTTCTTTCGGCCATACAGTTTTCCGACAAGGTTTGCGGCATCGCATTCGTGGACATCTCCACGGGCGAGTTCTATATGTCGGAAGGGGACTACGAATACATTGACAAACTCCTCCAGAATTTCAATCCTGCAGAACTGGTCATCCAGAAAGGGAAAACAGAGCTTTTCAAACAGCATTTCGGCGAGAAGATGCTGCTCACCACCTTAGACGACTGG
Source organism: Oscillospiraceae bacterium (assembly GCA_963603365.1). GTDB lineage: Bacteria > Bacteroidota > Bacteroidia > Bacteroidales > WCHB1-69 > F23-D06. The sequence continues at coordinate 19,700 of CAVCMI010000009.1, forward strand.
GTTTTCATACCCGACTTCGCCTACGATCTGCTGACCAAACATTTCAAAACCACCTCTCTGAAAGGTTTCGGAGTAGAGAACCTCACGGTCGGAATCATAGCCGCTGGTGCAGCCTTGCAGTACCTCTATGAGACCCAAAACCACAGAATACAGCATATCAGCAAAATAAACCGGATTGAAGAAGAGCACTATGTATGGCTTGACAAATTCACCATCCGTAACCTCGAACTGGTGCAGACATCTAACGAGGATGCCGTCACGTTGATGCAGGTGCTCGACCATACGCAGACTCCGATGGGCTCGCGGATGCTTCGGAAATGGATACTTATGCCACTGAAAGAAAAGGTCTTCATAGACGAACGGCTTTCCGTTGTGGACCATTTCATACATGACGGAGAATTGCTGGCAGAGATCCGGAGCACCTTGCGGCGGATGGGCGATTTAGAGCGTATGGTTTCCAAAATAGCCGCCAGCAAAATCAATCCGCGCGAGGCCTTGCAGCTGGCTCGCGCCTTGCGTGCCGTTGAGTGCGTGCAAGCCGCCTGCCGACGCACAAGACACCCTGCATTGAACAAGATTGCTGAACAGTTGAACCCTTGCCTGCTTGTCTGCCAACGCATTGAAAACGAGATACAAGAAGACCCTCCTGTAGTTGTCAGCAAAGGCGGGGTGTTCAAGCGTGGCGTCAACAGCGAACTGGATGAACTTGCAGACTTGGCCAAAAACAGCAGGGATATTTTAGCGCAGATTCAACGTAGAGAAGCCGAAAAAACCGGCATCTCTTCCCTGAAAATCGGTTTCAACAATATTTTCGGGTACTATCTTGAAGTAACCAATCTACACAAAAACAAGGTTCCGGCCGAGTGGACCCGGAAACAGACGCTCTCAAACGGAGAACGCTACATCACAGAAGAACTTAAGGAAATTGAGACCAAGATATTCGGAGCACAAGACAGAATGCTCGAAATAGAGACAAAACTGTACAACGATTTGGTCGGAAATCTGTTAGACTACATTTCGCTGATACAGATTGACGCACGGCTCATCGCCCGCCTTGACGTTCTGCTGTGCTTTGCAGATGTTTCCAAGGAGAACAACTATGTAAAACCTGACGTTAACGAGGGCACTGCTCTAAAAATCAGCAGCGGCCGGCATCCTGTCATAGAAAAGCAGTTGCCGCCTGGAGAACAGTACGTAGCCAACGATGTTTATCTCGACAATGACAAGCAACAGATTATCATCATAACCGGTCCCAACATGTCCGGGAAATCGGCATTGCTTCGCCAGACTGCACTGATTGTACTGATGGCGCAAATGGGTTGCTTTGTGCCTGCCGATTCCGCAGAAATAGGAATCATCGATAAAATCTTCACCCGTGTGGGGGCGTCCGACAACATTTCCACCGGAGAATCAACCTTTATGGTCGAGATGAACGAAACCGCCAGCATCCTGAACAACATCTCGGAACGAAGCCTGATCCTGCTCGACGAGATCGGTCGCGGCACCAGCACGTATGACGGCGTTTCGATTGCCTGGTCCATTGCTGAATACCTGCATGAGAACCCTTATTATCATGCTAAAGTATTGTTTGCCACCCATTATCATGAACTCAACGATATGGCGGCACAGTTCAGCCGGATAAAGAATTTCCATGTGTCCGTCAGGGAGATTGACAACAAGGTGTTCTTTATGCGCAAACTCGAACCCGGCGGCAGCGAACACAGTTTCGGCATACATGTGGCACGAATGGCCGGCATGCCTGAAAAGGTGCTTGCCCGCGCTAATGAGATACTGAAACAATTGGAACAATCACGAAGCGGCCAAGAAGAGCACAAAAGCATCGAAAAGCACGCGTCCGGTTACCAACTCAGTTTCATCAACCTCGACGACCCATTGCTGTTAGAGGTGAAAGACCTGATTGTCGGGCTGGACATCAATGCTTTAACTCCGGTGGATGCCTTGAATAAATTGAACGAGATCCAACAACTGCTCACAGGGAAAAACAAACAGAAATGACAAGGAGTGATACGCAGACCGTCATCCAAATTCTCAATTTAACACCACAACAAATGTTGGCACGTTATTTGCGTACAATTGGCTGCTAATCTTTTTTCTATGAAGCCCAAAATTGAACTCAAGGCAGACAAACAGCGAGTCGCAGAAGGTGAGGTCGTAGAGGTCACCTGGTCGTGTACAAACGCCGAGTTGGTGCAGCTTACGGTAGACAACGGATATAAAACGATAACACAGACCGTAGAACCACGCGGCTCAAAGAAATTCCGCCTTAACCGGTCAAGCGGCAAGACACAACTGGTGATCGGCGCCACAAACGACGGGAAGACCTATTACAAGTCTGTCAGCGTGCGCGTCAAGCGCACAAAAAAAGCGAATGCCGGAAACGATTATGACGACTATACGGGATATGCAGGGGCTAAGCGCAACGGGTTGAAGAACACTTGGACAAACTTCAAGACTAAGGCAAAATATGCTTGGGGAAGCATGACCGAAAAGAAAAAATTAGCAAACATAGTGTTACCAATACTTTGTCTGTCCTTAATATTTTCGACTTTTTCGCCTGTGTTCTCGAACATCTGCATCCTTGTTGTTATTGGCTATCTCTTGTGGACAATCCTGAAAAGGTAAAGAAATTTGCCCAACAATATCATTGCACGATTAAGGCTGATGTCTCCATGATGAATATCAAGCTGAGTTTGTGCAATGTTCAAAACAAAACCACAACCTATATCCGGGTTCTTTTTGGGCAGACCATTAGCTCGTTGCGGTGATGGTATTCAGGAATCGACAATGTACTTTTCTCGGCAGCATATTGATCAACAAAAGGGGGTTCCGGTTAGGCGACCATTGTGCCCAATAACAATAAAAAAAAAGACATACCATAAAATATGCCTTTTTTGTTAAACCTTATCACATCAATTATGAAAAAACACAATGATTTTCAGCAGGGGATGAGAGAATCGAACTCCCATCTGCGGTTTTGGAGACCGTCATTCTACCATTAAACTAATCCCCTGGATAAAAAGGGGCAATTGACTTGCCCCTTTTTGTTATATTCGATGACGATTAGTCAAGGATTTCAGTAACCTGACCGGCACCTACCGTACGTCCACCCTCGCGGATAGCGAAACGGAGGTTCTGGTTCAAAGCGATTTCAGAGAGCAGTTCAACTGTAATCTCAACGTTATCGCCAGGCATACACATCTCAACGCCAGCAGGCAGGGTGATTGCGCCCGTCACGTCCGTTGTACGGAAATAGAACTGAGGACGATAGTTGTTGCCAAACGGGGTATGACGACCGCCTTCTTCTTTCTTCAAAACATACACAGAAGCTTTGAATTTCTTGTGCGGGTGGATGGAACCCGGTTTTGCGATGACCATACCGCGACGGATTTCGTCCTTGTCAATACCGCGGAGCAGCAGACCTACGTTATCACCAGCTTCGCCTTCGTCGAGAATCTTGCGGAACATCTCGACACCGGTAACGACTGATTTCAGTTTTTCGGCACCCATACCGATAATGTCAACAGGGTCAGAAGTGTGGATGACACCCGTCTCGATTCTACCTGTAGCCACAGTACCACGTCCCGTGATAGAGAAGACGTCTTCTACCGGCATCAGGAAGTCTTTATCGACATCGCGCGGAGGCAGCGGAATCCAGGTGTCAACTGCATCCATCAGTTCAACGATCTTTTCAACCCATTTCGGTTCAAGGTTCAAGCCGCCAAGAGCAGAACCGCGGATGACCGGGGTGTTGTCGCCGTCGAAACCGTAGAATGTCAGCAGGTCGCGGATTTCCATTTCAACGAGATCCAGAAGCTCAGGGTCGTCAACAAGGTCAACCTTGTTCATGAAAACAACCATTCTGGGCACGCCTACCTGCTTTGCCAACAGGATGTGCTCACGGGTCTGAGGCATCGGACCGTCTGTAGCAGCAACAACCAGAATGGCGCCGTCCATCTGAGCAGCACCCGTTACCATGTTCTTCACATAGTCGGCGTGACCCGGACAGTCAACGTGTGCGTAGTGACGGTTTGCTGTTTCGTATTCGATATGAGCCGTGTTGATGGTAATACCACGCTCTTTTTCCTCGGGTGCGTTATCAATAGAATCGAATGATCTGACCTCGGAAAGACCCTTGTCTGCCAAAACAGTCGTGATAGCAGCCGTCAAAGTTGTCTTGCCATGGTCGATGTGACCAATGGTTCCCACATTTACGTGGGGTTTTGTACGTTCAAATTTTTCTTTTGCCATTTTCTTATAAATTAATGATTAATATTTTTAACAGTTATCTGTTGTCAAAAAAAAAGAGAGCCGTTGACGAGAGTTGAACTCGTGACCCCCTCCTTACCAAGGAGGTACTCTACCACTGAGCTACAACGGCTGATTATCATACTTAAAAAAAGAACGTTTCACACGTACGTTTTAAAAAGGTTGGCAAAAATACATTTTTTTTGAGAGTTTCAACCTCAACAAGGAAAAAATATTCATATTTTTTCTAATTTATTGACAATCAACCTTAAACTGTCTCTCCAATATGGTATAGCCATGCCTGTTTCATTTTCAATTTTGCTCAAATCGAACAATGAGCAGGCTGGTCTTGGCGCTTTTGCCGGATAATTTTCCGACAGAATGGCATCTACGATGCATCTGCGGCCACCGATTTCCATGATAGCCTGTGCAAAGTCGAACCAGCTGATGCTGCCTTTGTTTGCGAAATGGTAAATATCCATCCCACTTTTCTTGCCGTTCTTTTCAATTACTCTCCATATAGCAGAGGCCAGGTCTCCCGCATAAGTCGGGGCTCCCACCTGGTCATAAACAACAGAGACCCGTTCGCGTTCCTCCCCTAATTTGAGCATCGTCTTTACGAAATTATGGCCATACTCGGAATACAGCCACGAGGTGCGGATTACCGTTGCATTGCATCCGCTGTCCCGGATGGCCTGCTCGCCTTCCGCTTTAGACTTCCCGTAAACGGAATGCGGGGATAAAGGGTCTTCCTCCCGGTGTGGCCGACACTCGTTGCCGGCAAATACATAGTCGGTAGATATGTGTACCAGATACGCCCCATGGCGCTTCGAGCACTTTGCCAGATTGTCCACGGCATCGCGGTTGATGCGGTATGCTTCCGCAATGTTGTCTTCGGCCTTGTCAACAGCCGTATAGGCAGCAGCATTGACAATGACATCTATTTTATCCCTGACAACCCTCTGCTCTACCTGTCCGGCATCGCAAATGTCAAGCGTGTCGATGTCTGTAAAGAAAAAAAGGCCTTTGTCTTCCGGAAGTCTTTGCGAAAAGTCTTGGATGCACTTTCCGAGTTGGCCATTCGCTCCCGTCACCAGTATGTTGAGTTTGTTCATTGGACAGTCGTATTTATGTCAGGCCAGTTCGACAGTTTCGCGGAAAAACGGCACGTATGCTTGTCTGAAACCAGCCTCTCCAAGATGCCGGACGTAAATTTTGCGCGCCTCGTCTTCGCCATGAACGACAAAGATGGATTTCAATTTCTTGTTGTCTTTCTGACAAGAAAGATAGGTGATGAGTTCTTTATAGTCGGCGTGTCCCGAATAGGCGTCGATTCTGGCAAGATGAGCATTGACATTGTAAAGCTGTCCAAAAATAGAGACTTTCTTGTCGCCGCGCATGATTTTAGCCCCCAAGGTATTAGGAGAACAGTAGCCTACGCACAAGACCGTCGTCCTCGGGTTCTCGATATTGTTGGCCAGGTGATGTTTGATACGGCCGGCCTCCATCATGCCCGATGCGGATATGATGATGCATGGACGGTTTGAAGTGTTCAGCCGTTTTGAATCCTCCACTGTGCGGACATACGTCAGGTCGTCGAAACCGAACGGGTCTCTGTTCTGCTCCATGAATTGACGGATGTCGCTGTTGAAGTTCTCGTCATGCAGCCGGTAGATATTGGTTGCGGAACAAGCCAGCGGGCTGTCCACAAAGCACTCGACATCTGGCAGATTCCCGCTCTTTTTCAACCGGTGCAGCGAATAAACGATTTCCTGGGTTCTTCCAATGGCGAAAGAGGGGATGAGCAGTTTGCCTTTCCGTTTGGCACACGCATCTTTCACTACCATAGCCAATTCCATATCAGCCTCGGCCAGCGTTGAGTGCAGTCTGTCTCCGTAGGTCGATTCCGTGATGATATAGTCGGCGGGCGGAAACGCCTCAGGGTCGGGAAGGATTTGCTTGTTGTAACGCCCGATGTCGCCCGTATAGCAGAGCGTGCGTGTCTTGCGTCCCTCCTTAAAGGTAATATAGACAGCACTGCTTCCCAGCATGTGACCTGTTTCGAAAAATTCTATGGACAGGTCGGGCATGATGTCGAATTTCAGGTTTCGCGGGATGCTCACAAACTGGGACATACATTCGGCGGCGTCTTTTTCCGTATAAATCGGTTCGATAGGCTCTTTGCCAATTCGGGAGGTTTTCTTGTTGAACTGCTTGGTGTCGGCTTCCTGAATCCGTCCGGAGTCGGCCAACATAATAGCGCAAAGGTCACGGGTGGCCGGCGTGCAGAACACTTTGCCCCGGAATCCCAGTTTGTAAATGTAGGGGACAAGTCCCGAATGGTCGATGTGAGCATGCGACAGCAGCAGGATGTCAATGGCGGCCGGGTCGAAACCTAAGTCTCTGTTCATTTGGTCTGTTTCAAGTCCTTTGCCTTGATACATTCCGCAGTCCAGCAATATTTTAGTTCCTTTTTTAGTGGTAAGCAAAAACTTGCTGCCGGTAACCTCTCCGGTCGCGCCTAAAAAGTCTAATCTCATAATGCAGAAGTTTTATAGGGTTTAATCTTCTTTTTTTGGCCATACGTTCCGCCATCCATAGAAGAAGCCAAGGTGATAGCGCGCCGCAAAATAAAACACGACATGCCTCAATTTCCCTAACGGCATATACAGAAACAGCAGGATGCAGGCGATATAATACATGACGACAACAGCCGGGACGCACGAGAGGCACAGGTACAGCACAGTGAAGAGCTGGAATGTGGTGGTCAGAGCGTTGGAAATGTAGTCGTCTGGGGTAGTGAGCGGTTTCAAGTCTTTCGAAAATGCCCGTTTCAGCAGCATTGCGCATCCGCAGAGGCAAGCCACGGACACTACCGCAGCAAGGAGAAAACGCAATACCGGCAAGTTGTTCATCCATCGTCCGAAGAACGGGAAGAACGACAGGACGAAGATGAGCAGACTGCAGAAAGTGCCGATATGGAAAAGCATACCGGAAGCATACGTCGGGATGTGCAAGTATGCCGACTCCTTGTTTTTCGGAGCCATAGCAATCGTGTTAGCATACAAGATGCCCTTGGCCGTGTCGCCGCTCTTCTCCGACAGGTCTTTCGGCTTGCCTAACCGGACAATTCTGACAAAAAAGGTGAACAGTCCGCAGAAACAGCACAATACAGCAGCCAGGGCGATATATTGGATTGGCAACATAAGCGCGGTTGGTTTCGGTGCTTATACGCAACCCTCCGGTTTCGGAAGTCCGGCAATGCGGCAGGCCCCTCTGGCAGGACCTAACGGGAACAGTTCGTATATCTCTTTCAGTTTCAGCCCTGAAGTCTTGCAGATGACGCGCACCATCGGGGCAATTCCCTTTTCTTCGTAATTTTCGCGGATGCAACGGATTATCTTCCAATGGTTTTCGTTCAACTCATCGATTCCGTCCACTTTGGCGATCGCAGCCGCCAGACCTTCTGTCCACTCCTCCGGCTTAAGCATGAAGCCGTCGCCGTCCAACTCGTACGTTTTTCCTTCGTATTCAATGTTTGCCATAATTACAAGTGTTTTACAGGCGGCAAAAATACAAAAAAAACGACACTTCATTTTTTGTATTTTTGCCGCCGTTTCTGCTCAAAAATGTATGGATGCTATTGAAATAGTCGGCGCAGTCATCGGACTCATCTACCTGTTCCTTGAATACAAAGCCCATGTAAGTCTTTGGCCTGTCGGCATTCTGATGTCGTTGTTTTATGTGGTCATTTTTTTCCATGGGAAGTTCTATGCTGATGCTGCCCTTAACCTGTATTACATCGGCGCCAATGTTTACGGCTGGATTTTCTGGGTGAAAAAACGGAAGAAAGACCCCGAGGGGAATGAAGAGGAGATTCCGATATCCCGTATTCCCGTCCGCAGTCTGCTCAAGTCTATGACAGTGACCGCTGCGCTTTGGCTGGCGTTTTCGTCTGTCTTGAAATTCTTTACCGACAGCACAGTCCCTATAGGCGACGGATTCACCACCTCGCTGAGTATTGTGGCCATGTGGATGCTGTCGCGCAAATATGCCGAACAATGGCTTCTGTGGGTGATCGTTGACCTTGTTTCAGTCATCCTTTATACTTGGAAAGGCCTCTACCCTACGGCCGTTCTTTTCTCTATTTATACGTTGATCGCGGTTGTCGGCTATCTGAAGTGGCGGAAGCTGGCCGTCACCCCTTTGCCTTCAGGTAGTGGTCAATGATGCTGTCCGGGTCACGAACGCTTTTCTGAAGCCAGCTGAGATAGAGCGAGCGGGTCTCTTCCGGGTCAAGATGCCAGTCAACCGCCGAGCGACGCAGTTTTTCGGTGAAACCGGAGAGTATTATGGCAACCGAGTTGGAGATGTTGAAGCTTTCGGTAAACCCGTACATCGGTATCAAGGCATTACAGTCTGCATATTGCACGGCTTCGTCCGAGAGACCGGTCAACTCTGTGCCGAACAAGAATGCGGTTTTCTGCTCCACAGGCAAATCCCATACGGATGTTTTCCGCTCGTCGGGAAGTGTGGCCACTACCCTATATCCTTTGTCATGAAGGTCGTCAATGCACTTCTTTACATTGTCCTCCCCATTCGGATAACGATGCAGGGTCAGCCATTTGTCGGCTCCCATGCTGATGTCGCGGTGTATCTCAAACTCGTTCCGGTTCTCTAAGATGTAAGCGTCTTGTATACCGTAACATTCGCAAGTGCGCATCACGGCACTGATGTTCTGTGTTTGGTACAGGTCTTCCAGCACAACAGTGACATGCCGTGTGCGGTTCGCCAGCACTTCCGCCATTCTGTTGCGGCGGACTTCTGTGACAAATCCTGACAAATATGCTATGATTTCTTCGCGCAGCGTTGGGTTGGTGATGTCTCTCATAATAATTGTCGACCAAACAAAAAAAGCCCTGACTTAAGGGCTTTTTCACGTCTTTTGTTTTGAAAATTAGAATTTCAGTTCTGAACCAGCCTTGAAACGGACAATTGACTTGGCCGGAATATCAATTTCAGTGTTGGTTTGGGGATTACGGCCTTTTCTTGCGGCACGCTCTTTCACTTCAAATGCGCCGAAGCCTGTGATAGAAATCTTGTCCCCTTTCTTCAAGGCCTCACTCGTGGTGGCTGTGAAAGCATCGAGTGCGCTTTTTGCCTGAGCCTTTGTAAGACCGGCCTTGTCAGCCATTGCAGCGATTAAATCATTCTTGTTCATTGTTTTTTAATTTGTAAAGTTAAAATATTATTTGACGAGTGCAAATGTAATAAAAAACAAATAGACCTCGTTGCTTTTCTCTTTTTTTTGTTTTTTTCTGATACTTTTAAAAAAAAAAAGCAAGATTCTTTCCCTGTCTCCTATATAATATTATTGTATCAGAAGAGTTCAAGGATGAAACTATCCTTCCTGAAACCTGCCAGGAATTTCGCTGTCTCAAGCCGTTTTTTCCCCTCTAATTGCAATTCCGTGATTGCAATTTCGGCATCTTTTGTCGATACGAGCATCATTTCATTGTCGAGTACAGTAATCACACCCGGCTTTCCCGGGCTCTTCTTTCCCGTTATTTGACATGACAGGATCTTAAGGTTCATGTTATGTTCCTCTCCGTTCTCGATGCACTTTATATAAGAGAATGAGGCGGGATAAGGGGACAGCCCTCTGACTTTATTGTAAATATGTTCTGCGGTATCGTTCCAGTCGATGTGCATATCTTCCCTGAAAATCTTGGGTGCCGGCTTCAGTTCGCCATCATTGCATTGCGGGAAAGTCTGCACGTTGTCAGAGGAGAGCATTTGCAGCGTCTCCACGGCAAGTGATGCTCCTGCAATCATGAGTTTGTCGTGCAGGGTTCCGGCAGTGTCGTTCCGTGTGACAGGCACAGTTTTGCGTGCCAGCACGGCGCCGGTGTCTGTATGCTCGTCGAGCAGGAAAGTGGTGACGCCGCTTTCCGTTTCTCCGTTGATGATTGCCCATTGGATAGGCGCCGCTCCCCGATATTGCGGCAACAGAGAAGCGTGTACGTTAAAAGTTCCTTTCGGCGGCATGGTATAAACCTGTTTCGGCAGCATCCGGAAAGCCACGACTACAAAAACGTCGGCGTGCAGTTGCTGAAGATTCTGCACAAACGCCTCGTCTTTGAGTCTTTCGGGTTGCATCAGGAACAATCCGTGTTCCAGCGCATACGTTTTCACGGCCGAAAAGCGGAGGCGTTGTCCGCGTCCTGCCGGCTTGTCCGGTGTTGTGACCACCCCGACAACCTCGTGACCGTGTTCGCGTATGCTGTCGAGCACCGCGACGGCAAATTCCGGCGTGCCCATAAAAACCACTTTCATCGCTTGCTATTCTTCAGCCTCTTTTTGAGTCCGACGTTTCATCTCTATCATCTTGAGACAACTGACGGCGCCCTCTACGCCCTTATTGCCATGCTTCCCGCCGGAACGGTCTTCGGCCTGCTGCATATCGTTGCAAGTAAGCACGCTGAAGATGGTGGGTTTGCCGTATTTCAGTCCTACATCCATAATGCCCTGTGCTACAGCGTGGGCGATAAACTCAAAATGGCGTGTCTCGCCTTGGATGATACAACCTACACAGACAACTCCGTCCAGTTCAATATTGCGGAACATAATTTCTGCCGCAGAGGGAAGTTCAAAACTGCCTGGAACGTGCTGCACAAAGATGTTTCCTGCCGGCACCCCATAGCCAGTCAAGGTGTCGTAAGCCCCATGAAACAAAGATTCGGTAATGTGGTCGTTCCATTCGCTGACCACAATACCGATCCTTATGTCTTGAGCAGAATTAAAAGTAAATGGGGTAAATTCAGAGAGATTTTGTTTCTTTTCTGTCATTCAAATCCTATTTTGAAACTTTCTGCTGAGCTCTTTCCACATATTGGGAAATGTTCATTTTGTTGTATTCGGTGTAGAATCTGTCCTCAATCTGACGGTAAGCAGACAAGGCTTCGTTCCATTTTTCCTGTCTTTCATAAAGTTGTCCCATCTTAAAAAGGGCTATGGGCGTAAAGAAAGGATCTTCGCTTTTGGTTGCTTTTTTATAATACTTCAATGCGGCAGCCTCATCGCCTTGCTCGTCGTAAAGGTCGCCGATGGTAGCCTGACATGCGTACCAGAGCACATCCTCTTTTTTCTTGAATTTCTTGAGATAGGAAAGGGCTTCGTCTTTTTGGCCAAGTTTAAGATAGCAAAGACCGGCATAATAGCGCGCCGTGTTTGCGGTCTTGGTCATCTTATAGCTGCTGGCAATCGAGAGGAAGCCGTCATTTTCGTCGTTGCCCTCCAACGCTTGATTCAGTGAAAGGGAGTCGCCCGCCATAAGAAGGTTGATCGGCGTAGTCATCTGTGCTGAAGCTTCAGCGTTTCTTTTCTGTATATAGAAGCGGTTCAGGGCGATGAGCGCACATGCTATAACCAAAATGCCGATGAGGACACCGTAAATGATATTCTGATATTTATTGAAGAAATCGAGAATCTTTGTTACAATATTTTCTTTTTTCTCTTGCTGGTCAACTTTCTTTGTACCTATTTTTTCGTTACTTGCCATAGCTGTTGATAATAATGATTTTTGAGGCGCAAAAATACATTTTTTTTTGATGTGCCTGACCATTCCGCCATTTTATATTATAGTCGTCAATGATATTCTGGCAAACAACTTCATTACGTGCAATTCTTTGCTTTTTTTCATACCCGAGTCTTGCATAACTTCTTTTTTGTATTTTTGCCGCCTGAAACAACAACCTAATCCAGAAGTGTTACTGATGGAAAAGCGAATTGGAACAATAACAATACTTGTGCTCGACCGCAGCGTTGCGCCGACAGTGAACAACGTGATTTCAGACAATGCTGAAATTGTGCTTGCTCGCCAAGGGCTGCCCTTTCAGCACCGCAATGTGGCAGTCATCTCGCTTATCGTTGAGGGAACTGTCAACGAAATCAATACACTTTCCGGGAAATTAGGCAGAATCGACCATGTTGAAGTCAAGGTGGCTGTGACCAAACTTGCATAGCATGTCGCTTTTTGAATAATTTTACAAAAACAAACAACAATTAATACATAAAGCAATGAAATTCAACCCGGAAAAATGCAGAATCCCTGACGAAACAGGGAAACCGTTCATCGACGCCGATGAATTGTGGGACTATATCAACAACACTAAAAGCACGCCTGAACGGGTGCATGAGATTATCAAGAAGTCGCTCGACAAGAACCGTCTTACGCTGGAGGAGACTGCCGTACTCATCAACACCGAAGACCCTGCGTTGGTAGAAGAGATCAAGGAGGGTGCGCGCGAACTGAAACGTCGGATTTACGGCAACCGCATTGTGCTGTTCGCGCCGCTGTATGTCGGCAACTACTGCATCAACAACTGCAAATACTGCGGGTTCCGCTCTTCAAACAGCAACCAAGTCCGCGCCACGCTTACAGATGAGGAACTCGTACACAACGTTGAAGCCCTCGAGGATGACGGCCAAAAGCGTCTTATCCTGGTCTATGGAGAATCGCCCAAGTACTCGCCGGAATACATTGCCCACACCGTTGAGTTGACCTACGCCACCAGGAAGGGCAACGGTTCCATCCGCCGCGTCAACATCAACGCAGCGCCGCTGGATGTGGAGGGATTCCGCACTGTGAAGAAAGCCGGCATCGGCACCTACCAGATCTTTCAGGAGACCTACCACCCCGAGGCATACAAGCTTTACCACCCCGCCAACACCCGGAAAGGCAACTACGAGTGGCGGCTCACCGCAATGGACCGCGCCCAGGAAGCCGGCATCGACGACAACGGACTTGGCGTGCTCTTCGGACTTTATGACTGGCGTTTTGAAGTGATGGCCATGATCCGTCATACCAACCACTTGGAGGCTTGCTTCAATGTTGGGCCGCACACCATATCTTTCCCGCGCATCAAGGACGCCTCAGGGCTCGACATCGACCGCAGATATATGGTTGACGACGACACTTTCGAGAAAGTCATTGCCATTTTCCGACTGGCCGTTCCCTACACGGGCATGATCCTCACCGCCCGCGAGACCGCAGAGTTCCGCTCCAAAGCCATCCAATACGGCATCTCGCAAATTGACGGCGGCACCAACCTGCAAATCGGCGACTATAAATACCACAACCAAGAGACAGAGAAAAACACGGACAAGGTTGAAGACCAAAACCTCGACCGCGAGCAGTTCAAGGTGGGCGACGACCGCACATTAGGCGACATCATCGACAAACTGCTCGACGACAACTACATTCCGAGTTTCTGCACCGCTTGCTACCGTCTTGGACGTACCGGAGAGCATTTTATGGAGTTCAGCGTGCCCGGCTTCATCAAGCGCTATTGCACGCCCAATGCCATCCTGACCCTCAGCGAATATCTGGTGGACTATGCCAAACCGGAAGTGGCCGAGAAAGGCTGGCGGGTTATCGAGAACAATATGGAAAATGTAGATGAGAAATTCCGTGACGAACTGACAAGCCGCATCAGCCGCATCAAGAACGGTGAGCGCGACCTTTATTTCTAAAAGGTTGCCGGAAACGGCATACTGCTGAATTTAAGTATTATATTGCAGAGAGATGGTTCTGGCTATCGCAAGATTTTCAGAACCATCTCTTTTAGCAGTTCTCCCTCCGTGCAGTTGGTGTCCACGCCTTTCGACTTGAGATCATATTCGCGGAGCACCGACATAATATAAGCCAGGCGCGGCAGCGTATGGCTTTGGGCATATCCCACATTCCGGCTCACGATGGAAGGCGGAAGATTGCCGTAAATCTCGCGAAGTGCCGTTTGGCTCTTGTCAGGCGACAAATGATACAGCACCATCTTTTGGTAGAAATTATACAGCATCAGAATCGTCTTGATATTCGGGTTCTCTTTGATATGCTGTGTGAAATTCAGGGTTATTCTGTACGCCCGTTGCGCATCGTGTCGCCCCAAGGCCTCCTGCAACTCAAAAATATTGTACTCTTTGCTGATTCCGACGTACTTTTCTACAATGTCGGGGGTTATGGTCTGACCTTTAGGCAACACCACCTTCAGTTTTTCAAATTCGTTGTAGATACGGGAGAGGTTGTTGCCAATATGCTCGGTAATGATGGAGGATGTTTGCGGCTCTATGCCGAAACCGAATTGCCGGGCCGTTTTCTGCACCCAGCCTGACAGTTCCCAATCCTTAACCCCAACTGACTCAAACACAACACCATGCTTTTCGTACGACTTGTATTGGGCCGCTTTTAGTTTGCCATACTTGTAGCAAATAACCAGCACGGCGGTGCTGACCGGATTGTCAACGTATGTTTTCAGTTTGTCAATGTCCTTAAGGTCTTTGGCTTCTTTCACGACAACCAGTCTGAAAGGGCTTCCAAAGGGATACTCCTTAGCGGTGGCGATGATGTCAGCGGCGGATGTGTCCTTCCCGTAAACGACAACCTGGTTGAAGTCGCGCGCCTCCGGGTCTATGACCTTGTTCTCGAAAAAACTGCATATCCGGTCAATATAAAACGGCTCTTCGCCCATCAGCAGGTAAACGGGGGCGAACTGACCCTTTCTGAGTTGGCTTTTCAAATCCTCGTATTTAATCATAACCGAACCTTGAATATTGGCGACAAAGATACAAAAATGGAGTTATAACACTCTTGGGAATAAGACAGGTGTCTAATTCATAGATTCACCCTATTTGCAGTTGTGCTTTCCCGTAAGACGATAGGTTTTCATGCCGCCGATGAGGTTATAGACAGGCTCGAAACCGGACTGCACCATAATGCGGGCGGCGATGTATCCGCGCAAGCCCACTTCGCAGAATATGACCGTCTTTTTGCCTTGGGGAATGTCGTCCAGAAACTCGCGGAGTTCGTTCACGGGGTAGTTCGTCGCCCCCTCTATCGTTCCGCCTTTGAATTCCTGTATTTCGCGAACATCAATGAGATTGATATCCTCTTTGGCATCCAGAATATTGTCCAGTTCATCATACTGTATCGGATTCATCAAATGCGAAAAGATGTTTTCGGCCACCATGCCGGCGAACTGAACCGGGCTTTTGGCAGAGGCGAAAGGCGGCGCATATACATGCTCGCTGTTCACCATATCGAAGATAGTGCCGTGATGCTTGAGCAACAGCGACAACGTATCAATCTGCTTGTCCACATTTTCATTGCCAACTGCCTGTGCGCCAAGCAGAAGTCCTGTGTCTGGGTCAAAATTGACTTTCAGGTGGATAGGACTGCTTCCCGGATAATAGGTAGCATGAGAGGCCGGGTGTATGATAACGGTCTGGAATTTGATGCCCTGTTTGCGCAAAGCATTCTCTGACAGGCCGGCAGCAGCGGCGGTAAGGTCAAAGACCTTGGCAATGGCAGCGGTCACTGACCCATTGTATTTCACTGAACGAGGATAAACCATATTCATGGCTGCAATGCGAGCCTGCAAGTTGGCAGGCCCTGCCAGAAAATTGCAATAGGGCTTCCCCGTGACAGGATGCGGAAATTCAATGGCGTCGCCCACCGCAAAAATGGTTTCGTCAGAAGTCTGCATATATTCGTCCACCTGAATGCCGCCCGTTTCACCGAGTTTCAGACCGCAGT
The DNA here is from genome assembly GCA_963603365.1 of Oscillospiraceae bacterium. Classification (GTDB taxonomy): domain Bacteria; phylum Bacteroidota; class Bacteroidia; order Bacteroidales; family WCHB1-69; genus F23-D06. The sequence continues at coordinate 35,556 of CAVCMI010000009.1, forward strand.
CTGCAGCCAAGCGCGCATTAGGACGCACGCCAATGCTGAGTATGGCGAGGTCGCAGTCAAGCGTATCGCCCTTTTCGAGAGAAACCGTCAGTTTCTCCTCATGCTCTTGAATGGAGGCCAAGCCATTGCTTACAATCACCCGGATGCCCTTGTCGGCAAGGTGCTGCTGCACAATGGCAGCCATTGGCATGTCAAGCGGTGTCAGTATATGGTCTGCTTTTTCCACCACCGTCACGTTGTATCCGATCTTGTGCAGGTTTTCCGCCATTTCCAGACCAATGAAGCCACCACCCACAATTACGGCAGCAGAACCATCGTGCAGACGGTCGGCAGCCGAAGCCTTGATGCGGTCGCAGTCCATCACATTCCTGAGGGTGAATACACCGGAGAGGGTTGCGCCCGGAACGTCCGGCACCACCGGGTCTGCACCGGGAGAGAGCAGCAAAATATCGTAGTCCTCTTCGTATCGCTTGCCGTTGCGGTGATTAAAGACCGTGACCGTCTTGTTTTTGCGGTCAATCGACAGTGCTTCGTTAAAAGTTCGCACGTCCACATTGTAGCGGTTCCCGAACGAAACCGGGGTTTGCAAGAACAGTTTCTTGCGTTCCTCTATCGTCTCGCCGATGTAATACGGGAGCCCGCAGTTGGCATACGAGATGTGTTCGCCTTTTTCAAGCAGGATAATATCAGCATCTTCGTTCAGCCTTCTGAGCCTTGCGGCAGCAGATGCTCCGCCTGCCACACCGCCAATGATTATATATTTCATAGATATATTTTTTTTAGGGTTTCTTCTTCGTTTTGCCAAGTCAATTTTTTTGCGGCCGTCTTGCAGTTCTCGCGGCACTGCTCATAGAGTCCTGGTGTTCCAATCATCTTTCGCACGGTGCCGGCAATAGCCTCGGGCGAGAGGTTTTCCGTAACGAGTCCTACACCGTAATGGCTGACAATGGCAGCACGCTCTGTAAGGTTAGACACAACTTGCGGTGTGCCGGCATGTATATACTCGAATATCTTGTTTGGCAGACTGAAGCGCAAGTTGGCGCTGATATCATGGTCGAGCGCCATGCCTATGTCTGCCAACGCTGTATAATTAAACAAGTTCTGTTGGTCTTGCCTTCCGACGAAGGTGATTCTGTTTTCTATTTTGAGTTCTGCCGCCATCTCCTTGAGGCGCGGCAGCACATGGCCGTTCCCCACAATGAAAAGATGCGCTTGGGGCAGCAGTGCCATTGCCTGCACCAGTTCTTCGCCGCCGCGACCCTCGTCAATAGCATTGCCCTGCAAGATCAAAACGGTCTTGTCTGCGGGCATACCCAAAGATGCCTTAGTAGCTGTGATTTGCTGATTGCGTGCCGGCGGGATATTGCGCACCAGATACGGGCGTATTCCATACTCTTTTTCGTATTGGTCCACAATAGACTGGCTGACCGTGATGACTTTTTTGAGTTTCGGAAAACAAAAACGTTCAATACTGCCCCAAACCTTCAAGGCAGCAGGATTGCTTACCACAGAGAGTTCTCCGCAGAAATACTCATGGCTGTCATAAACCAACTCTTTGTTGCGGATTCTGCTGACAAGGAAATTGGGGAGCAGCGTGTCCAGGTCATTGGCAATCAATATGTCGCACTTTTTGAAGAGCAGATAGAGAAACAGGCGTACATTGTATTCGGCATAAAAGAGACAGCCTTTACGGAAGAGCAGCCTCAACCGCTTGGTTTTGTACCGTCTGGGTGACAATGCCGGAGAATTACTGTAACGGCGACCTACCAACGTCACCGTAAAACCGTTTCGCACAAGAAACTGCGCCACCTTGTCCACACGCGGATCCGTGTAGAGGTCGTTTGTGACAGACAATATGGCCCGTTTCATTACTCGGTGACGTTGCGGCCGTGGCAGTTCTTGTACTTCTTTCCGCTGCCGCACGGGCAAGGGTCGTTACGACCCACCTTCTTCTCCACGCGGATCGGCTGGCTGCCTTTTCCGCCCTGTGCAACTTGCTTGCCTCCGCCCGGCACCTCTTCCCGCCCTGTTGTCAGTTTTTTGGCCTCTGACTGCGGCAGTTGGGCCTCTCTCATCTGTGCCGGCTCTTCAGCCATAGGAATGAAGCCCTTGTTCAAGAAACTGACAATTTCCTGGCTGATGCGGACAAGCAGCTGGTCGAAAAGGTTGAATGATTCGAGTTTGTAAATCAACAACGGGTCTTTCTGTTCGTAAGAGGCATTCTGCACGCTGTCTTTCAAGTCGTCCATGGCACGCAAGTGCTCTTTCCATGCATTGTCGATGACCGCCAACGTGATGCCTTTCTCAAACGAGAGCCCCACCTCGCGGCCTTTCGTCTCATAGCACTTCTTAAGCGGTGCGACAATGCTGATGTTCTTGTTCCCGTCCGTGAACGGAATGGCGATATTCTGAAAGCGGTCGCCATGTTCCAGATACACCTTCTCGATAACGGGATAGGCTTGCTCGCTTACATGTTTGATCTTCTCTTTGTAATGGTCATAAACGAAAGGATAGAGTTGTTTCACCAAGTTCTGAGGGCGCTCCTGCAAGAAATAGGACTCCTCAAAAGGCGTTTCGACTCCGAAAACCTTGATCATATCCATGCTGAAAGACTCAAAATCCTTTTCTTCCCAGTTTCTGTTGACAATCGTTTCGCACACATCTTCAAACATTTGGGAAATGTCAATGGCGAGACGGTCGCCGAAGAGGGCGTTGCGTCTTTTCCGATAGATGGTGGAACGCTGTTTGTTCATCACATCGTCATACTCAAGCAGCCGTTTGCGGATGCCGAAGTTGTTCTCTTCCACCTTCTTTTGTGCGCGCTCGATAGATTTTGAAATCATCCTGTGTTGGATAACATCACCGTCCTGGTGTCCCATCTGGTCCATAACCTTTGCGATACGGTCAGAACCGAACAGCCTCATCAAGTTATCCTCGAGGGAGACAAAAAACTGCGAGCTGCCGGGGTCGCCTTGACGGCCTGAACGTCCTCGAAGCTGGCGGTCCACGCGTCGCGAGTCGTGGCGTTCCGTGCCTATGATGGCGAGGCCGCCCTTTTCCCTGACTGCCGGGGTAAGCTTGATATCGGTACCGCGGCCTGCCATATTTGTGGCAATGGTAATCGTGCCTTCGTGTCCGGCTTCTGCCACAATGTCGGCCTCTTTTTTGTGCAGTTTGGCATTCAACACGTTATGCGGCATCTTGCGCCGGGTCAAGATATTAGAAAGCAGTTCGGAGGTCTCCACCGAAGTGGTGCCCACCAACACGGGCCGTCCCTCCTCGTGCAGGCGGATAATCTCATCTACCACCGCCTTGTATTTTTCCCTTTTCGTCTTATAAACCAAATCATTGGCATCTTCCCTGATAACGGGTTTGTTTGTAGGGATAACCACCACATCAAGTTTGTAGATGTTCCAAAACTCGCCGGCTTCTGTCTCTGCCGTACCGGTCATGCCGGCCAGCTTCTTATACATACGGAAATAATTCTGCAGCGTAATGGTGGCATAGGTCTGCGTGGCGGCTTCGACTTTCACGTTCTCCTTGGCCTCGATAGCTTGGTGCAAACCGTCAGAATAACGGCGGCCTTCCATGATACGTCCCGTCTGTTCGTCCACGATTTTCACCTTGTTGTCAATAATGACATATTCCACATCCTTGGCAAACATCGTATAGGCTTTCAGCAGTTGATGAATGGTATGGATGCGGTCGGAGGCTGCAGCAAAATTGGTATATATCTCATTTTTGCGAAGTGCTTTCTCCTGAGGCGTTAACGATTCCTTTTCCAATTCTGCTATTTCAACTCCCACATCGGGCATAATGAACATCTTGGCTTCATCGGCATCCTTGCTGACCAGGTCAATACCTTTTTCCATAATATCTACCGTGTTCTGCTTTTCCTCGATGACAAAATAGAGTTCATCGTCGATGAGCGGCATATTGCGGTTCTGGTCTTGCATATAGAAAGACTCTGTGCGTTGGAGGACCTGTTTCATTCCGGGTTCGCTGAGAAACTTGATGAGCGCCGTATTCTTGGGCAGTCCACGATGGGCGCGCAGCAGCAGCATAGCGCTTTCATCCTGCGGTTTAGGATCCGGGTTCTCTGCCAACAGTTTCTTGGCCTTTGCCAGGATTTCGGTCACGTATACGCGCTGGGCGTCATAGAGTTTCTGTACTATGGGCTTGTATTTGTCAAAATCCTGTTGGTCGCCTTTCGGCGTAGGGCCGGAGATAATAAGCGGGGTACGGGCATCGTCAATCAACACAGAGTCTACCTCATCCACAATAGCATAATTGTGCGGACGTTGCACCAATTCGCCAATATTTCGTGCCATGTTGTCACGCAGGTAGTCGAAGCCGAACTCGTTGTTAGTGCCATAGGTAATGTCGGCATTATAGGCGCGGCGGCGTTCGTCGGAGTTAGGCTCGTGCTTATCGATGCAGTCCACCGTCAGACCGAGAAACTCATAAAGGCGTCCCATCCATTCGGAGTCACGTTTGGCAAGGTAGTCGTTGACCGTGACCACATGAACACCCTTGCCTGGCAGTGCGTTAAGGTAAACCGGCAGAGTAGCCACGAGTGTTTTCCCCTCTCCCGTCGCCATCTCGGCAATCTTGCCTTCGTGCAGCACAATGCCGCCGATAATCTGCACGTCATAGTGACACATGTCCCAGGTAATCATATTGCCGCCGGCTGACCATCTGTTGTGGTAGCGCGCCTTGTCACCGTCAATCTCTATGCCGTCGTGCGTGGCGGCAAGGTCACGGTCGAGCTGGGTGGCGGTCACCTCAACATACTCATTGTCCTTAAAACGCCGGGCGGCCTCCTTCATCACAGAAAAAGCCTCTGGCAAAATGTCGTCAAGCACCTCTTGAGTGGTCTTGTAAATCTTGTCCTCCAATTTTTCAACCTCCTTGTAGAGCCCCTGCTTCTCCTCAATGGGGAGATCGTAGTTCTCGTCAAGGTAAGATTTGATTTCTTTCAGGCGGAGTTCCTCCTTTTCTGTAGCCTTTCTTATCTGTTCTCTGAACTCTACGGTTTTGTGCCGCAATTCGTCCGTTGAAAGGTTCTTGATGGTCTCGTAAGCCTGCAGCGTTTTGGTCAGTTTTGGCTGCAGTTCTTTCATATCTCTGTCGGCCTTGGTGCCGAAAATCTTTGTCAGGAAATTTGCCATATTCAAACGGGTTTAAAGTTGGCAAAAATACAAAAATTGTGCCATAAGGATAAAACTGACGAATTGGCTGACCCGAACTTTTTTGCACTCCTTTCAATAATAATATGCACCCGTTTCCGTTGAACGCTTACCTGATTTGTCACAAACAGGCTTTTTTACATCACAATCTTTAAGATGAAGCGAAAACCGATCATTCTCTTGAGCATCATAGGCCTGGTCACACTGCTGCTATGCGGTGCTGCAGGCTTGGTCATATTCGGCCCCAACACGCTGAACAAGACAGCGGTCTCCGTTACCGTGCCGCGCAACGCTGACTACGAACAATTGCTCGACACGTTGGAAAGCCATGGTATCCTGCGGAGCGAAACTACCTTTTTTATGGTCTCCAAGGCTATGAAATTCAAAACGGTGCGTGTTGGGCACTACACCATAACGCCAAACATGAGCAACTACAAATTGGTCAGGCTGCTGCGCTCAGGTCAGCACTATCCCGTCTGCTTCTCGTTCAACAACGTCAGAACTCTCGACCAGTTTGCAGAAAAAGCTGCCAACACATTCTTTTTCAGCAAAGAAGAGTTGCAGGCATTGCTGTATGACCCGGTTTTTCTGAAAAAATACGATATGAACGTCTTCACTTGTCCGGCAATGTTCATCCCTGACAGTTACGAATTTTTTTACGATGTCACCCCCGAAGGCTTTGTAAACCGGATGTTCCGGTACTACCAGTTATTTTGGGACAAGAAACGGCTTGAACGAGCCGAAGCCATCGGGCTTTCCCCCGTAGAGGTTGTGACTTTGGCCTCGATTGTTGAAGAAGAGAACTGCCGTCCGTCCGAGAAAGCCGTCATTGCGGGACTCTATATGAACAGACTGAAAAAGAACATGCTTTTGCAGTCGGACCCCACTGTCAAATTTGCCCTGCGCGACTTTTCGCGCCAGCGGATCCTGAATGCCGACCTGCAGATAGACTCTCCGTACAACACCTACAAATTCAAGGGGTTGCCGCCCGGCCCCATACGTTTTCCTGAAGCCTCTACAATTGATTCTGTGCTGCATTATGCACACCATAATTATCTGTACATGTGCGCCAAGGAAGACTTTTCGGGATTCCACAATTTTACGTCAAGCGCGGGACAACATACCCGGAACGCCATGCGGTACCGGGCCGCATTGAACAGACGCAACATCAAACGCTGAACAACATTTGTTATGGAAAACACAAAACGCATCAGCATAGACATCGGCGGCACCAACACCGTTTTCGGGCTTGTGGACGGCAATGGCACCATCGTAGAGAGATGTGCCGTAAAGACCCAAGACTACCGGACTATGGCACAATACATCGGGGCGATAGAAGAAAACATAGTCCGTTTTAAGACGACGTGCGGCAACGGCGGCGTGCTTGGCATCGGCATTGGAGCGCCGGGCGGCAACTTCTACAAAGGCTGCATCGAGGCAAAAGCCGTCAACCTGCCCGTCAAAGAGTGCATTCCGCTGAAACAGATTTTGGAACGCGACCTTCATCTGCCGGTAACGGTGGACAATGACGCCAATGCTGCTGCATACGGGGAACTGGTGTTCGGCGGGGCTGCAGGCATGCGCGACATCATCATGATTACGCTCGGCACCGGTGTGGGCAGTGGCATCGTTATTGACGGCAAACTTGTGCACGGCTATTCCGGACTCGCCGGCGAACTCGGTCACAGCACTGTGTTCCCCAGCGGAAGAACCTGCCACTGCGGACGAAAAGGATGCCTCGAAGCATACGCCTCGGCTGACGGCATCTGCAACAATTTCAAAGAACTGCTTGAGCATCAAGGGAAGCCGCTCTCGCCGGCACAGGCAGAGACACTTACTTGCAAGCAAATCGGTGAACTTGCCGCAAGTGGTGACCCTACGGCTGCCGCGGCGTACGACAAGGCGGCTTACGCCTTAGGCATCGCACTCGCCAATGCCGTAAACCTCTCGTCGCCGCAAGCCATCTTCATAGCCGGAGGCCCTGCGCGCGTGGGCGACATCCTTATGAAACCGCTGCGGAAACATTTCAGCGAACATCTGCTCTTTCTGTACCATGGCAGCGTGACTTTGCAACAATCTGCCCTCCCTGACAACGATGCCGCTCTGCTGGGAGCCGCTGCTCTGTGTCAATGCAAAAAATAGAACTGTTTTCCCACTTGACATTCTGCCCTTTCTTTTACATTTGGGGTTAAAAGAGAAAAGACGTATGACAATGAACAAGTGTACACTTTTAGCGGACAGCCTTAAGGCCGCGATGCGTGTATAGTCGATCGGAGAGCATTATCAACACAAGATTGTTTGTAACATATCCGCCCGGATTTCTTTTCGTTTGCGCCATTTTTTGCTATTTTAGCAGCCTCATAATGACACGCCGAAAAAAGAGACAACTGTTTTTTGCATAAACAATTACGATAGTTTTTCTGACAACAGAAACCAAATTCTGCGCAGCATTTCATTATGAGCCGGAAAAAAGACACGAACGATTAAATGCCGACCATTGCCTATGAATGATTTATCCCTTTTTGTATCAAATAACAACACCGCCCCTGACGAGAACGCATCTGAAAGCCAAACCATGCCTGACAGTACGGATCGGGCAAATCCACTGGGGACAGGGGATTCCACACTGCAGCCGGAGATCCGCAGAACATACACCAAGACGGAGATTTTCGCAGATGTGGTGAACTACTTCGGCGGCGATGAATTGGCGGCCGGTGTGTGGATAGACAAGTATGCGCTGAAAGACAAGGACGGCAATCTTGTAGAACGGACGCCCGAAGAGATGCACCGCCGCCTCGCACGCGAGTTTGCCCGCATCGAGAGCCGCTATGTAAACCCGATGGACGAGGATTTCATCTTCTCTCTGTTCGACCATTTCAAATACGTTGTTCCACAAGGCAGTCCGATGGCCGGCATCGGCAACAACGACCAGATTGTTTCCCTGTCCAACTGCTTCGTCATCGGCAATGCCGGCAACTCCGACTCGTACGGCGGCATCTTGAAAATGGACGAAGAACAGGTGCAGCTGATGAAACGGCGCGGCGGCGTGGGGCACGACCTTTCCGACATCCGTCCGGCGGGCAGCCGCGTGCAGAACTGCGCCCTGAGCTCTACCGGCGTGGTGCCGTTTATGGAACGCTACTCCAACTCTACGCGCGAGGTGGCGCAAGACGGCAGACGCGGCGCGCTTATGCTCTCCATTGCCATCAAACACCCCGACTCTGAACAGTTCATCGATGCCAAAATGACCGAAGGGAAAGTTACCGGCGCCAATGTCTCCGTCAAAATCGACGACGATTTTATGGAATGCGTACGCAACAATACTCCTTACGTCCTGCAATACCCCATAGATTCAGCCAACCCCGACTTCACAAAGGAGATTGATGCAACAAAACTTTGGAAGAAGATCATACACAACGCCTGGAAATCGGCCGAACCCGGAGTTCTCTATTGGGATACCATTCTGCGCGAGTCGGTGCCCGACTGCTACAAAGACGAGGGCTTCGGCACCGTGTCCACGAACCCCTGCGGAGAAATCCCGCTCTGCCCTTACGACAGCTGCCGCCTGATAGCCATAAATCTCTACAGTTATGTGGAAAACCCGTTCACAGACAAAGCCTTTTTCAATATGCCGCTCTTCAAAGAGCACGTGCAGCATGCCCAACGGCTGATGGACGACCTCATCGACCTTGAGATGGAAAAGATCGACCGTATTTTGGAGAAAATAGCGCGCGACCCGGAAAGCGACGATATCAAACGGGTGGAGAAAGAGCTTTGGCTCAAAATTCGCTTGCAGTCAGCCAAAGGAAGGCGCACTGGGCTTGGCATAACAAGCGAGGGCGATATGCTTGCCGCATTGAACATCCGCTACGGCTCCGACGAAGGGAATGCCTTCTCTACCGAGGTACACAAGCAACTGGCTCTCGCAGCATACCGTTCTTCTGTGACCATGGCCAAGGAGCGCGGGGCTTTCCCCATCTACAGCTGCATAAAAGAGGGACATAACCCCTTCATCCAACGCTTGCGTCAAGCCGACCCGAAACTATACGATGACATGATCCGCTACGGACGCCGCAACATCGCCCTGCTGACCATCGCTCCTACGGGAAGCGTGAGCATCTGCACCCAAACGACCTCCGGGCTCGAACCCGCATTCAACGTCATCTACAAACGCCGCCGAAAGGTCAACCCCAACGACATGTCCATTAAAAAGACAACTGTAAAAGATGTGATGGGCGACAAATTTGAAGAATATCTCGTCTTTCACCAGAAGTTCCTCAAATGGGCAGAAGTCAACGGCTATACTTACGACCAAATGACCCAAATGGACGAAAAAGAACTTCAGCAACTGGTGGAAAAGTCGCCGTACTATAAATCTACCGCCGCCGACACGGACTATCTCAAAAAAGTCGAGCTTCAAGGTTCCGTACAGAAATGGGTTGACCACTCCATTTCCGTCACCGTGAATTTGCCCGCCGACGTCTCGGAGCAGACCGTGGCCGACCTCTATATGAAAGCCTGGCAAGTAGGCTGCAAAGGGCTCACCGTATATCGGGAGGGTTCGCGCGACGGCGTGCTCATCACCCCGACAAGCGAGAAAAAAACCGCCGCTCTTCCCAAGAATTTCAAACGTCCCAAAGAACTGCAAGCGGACATTATCCACTTCAAGAACAACAACGAAGACTGGGTCGCCTACATCGGGCTGTACAACGGCAAACCGTACGAGATTTTCACAGGAAAGACCGGCGAGGAGAATTTCCAACTGCCCAAATGGGTCGAGCATGGGTTCATCATCAAAAACAGACACGAAGACGGCACCAAGTCGTACGATTTCAGATACTACGACAAGGCCGGATATGAAGTCATCTTGCGTGGACTTGACCGTTGCTTTAATCAGGAGTTCTGGAATTATGCCAAAATGACCTCCGCGTTGCTGCGCAACGGCATACCTGTCAACAATATCGTCAACATCATCTCCGGGCTCAATTTCAGGCAAGAGAGCATCAACTCATGGCGCAACGGCGTATGCCGGGCTCTCAAGAAATTCATTCAGGACGGCACGAAACAGAAAGGCGTGGAATGCCCAAATTGCCACCGCCTTGACTCTATGGAATTCAAGGAAGGATGCCTTGTTTGTTCCAATTGCGGATACTCTAAATGCGGATCCTGACCAAGTTAATGCAAAGAAATGGATAACAATAGCAACATCGTCAATTTATTTATCCCTTGCCAGATGGATATGTTCCAGCCTAACACGGCATTCAGCGTCATCAGCATACTGGAGCGCATCGGTGTCAGAAGCCAGTATTTTGAAGAGCAGACCTGCTGCGGACGACGTTTCTTTATGGAGGGCGAACTGGAATATGCCGAAGATCTGGCAAGTCAGATATTACAGAATTATAAAGAATATAACGAGAAAGTACGATTCCCGTTTGTGATACCCGACTGTGGTTGTGCAGGATATATGAAGAAAACTTACCGGAAAGTATTGGAAAACTCGGTTCAGAACAAAGACCTTGAGTTTTTTTCGCAAAACGTCTGGGAATTGTGCGACTACATTGTCAACGTCAAGCGCATAGAATGTCTGGACAATACGTTTGAGGGGGATGTCTTCTACTTCAAGTCATGTGCAGCGCGCAACCTCTACCCCTCCAATGACGCGCCCGAAACCCTGCTGCGCAACACAAAAGGACTCAATCTGATACAAAACGGAGAACTGAACACCTGTTGCGGTGCAAATGGGCGTTTCGCCTTGTCAAATCCCACAGACATGGAATGTCTTACGGGAGAGATTGTCAGAACAATCACGGAAACCTCCCGCATAGACTACATCACCTCCACCGACATCCATTGTCTTCAGCATATAGATGCCTATAAGGAAGCGCACGGCTTGGACTTTGAAGTCATCCATATTGCCGACATTCTAAAAGGGGAACAATAACATATCTTTCATAAGGAAAAGAACCCAGAAGAAACGCATAATGTAAAAAAATAAAAAAGGTCCTCTTGGGAAGGACCTTTTTTAAAATCAAACATTATGAACAAAATATCATTAGTTCCGCGTCTCCTGAGCAGGAATCACAGAAACATATGATCTATCCTTATGGGTTTTCCTGAAAGACACGGTTCCGTCAATGAGTGCATACAAAGTATGATCTCTTCCCATTCCCACATTCTGTCCCGGATTGTGAACCGTTCCTCTTTGGCGAACGATGATATTGCCGGCTTTGGCAAATTGACCGCCAAATATTTTAAGACCCAATCTTTTACTTGCTGATTCGCGGCCGTTCTGCGAACTGCCGACACCTTTTTTATGTGCCATATTCTATTTTCTTTTTACTTAACGATAACTATAAGGTAATGTCATCAATTCTAATGGAAGTCAGACACTGACGATGACCATTCAATTTCTGGTAACCTTTTCTTCTTTTTTTCTTGAAAACGAGAACCTTGTCTCCTTTGAGATGTTTGAGTACCGTTGCAGTCACGGAAGCGCCGGAGACGGCAGGGGTTCCGACTTTGACGTTGCCGTCATTTTCTACTAACAGTACGCTGTCAAACTTCACTTGCGTACCCTCTTCAGCCTGAAGGCGCTGAACATAAACCTTGCGGTCTTTTTCAATCTTGAATTGCTGCCCGGCTATTTCTACAATCGCATACATTATCTATCTGTTTTAAGTTTGTTTCTAAAACGGCTGCAAAAATAGAAAAAATATCATTCCGTCGCAAATAGTCTGCAATTTTTTTTTTCGATTTTCGTTAGTTCCTCTGTATCGCGTTGAAAAATATATAGAAATGAGCAAAACTGACATTATTAAAAACCTGACAATCAGCATTATAATTATTTTCTCGTTTTCTTGGGCGAATTTCGCCCAAACATCAGGCGGGCGGTACGAAATGGTAGACTTGACCCGTGCGGCCGAAGAATCCGTGAATGCAGTAGTATATATCAAGACAGAATTTATGCAGAAAAATGCCGTATGGGACGATTTTTTCGGAGGTACGATATGGGAGAACCTGTTCGGTTCTGCACCGAGCCTCTATCCGGTTCAGGCAGCAGGCTCGGGCGTAATTGTCTCCTCTGACGGCTACATCATCACGAACAACCATGTTGTAGAAGATGCTGTCCGCGCCACCGTCACGCTGAATGACAAACGCGAATACCAAGGCACGATCGTAGGCACCGACCCCGTCTCCGACCTTGCTCTTATAAAAATAGAAGAACAAGGGCTCCCCTTCCTTGAATTTGCCAACTCCGACTCTGTCAAGATCGGGCAATGGGTGCTGGCCGTCGGCAATCCGATGAACCTCACCTCGACCGTCACTGCGGGCATCATCAGCGCCAAGTCCCGTCTGCTCAACACCACTACGGGGCGCACCAAGACGGAAGAGACCTATTTGCAGACAGACGCCGCTGTAAACTCGGGCAACAGCGGCGGCGCGTTAGTCAATGCTTCGGGCAAACTTATCGGCGTCAACACCGCCATTGCCTCAGGGAACGGATATTATACAGGCTACTCTTTCGCCATTCCCTCCAACATTGTCAAGAAAGTCTATGCAGACCTGAAAAAATACGGCAAGGTGCAGTCTGCCTTTTTGGGCGTCTCCATAGCCGAACTGAATGCCGCCTTAGCCAAGGAATACGGTCTTGACGACGTGCGCGGCATCTACATCACCGACGTTGACAGCGACGGCGCCGCCGCCAAGAATGACTTTCAGGAAGGCGACGTAATAGTGGAAATCTGCGGGCTGCCGACCAACAGCCTCGCCGAAGTGCGCAATGTTCTCAAGACCAAATCCCCAGGGGATGTCGTATCCGTCACCCTCATCCGCAACCACGAAAAAAGACACCGTAATGTAACTTTATTGAACAATATGGGTACAACCGACATTATTGGGGAATAAACGTTCTGAAGATTTTTACAATAAAAATAATTCCTATTGGGTTAAAATTTTATATTTTTTTGTTATATAATATTGTATGAGACAATTAAAAATTTCAAAATCAATCACAAACCGCGATTCTGCTTCATTAGACCGTTATCTTGCCGACATCGGCAAGGAGAGTATGATCAGCGCAGAGGAAGAAGTTGAATTGGCACGCAAGATCAAATCCGGGGACGAGGAGGCCCTGAACAAACTGACCACAACAAACCTGCGTTTTGTGGTTTCTGTAGCAAAACAGTACCAAAACCAGGGCATCAGTTTGCAGGACCTCATCAACGAAGGGAACGTAGGGCTGATAAAGGCCGCCAAGCGCTTTGATGAAACCCGCGGATTCAAGTTCATCTCATACGCAGTCTGGTGGATCCGACAGTCTATCCTGCAAGCCATTGCAGACCAGTCGCGTATTGTACGCCTTCCGCTCAACCAAGTCGGCGTAATCAACAAGATAAAGAAAGAGACCGCCCGCCTGGAACAAACCCTCAAACGTCTGCCCACCACCGAGGAGATTGCCGAAGCCATAGATATGCCCGTGTACAAGGTTTCTGAAATCATGAAGATGAACAACCATCCGCAATCCATCGACTCGCCCATCTCCCCGAACGAGGAAACCCGCTTTGTGGACATTTTCGTACACGACAACGACGAAGACACAGACAACATCCTGATAAAGGAGTCTCTCTCTTCCGAAATCCATGACCTCTTGAAGACGTTGCCCGAGAAAGAGCAGGAGGTGCTGAAACTTTTCTATGGCATTGACACTTCACACGAACACACCCTTGACGAAATCGGCGACCGTATGGAACTGTCAAGAGAGAGAGTCAGACAAATCAAAGAGCGTGCATTGAAACGTCTACGCCAGAACAGCAAGAACAAGAACCTTAAAAGTTACCTATAGCCAATCTCTACTTTCGCCGATGCTCCGACCCCAAAGACCTGCCTTTCTGTGCTGTCTGCTGTTCTGCCTGACCGCTATGCTATGGGCGTGCGGCCTCAAGACGGGCAACGAGACCCCGAAACCTTTGGCCTATTTCCGCATCGACATCCCAGAACACCGCTATGTTCAAACTGATACGGCACTGCCGTTCCGGTTTGAACGCTCCGCCGAAACAGAGGTGACCATCTTCCCGAAAGATGAGGGCGCCTGCTGGATAGACTTGAAATACCCGGACTTGAACGCAACCTTGAAACTCACCTATCTCCCCATCCGGAACGCCGACAGTCTGCGCAACCTCATCATCCGTGAAGACAAGATGGTGAAATTCCACTATCAGAAAGCCGAAGATGTAGAGTGCTCCATCATCAAAGATGCCGGTTCCCGGCTTTGGGGTCAAATCTACGATATCGAGGGGCGTGAAGTCGCCACGCCTTTCATTTTCTGGATGACTGACAGTTCGCGCCATTTCCTGCGCGGATCCCTGTATTTCAATTTTACGCCTAACAACGACTCCCTGGAACCTGTAATCAAATACCTGCGAGAAGATGCCCTGCATTTCGTCAACACTTTTCAATGGCAATAAACCTGTAGTTCAGCAACTATGACAACTTCTTACAAAAAGCCGCACCTCAGCAAAGCGACACTGCCTTTTCTGCTGACCTTTCTTATTTGCTTGTCCGTCGCAGCCCAGAACAACCTTAAGATGATGCAGTACAATCTGATGTACTACACGAATAATTCCGGGGTCTCGGACTGCACGCCCTCAACCAATAACCTCGACACAAAAGACAGTTGCCTGCGCACCATCTTCCATCACGTCACACCTGACGTGTTCTGCGTTTGCGAAATAGGCAGCAACGAAACGTACGTGGAGAGGATCCTCAACAACGTCATAAACATTAACGGCATAAACCGCTACCGGCATGGCCCGCTTACACACTATTCCGGCGGAACAATTGCCAACATGATATACTATGACACGCAGAAACTCACCCTGTGCGACAGCTATTACATCACAACCCAATACCGCGACATCAACGGCTACAAGATGTACGTCAACGGCAGTATGTATAACGGGGACAGCACTTTCATCACATTCTGGATTATGCACCTCAAGGCCGGCCAATACGAGTCGGCGGAGTCGGCCCGACACACGCAGGTGCAGCGGTTGATGGAACGCATCTCCTCGTCCGGGATGCCGGGGAACTACGTTGTTTCCGGCGATTTCAACGTCTACCGCGATTCGGAACCCGCATATCAGGAGATGGTGAACTACTCAAACAGTCTTTATCGCCTGTACGACCCTATTGACCGGGCAGGCGAATGGAACAACAACGGCCAGTTTGCCGACATCCACACCCAGTCAACCCACTCGTACGAGTCGAACGGCTGTTTCTCTACCGGAGGGTTGGACGACCGTTTCGACTTCATTCTGGTTTCTCCGTACGTTTATTACGGCAGTTATGGCGTGCAGGTGCTGCCCGATACATACTTTGCGTTAGGTCAAGACGGCGAGCATTTCAACAGATCACTCGTCCAGCCGCAGAACAACTCACTGCCCCAAGAGGTGCTCGACGCCCTTTACCGGCAGTCTGACCATCTGCCAGTCGTCACCGAGTTTGCCATAGACGCAAGTTCCGGTGTCGCTGAACAGGCAACGTTGTGCTTTATGAAAGCAGCGAACCCCGTAAGCGACAAACTGACCATACATATTCAAAGCTTTGTGGAAGACGCCTGCACATTCGAGGTGTTTTCTGTTGACGGGAAAAAACTTGCTGTCCACACGGCGCACCTCTCCACGCAGCCTTGCAGGTTAGACTATCCTTTCAATTTCCCTAAAGGCATATACATCCTCAAGGCAAGCGGAGAAAAACTGCCTCAGCAGGTTTTCAAACTTATAAAACAATAGTCCGGGAAAAAAGTATATCTTTGCACCTTTTATTAACCCTATAAAAACCATATTTATGGCAGAACAAATAGCAAACAGATACTCAGATGAGGATCTTGAAGAATTCAGGGAACTCATCCTGAAAAAGATTGAGGAAGCCAAAAAATCGATGGAGGTCTATCAGGAGGCTTACGCCGGCACCGGCAACGACACCATGGACACTGCGCCGACTTTCAAGAATCTGGAAGACGGGAACCAAGTGCTATCCAAAGAGGAAAACAGCCGTCTGGCGAACCGTCTGAACAAATACATTGCCAATCTTGAGTCGGCTTTGGTCCGCATCGAAAACAAGACCTACGGCATCGACCGCATCACGGGCAAACTCATCCCTAAAGAGCGCTTGAGGATTGTGCCTCACGCCACCCTTGACATCGACACCAAACTCAACGAAAAAAAGAAATAGGCTTTGAACAAGCAACGGAAATACCTTCTGGTTTCAGGCATACTCATCTTTGCACTATTGTTTCTGGACCAGCTGTTGAAAATTCTGGTCAAGACAAACATGACGCTGGGAGAAACCATTCCTGTATTGGGCAACTGGTTCAACCTCTGCTTCATTGAAAACGAAGGTATGGCTTTCGGGTTAAGTTTCGGAGAAAGCATCGGCAAATTGTTGTTGTCGCTGCTGCGCATCGCACTGGCAACCTTTATCGTGTGGTACATCTTGCGACTCGTCAAGCAGGACAAAATGGACTGGGGGCTGCTTGTCACATTCAGCCTTATTGTGGCAGGCGCATTCGGCAACATCCTCGATTGCCTGTTTTACGGGTTACTCTTCAACGAAAGCACGGTCACAACCGTCGCAACTTGGTTTCCTGACGGTGGCGGATACGCTCCGGTATTCTACGGCAAAGTAGTGGACATGTTTTATTTCCGGCTTTTCCCGATACCCGAAAGCTTTCCGCTTTGGGGAGGTTCTTATTTTTTCCCTGCCGTATTCAACCTTGCCGACTGCTGTGTAACGGTCGGCATCGTGTTGCTGCTGATATTCAGCAACCGCATATTCGGCGAAAAAGAGAAAGACGTGAAAGAAGAGAATAGGGGCGTAACCGAAGCTTCCGTGCCGCAACACAATCATTGACAATTTCAACATTAAAATAAACTTCATTAAAATCAAAGCAATGAAAGTATTATCCTCATTAAAAAAATTCGTATTGCTGGGCGTTCTGTCCGTATTCAGCATCTCTACATTTGCTGTCAACCCGCCCGACGAAGGGATGTGGCTGCCCATGTTCATCAAGGACTACAATTATGCCACCATGTCGAAAATGGGGCTGCACCTCACGCCCGAACAGCTCTACAGCATCAACAACTCTTCACTTAAGGATGCCATCGTCCAATTGGGCGACGGATTCTGCACCGGCGAAATGGTTTCACGGAACGGCTTGATGTTCACCAACCACCACTGCGGTTACTCTTCCGTCGTGGAGCTCTCTTCCGTCGACCACGACTATCTGAAGAACGGCTTCTTCGCCATGAGCCTTGAAGAAGAACTTCCTGTCAGCTTCCACGTCAACTTCCTCGAAAAAATGGAAGATGTCACCGCTGTCGTTCTGAAAGATGTCACCAATAACATGGGCGAAGAGGCTCGCGGAAAAACCATTGCCGCAGCCATCAAAACGCTTCAGAAAGAGAACTCCGCAGACGGGCGTTATAAAGTCGTGGTGAAACCTTTCTATGAGGGCAACGAGTACTACATGTTCATCTACACCACCTACGAGGATGTTCGCCTGGTGTGCGCTCCACCCAGCGCCATCGGCAAGTTCGGGGGTGACACAGACAACTGGATGTGGCCGCGTCACACGGGCGACTTCACCGTCTTCCGCATCTATACGGCTCCCGACGGGTCACCGGCAAAGTTTTCTAAAGACAACGTGCCCTTCCATCCGAAACATTTCCTCCCGATCAGCCTGAAAGGCTACCAGCCTGGCGACTATACTATGATTTGGGGATATCCCGGCACAACAGAGCGTTTCAAAACCTCTTTTGAAGTGGAGAATGCCATCAACATCGACGGTCCCGCCATCTATGAACCGCTCGACATCATCCTGCCCGTCATCAGCGACGCCATGAATGCCGACGCTGCCGTAAGACTGAAATATGCCGACGGATATGCCGGACTCGCCAACTACTGGAAAAACCAGAAAGGTATGGTTTCAAGCCTCAAAGCACTCAACGTGGTCGGCACAAAACAACAGCAAGAGAAAACCCTCACCCAATGGATCAACGCTGACAACAATCGCAAAAACAACTACGGCACTTGTCTGCAAGAGATTGAAAAAGTCTGCAAGAACCTCGACGGGAATGCTTACAAGGCTATGATGAATGCCAACATGATGCTTTCTGCCTCTTCCACACTGCTGGCCGCTTGGCGCACCCACAACAGCCTTACCCTCGAAAAGGGCAGCAAGAGCTTCGGCGAACAGAAAGTCCAAAAACTCCTCGACGCTTACGACAAAGCCAACAGCGACAAGGACATCGCCACAGAAATCAAGATCATCATAGCTACGCTGAAGATCTGGGACAACCTTCCGGAATCTTACAGACCAGACCTGAACGGCATGTTGGCCAAACATTTCAAAGGCAGTCTTTCCAACTTCGAGAACGCCCTTTCCACCTCCATCTTCATCTCCAAAGAGAATATGGAAAGCTTTTTGAAGAAACCCTCCAACAAGGTGCTCGACAAAGACCCCATCCACCTCTATCTGCAAACGCTCACCAATGTGGTGCTCGTAAACCAGCATATCTATGAAGACATGAGCAATCTGGAAGTCCCGCGCCGCACCTACCTCGCAGCATTGAAGGAAATGAACAGCAAAACGCCGATGTACCCGGATGCCAACAGCACAATGCGTACCACTTTCGGCACTGTTTGCGACTATTATCCGGCAGACGGCGTACACTACAACTATTTCACGACTACAAAAGGCATTCTTGAAAAAGAGAAACCTGGCGACCCTGAATTTGACGTGCCCGCTCAGTTGAAGAAACTCATCCTCAACAAAGACTTCGGCCAATATGCTGACAAAGACGGCGACCTGCACGTATGCTTCCTCTCCAACAACGACATCACCGGCGGAAACTCCGGAAGTCCGATCATGAACGGCAACGGCGAACTCATCGGACTGGCATTTGACGGAAACTGGGAAGCGCTGAGCAGCGACATCGTATTCAACACCGCTCTCCAACGCTGTATCAACGTGGATGTCCGCTATGTCTTGTTCATCATTGACAAATTCGGAGGAGCCGGCTACCTGCTCAACGAAATGGACATCAAGAAATAAGTACATCTAACATATTCTTATGAAAAAGAGAAGCCTGAAAGGAGTTTATTCTGTCGTGCTTCTCTTTTTTTCTTAAACCTTAATAATTGAAAAACAAAAACTACATCATTCAAGCAATATGAAACCTACAGCACAAATCATTGTATTAGCTCTGCTGTTCGGCTCCTTGACGGCATGTGCACAAAAGAAAGGAAACCAGATTATGGAACAGAAAAGCAAAACCCTCGTAGCCTATTTCTCCGCAACCGGAACCACAGAAAGCGTGGCCAAGATGATTGCTACAGCCACTGGCGGAGAACTCTACACTATCCAGCCCGAGAAACAATACTCACCGGCCGACTTAGACTGGACGGTCAAGTCATCACGCTGCTGCCAAGAGAACAATAACCCAAAATCGCGGCCTGCTTTCGTGAAACAGAAAGAAAACCTCAACGATTACGACATCATCTATCTGGGCTATCCGAACTGGTGGAATATGGCGCCGCGCATTGTCAACACTTTCATTGAGACCTACGGGCTGCAAGGCAAAACAGTTATCCCGTTCATGACCTCCGGCGGAAACGGGATTGAAAACTCGGTCAAGATACTTCGGAAAGACTATCCTGAAATCAAATGGCAAAACGGCAAACTGCTGAACAGCGTCACTCAGGATGAAGTGAACGAGTGGGTGAAAAGCATGTAACAGCCATCCGGGTTCCGGGTTATACTGACAAAAGGCGGGAGTTTCATTCCGCCTTTTTTGTCAGGGTAACCTTGACCGGGACGAGGCATTTTTCGTTATACATGTCCTGCGGATTGGTGCCTTGAACGCCTTGCGGAATGGGCTGACCTATCATCTCAAAAAAATGCGTCCAGAAAGGAGGGAAAGACCCGTCAGGCGACTTGAAGTTCATAGGTGCAGCCTTGAAAACATGTTTGCCCGAAGTTGTAATGTAAGAATCCCTTACCAGTTCGCTGCAATACAGTTCCTCATTGTCAGGAAGGAATGCCATATCGTATGCCCTGCCGAGGAACTTTTTAGACTGGTCCACATATTGGGCGGCATCCTTGTTGTTGCGCAAACGCTTCACGACAAAAAGGGGCAAACTGCCGTCCTCCAAAGTAAAGTCAGCAAAAAGCGTATCTATGGGATGCCTGTCTATTCCGCGCTTGATGGTAGCGTCGATAATCCAGACAGAATCTCCCTGTTTTTCAACAATGGCCACATGAATAAAGCGAAGCATTTCATCATGTCCGGTAGCGGCGGCAATGGCGCCGGCCATATCGGAAGTGTCGCCAATATCATAATCCAAAGGGATTCCTACAAACACAAGGTCTCCGTTCTGCAGGTCGTCTTTGTCGGAAAAATGTTTTTGGGTTGAACAGGCGGCGGTCAGAAATGCGGAAACCGCAATCATCCAGAATGAGAATTTACAACCTGCCATCTATCAAGTCCCTTTCAAGTACACCTTTAACATCATAGACTACGCCGTTTGTCTTTACGAGAGAACGGATGTCGAGATCAAGGAAAACAGCATGGGCCACGGCCAGGATTGCTGCATCAAACTGTTGGTCTTGTGGCAGTTGGCTGCAAATAGCAATGCCATACTCATCAAGGACCTTGTCAGGATTTGCCCATGGGTCATAAACGGTAATGTTGCGGGTATATTCCGTCAAAGTGTGATAGACATCGACCACTTTCGTATTTCGGACATCCGGGCAGTTTTCCTTGAAAGTAATGCCGAGAATCAGCACTTCAGCATCTTTCACAAGAATGCCTTTTTTGTTCATGCACTTTATTGCTTGGTTTGCCACATAGGCTCCCATACCGTCATTTAGACGACGGGCGTTGCTCATCACGCGGGGCAACACGCCGTAAACCTGCGCTTTTTGTATCAGGTAATAGGGGTCAACCGAAATGCAGTGTCCGCCTACAAGCCCCGGGCTCAACTTGATGAAGTTCCATTTGCTGGAAGCAGCCTCGATCACATCATGCGTGTCGATACCCATGGCATTGAAAATCTTTGCCAGTTCGTTCATAAAGGCAATGTTCACGTCACGCTGCGAATTTTCAATGATTTTAGAGGCTTCCGCCACTTTTATGCTGGGAGCTTTATGCGTGCCGTTCACCAAAACGCTGTTATAGACATCGTCCACCAGTTGGGCTGTTTCGGGCGTGGAACCGGAAGTCACTTTCCGGATTTTCTCGACGCTATGCTCTTTGTCGCCGGGATTGATTCTTTCCGGAGAGTAGCCTGCATAGAAATCCTGATTGAAGCGAAGACCTGACACCTTTTCAACCACTGGCAGACACTCCTCTTCGGTAACGCCAGGATAAACGGTTGACTCATAAACCACTACTGGTTTGTCTAAAATGCCTTTTGTACGCCGTTGCTTGAAAATCCTGCCCACGGTTTCGGACGCGCTCCACAACGGCTTCAAGTCTGGGCGGTTGTTCTCATCAACGGGCGTAGGAACTGCCACCACAAAAAAATTGCAGTCGAGCAAGTCTTCTGTCAAGGTCGTGCAGAAGAAACCGTGGTTGTCAATCGCGTCCCGAAGCAGTTCGTCGGACACTTCAAGTGTGGCATCATGCCCTGACATTAAGGCATCAACGCGCTTTTGGTTCATGTCGTAACCTACAGTTTTGAATTTTGTAGAGAAAAGTCGTGCCAAAGGCAACCCTACATAGCCAAGACCGACAACAGCAATTCTGATGTTTTTCATTGTCTATAATTTATCAAATAAAAGCGGGCAAAAATAACATAAAATCCCCTATTGCGCAAAGGTTTTTTTCAGGACATCCAGCAAATTGAGAAACAAGAAAGGAGCATATTCTTGATATGCTCCTTTTGGAGAGAGGTCTCTTCCAGATTCGAACTGGAGTCAACGGTTTTGCAGACCGGTACCTAACCACTCGGCCAAGAGACCTGCTTTTTGAGGTTGCAAAGATACGATTATTTTTTAAACAACCAAATATTTTATTTGTTCGGGTACGGAATAACTATATCGTCGCAATACTCACAACGATACGAACGTTTTTCCTTGTTCACGAGATGGAAAACATGGTCAAAATAACGTTCCACAGAGGTGACGCATCTCGGATTTTTGCATTGAATGATGTTCGTTATCGTCTCCGGCACTTCCAATTTCACCTTATTGATGATTTTGCCGTTCTCGATAATATTGACGGTGGCATTCGGGTCAATCAGACCGAGAAAATCGTAATTGATATCGATGACATTATTGATTTTGATGATATCTTTCTTTCCCATCTTCTCGCTGTAGGCATTGATAATCAATGCCACATTGTAATCGGCCTTGTCCAAATGCAGATAGTTGAAAACCGTAGTGCCATAGCCTGCCTTGATGTGGTCAATGACAATTCCTTTTTCTATACTGGTAACTTCCAACATGATTGATTGCTTGATTTAATAAATTCCTAAAAGTTTTAGTATCAATGCCATACGGACAAACATTCCATTTTTGGCCTGGTTAAAGTACTGTGCGCGCGGGTCATCGTCCACCTCGGGGCTGATTTCATTCACGCGTGGCAGCGGATGCAGGATATAGGTGTCGGGGCGTGCATACGACATTTTCTCTTTGTCAAGGATAAACCTGTCTTTAAGGCGGATGTAATCCTCTTCATTGAAAAAGCGCTCGCGCTGTACGCGGGTCATATACAAGAAGTCAAGCTGGCCCATATACGATTCCATTTGGTCCACCTCTTGGAAAGGAATGCCTTTTTTGCGGACAATTTCCTCCCTGATATATTCGGGCACGCGCAGTTCTTCGGGGGAGATGAAGATAAATTTGACGCCTTCATAGTTGCTGAGGAACTTCACCAACGAGTGGACTGTTCTGCCGAACTTGAGGTCGCCGCAGAAACCGTATGTCTTGTTTTCCACGCCGCCGCGCAGCCGTTCTATCGTAAGGATGTCCGTCAACGTCTGGGTAGGATGTTGGTGACCGCCGTCGCCGGCATTGATTAGCGGCATCTTGATGAAATGGCTTGCCATACGGGGCGCTCCCTCTTTAGGGTGACGCATGGCGGCAATGTCAGCATAGCACTCGATGGTACGCAACGTGTCGGCAATGCTCTCGCCTTTGGCCACAGAACTTGAATTGGGTTCCGAAAAGCCGATTACCTTGCCTCCCAGCCGCAGCATTGCAGCCTCAAAACTGAAGCGTGTACGAGTGCTGGGTTCATAAAAAAGAGTTGCCAGGATTTTTCCTTCGCAACTCTTACTGTATTTTTCCGGATCTGCAATAATTTGATGAGCCAAATCAAATATTTCGCGAAACTCTTCGCGCGTGAAATCCGACGGGTCGATTAAGCTCCTGTTCTTTAACAAAATAAAACCTCCTTATGTTTGATTATCACTAATTTACAACTCAAAGTCTTCACATTACATTAAATTGTGCAAAAGTAGGCAATTATTTTTATCCATGCCACAATTCCACCGACTATTTATGAACATTTTTAGAATTGCCCGCTACTGTATTGTCAAACTGCTGAAAAGCAAACTCTTAGGGAAAAGAACAGAAACAGGGAATCCTGCAAGCGGCATTTCAGGTATTCCGGCGCATTTAGACTGTCCATGCGACAGCATATTAGCCACTGCGGTTTCTTTGGATGCCGCCACCACCTTACTGAAAAGACGCATATTTATTATTTCGGTGCGACGGATGCGCACAAGCGTCTTCTTGCCATCTGACAGGTTGACTTTATAGGCATAGACGGGAATACAATCCGACATTTCGTTGCCGGTATAGTCGGGCATTTTCACTATCTCATAAATGTACCGCCAGCCGGCTTGACGTGCCAACTTTCGCGCTTTCTGGAAAATTTCGGCATCGCTGCAATGGCTGTGGCATTTGAGTTCGAGAACACCGGCACCGCAAGTCGCCACCAACCTTCCCTCCGACAACGCAAGCCGCTGATGACCGTTTGAAAATCTGACGGCGGCCGTAGGTGTACGGTTTGACAACAATGTATACAGACGGCCTCGTTCAATCACCTCCATCCGTTCTTCAGCCGGAATCCCCTCCGCATCTGTTGTATAACGTCCGATGAGTCGGTCTGCATGCCGTTTACCGCAGCCATATCCAGAATAGACATCAATCAACGGACTGACCACTATTTGGTTAATCTTATCAACTAAATAATTGTAACTATTGCTATTAGATTGTATCAGCGGCCGTACGGCAATCAATGAAGGCGTGTGCTCCAAAAATGCCTGCTTGAACAAAACCGCAGCAGCCGGTCCTGACACAATGACCGGCCCGTCATAGATGTCTTTTGTCAAGGGCGCCGAGCGCAGTTCCGACAACATCCTCATCATAGCGAGTGCAGAATCTGACAAATGGGAGACATCTGACAAGCCAGAGAGGTCGCGGAAAAAGAAATGGCTGCAGTCGCGCAACGGCATTCCGTCGTCATCAGCGGTTTCGGCATAAATCTGCACGCAAACTATTTGGAACGGCTGCTCGTAGCGTATGCCTTGCGCCGACAGATAGTAGGCGTTTGCTTTGTACGCATACACATTTACCCCAAAGCCCAGCATCGTATTCAACGCCACCGTGTCGCTGTTGATATCAGCAGATATGCTATTCGCCAAGTCCTGAAAAAGTTCAAGCGACCATTGTCCTGTTGCAGTACTGTCAAAAAAATCGTTCCTGAATGCGCGGGAGCGGTCGGGCGGCAAAGATGAGACACGGTTGTATGGCCATTGCGCCAAAGCCTGCTGCTTCTCTGCATAGTCAGCAAGCGCCTGCCGGTAGGAGCGGTCAGCCGACAGGTGCAAAGCCTGTCGCAAATTGCTGCCGTTTTCGTCAAGTGGCAAGTCAAAGGCTGTTTCTGACCAGTCCTTTTCGGCACAATTCTCGTTGTTCAACTTGTCATTGCCAACCCTGACTTGCGTTTCAACGCTTCTTTTCGGCATTTCAGAAAGCAGGACAGTGCTGCCCATTATGCTTTTCACCCGATACAGGGTTGCGTCTGTGACCAGAAAGTCGAGGTCGTACGCCAGAGGATACACGCGCAGTGCCGTATCTTGAAAAAACGCGGTCATCTCTTCTTGAATCATAGAAGAGCAGACTTCCGAAAACTGTCCGGAGGCATCGTGACCGTCGTCCATAGTCGTGAGCGGAGACAGCAAAGCCGGCATCTCGTCGCACTGAACAACCTCCGTCGCCATAGCCGAAAGCAGCACCGCCGGTGCCGTGCAACGCTTCGGATTCCGACCGGTCAGTAACGGGGGCACAACAGACACCTCCGGCATCTTCCCGCACGACAGCACGGCTGGGCAAACCATCGTCAAATCTGCAAAACGCAAGCCGCGCACCAGTTTGCCCGTGCCGTTCTCATCATCGACATAAACCCGGTAAACTTCTTGTGGCACTATCTCACCATCCGGCGTGAACATGATATTGCGAATCCAATAGCCGTAAGGCTTGCCTTGACGGGCGGTCTCTGTTTTCAATGCATCAAGAAGTTCAGAATCCGGTTTCGGGGAACGGGCAGCAGCCGCGAATCCGCGATCGTCGGAAGAGAACGACAGTGCGGGAGAAACAGCACGATGTGATTTTATGATTCCGGCATAAAGCACTGCCGAAGCCACCGTTCCCGACATCAGCACAGGGCAAACGGTCGATTCTGCGACCGGTGCCTCAGCCGTGCGGCAAAGTCGGGCATACAATTCGTGCATATCGGACAGAATCTCCGACTCTTGGGGAAGGTCGTTCGGATAGTCCGCCGACATCGTCTTTGTACAGGTAACCGGCATTCCGTCATCGGCGAGTGCCGACATTGAAAGCGTAAGCACCGAGACATTGCTGTTGGTCACGGCACAATCGTCGCCATTGCTCAGAGTGTATGTCCTGACGTAAGAATAGTGCAGCCGCGCCGAGCCATTGCGGCAGTTTTCGAAAGTTTTGCAAAGAGCAGTGCAGTCATTCAGCCGTTTTTCCCAGCCCTCCATACAGGCGGAAGCCGTATTGTCACGCGGCGGCTCGAAAGAAGGGCTCTGATGCGGCGACTCGAAAACCATTCGGTGTTTCGGTTTCCCGAGCGACTCTTGAAGATGCCTTTTCTGATGCTTTCTTAATGTCTGCTCATACACAACACTCACCTCCCGGTTCAATGCGGCGACGACAGCCTGCTCATTGAGGTCGGAGGGGAAGAACGGCAAGGTGTCGGACGAGCATCCTTCGGTATAATCACCGGAATCAAGGTCTCCGACAATCAATCTGACGGAAAAGCGGGAATCGAAACGGTAGCGTTTTTCCTTTGCGCTGCCCATTTGGGAAGCAAGGATAAAGTCTTCCTGCTTATCAATGCGGCAATAGAGGGAACATAGCGGCGCTTCGCCGTGCCGGTAACGTTCAACGCATTGCCGGAGTTGCGTCTGTACGAAATCCACGAACATCTTTTCGTCCGTCAGGGACTGCGCCTTTCCGCTCAATGCGGCGAACGCGAAAGCCGTCCAAAAGATTGTCGCACGGAAACGCCAGGACATCATATTTGGAAACTAATCCCGGAACATAGTTGACTCCCTGTCGGGACCGACGGAAATGACAGAGACCTTTGTCTGGACTTTTTCTTCAATAAACTGCACATAATCTTTGAACGGCTGCGGCATCGATTCATAATTGCGGATGGTGCTGATGTCCTGTTTCCAGCCGGGGAGCGAAATATAAACCGGTTCAATATCTGCGAAGGAATCTGCGGGCATCCTGTCTGTCAATTGTCCGTTAACTTTATAGGCAATGCAGACGTTTATCGTATCGAAGTCAGACAACACGTCGGCTTTTGTAAGTGCGATGTCGGTGACGCCATTGATCATAATAGCGTATTTGAGTGCCACCAGGTCGAGCCAGCCGCAGCGGCGCGGCCGTCCGGTAGTTGCCCCGAACTCCCTGCCTTGGCGGCGCAGGCGTTCGCCGGCCTCGTCAAACAGTTCCGTCGGGAAGGGACCGCTGCCCACACGGGTGCAATAAGCCTTAACGATACCGATGACCTTGCCGGCATAATGCGGAGAGAGTCCGAGCCCGGTGAAAGCGCCGGCGGCAATCGTATTGGAAGATGTCACAAACGGATAAGCCCCGAACTCGAGATCCAGCAACGTGCCCTGTGCTCCCTCTGCCAAGACGGTCTTTCCTTGCTGCATGTAGGAGAGCAGTTCGTACTCGCAGTCGATGACCTTAAACTGCTTCAACGTCTCAAGAGAAGAGAGCCATTCCTTTTCCATCTCATCCAATCGTTGGCGGAGGTTCTCTACGGGATAACGTTCAAGAATATCTGAATGACGAGTCACAGCGTCATGGTATTTTTCCAGAAAACCGGGTGAGAGCAAGTCGCAGACACGCAGACCTGAACGGGCCGTCTTGTCCGTATAGGCCGGGCCGATGCCACGAAGCGTAGAGCCGATCTTCATCTTGCCCTTTTGAGTCTCGAATGCTGCATCCAGCAGCCGGTGTGTAGGAAGTATCAGATGTGCCTTTGCGGAAATGAAAAGGTTGTCGGTCGGGGTCAGCCCCAGATTCACCAGCGAGCGTATCTCCTGCTCAAAAACCACGGGGTCTATCACCACCCCGTTCCCGATCACATTGACCTTGTCTTTATGGAAAATCCCGGAGGGGATAATATGGAGCACATGGCGCATCCCGTTGAATTCCAAAGAGTGTCCCGCATTGGGGCCGCCCTGGAAACGGGCTATCACGTCATAATACGGAGTCTCTACATCCACTATTTTCCCTTTCCCCTCGTCTCCCCACTGCAATCCCAACAAAATATCGATTTTCATATTCTTCATTGCGGCTTTTATTTCTGTTGAACAGGCGCAAAAATACACTTTTTTTATGCTGTCCCGAATAAAACGTTCCTTATCCTATTTTTTGTATTTTTGCCACCTTGAATAAAATTTTAACGCATTAAATAAACATTATTATGGCATTAGCAATCAACTCCAGCAATTTTGAGACATTGACCAGTGGAGACAAATTGGTCATCATTGATTTTTGGGCGCAATGGTGCGGACCCTGCAAAGCATTAAGTCCCATCATTGAAGAATTGGCCCAAGAATATGAAAACGAAGTCATCATCGGGAAATGTGACGTTGACGAAAACAACGAATTGGCTGCACAGTTCGGTGTCATGAACATCCCGATGCTGGTTTTCTTAAAGAATGGCGAAATGGCGGATGCCCTTGTCGGGCTGGTTTCCAAAGACGCCATTGTAAAGAAAATCGAAGCGCTTAAATAGTTTTTTTTGAAATTCATTAAATTACTCACTAATAAAAATTGTCATGATTGATTTCTTCACAAACCATCGTATGATGGCTATGTTGATTGCAATTCTTATCGTTGTAATCCCGTTCATCATCTATTATGTAACCATTGCCAAGCGTGAGCATCCGAAAGGGCTCGTTGCTGCTGCGTTGAGCAACATGGGCGAGCGGTTCGGCTATTACATCATGAATGCCATCCTGCTGCTCTTTTTGGTTTCCAAGTTCGGTCTGCCCGATGCCACTGCCGGCACCATTTATTCGGTGTTCTATTTTGGCATTTACGTGCTTAGCCTTGTTGGCGGTATCATTGCCGACCGTACGCAAAACTACAACAAGACAATCCAATGGGGTCTGATCATCATGTCCATCGGCTATGTGGCGTTGGCCATTCCGTTGTTCAGCAAGGATGCCAACGGTTTCATTGTTGACGGCAATCCTCAATGGTGGTCCATTCTCATCTTCACCTGCATCGCGCTGCTTTGCATCTCGTTCGGCAACGGCCTGTTCAAAGGCAACCTCCAGGCCATCGTCGGCAAGATGTACGACGAGTTTGAGGCCGAAGCCGCCAAGAAAGGCGAGGATGCTCTGAAAATCGCAAAAGAGAAACGCGACTCGGGCTTTCAGATTTTCTACGTATTCATCAACATCGGCGGTGTCGTTGCCCCATTTGTGGCTCCGCTGCTCCGCGAATGGTGGCTCAAAGCCCATCACTTCGTTTACAACTCCGACATGCCCAGTCTCTGTCACCAGTTCCTGAGCGGCAAGGGGACAGAAATCGCCACCAAGTTTGAAGAAACCAAGGCACTTGTAATGAACG
The DNA here is from genome assembly GCA_963603365.1 of Oscillospiraceae bacterium. Classification (GTDB taxonomy): domain Bacteria; phylum Bacteroidota; class Bacteroidia; order Bacteroidales; family WCHB1-69; genus F23-D06. Next base: position 64,944 of record CAVCMI010000009.1, read on the forward strand.
GATACCAGTTTGTGGACAATGCCACATTCTGTTCCGACTACATCACCGTATTCAACCAAGGTATCCATTTTGCATTCATCGCCTCCGTGGTGGCCATGCTCGTCTCGCTGACCATCTTCTTATGCACGAAGAAGAACTTCCCGCAACCCGCAAAGAAAGAAAAGCAGGAAGTTGTCGAATACACGGCTGAAGAGAAACAAGCCATGGCTAAAGAGATCAAACAGCGTCTTTACGCTCTTTTTGCTGTGCTTGGCATCGCCATCTTCTTCTGGCTGTCATTCCATCAGAACGGCCAATCATTGTCGGTTTTCGCCCGCGATTTTGTTCAGACGGATTCCATCGCCCCTGAAATCTGGCAAGCCTTGAACCCCTTCTTCGTCATATTCCTGACTCCGATTGTCATGATTTCTTTCGCCGCTCTTGCCAGAAAAGGCAAAGGCATCTCTACTCCCCGCAAAATCGCTGTCGGCATGGCCATTGCCGGATGTGCATATCTGTTTTTGGCTATCATCTCGATTGTCAACCACTATCCTTCCGGAACCGATTTCCGCGCCATGGATACACAAACCATGTTAGCAGAAGGATTGTCAAAAGCCGGCCCATGGGTGCTTATCGTAACCTACTTTTTCCTGACCGTCGCCGAACTGTTCATTTCCCCGTTGGGCCTTTCCTTTGTCTCTAAGGTTGCCCCGAGAAATATGGTCGGACTTTGCCAAGGGCTTTGGCTTGGAGCCACCGCCATCGGAAACCTGATGATCTGGATCGGACCCGTTATGTACAACGCATGGCCCATTTGGAAATGCTGGGGCGTGTTCTTCGTCATCTGCCTCGTCTCTATGAGCGTGATGCTGGGTATGGTAAAATGGCTTGAACGCGTAGCCAAATAGTCTCCCCCACCCTGAACTGAACTAAACTATCATAAAGAGAGAGCCAGCTTTTGCAAAAGCCGGCTCTCTTGTTTTTTTGGGCAACCCTAACAAAAAAAAGGGACTGCATTTGAACAATCCCTTTTTTTAGTAGCGTGTAGGAGAATCGAACTCCTATTGCAAGATTGAGAATCTTGATTCCTAACCATTAGAAGAACACGCCGTGGCATTCAGTGCCTCAAAGGCGCGGCAAAAATACACTTTTTTTATTAATCCGCAACTGCTCCGCAATCATTTTTTTAATCTGCGGAAAATACTGAAACCCAACATTAAAGACATCTTGAAAGCATACGGCATCCTTCACATTCTATGCGGCATATCGTGTCTGAGAAGGCAAATGCTGACAAGACAGGCAGCCTACTGCGTCAAATTGCGCAACATTCGGATCTCCTCTTGCCAGAGGCTTTCATCCGGCGTTTCGAGAATTAGCGGCATATCGTCGAAGCGCGGGTCTTTCATAAAAAGACTGAAGAAATTGAGCCCAAGGAGTCCTTTCCCAATGCTGTCGTGGCGGTCAACCCTTGAAGCCAGTTCCTTTTTTGTATCGTTGAGGTGGATAGCCTTGAGGTAAGATGCACCCACCGTGTTGTCGAACTCGCGGAATGTATCGTTGTAGCCCTCAACCGTCTTAATGTCATAGCCGGCGGAATAGGTATGGCAGGTGTCGAGGCACACGCCCACCCGCTGCTTGTCTTCCACCCTGTCGATGATATATGCCAGATGCTGGAAACTGAACCCGACATTAGACCCCTGTCCTGCAGTGTTTTCTATAACTGCCGTCACGCCTCGTGTGCGGTCAAGCGCTATGTTGATGCTCTCGGCAATGCGGCGGAGGCACTCCTCAAGCGGAATTTTCTTCAAATGGCTTCCCGGATGGAAGTTCAGCATCTTGAGCCCCAACTGTTCACAACGCTGCATCTCGTCAAGAAAAGCGCTTCTTGACTTATCAAGAGCCTGCTTTTCGGGCTGGCCAAGGTTGATGAGGTAACTGTCGTGTGGAAGAATGTATTCGGGCTTAAAACCGTGCACCTCACAGTTCTCCTTGAACCTATCTATCGACTTGTTGGTAAGCGGCGGCGACACCCACTGACGTTGGTTTTTGGTAAACAAGGCAAAAGCGTTGGCGCCAACTGCGGCCGCATTCACCGGGGCATTCTCAACCCCTCCGGTTGTGCTGACGTGCGGTCCAATGTACTTCATCTCAATTGATCTGATAGCCGAGCATTATCTGCAGGTTGAAATTGCGGCGTGACAATCCCGTGATATCCGTTATCTCAAGCGCCATGTTGTTCAGCAGACCAAAGTTAGCCGCCGCACCGATATAGAATCTGGAAACCTTGTAGTCGAGTTCTAAAGAGAGACCGAAATCAACCCTTCGGGCAATCCGTCCATTATACAACACCTCTTCTTGCACAAAGTCATCGGACAGCATCTGTCTGTAAACGCTTATTTTTTCGTTTTTCCAAGGGTCAAATTCAATCTTTTCCGAATAGTTTACACCTGTTGAATAGGCATAGCTACCCTTTCCGGTCAGCTTTCCGCCGGCAGTCACGCTGAGATACGGTCCGGCTGCTACTTCAAAACACCTGTTTTCACGCACGGGAATTGCATATTTCACCAACACGGGAATGCAAAAATTGTGTGCCGTGGTCTTTTCCGAATAGTCAACGCTGCAAGTCGAATCGCCGGTTTGGCGCACCGACTGCTCGGCGGCCCCTACGACCAGTCTGGCATAAGAGAAACCCGTACGCAACGAGAGCCGTTCTTTCAGCGGTATTTCGACACCGACCCCGGCAGCATATCCTGACTTGAGACCATAATACTGGTCGGGGAGTTTGAACGTGACATCGGCAGTCTGTTTTTGATTTGCGAAATAGGTAGCAAGCGTATATCCGGCATGGAGGTCTACCTTAACCTTGGCCTCATTCTGCGCAAAGGCAGAAACTGACAGCAGCACCGCCAGCGTCAAAAGCGCAAGTCGTTTCATGCTTGTCATCATTAAGCCAGTTTAATGTCAACTTTCCCGGTATCGGTAACTTTACCTATTACGGAAGCCTTTTCGCCAAGTTTTTCAAACAAGTCGAGAACGTTGTTTTTGTCTTCCGGGGCAATGAGCAGCACCATGCCGATGCCCATATTGAAAATGTTGAACATTTCGCGGTGGTCCACCTTGCCGTATTTTTCAAGGAACGGGAATATGGCAGGCATTTCCCAACTGCCCTCTTCAATAAAGATTCCTTGTCCCTCTTGAAGTGCGCGAGGAATATTCTCATCGAATCCGCCGCCTGTGATGTGCGAGATGGCGTGGACATCAACTTTTTCGAGAACCTCCAGCACCGGGCGCACATATATGCGCGTAGGGGTCAACAGCACATTGCCCAATGTGTCAGGCAGTTCGTAATATTGTTTGGAAAGGTTCATCTTATTGTCTTTAAGTACAATTTTGCGTACCAGCGAGAAGCCATTGGAGTGAACGCCCGAGGAGGCAAGTCCGACAATCAGGTCGCCAGTTTTGACGCGGCTTCCGTCGATGAGGCGCGACTTTTCGACTGCGCCAACTGTAAAGCCGGCGATGTCGTATTCGTCTTCGGAGTACATATCGGGCATCTCGGCAGTCTCGCCGCCGACAAGAGCGCAATTGGAGAGCACGCAGCCGTCGGCGACACCCTTGACAATGGCCTCAATCTTGGCCGGGTCGTTCTTGCCCACGGCGATATAGTCGAGGAAAAACAGCGGGGCGGCGCCCTGAGCCAGCACGTCGTTCACACACATAGCCACTGCATCCTGTCCTATGGTGTCGTGCTTGTCCATCATAAAAGCAATTTTGAGTTTTGTACCCACGCCATCGGTGCCGCTTACAAGCACCGGTTCCTTGTAATTCAGTGAGGCAAGGTCAAACATGCCGCCGAAACTGCCTATGTTGCCCATCATACCCGGACGGTTGGTCCGTGCTATATGTTTTTTTATCAGGCGCACAGACTCATATCCTGCTTCCAAACGGACGCCTGCTTCTTCATAAGATTTTGCCATAAGAAAAATATGTTGTGTGAAACAATTCAAATTATCAACATTGCATCGCCGTAAGTCAGGAATCTGTATTTCTCTGCCACAGCTTCCTTGTAGGCGCGCATCACAAAGTCATAGCCGCCGAAAGCGGCCACCATCATCAGCATAGAGCTTTGAGAGGCATGGAAGTTCGTGATCATCGCATCTCCCACCATAAAGCGGTAGGGCGGATAGATGAACTTGTTGGTCCAGGCATCCATCTTGCCGTTCATTTCAGTGGTTTTGACGTGCCCGCTGGCATACACGGACGACTCTATAGCCTTAGTAGTCGTAGTTCCGACCATTACCACCTTATGTTTTTCCTCTTTTGTCTTATTGATCAGGTCTGCCACCTCGGCTTTGATAATCATCCTTTCGGAGTCGGGTTTATGCTTCGACAGGTCTTCGACATCGATATCATTGAAATTGCTCAATCCGGCATGAAGGGTAATATAGGTTCGTTCAATGCCTTTGAGTTCCATTCTTTTCAGCAGTTCGCGGCTGAAGTGGAAGCCGGCGGCAGGGGCCACCACGGCACCCTCTTCTGTAGCATAAAGCGTTTGGTAGTACCCTTCGTCTTCCGGCACAATCTCGCGCAAACGCTGGATGTCTTCCGGAAGCGGCGTCGTGCCGAGTTCCATCAGTTTTTTCTTGAAAGCATCATGGTCGCCGTCAAAGAGGAATCGGAGCGTTCTTCCGCGTGAGGTTGTGTTGTCAATCACTTCAGCCAACAGACTTTCGTCTTCACAGAAGCAGAGTTTGTTGCCGATGCGTATTTTGCGGGCCGGGTCCACCAGCACGTCCCAAAGACGGCTTTCCGCATCCAATTCGCGCAGCAGGAAGACGCGGATCTTGGCTCTGGTCTGTTCTTTCTCGCCGTAAAGCAATGCCGGGAACACCCGGGTGTTGTTCATGACAAACAGGTCGCCTTCGTCGAAATAGTCAAGAATATCCTTGAAAATCTTGTGCTCAATAGTTTTTGTCTTGCGATTTAAGACCATCAAGCGAGCCTCGTCACGCTCCTTTGCAGGATACAAAGCAATCAGATCCTGAGGCAGGTAGTACTTAAATTCTGATAATTTCATTGTACAATAATTCAGCGCGCAAAGATACAACAAAAAACAACGTTTGTCAAGTGCATTTTTGCGCCAAAGGGGACCAAGGCCCTTGGGAAACAGACTATTTCATGTTCTGCGGAAACGCTGATGGTTCTGGAAACGGATCTCCTTTTCAATAGTCCGCATCTGCTCGCGCATTTCAGGCGTGAAAAAGGATTCTGCCACTTTCTCTTCTATGTACTCTACCGCCAGTTCATTGGGATGACTGAGGTCTTTGGCATAGAATCTGTAGTCGCGAAGGTCGTCCATCAGAAACTCGTATGCCGGGAAATAGAATGTCGTTTCATTATCGACAAGCCGGTCCACCGCCAACATAAGCGTTGACTTGCTCAATGTGTTCTCGTGAACATTGTCACCGGCATGGCGTACAGGGCTGACCGTGAATATGATTTTCAATTCGGGGAAACGATCTTTCAGCATCGTCAGCGTTTCGTTCCATTGCGAGACTATTTTCTTGACATCCAGGCGGAAACGCTCGAACCAGTTGTTCGGGATTCTGTGGCAGTTGGAGACAATAAGGTCGCGCGGCATGAATTTGTAGCAGAATGCTGTGCCGAACGTGATGAAAAGATAGTCAGCGCGTTGCAGAAACCGGGATGCCTGATCCAGTTGCTCGTCTATATTTTTCTCAAAATCTTCATAATTCTCCTTTGAAAACCGTCCATGATGGGCAAAACTGACCCAAAGGTCTGAAGTTCTGTAGAAATATCGGTTCTTGTCGAAGCTGGCGGGCTCCATCAACATCCTGAGTGCTCGGTCAATGGACACAGGATTGAATAGCACGCCGAACGGGTTGGAGCACACGTCAAACCGATGCCGCTTGAAATAACTGCCAATGTGGTCTGAAAAACAGGAGCCCAGCAGCAGCAAAGAGTCAGCGCTGTTTATATGGAAAGGATATTTTGGAGCCGGTATGTTTGCACGGAAAATCATAGTGTATGGTTATTTTGGGATAATCAGTTTCGCGAACTTCAGCAGCAAGGTTTTAGTGCCGACGGTATCGAACCTTACCTGTGCTTTTTTGTCCTGGTCGTTGCCCTCGACAGAGAGCACATTGCCATAGCCGAATTTGTTGTGGTAAACCCTGACACCGGGCTGTATCTGGCTGTTGGAGGCCGGCGTACCCATCTGTTCCTGACGCACTTCTGTCTTGTTCTTGACGACGGGGCGGGCATCAGCCGTTCCCAACGGACGGCTGCCATGAACCGGACGGAAACGTGACTCTTGCGGCTTTGAAAACAAACTGCCTCCTGACTTCCTGGAAAAAGAGCCCATGCCACTGGAAGCCTTTTTTGCAATGTTCAAGAACTCGGGAGGAATCTCGCTCACGAAGCGGCTCTCTTCACAGAATTGCAGCGACCCGAAGCGATAACGTCTCTGCGCTTCGGTAAGCGTTACGGACTTTCTGGCACGCGTGAGCGCTACATAGAAAAGCCTGCGTTCTTCTTCCATTTCCTGCCGAGAATTGGCACACATTGAAGAAGGAAACAGATTCTCCTCCATTCCCGTGATAAAGACATAGTCAAATTCAAGACCTTTTGCCGAATGTATCGTCATCATCTTCACCCTGTCTTCCCCCTCTTCCTCCTTGTCGTCCTCTTCATCGCTCAAAAGGGCGATGGATTCCATAAAGTGGTCAAGGGAAGGGAAATAGGCTTCCATAATCTCCCCTGTCGTCTCTATGAAACTGTTGTCGGGATCTTTCCCTGTAAAGCTTTTCATCGAATCAAGCAGTTCTTCCACATTCTCGCCGCGCTCTTTCTCTTCCGCATTCTCGTGCAACAACTTGGCGATGCCTGTTTTCTGAACGATCCGCTTGCCGAGTTCGTAGGCGTCTTCTGTCGGCAGATCGGCGGAGAAGCCGCGTATCATATTGGCAAACTCTGTCAACTTGTTCGCTACAGCCCCGCTGACATCCAGTTTATATTGTTGCGGATTTGCAATCACGTCCCATACTTGAGCGCCTTGTTCGGCAGCGGCAGCGAATACTTTTGACATCGTCGTTTCTCCAATGCCTCGCATCGGAAAGTTGATGACACGGCGCAGCGACTCTTCGTCATAATGGTTGATGACCAGCCTGAAATAGGCTAAAACATCTTTGATCTCCTTGCGTTTGTAGAACGAAAGCCCGCCATAGATTTTATAGGGTATGTGACGTTTGACCATCGCCTCTTCGAGTGTGCGCGACTGCACGTTGGTTCTGTACAGGATGGCGAACTGCTTGTTGGCGGCATGTTCATTCATTTTGGTTTCAAAGATAGCGTCCGCCACAGCATGCGCCTCGTCATTGTCGCTGTCCGCACTTATCAGATTTATTTTGGCACCCGACTCGTTGTCTGTCCATACATCTTTTGGCACCTGGTCGCGGTTGTTTTTGATGATGGCATTGGCCGCATTGACAATCGTCTGGGTTGAGCGGTAATTCTGTTCGAGTTTATAGACCGCAGCGTCCGGATAGTCGCGCCTGAAGTTGAGAATGTTCTGAATGTCAGCGCCTCTGAAGCCATAAATGCTTTGGGCATCGTCTCCCACTACGCAGATGTTATGGTTTTGGGCTGCCAATTTTCTGACAATCAGATACTGGGCGAAATTGGTATCCTGATACTCGTCAACTAAAATGTAAGAAAAGCGACTCTGGTACTTGTAGAGCATCTCGGGGAAGTCACGAAGCAGGACGTTCATATAGAACAGCAAATCGTCGAAATCCATGGCATCCGCCAGTTTGAGACGTTTGTTGTAAGCAGAAAAGATTTCGGCCACCATCGGCTTCCCTGCGGCCCTGTCTGCTGCCATAATCTCGCCGTTGTTGGCATACTCCTGTTCAGAAAGCAGATTCGACTTTGCCATAGAAATGCGGTTGAGCACATAGTTGGGAGCATATTGCTTGGGGTCAAGGTTCAGGTCTTTCACGATGTTGCGGAGCAGCGACTTAGAGTCATCGGTATCATATACGGTCAGTCGTGCTGAATAGCCTAACTTTTCGGCTTCCATGCGGAGAATCCTGTAAAATACGGAGTGGAAAGTGCCCATTGTGACGGCTCTTGCCACGTCACCGCCCACAAGATTTGTGATACGGCTGCGCATTTCGGCAGAGGCCTTGTTCGTGAACGTGAGTGCGAGAATATTGTACGGACTGATGCCCGAAGCCAACATATAGGCAATGCGGTATGTCAAAACCCTTGTCTTTCCTGCCCCAGCCCCCGCAATCACCATCACTGGACCATCTATCTGTTTAACAGCATATTGCTGTTGACTGTTCAATTCTGAAAGTATCGATTCTTTATTTGTCATCCTTGATTGTTTCAAAGGCAGCAAAGGTAATGCTTTTCATTGTACCCCCTACCCTATGCCGTACACCTTCACAGCTGCGCTTTGGTTATATTTAAATATTTTTATGTTTTTATTGTTTGTTTTAAATATTTTATTATTTTTGCAATGTCATTCATGTTCAGGTAACCGACCCGTCCCACCTTTTTTCCCATGAATACATTTCCCTCCTTTTATTTGGCAATTACTCATTATAAAACCGGTTACCTGTTTTTGGCGGTTTCGGCCCGTTTTATTTACGATTGCATTATTTGCTTGATTTTCTGCATTATGTCTTCTACTGCAAAGCCAACCTCATGGTAAAGGCTCTGCATGTCGCCCTGAGCTATGAAACGGTCAGGTATGGCAATATGGAACAGCCGGTTGTCCAGGCCGGAATTCTCAAGATATTCTGCCAATGCTGAAAACAAGCCTCCTTTTTCGGTGCCGTCTTCCACGGCAAGCCAACAAGGGTATTGTTCGGCCAACTTCGTCAGCAAATCTTCGTCAAGCGGTTTCAGAAAACGCATGTCAACCCAAGCCGGCTTAGGAATTTCGGACGACACTGCCCGCAAAGCCCTTTCCACTTGATTTCCGAGCGGACCTAACGACAACAGCAACAATTTCTCGCCATGCTGCATCATTTCCGCCTTCCCTATTTCCACCTCTTCCGGCTCATTGTGCCAATTTGGCAAGACCCCCCGACCTCTCGGGTAACGGATAGCAAACGGCAGTCCGCCGGCTTTGGCATTGCGGTATGCGGTAAACATCAGGTTTCTGAGTTCATGCTCGTTGCGGGGCGAAGATATGATCAAGTCGGGCACAGACCGCAGAAATGCCAAGTCGAACGCACCCTGGTGCGTGGCACCGTCCTCGCCTACAAGTCCTGCCCGGTCAATGCAGAAGATTACCGGCAAGCGCTGCAAGGCAACATCGTGGATTACCTGGTCGTAGCCGCGCTGCAAAAACGAAGAATAGATGTTGCAGAACGGAACATAACCCTCGGCCGCCAGTCCGGCAGAAAAGGTGACCGCATGCTGTTCAGCAATGCCCACATCAAAAACGCGTTCCGGAAACTCCTTGTCCATGATATTCAGCGAGCAGCCGGTTGCCATGGCCGGCGTTATCCCTACCACCTTCTCGTCCTGCCGCGCCAATTCCAAAATTGTTTGTCCGAAAACGTCCTGATACTTAGGAGGCAGATTGTCTGTGTTCTTTTGGATGATCTTTCCCGTTTCAGGATCAAATTGACCGGGGGCATGATAGGCGGTCTGATGCTGTTCAGCCATCTCAAGTCCTTTGCCTTTAACCGTTAACACATGAAGCAGCTTAAGTCCGGGCAGCTTTTTGAGCGCTTGCAGCGTTTTCACGAGATAAACGACGTCGTGACCGTTTGCCGGCCCGAAATAGCGATACCCAAGGCTCTGAAACCAATTGCTTCCGCCCAACAGATACCCCTTGATGCCGTTGCCGATGCTGCTGAACAGGTTCGTTGCGCGGTTTGATTGTTTGGTCTTGACCGTAAAGAGATTCCAAAGTCTGTTTTTGAAACGGTTATAGGCGGGCGACGCTGTAATGGAGAGCAGATATTTGCTCATGGCTCCGGTGCTCTTGTCGATGGATATTTTGTTGTCGTTGAGCACTACCAACATATTGACATCACGGCAGGCGGCCTGGTTCATGGCCTCGAAAGCCATGCCTCCACCGATAGCCCCATCGCCAATCACGGCAATGTGGTTCCTTTTCGTGTTGCCGCTCATCTTTGCAGCCATCGCCATTCCGAGGATTGCAGATATGGAAGTGGAAGAATGGCCGGTGCCAAATGCATCGTAGGGGCTTTCCTCGCGACGAGGGAAACCGCTGATGCCACCGTAGCAGCGATTGGTGAGAAAGCGATCGCGGCGTCCTGTCAGTATCTTGTGTGCATATGCCTGGTGCCCTACATCCCAAACCAGCTTGTCGTCAGGGGTGTCAAAGACATAGTGCAAAGCAACGGTCAATTCCACCACGCCAAGGCTGGAGCCCAAATGCCCGGGATGTCGCGCCGTCTCTTTGATGATGAACTTCCGGAGCTCATCGCACACGTCGGGCAACTCATTGACCGGAATCTTTCGCAAGTCTTCAGGAGAATCTATATGTTCCAGATAAGACATTGCCGTTATTTTGATAAAATCTGCCGGTAAAAGTTCAGCAGCTTTTCCGTTATTAACTCGTAGTCATGATTGACTGATATGAAATCGCGGGCGTTTTCTGAAATGATGGTACAGATGTCGGGGGTGGCAATACATTTGTCGATGACCGCAAGGAATTGTTCCGGCGTATCCGCAATGAAAAGATGCTTGCCGTCTTCCACGTCCAACCCCTCGGCGCCTACTGAGGTGGTGATCACGACCCTGCCAAGCGCCATGGCCTCTACGATTTTGATGCGCACGCCACTGCCCGACTGCAACGGTACAATCATCAAATCATGGCTCAGCATAAACTCGTTAGCGTCCGGCACTGCACCGACAAAGGTGACATTCCGATCCTTACGGCTCAAGAATCTTTCGGGCATGCCATGTCCCGCCACCGTGAACCGAAGGTCCGGATGCGCTTCGTTTATCAAAGGCCACACCTCGCCCAAAAACCATTCCATGCCCTCCAAGTTCGGCGACCAATTCATGCTCCCGATATGGCAAAGGGAGGGCTTGTCGGATGGAATATAGTCATCTTCAATGGGATAATCATCCAAATTGAGACCGAAAGGTATCACCGCACCCGCAACTTCCGGGGCCGTCTTTCGGAAATACTCATAGTCCGGCGTTGAAATTGTCATATAACCGTCAACCTTGCGAAGCACGCTGTCTTCCATCTTTTTCAACTGGTTCCGGTTCAGCCTGAAAAGCAGTTTTCTCACAGGATTTCTTTCGTTGTCTGCAAGCCGGTTCCAAATCTGGTGTTCTATGTTGTGCATTCTCATCACGATACGGGCGTCCGAACAACTGCGAAGCAAGTCGATGTATGGAGCCACATAAATCGACTCCAAATGGACGATGTCAAAAGATTGTTGTTTCAGTATGTATTCCAGTTTTGAAACCATACTCTTAGACCGGAAGCGTTCAATATGGTATGACTTCCCGTTAAAGAGTGTGCGCAACCCCTCTAAAGGGCTCATTGTTGTATCAATATACACCGACTCAAAGCAAGTTTTCTTCAAGTAGTCAACAGGAAAAGCGTCAATCCTGACAGGGTGTTTCGGCGTTTCAACGGCCACCACTTTCACCTGTTGGCCGCCGTCGAGCAGCCCTTGCGTGATGTTGTGAATGGCAATACATCCCCCATCGATAGGCGGAAGAGGCGGTTTATGACAAAGTTGAAGGATTTTCATTGCTTTTTTTTCGGAACAATTTAAAGTTTTTAAGTTTTTCTGTAAAGCGTGCATAGGTGTCCGGGGACAGCACAACAGAATCGGTTGTGGCATGGTATGTCAAAAAGACACATATCGGCAACAAGATAAATGAAGAAAGAAACATGCCGAACCATACAGGCATTGGACTGCTTTTGGCAATTTTCTCTCCTATGATGGATATTGCAAAATAGAGGGTAAAGAACAGTACTGTGATGACCAAAGGGATTCCGATGCCGCCCTTTCGGATAATTGAGCCTAACGGCGCACCGATGAAGAAGAACAAGATGCAAGCCAATGCAAGTGTAATCTTCCTGAAGTATTCAATCTGATAGGACCACAAAAAAGAGGTTCTGAAAGAGATGTCCTGATAGGAAAAACGCAGTGAGAAAGTAAACTGACGTGCTGCGTTTTCAGCAAACTGCATAATGCGCGGCAATTTTTCCTCGTCCACCTTTTCAAGGTCCAGCGTCTTGGCAACCGACAGCGTATCAAATGTGCTGTCATTTCGCACGATGGCGTTGTAGAAATAGAGGTTGTTGAAGAATACGTCTGACGCGCCTTGCGAAAGTCCTTTTATCTCTTCTTTCAGCGTGTCAATCTTGCATTTAAGTTGCTGTGATGACATGGTCGAGGAGTTGGTTTGGAAGAGGCTGGCGTCGTTGTTGCCGACGGTCACAAAGTCAGACATGTCGAAACGTTTGTACTGCTTTTTGAAAGATGCGCGCGAAAGCGGATAACGGACTCTGTTTGAACGCGAACGGCCCACTTGAGGTGATTCGTCCCAAAAATAGCCGTCATAAAGTGTAAACGTAAGATAGTGCTTGTCGGGGGTCATCTGCATCTTTCCCTCCTTTGCGTAGGTCACGGTGGTGTTCCCGCGGTGCTTTGAATGGTCGTAAATGATGATGTCTTTGATGGTTTCCCCATCGGGCATTTTTTTGCCTATACGGATGGCATAATCGTCAAATCCTGTATAAAAGATGCCTTCGTCGATGTTGAAAGCCGGTTTTTGTTGCTGTATGTCGAACAGCATCATCCGCAGCTTGAGCGACGCCCACGGTATCACCTCATTAGAGAACTCGTAGGCCACAACGGCTATGACAAAAGAGAGCATAGCCAACGGCATCATCATCTGACGTATAGAGACGCCGGCAGATTTGAGCGCAACAATCTCGTAACGTTCCCCCAAGTTGCCGAAAGTCATAAGCGATGCCAACAGCACCGCCAACGGAAACGCCATCGAGGAGAGCGTTAACGAGGCATAGAAAAGCAATTTCAGGAGCAGTCCCATTTCAAGCCCTTTGCCAACCAGTTCGTCAACCCATTTCCAAAGGAACTGCATCAGCAGCACAAAAAGGGCAACGAAGAAAGTCAGGACAAAGGGCCCGAAGAATTTTTTGCAAAGGTATCGGTTTATAATCTTCACAAAAGAGCTGTTCCTTTTATGAGCATTAGTAATCTCCCAGTGTTAAAGGCAACTGTGCCAATGCGGCAGCGGTCTGCTCGTCATTGGGGGCGGTGCCATGCCACTTGTGGGTGTTTTCCATAAAGTCAACGCCCTTGCCCATTTCGGTCTTCATCACAATGGCTATGGGCTTGCCGTTATGGGCCAAAGTCTTTGCCAAGGTAAGGGTCTGCACGCACTTTTTCATGTCGTTTCCGTCAACTTTGAGCACCATCCAGCCGGAGTCCTCGAGTTTGCTGCGTAGTCTGCCGAGATTGCAAATCTGGTCGGTATTGCCGTCAATCTGCTTGCCGTTCAGGTCAATGGTCATAATGAGGTTGTCCACGTTTTTTGCGCCAGCAAACATAACGGCCTCCCATATCTGCCCCTCTTGCAGCTCGCCGTCACCCGTGAGTACGAATACGAGATGGTTGTCGTTATTGCTTTTTTTTGCGAGCGCTGCCCCAATGGCGACGGATACGCCTTGCCCTAACGAGCCAGACGCGATGCGTATTCCAGGAAGACCTTCCACAGGAGAGGGGTGTCCCTGCAAACGGGAATGTAATTTGCGGAACGTAGCCAACTCTCCGACGGGGAAATAGCCGCGACGCGCCATTACGCTGTACAAAACAGGAGAGATGTGCCCGTTTGAGAGGAAGAACATATCTTCGCCATTCCCGTTTTGGGTGAAGTTCTCCGGCTTTATGTCCATAATCTGGAAATAGAGCGCTGTGAGGAAGTCGGCGCAACCGAGAGAACCGCCAGGATGTCCTGATTTGGCACCGTTTACCATTCTTATGATGTCACGCCTTACTTGTGTGGCGATGTCTTGTAATTGTTTAGTGTCCATACTTGGTGAAATTATTTGTTTAACACTACTTCTTGGGCAACAGAATCGGCAATCTGCTGAAACTCGTCAGGGGTCAACCGGAGTCTTTCTGCCTTGAAGTTCAGGTCGCCGACACCGTTGATAGGGACAAGGTGAATGTGGTTGTGCGGAACATCTATGCCGATGACAGCCACTCCAATACGCTTGCAAGGCAGTGCTTTCTTTATGCCGGCAGCCACTTTCTTGGAAAATATCATCATCTTGCCGAGCAATTCGTCAGGGAGGTCAAAGATATAATCGTTCTGCAATTTTGTAATCACTAACGTATGCCCTTTGGCAATTGGTGAGATGTCAAGAAAAGCGAAGAAATTGTCGTCTTCCGCTATTTTGTAGCAAGGTATCTCTCCTTTTATGATCTTAGTAAACAGCGTGTCTTCCATAATCGTATGATAATATTAACGTGAGATATTCAGGATTTCGAATTGCATTTCGCCGGCGGGTGCCTGCATAGTGACCGTGTCGCCTTTAGAATTGCCGATCAGTGCCTTTGCAAGCGGACTGGAAACGGAAATTTTCCCCGCCTTGAAGTCCGATTCTGATTCGGGCACAATCGTGTAAGTCATCTCCGCACCGGTCTTGATATTCTTAACGGTCACGATGGAATAGATAAGTACTTTTGAAACGTCTATCTTGGATTCGTCAAGAACCCTTGCTTTTGCTATAAGGTTACGCAAGTTCGCAATCTTGAGTTCGAGCAAGCCCTGTGCTTCTTTAGCCGCATCATACTCGGCATTTTCAGACAAGTCACCTTTGTCACGGGCTTCTGCTATGGCCTGAGATATTTTAGGTCTTTCAACTGATTCGAGCTCGTTAAGCTCGTTTTTGAGGGCATCAAGGCCTTCTTGGGTGTAGTATTTAATATCTTCCATAATTGATTGTTTTATTACACAAATAGAAGAGACTTTTTCAAGCCTCTTCTATTATGTTGTGAAATGGTTAAATAAAACCTATAACGTAAATTTGAGGCCGATATAGTGGTTACCTTTCCATTTGTGGGTAAATCTGTAAGCATAGTCAATATAGATGCGGCTGCCATTGTTTCCTTTAGCCAAAGGAATGACAGCAGTAGCACCTACAGAAGGTCCAACGAAGAATGAATCGCTGTTGAGCAGCAGCGTTGTTACCGTCTGCGTGGCATCATTGACATTCGTCTCTTTCTGTGAAGTGATATTCTCCAGAGAATAACCTGCGCGGACCATGAAATAATTCATAAAGCCGTACTCAAGACCAACGGCGAAAATGTCGCGAGTGTAAGAGTTGGCAGTGAAAGATCCGGCAATCGTGATTCTGTGTTGAGCGTCATCTCTTGTGAGACCTTCCGCTTCAAGGTCTTCTTTTGACATGGAAGCATACTCTTTGCCGAAGAAGAGGAAGTCGTAAGACACACCGATTGCGAGTAAAGCGGGCATTTCATACTCGGCCGAACGTACTGCAAGTGTCTGCTCGTGAGTAGAACCGGAGATGATGCTTCTGAATGTCATACCGTCGCCTTTGTAACTCATCGGGAGACCGATGTTACGCAAAGACACGCCGATTTTGAAGTTTTCAAATTTGCCGGCGATGTATTGCACACCTGCATCAATGGCGAAACCCGTTGCATGGAGGTCGGCGATACTCTCGTTGATGACCTTAAAGGAGATGCCGCCCTTGATGAAGTTGTTGAAAGACTTGGCGTAGTGAAGACCAATATACATCAGGTTCGGGCTAAATGTACCCAAACCGCCTTCGGGCTGCGCTACAGTTGTGATGGGGACGTCTCCGAACCCCATAGACATGAATGAGATGCCGAGCACGCCGAAGTCCTTTCCTTTGCGCCCGAGTTTCTGCGCAAAGGAAAGTGAATTGATGTTGATGCCCGCATTTGAACCGACGAGGTATTGCGTACGGTTAAAGCAGAGTTCAGTTTTCTTGACATACGTGAGACCGGCCACGTTGGAATAGACAGACTCCAAACCACGGATTTCCGCAATGCCGGCGTTTGCCATACCATTGGAACGAGCCCACGGGTCGATCAGCAGATGAGATGCACCGGCTTGGCCTGAACGGTCTCTATTACCTGCCCATGTGTTATTTGGCATGCCGGCGACCAAAAGGGCAACTCCTGCGAAAATTATTAATGATTTTATGTTTTTCATATTCTTATCGTTTTTTCTGGATTAGTAATTTTAGAAACCATTCAAGTCAGTAGGACGCATTGCACAGAAGAATTTGAGCGTGCGTTCGCCGATGCCAGGAGCTTTGACGTGGATGATGTAAACGCCGCCGGCAATCGGAATGTTGGCATGGTTCTTCAAATCCCATTGTACGTAAGTTGTGTTGGCATCACCCTTGGTGATTGTCCTTATCAATGTTCCGCTCACTGTATAGATTGAAATCGTACAATTTGCCGGAAGGTTGACAATACGCACATAGTTCTCAAGAGCAGTCGATTCGTACTGTGAGAAACCATAGTACGGGTTAGGAACGATGTTGATGTTGTCCAGCACATTCTGGACAGCCTCCTTAGATTCGGTCACCGCAGTAGGAACAAGGTTCTTGGTGGTGAACTGATACATCGGATAACCGTTGTTCTGGGAAGCATTGGCTGACTGCGAAGGATCACTATACCAACGGGAAGAGTATCTCATGTAAGGACGTGTGACACGCAATTTGAACGTTACATCAGAAGAGAGCCAGTTGCTTTCTTGCAGCGTTGCGGGCATCGGGATGCTGGTCCACATGACGTTGTTGAAAAGCTGCATCTTGGCGCGTTTACGTTCATTGCTGCCGTAATTCGTGTTGCTGGTAAATGTTTTGAATTTTTCCATAATCCATTTGCCTTCATCGTAAGCACCGCACTCGAAGTAAGGATAATATGCGCCATCCGTACCGACGAATGTGCCGCCTTGTCCGCTGGTGACAATGTCGTTGTCATTGTAGTTACGTTGTCTGCTTGAGTTACGGTAGAACATGCTGCAAGTATTACCGGCACTGTTCATCACATAGATGTAATGACGTCCACCATTGAGCGGTTCTCCAAAAGTAACACCATAGATGTCTCTGAACGAGTTATAGACAGAGATAGACATAGATATCGGTTTGCCCGTCTCTTCATCGAGAATGATTTCGCCTGTCTGAAGGTTTTTGTAGTAAGCATAAACATTCGTCGGGTTGAAAATCATATCGTTACCGTTGTTGAGGGTATCTTCAGAATTTTCAGCGAACATGATGTTCAGACGCTCGCCCGTTTCAACGTTGATTGCATAGCCCGGGAACCAGCCATAACCGGTTGTTCCGCTGTTGTCCGGTTTTCCGTCTTTGCCGACAGACGGAGCATTCTTTGGTTCATGTCTCACATTGCGGTAAGTCTGGCCATTGAATTGCTGTTCCACCTTATAGTCATTTGCTTGAGGGGCAGAACCGGATTCAAGCACAACGGCTCTTGTCCATTTGCTCTGGTCAGGCGTAATGACTACGTCAACAGAGTAAAGGTTTGTAAGCGTCTGGTTGTAGCCAGGGTTGTAAGGTTGTGCTGCAATGGCCGTAAAGTCAAAGTAGGCAGGTTGAGGAGAACCTTCGCCCTGACCATAGTAAACGTTGTCCGGCACAAGGTACTTGGCTTGCGGACCTCCATCATACGGAGAAGAAAGCACGTATGGAGCCCATGTTCCATTGAGAACACCTTCGAACTGCTGCTCCGGATCTTTAAATCCACGTGTTTTTTCTGACTCATTCAAAGTCTTGGAGGGCATAATAACGCACATGTCCTCAGTACGCCATTGGTAGTATTTGTCTTCGGCTCCTTCCTGGACGGTGTTGGTCTCCCATTTGCCAGAAGACTGCTGACCTGCATGAATCCAGTTGGCAGGATAGTCTCCCTCCTGATCTGCTACAAAGTCAAGCCATTGACTGTCACCAGAGTAGGTAACCGAAGCGCCGATGAAGTCAACCTGAGCATATTTGGCAAGGTTTGCGTAGGTGTATCCGCCGGCTATATTGACGACATAATCGTTAAGGTCATTCTGGTGAATAGCAAAGTTGTAATTCTTGATGGAAATGGAAATGCCCAAATCGAGGAAGAGTTCTTCGTTTGTCATCGAAATAGGCATGCCTGCTGTGGTTATGCGGTCGAGACCGAGTTCAGCAAGTTCTTCGTCTGTAACGTCGTCAGAGATGATGAGCTGCCATTCCGTGCTGTCATTCACGTCTTCTGAAACGCTGTTTGGCATGAATTTCACTATATAGTCGTAAGGTTTCACCTGCAGCGGGTCGATGACCTTAATGCTCAAAGGACCGTAGTTTTCTTTGTATTGAACGTTGTTATACGTGTTGTTAGCAAGAATCAGGTCTCGAGATTCGTCTGTAAGATCAAGGAACAAACCGCCGTTGCCTTGTCCTTCGATACGTGTAATCATAGGCTGGTCGCCATATACGCTGTTGGTAATGTTGTCGACAGGTTTGTGAGGGATGCCGGTATAGACCTTAATATTGCGGCGTCCTGCGAGGTAAGGTGTCGTTTGCCCGTCAAGGTTTGTTGCATCCAAGGTGAATTTCTTGTATTGGTTGTAGCCGTATGCAATAACCATAAAGTAGTACTCTTTGTGGTTTACAAGATTCTTGTTGGAACCTGTTGCAAACTTGTCTTCCGTTACGATGAATGAGTGGGAAATACCCTTGTTGCTGCCGTTCACCATCTCTGTTGCCACGGAGGTTCCAACTGCATCGTTGTAAATCCAGTTGACAAGCTGAGAAGCATTGTTTTCTACATCACATTGAGCAATCAGAATGGCTTTGCTGACATCGCCAAGGTCAGTTGCACTTACAGATGAATTGGCAAGCTGATAGATCTGATAGCCCTCGAATTTGTACTGACGGTCTTCTGTAGAAAGGGTGTCCGTTGTCGTCACGGGCATTATGGAAGATGTAATGATGGTGTCAGGATTACCCTCGGCATCGTAGGCATAAACCGTATCAATCTGATTGATATATTCAGTAGATGTAAGCGTTTTGGTAATCTGGGGGTCAAGTTCAACGTATGTTTCGTGGTAGTTGTTGCTGTTAGGATCGTCATTGGACAAATAAATCACGAGTTGATTCTCAAGTTCGCGGATTGTCATGTCAGGAGCATCCGGGCCGTCGAGGGTCTTGAAACAGTTTTCAAACAATGACTGGCATTTGTCGTCGGCGATTTTCAGGAGGTCAACAGATGCCTGAGCGCCGCCTTGTGATGCGCGTGCCCAAGGAATACCTACGGTGATATAGTTGACAGAACCCGGTTTCAGGGTGAATGGTCCGGCTGACTGCATAAAACGACGATCGTAAGGAGCATTGCCTTCATTGGCCTCTGTCCAGCCGCCGTCTTTTGAATAGTTCGGGTCAATGCCTTGCGTACCCCAGTTACAAACATCAGATGTTCCAGGGAACATAAAGTCACAGTCAGGTCCGTTGCTGTCGTGGGCGTTGCCGCCGAATTTCATCTTCGTATTGTCTTTCCAAATACCTTGGAGCATGTTATAGTATTCATAAGCTTCGCTCGGGTCACCAACTACAGTATTGTCATTGTTGTGGTAAACGAATCGTCTCATGCCGAAACGCTCGTTGTCCACGATTCCATCGCCGAAGTTGACACCATTGATGGCCATCTGGTCGTTAGCGTAACTGCTTTTGAGGAATTTGTCGCAATAACCTGAGTAAATTGCACTGTCTGCGTAGAATTTCGGATTGTCTCTGTTGTCTGCATCCATATACGGTCCTTGGAAGAAGTCGACACCGATTGCGGGCGGTTGGTCTCCGTATGCCCAGGTTTGACCTGAACCGTCAACGTTTGTTCCGTTGTAGCAGTAGCCTAAACCACGTCCTACATCGCAGCCAACATAGTCATCGTAGGCGTAACCGAGGTCTGGGTCAACCCACTGAGAGAAGAATGTGTTGGTAAGTGTATAGGTTGAACGGTTGATGATCTCGTAAGAATAGAATGTCATATTGTTGAGGTCATCATTCGTAGAGAATCCGAATGCCTGCCCACGGATTTCAAGGCCGATGGGGCTGCCGCCTGACTCTGTATGAGGGCCGCCGTTGTCGTTGAATATCCAGAACATCGTAGCGTCGCCTTTGAGCACATGGTCTGCGTAGATCATGCCGTTAGAACGATTGTAGTCAGGTTCTGAACCCGGGTAGTTTCTCTGTTCGAGCCAAAGGTCTTCAGGGGTTCTTGGGAGTTCATGAGCGGCTGCTGCGGCAATGTTGTCTTCCGTCCAAGGGCAGAGATCATTGTTGATGTCATAGTACGGGTAGTCGCCGTTTTCAGGGTCATAGACACCGTTCCCGTTCACATCTTTGAAAGGAGCAAGGTAGTAAGAATAACCTTCGTCACCGTGTGCCGGCCAATTGGCGATAGATGAAGGCATCACGTAACCGGAAGTGTTGTATCCGGCAATGTGCTGGTCAACTTCGGAACGTGTAATCTTGAAATGTTTATCGAATTTGATACACATGGACTGCGTTGTGCCGGCACCAGAGATTTTCAAAGGGCCTGTCCAGAAGTCGTTACCGACTTGTCTGAAACGCACAGCAGCGAGTTTGAGCTGACCGTTGGCGTCGCGGCCGCCAATCCACAGAGCAGCGCAGAACATAGAGGTCTTGCCGGAACCGATAGGAATCTCGTATTCGGCCAATTCTTTGAACCACATGGTGCCGCCGGTTTCAAGGTATGCCCGAACATTGTTGATTGTAAGTTCGTTAGAACCGCTGGCGGGAAGACATGTAGCAGATTCTGCCTTCGGTGTGGATACTCTTTGAGCTCCTTTTGACTTCTCTGCATGCACTGAACTGAAAGCCATGCACACGAGCAGGAGCATCAAGCAGAAAATTTTACCGTTGTTTTTCATATATGTACTTTATTTTTATTTCTAACTATTAAAAACCGAATTGGATACCCAAACTTGCGCGGATCGGGCGACTGTAGTTGTAAGGGTTCTGAACTCTCATTTGGTAATATGCGATATAAGATGGCACATAGATCTGAGAGTTGATTGCCTGCTGGTACTCAGAAGCGGAAAGGTAACCATCGTCATCGGCATTGCCCGTGTAGTCATAGACAGAAACGATGTTCTTGAAGTTGAACAGGTTCTGGATGTCAACATAAACCGTCAAGTAGCCGGGTTTTGCTGATTTGGCATTTCCGTCTTTGTCTTTTGCATTCTTGTTCAAGTTGAACACGAAAGTCTTGTCAATACGAAGGTCACACTGATATTGCCACGGCATGTTGGAACCATAGAGAGAGCCCGAAATGGTGGACGTAGTACCGCTGACGATCGTAGAGTTAGGTGTGCTTGAACGGGTATAAGGGGTACCGGAGGCTGCAGAGAACAACAATGCAACGCCTGTGTTGGCAAACCATTGGATGGTCTTGGTAGTCGGCTTTCCGTCAACCATAACCGTTTTCTCACTTGAGGGCCCGTCATAGTCAACACCGCCATCGAAACGATAGTCGAGGTTGATGCCGATTCTGTGTCTTTGGTCGAATGACAGGTTGGTCAGTGTTCTCAAGTTCGGCTGGTTGGCAGCCAAAATGGAAAGCTGAGAAGTTGTGCTGGAGCCAGTACCTTTAGCATACTGGAGCGTATAATTTGCAGAAAGGGTCAGGTTGTGGGTTCTGTTCATCTTATAGGCGAACGTGAAACCTTGTACCGTACCGAAGTCAATGTTCTGGTAAGAATAATAGGTGTTCGGATATGCACCCGTGAAACGGTAAGCTTGGATCTGGTTGCGCTTTTCAGAATAGTATGCACTGATGCTGATAGAAGATCTGGTGCCGATTTTCTGGCGGAAACCGATTTCATAGTCGATACTCTGCTGAGGTTTCATGTTGGGGTTGTTCACGATGTCGTTCGTGGATTTGCGTTGCGAAATGAACAAATAGTCAATAGGTGAAATCTGCAGGTTTGTCGGACGGGACGTGATGATGTTGTAGTGGGCGTAGAACAAGGAGTTGTCTGATACCGGGAAAGAGAAAGAGATACGAGGCATCACAGACCATTGTGCAATGTAATCGGTGAATGCGCTTGATTCAACTTTCGTGATACCGCCAATGAGGTTATTGTTCTCGTCGTAGAGCGGGTTCTTCAAAACAGGTCCGTTAACATTGAGAGAAAGGGCTGTCTCCGGGTTGGTCACCTCGTTACCTTGCGCATCGTACCAAGTGTCGCCATTACGGTATCCGACAATTGAGCTGGAGGTAAATCCTTCGCCGCCAATTTCGCTTTCGCTCATATATGTATCTGAACCGGAATAATAAACGACCCAGTCAGATTCGGCGTTGCCTGCGAAAACGTCTCCCATTGCCTTGTTGGAGTATGCGGGACTCTTGCTGAGGATGCTCCACATGTCGCCTACAGTGTAGGCCTCACGGAACAAGTACGGGTCTTTCAACACTTCCTGGTTGGCATCAAAGCGGTCAACACGTAAACCAATGTTGAAGAGGAGGGAGTTGATGGAGAATTTGTCTTGCAGATAGAATGCCATATAGATGGGTTCGTAAGCGCCGATGTTGTAAGAGCGCTGTCCGCCGGCAATGGTGTCGTTGAAGAAGTTGGAAATCGTTGTTTTGTGCTTGTTGATTCTTCCTGTGTAGTCATAACCATAGTAACTCACCATCGGGCTGACACCGCCGGAAGTTCCTTGGAGGAGTTCCTCGGCAGAGAACATGTTCAGGTTGTAAGTGGAAGGATCGAGGTTGTCGATGTCAATCCAGTCGTTTCCATTGGGGTCAAGACCAAGTGATGAACGCAGGTTGCGGTCAAAGTTGGTCTGCTCATTCAGGTTGATGGCCCTGTTGTAGTCAACGGTGAACACGCTTCCGTTATCCGTGATGATGGGGTTGTCCTTGTCAAGCTCGGAAATGTGGGAGTTTGTTTCGTTCCTCATCAACGTCCACAAAGAAACGGGAGCAATGCTGTATCCTCTGTAGGTAAGTTTTTCAAAGTCGAAACCGAACTTGAACTCGTGGTTTTTGAGGTTCATCGAGACGCTGGCTTTTACGCCTAACTGTTCGGTCTGGCCTTTGCTGTACCCGTTGTAAACAGTACCGGGAGAGTAGTACATGGAATATATGAGGCTCGGGGAGTCACCGTTGCGCAATGCACCGTACTGCTGGTAAACGTCAAGGTCTATCGGCAGGCTGGTAGAGCCGTAATAATCATAGTAAGCATTGTTGGTGATGAAATTGTCAACGAAGTTGAGCGTATATTGAGAAAGAATCGGGTTCACATTGAAGTTAGGGTTGATTTTGAATGAGACGATTGAATCATACCATCCCTGGAACTCGACTGCGTTGTAAAGCGTAATGGGCACGCTGTCAACTGTAACGGTCAGTTCGTCTTGCGTTGCGGAGTATCCTCTGGCCTTGGTAGTGGTGAATTGACCGACATAGCCATACTCGAAGAAACGGTCTTTGTGGTTGGCGGCATACGAATTGGAGTTGAAGCGTGTATAGTTGACGTTCACGTCATACATCACATTCTTCAGCACGCCATTGCCGGTAGTGTCTGTATAGACACGGTGGTTCAACCGTGCATTGAGACGCATCGTGGAGTTGGTCACAATCGGGTTGTTGTCGCCGTTGAGAAGGGCATAGGTTGTGCTCCAAGATTTTCCTTTCACGTATTCGTAAGATCCGCTGAGAGAGAGTCTCATATTGTTTCTCTTCCCGAGGGTGAAGTCGAGTTTAAGCTGTCCCAGATAGTCCCAACTGCCGGCGTTTTTCCTGACGCGCTCTTTGTGGAAGGCGTCACTGGTCAGGTAACAAGCGGCCTGCTGCCAAGAGCCGAACTCTGAAGAGTTGTAGCGCAGAGGGTTGGCTATGAGCGCTTCTCTGGCATCGTCGTTTGCCACAAAGACGCCGCCGCGTGCGGGAGATGCATCATGGTCATAAGAAACCTCGCCGCTGAACATGAAGCCGATACGGGTGGGGTCATTCTTCTTCTTGCCTTTCAAGAGCGGACCCGAAACGGAGGCTGCTCCCAAGAAATTGTTGTACCCGTCAATGGACCCCCTCAACTCAATGGAGCCGTGGAAGTCTTTCGGGGCGGATTTTGTAGTAATGACGGTGAAGGATGTACCGTCGCCGTATTCTGCCGGGATACCACCCTGAATCAACTGGGCTTCCTCGATTGACGACATTGAGATACCGCCATTGCCGCGTACACGCACACCATCGATGATGGTCTGTTGGCCATCTGAACGGTTACCACGAACAGAGGTCATTGAACCGTCCACACTGGAGACACCTTCCAGGTTTGCCAATGCACTGGTCACTGAACGACCTGGCGTTGTACGCACGTTATCTCCGCTGATTCGGCTGGTTGAACTTGTGTTGTCCGGGTCAAAAACAGGCGGTTCATACTTGATGACAACCTCTTCCAAGTCGCTGGAACAGTCAATTGCAAAGTCAATAAAGAGAACCTGACTGGTTCCCACCTTGATGTCTGTCTTTTTGAGTGATTTTTTACATGTCATCTGGGCATCGGCCTCGAGGTCGTACGTTCCAAGCTCTACGCCGAACATTGAATACTCACCCTTGTCATCAGCCATAGCCATGTTCACAACCTTGTCGCTGAGCTTCAGGAAAATCTTTGTGTACTGCAAAGGCTCTCCGGTCTGATCGACGACCTTTCCTTTAATGGTACTGGTCTGCGCAAATGCCATGCCTGAGAAAAGAATAACTACCCCTAGAATTGAGAGTACTTTTTTAATCATAGCCATTAATTTATATTAAACTTTAAATTTATACTATTTTGAATTTGAGCGCCAAAAATACAAAAAATCCGTTTCGTTAGGATTACGAAATTATTATTATCTGCACAAATACTTTTACACAGCATCCTAAAACTTTTTCTTGAGGATTTCAGAATAAATCACCCCCTTCAAGATCTCCTCCTCGCTGAAATCGAGCAATGAATGCTCATTTCTTTTGTCTTCAACCACTTGTGCGTGATGATTCCCTTTTGTGCTGGTCGCACCCGAATCGGCTATGCGCACTTCCGGCATACGTTCGTATGTGAAATACTCCTT
The DNA here is from genome assembly GCA_963603365.1 of Oscillospiraceae bacterium. Taxonomy (GTDB): domain Bacteria; phylum Bacteroidota; class Bacteroidia; order Bacteroidales; family WCHB1-69; genus F23-D06. The sequence continues at coordinate 90,109 of CAVCMI010000009.1, forward strand.
CTCTTGCTTGGGTTGACCCCCTGTTTCATCCATGTCCGCATCGTACATCACTTCCTGAACTTCATCCGCCCCAAAATCTTCGGCCGGCATTGCATTCGGAACGGCTTTCTTGTCGGTTCTCTTCTTCAACAACGAGGGCATTGAGAACAATGCCACTAACGCTATCGTGACTATAAACTCTATGAAGGAATCCATAATTTTATTTTTATTGTATATATAGTTATTTTGTATGTTTTTTCATTGTTGGTTTTCCAAGTTGTCGCCTTTAGGCGGAATCACTGTTTTGTTCTCGTTCCTTTCAACCGTCTTTGCAGATTTTGCTTTGGCTATGCTCACATTCAGTTCATAGCCTATCAACAGCACCAGCGAGCTCCAGTTAAGCCACAGCAAAATAGCAAACAGCGCTCCCAAAGATCCGTATATCAAATTGTAACTGGAGAAATTGGAGAAATATACATTCAGCCCCCACAACAGCACAACCATCAATAAAGTACAAGTAGTTGAGCCGGCAGAGAAGAAACGGTACCGGCTCTTCTTCTCCCCAGAAGCTATGTGGTAGGTGACGCTGACCATAAAATAAATGGCCCCGAAAGTGAGCAGCCACTTGATGCCATGTATCGCATAATAATAAAGCACATTTGGGGATTCTCCCATCAGCCGGTGGTGCAGACGGTTGACAAGCGCGGCAGAAAGAATGAACAGCAGAACAACCGTCACTATCGTGATGAAGAATATGAACATCAGCACGAAACTCATGCCGAGTTGCTTTATGAAATTCCGCCGCTTTTCTTGTAAAAACGAGGTGTTGAGCGCCACAAGGATGCCATTCATACAAAGTACAGTGAAATAGATGCCGAAGAATAACATAAGGGATGACAACGTTCCGTTCTGGCGGGTGATGACATCCGTGACCACATTCTCGATAGCAGGCCATGCGTAAGTCGGGAACAGAGACTGCAGGAAGTCAAGCAAAACGGTCTGCACGTTGTTGCCTAAGAATGCTATGGCAGAAAAGAGGGCGATAATCATCGGTATCAGGGCAATGAACACTCTATAGGTAAGCGCCGCAGCGCGTTGAAATATGATGCCTTTCCCTAATGACATCGTATAGAACCGCATGACATCGTACAACGGCATCTGCTGCAGCCCGACAAATGAAACGGCCTTTGACTTCCGGATTATCGTACCCACGACCGGCATCTCCTCCCACTCTTTACCCATCTGCCGGAACCGTGTTCTCTTCTCTCTCAGTCTGTGCCTTGTCTTCTCACTCATCGTAGCGCAAATTAAATGCGGCCTTCAGTTCGTCCTTGGCGGACACATTCAGCCTTTCTTCATTCTTTTGTATTCGTTGTCCAGCAATGCCCTGCCCTGCCAACTGACCCTTTATCGTTTCATAACAACGGCTCATCAGCATATTCTCGCGCTGTTGCAGGTCAACCGTGTCTTCCGCTGCTATGTTAACCCCAGTCTGTATTTCCAGCACAAGTTCTTCTTTCTCCTTAAGGCATGTTGCAATCTCCTGAATCTGGTGCATTTGTTCCATATTCAGCATTATAGTGTCACGAGGAGGAAAAACCATTGCCTTGAATGTGCCGTTGCCGGCGAGGGCATCTCCTATAAAGTCTATCGGCGATGCGGCAATTTTAACTATCAGGTTAGCAAGCGTTTTCCAGAATGCTTTCCTGAACGAAAACTCCGGCGACGCAACATTGCCTTTTACGGGCACCTCTATGCGGGCATGATGCTTCCGGTCTGTCAGAATATAAACGGCTGCCCTTACCGGCACCTTGGTCACAGGAGTCAAACTCCGGTCTTTCTTTCCGAACACGGGCTTGTATATGTCGATACCGTTGCGGCTGTTAAGCCAGCTGTCCTTAATGACAGTCGTGCTTCTGAATGTGAACAGTCCGTCCTGCAGCGGGCTGGCAAGATAGTGCAGCGAATAGGGCGAAAAGTCTTTTAATGCCAGATTCTCAATCATTACCTCTATGTCTGCATTCTTGAAATCCTTAATGTCCACGTTGCCGGAACAGTGCAGCGTGCCCATACTTCCGAGTCCGGCCGTTGCCACAAGCGTTGTGTTCTGCTCGTCGGATATGTTCTCCGCTGACACCTCTATGTTCCCGACGGCAAACTCTTGCTCCCGGGGCGACACAGACTTGTCTGCAAACAAGAATTGCCCGTTTGAAACCGCCAGTTTCTTGACAACAAAATGCAACTTCTCCTGACCAACGTCAGCCGTATCCTGTTTTTGACGTTCGTCTTGAACCTGTGCCGTCCCGTCTTCTGTTTTGTGCGTGTGCGGAGAGAAAAAAAGCCGCGACAATGTGTTCCCTTCTTTGAAAATCTCATACCGGAACATAGGACTGTCAAGTTTGATGTTGCCAATCCTGTATTCTTTGTTCTCGAGGTCTATCTTGTCAATGACAACTTGCAGAGATGACGCCGAAACCAGCGGACTCTGATTCTCGGCAACAGCTTCCACATTCTTGAGACAAAGACTGCCTTGTACTATCAAGTTCAACAGGTGGCTCGTAGAACCCGTAGCCTTGAGGTCGCCATCAAGTTTCCCTTTCAACGTCCCGACATTGAGATACTGCGTCAGGTAGGGTTTCAGCGTGGCAATGTCAAATTTGCTCCACTTCAAGTTCAGCTCATACTTCTCTTTTTCTATGTTGTATGCCAGCTTCACGGCAAATTGTCCCTCTTTCTCAAAATCGAAGTTCAGGTCAACTTGCGTGTCGTCTCCGGAAAAAGAGACACATGGCACGTTAAGCACAATATTCTTGATACCGATACTGCTTCCCACCGGCACGTCCTGATAGGTCAAGGCGCTGTTACAGATACTTATATTATTAAGTGTGACGCTCCATCCTGACGGTTTGTCGTCTTTGTCTTCTTTCTTGTTTTCTGAAAAATAATCTGTTATGTCACTGAAATTGAATCTGTTTTTATTTTGAATCACATGTCCGTACAGCCCGTCAAGTTCCACTTTGCGGAAATAGACTGACTTTCCGAGCAGGCGTGGCAGCGACAACCGCACTTTCAGTTTGGAGAAAGATACGAAATCCTGTTGCGGATTCTCTTCTTTCATCGTAAAGCCAAGAACGGAGACTCCGCCGTTAAAGATATTGATGCGTATATGTTCAATATCAACCTTGCGGTGGCATATCTCTTCGCTGTGTTTCACGAGATAGGCTCTGGCTATAGGGCCTGCTGCCACACTCACAGCAATCAGCACGGCCAACACTGCCCCGACAGTCAGAAGCGCTATCTTACAGCCTCTTTTCATAATTATCAAAACAGAATGGTTTTCAGACTCAAGTCAAGGCTGGAGATATGGTGTGTAAATGCGCCGATGGATATGAAGTCGACGCCGGTGGCTGCATAGTCGTGCAATGTTTCGCGCACAATGCCGCCGGAGGCTTCGGTTTCATAGCAGTGATTCACCATGCGGACTGCATCGCGAATCTGTTCCGGTGTAAAGTTGTCGAACATGATGCGGTGAACGCCGCCATGGCGCATAACCCGCTGTACATCTTCAATGCTGCGGGTTTCGATTTCGATTTTGAGGTTCATTCCGCGCTCCGCTTGATATGCTCTGGCGGCATCGATGGCTTTCTCAATTCCGCCGGCAAAATCAATGTGGTTGTCTTTAAGCATCATCATATCAAAAAGTCCGAAGCGGTGATTCTGTGCCCCGCCGGTCTTGACGGCATATTTCTCAAAAATGCGCATATTCGGCGTCGTCTTCCTCGTGTCCAAAAGCGTAACACCCGTATCTTTCACCTCGTCCACACAAATGCGCGTTGCCGTAGCAATGCCGCTCATCCTTTGTAAATAATTGAGCAACGTCCTTTCGGCCGTAAGCATCTTTTGGGCAGAGCCTTTCAGCCTGAAAGCAACATCGCCTTTTGCTATCTTGTCTCCGTCATTCAGATACTGTTCCATCTCTATGGTGGGGTCCACTTGGCGGAGCACCTCGCGGGCCACGTCTATGCCGCAGAGTATGCCGTCCTGCTTCACCAACAGCCGCATCTCCCCCCGGGCCGTCTCTGGTATGCACGAAAGCGACGAATGGTCGCCGTCGCCGATGTCCTCCTGCAAGGCCATTCCGACCAATTGCGCTATCTGTCGTGTGATTATCATTTTTTTACCGTTATTTCTGTGGTTTCTATTACATTGCTTCTGTTCAGGTCTCTGTCCACAAGATAGCAAGAGAGTTTGACCGTATCATAAGGTGAGAACAGATTGTTAATATAAGTCAACACCTTTATGTCTCCCTCAATGGATTCCGGAACATTTTGGCTCAGCACCGGCACGCGGACGTGCAGCGGTGTCGGCAGTGCCACTTGCACCCACTTGCCCTGCTGTTTTTCATAATAATCGATGAAAAAATTGTAGTAATATAACGAGTCCTGTGAAAAAACGCCCGTTGTGTCTGATTCGTCAAGTCCTATGTTCCCGTCTCCGTCTTGAAAATGGACGACGAGTTCTGCCTGACTGTCAATGCCCGTGCCGTCGTCTATCTTCTCAATCCCGACAAATTCGATGTGCGGAATCTCCGAAAACTTTTCGCGGGGATAACAGCCGCACAGCAAGACGGCGCACCAGACGAATATCCGCAGTTTTCTCATCCGTGACTTTATTGTATGGAAACTCGTACGCTACGCAAAAAGTCGATAGACTTCTGGATAAGTTCGTGCATATAGGTATCGTTCTCCACAAACGGAACGTCTTCTCGGTATGCAGCCACAAAGTCCTCAATGAAATCCGACGACTTAAGCGGGCGGCGGAACTCGAGTGCCTGCGCGGCGTTGAACAGTTCTATCGCTAAGATCTTCTCAACATTGTTTATGACAAGATAGCATTTTGTTGCAGCATTGGCTCCCATGCTCACGTGGTCTTCCTGACCTTGTGACGACTCGATGGAGTCGGTAGAGCATGGCATCGTGAACGCCTTGTTCTGGTTGACGATAGAGGCGGCCGCATACTGCGGTATCATAAAGCCGGAGTTCAGGCCGGGGTTCTTGACCAGAAAAGAAGGAAGACCGCGCTTCCCGGAGATGAGTTGGTAAATGCGGCGTTCAGAAATGTTGCCCAATTCTGCCATCGCTATGGAGAGGAAATCGAGTACCAGGGCAAGCGGCTGTCCATGGAAGTTGCCCGCCGAGACCACAATGTCTTCATCGGGGAACACCGTCGGGTTGTCAGTGACAGAATTGATTTCCGTTTCAACCACAGACTGCACGTGACGGATGGAATCTTTTGTGGCGCCATGAACTTGAGGCATACAGCGGAACGAGTATGGGTCCTGCACATGCTCTTTATGCTGTTGGATGATCTGGGATCCTTCGAGAATGCGGGAGATGACAGAAGCCGTAGCAATCTGTCCTGCATGAGGACGGACCAAATGAACCAGCATGTTGAAAGGCTCAATGCGCCCATCGAAAGCGTCAAGAGACACAGCGCCGATGGTGTCGGCGAGGCATGAAAGCTTCTGGGCTTTGATCAGCAACCAGACCGCATAAGAACTCATAAACTGTGTTCCGTTCAGCAAAGCCAACCCCTCTTTCGACTGCAACACGATGGGCTGCCATCCAAACTTCTCGTTGATGACAGACGAGGGGTATTTTTTACCGCGGTAATTGACTTCGCCCATGCCGATCAGCGGCAAGGACAGGTGAGCCAACGGGGCAAGGTCGCCAGAGGCTCCCAATGAGCCCTGCTGGTAAACCACAGGACATACTCCCTTGTTGAAAAAGTCGACAAGGCGCTGGATGGTGGCAACCTGCACACCGGAGTGCCCGTACGAGAGAGACTGTATTTTCAGCAGAAGCATAATCCGCACAATCTCTTGGGGAACCTCATCACCTACGCCGCAAGCATGCGAGATGACAAGATTGCGCTGAAGGGCAGAAAGGTCCTCTTTTGAAATGCTCCTGTTGCAAAGTGATCCAAAACCTGTAGTGACACCGTATATCGGCTCCTTTTCCTCATCGGTTTTTTTGTCCAGATAATCACGGCATTTTTTTACAGCCTCTATAGCCTCTTCAGAAAGAGCCAGTTTGTGATTATTGTCAATGATTTTTTCAACCTTTTCGATGCTTAAGAATTTGGTAGAGATTTTATGTGTTGCCATATTTCTTGTTTTTAGTAGTACTATAAACTCCTGAATGCTAAAAGCGGGCAAATATACAAAAAACAGAAATGTGCCTTGCGGGAAAATAATCGCCGTCACCATCACGAGGACCGTTTCTTTGTCAGGCAGCCTCTAACAGGTCATAATGACATGTTGACACACGTGATTTTTATGGTTTATTAACTTTTAGCCTGTCTGAAAAACCTCAATTTGTCATTATCTTTGTGGCATACAAATCAAACAATACAAATATTATGAAAAAATCATTGTTGGTGGCATTCTTTGCAGGATTATTTGTGCTGTTTTCCTGCAACAACGCCACAGAAGATTCAAGCACCGGCAACACAAAAGCCGCACAGAAACCAACCCCATGCTGTGAGGTCACCTGTCCCAAAGGGGAATGCAAAGTTTATGGTTCTCCTTGTTCCTGCACATGCTCTTTTTTAGGCAAACCGGAGTGTTTCGGCTCTACAAAATCCGTGGCAGTTATGCCTGACAGTGTCTTTGACGGCAGGACACACGTGACCCTGAAGCGCGACTTTCTAACGAGCCTGGCCAAAGACCAGGAGGCGCTCCGCTCCTTGAACAAACCATACGCCAATGAATTGGCAGATGTTTTTGATGGCTATAAAAGCCTGATTGACAAATATGGATATGAACTGAAAACACGCGAAGCCCTTTCTGCCTATTATACGCTCATAGACAAAGAAAACGCCGCTGAAAAGCTCTTCACAATCGAAGAACTTGAATTTCTTTCTAATCGCTAAACACCCCCTATATAATTAGACAAGTTTCAGAAAAATATATTCTTCTGAAACTTGTCTAAGTTCAATCTATTACCTTTCTTCTTACTTGTGCGGAGAAAACAAAGGCCCCGGATGGGATAGATTTTAAGGAATGCTTAAAGAAGCATAGGGAAATAGCACGTCCTGTTGTAGCCGCTGATGCAGGGGGAGCCGTGATAGGTGCAATGGCGGGGATCGTTACAGGACCAGACATTCTTGCAACAGGGATGGCAGGCGCATGTAGCTCCTCTGCAGGCTGTTGTGTTGAAGAATTAATTGATGGGAAATGGTAAAATGAAAACAAAAATAAACGCTATCCTTTTTTATTAGGAAACACAAATACGTGTTTTTTATGACTGTCTGTCTTGCTTGTGCATGTTTTGTCAGTTGTTTTATGCATATCTTTCAAGATACCTTGAGTTTAAAATCGTGGTTAAACAGCAATTTTTTTATTGGGGCTTTTTATACCCTATTGGTTTTATAGTTTATGAACAACGAGTAGAGAAGTAATTATAATAGGCAACCTTGGCCTTGCAGTCCGCAGTGAATTAGCGACAGGTCTACTTCTTATTGTTTTTTGTCTTTAATTATTTGTATTAAGATAACCAATTCAGTCCTTGGTCTGAATTGTCGGGTTTTTTGCTTTTTTTGTGCGGCTGCCGTGCGAAAAAAGCAAATGCCTTTTTCAGACCATAAAAAATGTATCTTTGCAAAGATTTTTTTGCCACGAAAACCTATAATTATGACAACAATAATACGATGCTTTCATCATCAACCTGTCAAAACAGATTAAGCTATACACAGAACACAAATCACTAAATTTCAAAATATTAAATAGTTAAGCAGTATGAAAAAAAAGATTTTTTCAGTTCTCGCATTTGTCTCTTTTGCAATTGCCACATTCGGACAAACACAAACGTGCAAATCGCACGAAATCCGTCCCAATTATCCCAACGGCTTCCACCTCGGGCTGAACATGCAGGGCAACTTGTCGCAACGGGTAAAGGTAACCTCCTCTCCAAACGTATCCGAACCGGCCATAAAAGCAATTCCCAGAATGGGTTATAATTTTGGACTTGAGGCCTCTTACCATTTTGCCCAATACTTCGGCGTTTCGGTAGGCGTTGACTTCGAGACGAAGTCTTCGGTGACCATCCAAAAGAAAACTGACAACGGCTATACCGACATTGTGGACTTTGGCGACAGGTCATTCTCCATTCCGGTGAGGTTTGAGTTCCACTATCCTTTCAAAGAGAGCAATTTCTCTCTCTACACGGCACTGGGCGTGTGTTTTGCCAACATTTACGACTACACCAATTATATCGGCCACGACGACGAGATTCTGAAATTAAACGATGATGGCGGCAACGCGCCGAACGTAAGCATGCAATTACGGCTCGGCACTTATTACCGTTTGCCTTATAACGACTTGCTGCGTCTTGCCATTACTTCCAACCTCGCATTCAAAGACAGGCTTTCGGGGTCCTATTCTTATCAGGGCGAAAGCGGGACCCTCTCTTACCGGAACAATTATCTTGGGCTCGAACTGAGTTACATCCACTGCTTCCGCACCAAAGAACAGAAAGCAGCCATTGGCAAATAATTTCCTCTTCCCCTGGCAAGGGGGGAATAATCCAGAGGCGGCCGCAGCCGCCTCTTTTTTTTTGCATTTCAAGACCGAAAATGTGACGGACATCGAGAAATAATAGTGATTATTTCATCATTTTTTATACTTGTAATTATTTTTGTTATCTTTGTCCCATCTTTTTGCAGTCAAACATTTCAGTTATGGACAACTTAACAAAACAATCACGCCACATTCACAAGAAAGAGGAAAACAAAATCATAATTCCGGCTTCCTGTCTTTGATGGTATGCGCCGGGCAGGAAGCCAAAACCGACAAAGGAACTGACGGAAAGTAGGCTTTGGATTACGCCAATCTTCCGGTTGAGGCAAAAAACCGCAAGGCATACCTCTTAAAAAACAGCTGTTCCGTTTGCCAGCGGCCAAACAAAAACAAAAAATATAGAAAATGAAAAGAATCAACAAATGTTGTTATGGTACGATTACTATTGTTTTTGCCATAACAATGCTTGCCGGATGCAAAAAAGAAAACACACCCAAGAATGCAGTTTACGATGCGCTCACTTCTGAACTGCAGACAATCTATAACCAAATGCCTTCCAGAAACTACAACTACATTTCCGTTGTCGGCGACGGCATCCTGAGTTTTGAAAACATTCAGCAGTATCAACAAACATGAAAATAGACGGTCAAGAAATCACGAAACAACTGAATATGGTTCACTAAATGGTTAAACATCTAATCGATTTAAAAATGAAAAAGATATTTTTTTTAGCACTTGCATATATTATTTCTGTTCTTTCTGCACAAGGACAGGAAATACGCCCTAATTTCCCTAATGGCTTTCATCTCGGACTGAATTTACAGGGCAACTTGTCGCAACGGGCAGACATCATACCCTTTGGAAATATAACGGATCCTTCCTTGAAAGCAAGTCCGAAGATAGGCTACGATTTCGGAATTGAGGCTTCTTACCATTTTGCCAAATATTTCGGGGTTTCTGTGGGTGTTGACTTGGCTTCGGATCGTGCCGTGAATGTCCAACGGAAAAGCGTAAACGGAAACGAAAGCGTACCTGTGTTTCAGATATGCAACAGGGCTGTTGAATTGCCAATAAGGTTCGAATTTCATTATCCTATTATGAAAAGCAATTTCTCTTTCTACGGAGCACTTGGAGTGAGTTTCAATAATCTTTTCAGACGTGGTGACTCTACCCCCGGCCTTACCATTAACGAAGAATCTGAAAACTTCCATTTGTGGATTATTGATAGAAAATTCGAAAAAATGAACGCATCTATGCAAATGAGACTTGGCGTGTATTACCGTCTGCCTTACAATGACTTACTGCGCATGTCCATCACATCCAATTACACTTTCCGAGACAGGCTCCAAGGAAAATACTCATATAATGGCGAAGAAGGGGCTTTAACTTACCGCCATAATTATATGGGACTCGAACTGAGTTACATCCACTGCTTCCGCACCAAAGAACAGAAAGCAGCAAGGGGTAGATAATCCCCACGAAGCACCTCTCCTCTCTTTTGAGAAAAAACATACCATTCCAGAGGCGGCTGCGGCCGCCTCTTTTTTTGCACTTCAAGACCGAAAATGTGACGGACACTGCAACAAAACTGCTCAAGCCTTACAAGAACAGCCTAAAATCTATGAACACCAAACCATTAGTTGTTGAAAGCAATTTAAACTACAGACTGCGGAAGACACTTTGTCATCAGTTCATGTTTTATTTAGCATTGCTTCTTGAATCTATGGTAGTTTATTTTTCACAAAAACAAAAACCAGTCTGCATATATTTTGTACTTTCGCCCTCCTTTAAAGCAAAACAAAACCACAAAAATGACCCGACGACCGAAACTCTTTCTCATAGATGCCATGGGGCTAATTTTCAGGGCCTATTATGCTATGATCAAAAGCCCTCGCATCACCTCAAAAGGGCTTAACACCTCCGCTATCTTGGGCTTCACAAATATGTTTTATGAAATCCTAAAAAAGGAGAAACCCACACACATAGCCGTAGCATTCGACACGGGCGCGCCGACTTTCAGACATGCCGACTTTCAAGAATACAAAGCCAATAGGGAAGCCACCCCTGAAGACATCGTCAACTCCGTTCCCTACATTAAGCGTATCTTGCATGCCTTTCGTGTCTCAATGCTGTCTATGGACGGCTACGAGGCTGACGACATTGTAGGTACACTTGCTAAAAATGCTGAGATAGAAGGTTTTGAAGTTTTTATGATGACTTCTGACAAAGACTATGGGCAGCTGGTTTCCCCAAACATCAAGATGTACCGTCCAGGCAAATTCGGGCAGCCCTCAGAAATACTTGGACCCGAAGAAGTCTGCGAAAAATACAAAATCAAGCAGCCTGAACAGCTTATCGATTATTTGGGTTTGTGCGGCGACTCGTCTGACAATATTCCCGGTGTGCCGACTATCGGGCCCGTCCGCGCCCAGAAACTGCTGGCACAATACGGCAGCATCGAGAACATGTATGCGTGCGGCATCGATCACGAAAACGAAAAAACACGCGCGCTGCTGCTCGAACACAAAGAACAGGCTCTTTTGTCAAAACAACTGGCTACCATTATGATAGACGTGCCGATACCATACCGGTTCGAGGATATGGTCTGCCGAGAACCTGACCTGCAGGCACTCAAGGAGGTCTTTAAGGAACTGGAATTCCAGTCGCTCTCTCAACGCATTTTCAAAGACCTGCAGGTACAGCAGACCGAACGCGACCTTTTCACCGCAATGGATGAAACGGCAGAAAACACCGGCCCTGAAGAAGTGATTGACCTTCCGGCAGCGCAACTGCACCGAATCAATACGCCAGAAGAATTTGAGGGAGTGGCGCCGGATAATTCAGAGAACATCTTCTTCGACTGGATTATGCAAGAGGGACGTATTGCCGGATTTGCCTTCACGTGGAACGGCAACAACTGTTTCTTCCACTTTGTAGAAAACGAACACCGCCACTACCAACCGCTCCTCCGAAGGATTTTCTGCAACACACATACTGTTGTGACTTACGACAGCAAACCCACTTTCAAATACTTGAAAATATTCAAAATAGATCCGGTCTCTGCCGTCGTGGATCTGCAGATCGCCCACTACCTCATCCAGCCCGAAAGCCGGCACGACCTTGCCACCATACTACTCTCCTGCCTCGGTCTCTCATTTAAATCCACCCCGTCAAACATACAAACGGAAGCCGCGGAGCGAACCATTGGCTTTGCACGCCTTTACCCTCCGCTGATGCAAGAACTGGCAAAGAGCAAACTGGAAACACTTTACAAACAAATCGAGATGCCGTTAGTGCCCGTACTCGCCGAGATGGAACTCTGCGGCGTAAAGGTTGATGTTCAGACCCTTCAGAAAAATTCGGAGACGATGGATTCGGAGCTGCACGAAATTGAGAGCCGCATTTACGGGTATGCCGGAATCTCTTTCAACATCGCTTCACCCAAGCAACTCGGAGAGGTGCTGTTCGACAAAATGCGCATCATAGAAAACGCCAAACTCACCAAAAACAAACAATACCAGACAGGCGAAGAGGTTTTGCTGAAATTGGCTCACAAGCACCCCATCGTTCCGCTCATTCTCGAATGGCGCAAATTGGCCAAACTCAAATCCACCTACATAGACGCACTTCCACATCTGATAAACCCTAAAACCGGGCGCATCCATACCACCTTCACCCAAGCCGTAACCTCCACAGGACGCTTGAGTTCAATAAACCCTAATCTGCAAAACATCCCGATGCGTACGGAACGCGGACGAGACATCAGAAAGGCTTTTGTGGCTTCTGACGACAACCACTGCCTTATGGCCGCCGACTATTCGCAGATTGAACTCCGCATCGTGGCTCATGTCTGCGGCGACGAGCGTATGATTGCCGCTTTCTGCAACGGCGAGGATATCCATGCCTCTATGGCTGCCCATATCTTCAACGTAAGTCCGACCGACGTAACCCCGGACATGCGCCGAACCGCCAAAACTGTCAATTTCGGCATTCTATACGGAATCTCCGCTTTTGGGCTTGCCGACCGGCTTCAGATTCCGCAGCCCCAGGCACGGAAACTGATTGACGACTATTTCCGCAGTTTCCCTAAAATCTCTGACTACCTGAACAACACACTGGAATTTGCCCGCCAACATCTTTATGTTGAAACCCTGTTCGGAAGAAGACGGTACATCCGGGACATCAATGCACAAAATGCCATTCTCCGGAAGTCTGCAGAACGCAACGCCATCAACGCACCGATACAAGGCACCGCAGCAGACCTTATAAAAATCGCTATGGTGCAGATACATAACGACATCAAAAACATGCATTTGCAAAGCAACATGATCCTGCAAGTGCATGATGAGCTGGTATTTGATGTCTTGAAAGAGGAACTTCCCGTTTTAAAAACGGCAGTCCGTAAACGGATGAGCGAATCAATCTCTTTTTCCGTGCCATTAGATGTAAACATCAGCGAGGGACAGAACTGGTTTGAGGCCCATTAGACCTTTTTTCATTCTGCTTTTGCAATATTGACAATCACCTCAACGGCTTTCACCATCGACTCAACCGACACATACTCGTATTTGCCGTGGAAATTATGGCCACCGGCAAAAATGTTGGGACAAGGAAGCCCTCTGAATGAGAGGTTCGCGCCATCGGTGCCGCCGCGCACAGGTTGTATTGCCGGCTTGACGCCTGCGGCCTCCATGGCTTTCACAGCACGTTCTACCACATAAAACACCGGCTCTATCTGCTCTCGCATATTGTAATACTGGTCTTTGATCTCGCAAGAAAGGCATCCCGGATACTTTACGTTCAAAAAATCTGTTATCTGCCTCAACAACTCCTTCTTCTGCTCAAAGCGTTGCCTGTCGTGGTCACGAATGATGTAATTCAGCGTACTGTTCTCCACGCACCCCTCTGTATGAACAAGCAGAAAGAAACCTTCGTAACCCTGAGTGTATTGGGGTTTTTCAAATTCAGGAAGCAGACGGTCAAATTCCATCGCAATCTGCTGCGAATTGATCATCTTGTTTTTGGCATAGCCCGGATGAATGTTCCGCCCCTTTATTTTGACAACGGCAGAGGCGGCATTGAAATTCTCGTATTCCAACTCACCAAGTGCGCCGCCATCCATCGTATAAGCAAAGTCGCAGCCAAACTTAGGCACATCAAAATACTTGACTCCCTGTCCTATTTCCTCGTCGGGGGTAAAAGCCACTTTTATCGGACCGTGTTTGATTTCGGGATGGCGGATCAAATAATCCATGGCACAAACAATCTCTGCCATGCCGGCCTTGTCGTCAGCACCAAGGAGCGTCTTCCCGTCCGTTGTCAGCAAGGTCTGCCCTTTGTAGCCGGCCAGTTCCGGAAAATCAACAACCGACAACACCGTATTGGTTTCAGCATCCAGCACAATGTCCTTGCCGTCATAGTTCTCTATAATTCTCGGCACCGCTATGCCCGGCATATCCGGAGCCGTGTCAAGATGGGCGATAAAGCCTATTGTAGGCTTCGTGTCGGACACATTGCCCGGAAGCAAGGCTGTAACATATCCGTAATTGTCCTTTTCCACTTGCTCCATCCCTATCGATTTCAGTTCCTCAACCATCACATCTCCGAAATCCAGCAGTTGCTGCGTGCTCGGGTAAGTTTCTGACGACTCGTCCGAGGTTGTGGCATAAGAAACATACTTGAAAAACCGTTTTAAAATCTCTTTTTCCATATCTTTTGAAATGTTATTATGAATTATTCTGAAGCAAATGTCTGTATTTTCTTGATATAGGTTGACTCGGGTTTATAGATCATTACTGACACAAGTTTTCTTTTGCAGTTATTTCTGATATAGGTTTACCATCCGAGTCTGATTCTTATCACTGTCAGGGGGATCCTCCAGCCTACGTTCTCCGGTCAACCCCTGACACGGCTGCAAAGGTAAACGTTTTTCAGTGATATTCGAGCCATCCATGGTTTTTATTGCCAGATGCCGGGATGTATTCCTTGATGAAGTTCGGACATGCCGGGGGAAAACGTGTTTCGAGTCCGTCGTTCTCGGTTTTTAACAGTTGTGCCTCATGTTCCTTAACCCTCTTCTGGAGTGCTTCGACCTCATTGAGCGCACTGTAATCTGTCGCTTTGTCATTAATGTCAACCATTTCTTCCGCATTTAGGTTTTTGACATTTTCCTTTGCAAAGACAGCAATCCAACGCGATGCCGTGGCAAGTCATATCGGTAAATACTTTGTTGTTCGTACTCCGTCGAACCCTTCTTGGTAGTGAAGACGGATTACTTTCTTGAAGTACTTTGTTGCTTTTCTGTGCGAAATTGGTTCATGTCAACTTTTTTCAGTTAAATACAGTTTCTTCGTTAATAATTGTGACAAGTCGTCTTGTTGCAATGTATAATAGCAAGTTTTTTTATACTTTTGCAACCTAAATAAAAAGAAAAGAAATGGGCCTTTTTTCAATATTTACAAAGGAAATCGCAATAGACTTAGGAACGGCAAACACGGTCATTCTGCAAAACAATCAAGTGGTTGTCGATGAGCCGTCCATCATCGCTATAGATGAAAAAAGTCATGAGGTGAAAGCGGTTGGCAGGCAAGCATTGATGATGCATGGGAAGACGCCGGCAGGCATAACAACCGTCCGCCCGTTGCGCGACGGTGTCATTGCCAATTTTCAGGCAACGGAGATAATGCTGCGCGAGTTTATCAAGAAGACGAACAATAAGGGTTATTTCTTTGCGCCCGCACTGAAGATGGTTATATGCATCCCCTCGGGAATCACAGAGGTGGAGGAGCGCGCTGTCCGCGAGTCGGCTGAACAGGCCGGTGCAAAGGATGTAAGGCTGATACAAGAGCCTATGGCTGCCGCTATCGGTGTGGGGATCGATGTTCTGGCACCGAGCGGAAATATGATTATCGACATCGGCGGCGGAACGGCAGAAATTGCCGTAATCTCCCTCGGCGGCATCCAGACTTTCAAGTCGGTGAAGGTGGCCGGAGACAAACTGAACAGCGACATCCAGGAGTATATGCGCAAAAAACACAACATCGCAATCGGAGAGTCCACGGCAGAAAAAATCAAAATCAATGTGGGTGCGGCAGTCGAGGATCTCGACAATCCTCCTGCTGACTATGAATTCAAAGGACGGAATCTGTTGACAGGCCTCCCTACCGCCGTCAAGGTCAACTACCGGGAGGTGGCACAGGCCATCGATGCCTCAATCTGCTCTATAGAGTCGGCAATCATCCAGACCCTTGAGACGACATTGCCAGAGTTGTCAGCCGACATTTACGAGACAGGCATCTATTTGGCGGGCGGCGGCTCGCTGCTGCGCGGTTTGGATATGCGTATCGCCAAAAAGACAATGCTGAAAGTGCATGTGGCCGAAGACCCCTTGAAGGCCGTTGCCCGTGGTACCGCAATCTCTTTGAAGAACTTCGACAAGTTCCCGTTCCTGATCAACAAATAACAGCCACATACTATGAAACGAAAGACTTTGTTCCTGTGGGCATCCCTCTGCTTGAGCCTGTTTCTCAACCCCGTATCTGCCCAAGAGGAACTGGTAGGGGCTAACTGCACCTCGATTTTGGTCGGAATCAAGGCCTCGGCAGACGGTTCGGTGATGACGTCCCATACATGCGACGGCAAGTACCGTACTTGGGTGACGATAGAACCTGCTGCCGACCACCCCGACGGAACAATGCACAAGGTTTATAAGGGAACGATGCATACCAGCAGCCCCAAGGGAATGGAGAATGTGACGCTGGCCGGCGAAATCCCCGAAGCGGCACATACGTACGCCTATATGAACACGGCCTACCCTTGTATGAACGAGAAACAACTTGCCATCGGCGAAAGCACTTTCTCCGGCCCTGACACACTGGTGAACGGCAACGGACTGTTCCTGATTGAGGAACTGCAACGCATTGCCCTGCAACGCTGCGACAATGCCCGAGATGCTATAAAGCTTATCGGAAGCCTAATAGAAAAATATGGCTACGCCGACGGCGGCGAGTGCCTGACGATTGCCGACAAGAAAGAGGCCTGGCAAATGGAAATACTGGGCGAAGGCCCCGACAAAGTCGGCGGAATGTGGGCGGCACGGCGCGTGCCCGATGACGAGGTGGCGCTCAGCTGCAATGTGCCCCGGATAGGCAAACTCGACCGTAAGGACAAAGAGAACTTCATGTGCTCCGACAATATCGAGAAGGTGGCACGCAAATATGGCCTGTGGGACGGGCAGGGCGACTTTGTTTGGTATAAGGTCTTCCGGTCCAGCTATTCCGGCGGCAAGAATTTCAAGGAGCGCGAGTGGTACATTTTCAACGAACTCGCTCCGTCGTTGCATCTTTCCCTCGACGCCGAGGAACTGCCTTTCTCGGTGAAACCCGAAAAGAAAGTCAGCGTGCAGGATGTTATGGAACTGTTCCGCGCCAATTATGAGGGTTCTCCCGAACTGGATCAGACACAGCATCTGCTTTATACAAAGAAAAGAAAACTTGAATCCGGAGAGGTGACGACAGATACTGTTGTCTGTCCTAACGCCAACCCCTGGATGGACGGCAATGAGCGCGCCATGTACAATATGCTCAAACCGGGCACGGTGACTTTCTATCGTGGCGTGGCCATGTCGTGGTGCTCCTACAGCACGATTATCCAATGCCGCGGCTGGCTGCCTGATGAGGTGGGCGGCCTTTGCTGGTTCTCGCTCGAGAACCCCGGACAAAGCCCGCGCATTCCTGTTTTTGCCGGCGCAACACGCATGCCCGCCGGCTTCTCCCGATGCGGACATCATGGCTATGACGAGAACGCTGCCTTGTGGCATTACCGTAAGGCAAACAAACTCGCACAGGTGAAGTGGGGTTATACCAAAGATTATATGCTGAAGAATGTGAAACGCTACGAAGATAAGGCTCTCAAGGAAATTTCCGCAATTGAACAGGAGGTGTCAATTATGCTTAAAGACGGGAAAACAAAAGAGGCTCAGCGTGTGCTCAACCAATACACGTCCGACTTTGCCGGAGCAACCCGCCAGACCTGGACGGAAATGGAACATAAGTTCTGGGAGATGTTCTGGACGGGATTCTGAAAACCTATTATTGTTTTTAACTGAAAGAAGTTGACTCATAAACAAAAGACAAGTTCAACTTGTTGAAGACTTAAAAACTTCCTTGATAAAAGTGTATGGTTTGACACATATTTCAAAAAACAGGTGTCCAAAATATGTTGCCATTGAAGTACCTTATAACGACAAGTGGGACAATCTTGCAAATCTTACTCGAACCTTTTGAAAAATATGCCACAACTGGACTGCTTCCTACTGCACAATTATTCGCAATGATTTTTCAAGATCCGGAATAGAGATTTTCAAAATACAAGTGTCTCCGATTTGATATTCAGGTTCTTTGAATTTTAATTTAATCAATGCATCCTGTTCTTCTCCCGCATTATGCCCTTGCAGATTATCACTTTGAACCTGATGATAAACATGGAACATTTCTGCATTGTTTCCCAAAGTTATGACACCATTAGGAGTAATTAATGAATAGTCAACATGTCCTAACACAATAGGAGCAACGCACACTACTTTTATATCTAAATGTGAACCTAATTCTGTCGTAGTGAAATCAGTAGTAATCTCTCTCTCTTCTTGATAAAATGTTATTGAAGGTTCCACATATTTCTTACAATTTGTCAATATTATTGACAAGAAAACTAAAAAAGCGATTTTTTTCAATTTTAACATATATAAAACGATAAAAAAAACAAAGGCATTCGTTGTAACCCTGGTTTGTCAAGGCGTTTACGTTTGCATTCATTATTATTTAAATTTGCTGCTTCTACATATATTTATTTGTAAAAGCCTCCTAATATTTAAACATAACTATTACGGAGGGATTATTTGTTCCTTTATATTTTAGGTATGCGGTCATTACCAAACAATCGGAATGTTCGTATTCTTCTGTCGTGCCTGTGCGTATTTGCTTATAATTAGAAACAAGAGTAGACACTTGTGGAACGCTATATTTCGAACAAGTCAGTCCATAGTAACCAACATGAAAATTATTCTGGCCTACGAATGTTGCTTTTTCATAATGTGCATCTACGCCTTCAAGAGGAGCATAACCATACTGAATGCCATATTTCCAACCTTTAGTAAGCGAAGGCGTGTTGTTGAGCAGTATTACATTCTCTATACCTTCCGACATTGTCTTGGACAATATCATAGAATACACCGGACTGGTCACTTCTTCATTGTCGGGTTCCATCTCTGATAAGTCTTCTTCAATTTCGCCATAACTGACGTTAATATTGTTTTTTCTGCAATACTCGTTAACTGCATCGTCTGCGGTCTGACCTTTCTTTACAGGAATCAATGTCAAATTTTTTGTCGTCAATAATTTAAAATACTCCAAATCGTCCGTTCCGACCTTGACCAATGCTGAATTTTCACGAGATTCGTCATAGACAACCAATTCTTTAGAATAGTTCCCAAATGGCAAACGGTTAATGACTTTTTCAATGTCTGTTGTTTCCTCCGCCAATTTTACAGAATGTCTCTCACAAGCACTTAAAAGCAAAATAAGAAAACCAGTAAATAGAATGAATTTTTTCATTGCGATAGTTTTATGAATATTAGTTTATCGCTGCAAAAATATATTTTTTTTCATAGATTCAAGAGACAATAATACAAAAGAAACATTCCTCAACCAATACACATACGACTTTGCCGGAGCAACCCGCCAGACATGGACGAAAATGGAACATAAGTTCTGGGAGATGTTCTGGACGGGATTCTGAAAACCTATTTTTTCTCGACTGAGAATCCGAACTTGCCGATTATCTTGCCCAGTTCGTAATAGTGCCCGTGCGAATAGGCTGTCAAATGGGCACGTTGCAACTCAAGGGCATCGGTTTGAGGGTTGATAAGGCTATCGTTAACATGTACGGCCACAATTTCCGAAAGGAACATATCGTGCGATCCCAGCGGCAAAATCTGTTTAACCACACATTCAAGATTTACCGGTGACTCCTTGATTAAGGGAGCATTTATTTTGACGCCCCTTATTGGCGAGAGCCCTGTCTCAAGAAACTTGTTGTATTTCCTCCCGGATTGTACGCCGCACCAGTCTGCCGCTGGCGTAAGCCGCCCGTCGGTAAGGTTAATGGCAAACTCGCCGTTCCGCTTGATGATGCCGTACGAATGCCGTTCCGGCCTGACGGAGATATAACACATCGGCGGATCGGAACATATTGTTCCGGTCCACGCAATGGTTATAATATTGTATTCGTCCAAGGTCTGCCCGCATGATACCATAACGGGCGGCGCAGGGTTAAGCATATTCCCGCCGCGCATCAGCCGCTTGCCTTGACTTTTCATAGATTTGCTATGATTCTTCTACTTGGAAACAGTGAAAGCGTTCTTGTTCGGAATGATGAGCAGCGGCATCGGCGAGGTGCTCAAAATCTGCCGCATATTGCGCGAGGCCGTAAAGTCGGTTTCTTGCTCTTCTCTCATAACCACAATAAGGTTGGCATCCACTTTCTTGGCACAGTTGAGAACCGTGCTGCAAACGTTGTTGTCTGTCACGTTGTATGCTTCTACCACATTTCTGACATTGGCATCATCACACATGTCAACGGCATGATGCAGCTGAACATTGATGATATGCCGCGTCTCGGCATTGTTGGGATAGTTGATGCCGAACAGGTAAATCTGGGCGGCAAAGAACTTTGCCAACTGAATGGCATAGCTCATCTTCTGCAAGGTCTCAAAACTTAAGTCGATGGGTACGAAAATCTTGTGGAGGTCGCGGTTGATCTGGATGTTCTCGCGCATAATCAGCACAGGGACATCCGCATTGTTGATGACGCGGAAAGCATTGTTGCCAATGTAGCCCTCTTCAAATCCGGAAGCGCCGTGTGCGCCCATTACAATGATAGATTTGGTCAGGTTATTGGCATATTTGGTGAGTTCTATGTGTACTTTCCCCTCAAGGATGACGCTGTTGACATGGCTTTCGGGAGACTCCTGCTTGCATTGGGCCACCAACTCTTCCATTTTGGTCTGAATGTGTTGCATATAACTCATATCCTCATTCAACTCGTTGGCACTTTTCGCAGCACCTGGGGTCTTGATCCAGACCAGATGCAGCGTGGCCTTTGAACGGATGGAGATGGCAACGGCATGACGCAAGGCAGTCATGGAACTGTTTGAAAAATCGATGCCGACTACAATATTCTGCATAATTTCTGTATTTTAATGTTATTTGAAAAACTTTATTTGGTTTCCGAAGAATAGTTCGGGGCTTCGCTTGTGATGGTGATGTCGTGGGGGTGGCTTTCGAGTACTCCTGCGTTAGTGATGCGGCAGAAACGGGCCTTGTGGAGGTCTTCGATGCTGCGTGCACCGCAGTATCCCATGCCAGAGCGCAGTCCGCCGGCCATCTGATAAATCACTTCGTACAGGTCGCCCTTGTAGGGCACGCGCCCTACGATGCCTTCGGGCACCAGTTTCTTAACATCGTCCACATCGCTCTGCATATAGCGGTCTTTGGATCCGTGCTGCATAGCCTCAAGAGAACCCATTCCCCTGTAAGTCTTGAACTTACGGCCATTGAACAGGATGGTAGTTCCGGGAGACTCTTCCACGCCGGCCAGCAGTCCGCCCAACATAACAGAGTTGCCGCCTGCAGCCAAGGCTTTCACAATATCGCCGGAATAGCGGATCCCGCCATCGGCTATGATGGGAATGTCATAATGCTCCAACGCTTTGTAAACGTCGTAGATGGCACTGAGTTGCGGCACGCCTACGCCGGCCACTACTCTTGTGGTGCAGATAGACCCGGGGCCAATGCCCACCTTTACGGCATCGGCGCCGCCGTCGGCCAGCATAACAGCCGCCTCTCCAGTGGCAATGTTGCCGACCACAACATCAACGCCGGTAAAATGCCGTTTGATTTCCTTGAGCACCGTCACGACGTTTTGGGAATGTCCATGCGCACAGTCCAGCACCAACGCGTCAACACCGGCTTCCACTACGGCCCCGGCACGTTGCACGGCATCGTTGGTGATGCCAATGCCGGCCGCCACACGCAACCGCCCTTGCGCATCCTTGCAGGCGAATGGCTTGTCTTTGGCTTTCGTGATGTCTTTGTAAGTGATGAGACCCAACAGCGTGCCGTCTTCTGAAATCACGGGCAGTTTCTCTATCTTGTATTGCTGCAGGATGTCGGCAGCCTGATTAAGGTCGGTGCTCCGCGAGGTGGTGACAAGATTCTCCTTCGTCATCACTTGCCCGATAGGTTTATTGAAGTCTTTCTCAAAACGGAGGTCGCGGTTAGTGACGATGCCGATAAGTTTGTTCTTCTCGTCCACAACGGGAATCCCGCCGATTTTGTATTCTGCCATCATACGCTTGGCCTCGCCAACGCTCTTGTCTGCCGTGATGACCACCGGGGCATTGATCATTCCGTTCTCGGCCCTCTTGACGGAAGCCACCTGCTTGGCCTGCTCTGCGATGCTCATGTTCTTGTGAATGACACCTATGCCGCCCTCTCTGGCTATGGAAATGGCCATCTTCGCCTCCGTCACCGTGTCCATAGCGGCCGAAACAAAGGGGAGGTTGAGCGTTATGTTCCGTGAAAAACGTGTCTGCAGGCTTACTTGCTTAGGCAAGACTTCCGAATAGGAAGGTATCAATAATACATCATCAAATGTGAGCCCATCTAATGAAATCCGATCTGTAATAAAAGACATAAACTATTATTTTTTTATTACGCGCAAAAATACAAAAATTGAGAATATGCGAAAAAGAAAAATGTATTTTTGCGGAATCTTTTTGTTGAAATGTAATTTAATGATATTTATATACATACAATTATGAAGAACATTATTCATACGGAAAAGGCCCCGGCTGCCATAGGACCATACAGCCAGGCTGTAGAAACAAACGGAATGTTGTTTGTGTCGGGACAAATCCCGGTAGATCCGGAGACGGGAATCGTCCCGGAAGGCATTAAGGCACAGACTGAACAAGTGATGAAGAACCTTGCCGCTATTCTGCTCGAAGCCGGCTATTCCTTTGACGATGTGGTCAAAACGACATGCCTGCTGAGCGACATTGCAAACTTTAGTGCAATGAACGAGGTTTATGCCAAATATTTCATTGTCAACCCACCGGCACGCGCTGCCTTTGCTGTCCGCGACCTGCCCAAAGGCGTAATGGTGGAAATTGAAGCCATTGCCGTAAGATCCAAATAACGCTTTGTGAACTACCTCACAGTCAATGGCATTACCAAGTCGGTAGGCGAAAAGGTACTCTTCCGGAACATTACGTTCGGATTGGAAAAAGGACAGAAAAGCGCGCTTGTGGCCCGAAACGGCACGGGCAAGAGCACGCTGCTTGACATTATCGCAGGGAGAAATGTCCCCGACGAGGGGGAAGTTGTTGTCCGCAAGGACATCGTGGTGTCGTATCTGCCACAGACAGACCGCTTTGATGCGGAAGATACGGTGCTGAATGCCATCTTCGACGAGGATGTGCCTGCTGTGCGTGCCGTGAAAACGTACGAGCAGTGTGTCCGGATGCATGAAAACGGCGTTCCCGGGGAAATGCCTGCCGGTCAGCTGGATGCGGCAGTGCTTGAAATGGACCGCCTCAACGCTTGGGATTACGAGGCACGAGCCAAGGAGATCCTGTCCCGTTTTGGACTCAACGATGTGTTCAAAAAGGTGAAGGAACTCTCCGGCGGCCAGCGCAAAAAGGTGGCTCTCGCCAAAGCTCTGATTGCCAACACCGATTTGCTGATCCTCGATGAACCTACCAACCATTTGGACGTGGAGATGATAGAATGGCTCGAGGATTACCTGTCTGCTGCAAATGCCACTATCCTGATGGTGACCCACGACAGGGCTTTTCTCGACAAGGTGTGCAGCGACATTTTTGAACTCAGTAACGGCAACCTTTATCACTACAAGGGGAAATACAGTTATTTCGTCGAGAAAAAAGCAGAACGACTTGCCAACGAAGCGGCTGAACACGAAAGGCTGTGCAACCTCTACCGCCGCGAGTTGGCCTGGGTACATACCTCTCCACAAGCCAGAACCTCTAAGGCTCGCGCCCGCATTAATAACTTTGAGCAACTGCAGGAACAGGTAACCCGGAAAGTGGAAGCCACTCCCGAACAGTTCAAAGTCCAGTCAGAACGCATCGGTCACAAGATATTGGAAATCAGCCACCTCGACTTTTCTTATCCAGACCAGACCATAATCAAGGACTTCTCTTTCATTTTCAAAAAAGGAGAAAAATGCGGCATCGTCGGCAAGAACGGCACAGGCAAAAGCACGTTTCTGAAAATGATTATGGGCGAGGTGAAGCCGGATGGCGGCAAGATTACACCAGGATTGACGATACAGTTCGGCTATTTTTCACAAAACGGGCTGACGTACAAAGGAAACAAAATAGTATTAGACCTTGTGAAAGAACATGCCGAGATGATAAAAATGGAGAACGGAAAGTATGTGAGCGCCTCGCAGTTTCTGAACCATTTCGGTTTCCCGTTCAGCCAACAATATGCCTATTACGAGGATTTGAGCGGCGGCGAAAAAAGGAAGCTGCATCTGCTGATAACGCTGCTCAAAAACCCGAATTTCTTGATATTGGACGAGCCTACCAATGATTTCGACATTGATACGCTGAACCTGCTGGAGGATTTCTTGACAAATTTCAGCGGCTGTATGATTGTCGTCTCCCACGACCGCTGGCTGATGAATAAACTGGTGGACCATATTTTCGTGTTCGAGGGTGACGGGGTGGTGAAAGATTATTACGGAAACTATACCGAATACAGGCAAGAGAAAGAAAAAGAGGAACGGATCCGCAAGCGTATTGAAAAGGAAAACAGGCCAACGATAGCGAAGCCTGTTCGCGAACAGCCGAAGAACAAACTGACTTTCAAAGAGAAACGAGAACTCGAATTATTAGAGAAGGGGATGGCAGACCTTGAATCAGAAAAGTCGGAATTAGAACAGAAAATGAACAAAGGCGAGGGAGCAGCCGAAGAATTTGCACGGTGGGGGAAACGTTATAATGAAATCAATGCGATTTTGGAAGCAAGTACAGACCGCTGGCTCGAATTGTCAGAAAAAGAATCATAACGCATTATGGCAGACCATTTCTTTTATGCTGTTGACTTTTCATCCGCTGCTGTGACTTTGGATGCAGAAGAGTCGTCGCACTGCATCCGAACCTTGCGACATCGCGTCGGCGACAGGATTATGCTTACCGACGGCAAAGGAACTGGGGCAAAGGCCGTAATTGTTTCAGCAGACCCGAAAGCATGTGTTGTCCAGCCTATGGACAGGTTCGCAGATCCGGCATCAGGAATGCCGCGGTTGCATCTTGCCATTGCTCCCACCAAAAACGTTGACCGTATGGAATGGCTTGTCGAGAAAGCCATTGAAATAGGAGTGTATGCCATAACATTTGTCAGTTGCGACCATTCGGAACGCACACGGCTGAACATGGACCGGATGCACCGCATTGCCGTGGCAGCGCTCAAGCAGAGCCAGACTCTATGGCTGCCGCCTGTAGAGATGACCACTTTCGACGGTTTTTTGGAAAGGTACAATGTGCATGAGGCCGACAAATATATCGCATGGTGCGACAATGACAATACCAGACAGTTTGCTGAAGAGCAATTTGTGCATGAAGAAACAATTCTGCTGGTAGGGCCGGAGGGCGACTTCAGTCCGCGCGAGGTGGAGAAAGCACGTCGTTTCGGATATGCTGAAGTGAAACTTGGTTACCGACGGCTGCGAACCGAAACGGCAGGAATCTATTCTTGCATAGCGATGGCAATACACCCTTACTCGTCCAAATAATTTTTTGAACATTTTGGATTGAAAAAAAATGTACTTTTGCCACCTTGAAATAAGTTTAATCGAAATTTTGTAAAATATAGAATAATAAGAATTAAAGTACTAAAAATTAAATGCTTATGAAAAACTTTTTGCTCTTAGTATCGTTTTTTGCGGCAATGTTCGCAGGAACCGCTTCCAATGTGGTGCCTGCCGACAAGGCTCAAAAAGTGTCCAGAAATTTCATTGCTGAACGCTTGGGTACACAGGAAACACAGATTCGCCTGAATCTTGAATATACCGCATACGACCAGGATGGGAACGCTCTTTTTTATCGTTTCAAAATTGGCAATAAAGGCTTCATCATAGTTTCTGCAATTGATGAAGTTTCCCCTGTGTTGGCATATTCCTTGGAAAGCAATTTCCAGACAGGGACTCCCGCCGATATGATGTGCGAAAAATACAAAGCAGAGTTGTCAGAAATCGTTAAAACCGCCGACACCAAGTCTGCACAGCCAGTCCCTGCCCACCGGGACTGGGCACGCTATTCCGCATTCGATTTCAGTTTTGCAAGCAAAGATGCCACGACCGGTGTCCAGCCGCTGGTTACAACCAAATGGAACCAGTCGCCGTACTACAACTCTGAATGCCCTTATAACCCGCTGGCAGAGTATTCTTCCGAACACCGCGCTCCGGTAGGCTGCGTCGCGCTCACGATGGCTAACATTATGTTCTATTACCGCTATCCCGCAAACGGATACGGCGCAGTGTCTTATTTCCCGGTAGAGTATAATGACGACTATTCCCAAGTGATTTACCAATATCCTCGCCAGACGGCAGATTTCAGCCACGCCACCTACGATTATGACGCAATGCCTAACAACCTTGACAGCTACAACTTTGAATTGGCAAACCTGCTTTATCATTGCGGCGTTTCTGTTCGTATGGGTTACGGTCACGACGGTTCAGGCTCACAGTCTGAATATGCCTTGACGGCCCTTCAGAACCATTTTTACTATGCTGCTGCCGGACAGTTCCAGAACATCACCGATGTGGTGACCGATACCGCTAACGCTACTCTCCTTGCAGAATGGGAAGCCAAACTGGTGAATGAACTGGATGCCCACCGCCCTGTTTTCTATTCGGGACAAAGCAGGTCAGCCGGCGGTCACGCCTGGATAGTGGACGGCTACACGAACGTGAATGGCATCAACTATTTCCACGTCAATTGGGGCTGGGGCGGCGCTGACAACGGCTTCTACCGTCTCAAGAACATGTGCTCCTCAAGTTACGGCAACTTTAACTACAACTGGAGCGAGTCGATGATGGTGAACCTCTATCCTAACACAAGCGACACTACAACGCTCCTGAAGCCCACCAGCGGACATACCCGCATCACGGCCAGCAACGGCACAATTTCAGATGGCGCAGGTCACGTGAAATATGCCCCAAACACCGACCGCAGTTGGGTGCTCGCTTGCCCTAACGCAGCCGGATACCAACTTCAGTTCTACAAAATCAAAACCAAAGAGGGCGATGTTATCACGATTTACAATGGCGGAACCGAAGCCTCCGGTATCAAAGCACAATATTCCGGCGATTATCTGATGCCTGCTTGCTCTGACTACACCGGAATTGGCGGAAGCGTTCACGCCGACTTCCAAGGAGAAACCCTTCCGGGCGTCTTCAATATCACTGCCGACAGTGTTCTGATAAAGTTCACCTCTAATTCTGACGCAGAAACGGACTATGGCTTCGTATTGGAATATAAAGTGAGATCTTATAACAATGTTGATGCTTGCGCCTCTTACAAGGAGTATAAGAATGTTTACAACACGGTTTTGACCGACAAGAAAGACAATGCTACCGGCGACGGCCTCTACAAACCATCAAACGTATGCCAATACAGACTGAGTGGCCTTCAGTTCAATACGGGCTACAATTTCTTTTTCCACAAATTTGACCTGAAAGCAGGCGATTACATTGAGTTCTATGATGTGAACAACAACAATGACCTCATTGTTCGCTACACTGCAGAGAACAGACCGTACGACCATTTTCTTATCTCGACAAACGATGTTCTTGTAAAGTTTGTTGCCGACAACTGGAAAGAGGGCACTGGCTTTGAACTCGAATTTGACGGCGTCTTGGGCATTGACCAATACAGCGACCTTCAGGATGTGAATATTTACCCGAACCCCGCCACCGAAAACCTTAATGTCTCCTTTAAGGCAGAAACGCAGAAAATTATGGCTACTGTCGTTGACATGACCGGCAAGGTTGTGCTCACTGACCAGTTCAGCCACGAAAACGGCGAGGGAGTTTACACAATCCCGGTTAACAGCCTTTCTAATGGCATCTATTTCCTGAACCTCCAGACCAAATCAGGAAAGGTCACCTACAAGTTCATTGTGAAGTAACAAAACGATTATCTATGAACAAAAAAGGCCGGGTCAAAGACCCGGCCTTTTTTTGTTTTCAACAGGCAAAATGATGATTGTCCTACGTCCGATAGCCGGAATTAGGAATAGGGATTAAATAGGGCTCTCTATTTCAATCAAGAGCCTAAAGAGGCCTCTACCCCTCCCCCAGAGACTATGTATACGTCTTGCTGCGGCTTGAAGTTCACATTGTTGCATAGGCAGACATCCTACGGCTTTATGACAAATTCGGGTGTTTTTTTGCACCACAGAGAATGTGTCGACGATGACCTTGCTCACGTTGCAAGTCGGTTTGTCAAGACGAAAAATCCGACATGTGTGCTTCCTGAAGAACCTGTTGAAATCACCCGCGTTGCCGGAGGCGAATCCACAATGAAGATAAATTCGGAGAGGTTTGCCCCAAAAAGGAAAAAATGCCTATTGGCGAAAGATCACATTTCAAGGCAGAGTGTGCCCCTTATTAGCGTCTGCTTTTTCGTGTTTTGCCGATGTGTAGAACAATGGGGCAACCTGCCGCACAGCACTGTTTTTTATTGACAGGCGTTGACGTTCTCTTCCTTATACATTATGTAACACGGTGATTGTCAAAACATTAAGATATAACACAATCATCATGCGCAGGATAAAAAAAGGCTCGGGGGAAACCCGAACCGTCCGTTTAACCTAAACCTTAAAAAAATTGAGCGGAAAACGAGACTCGAACTCGCGACCCCAACCTTGGCAAGGTTGTGCTCT
>CAVCMI010000010.1:0-15296 GCA_963603365.1 Oscillospiraceae bacterium
GGCACACCCCGACTGTGGGCTGGTGGCAGACCCTAAGATGAGCGTTTGGGCATTGTTGAACGCCCAAAGGCAAACGGACAGCAATATTAGCAAAACCCGTTTCATATCAGTTGGATCATTTTACGTACCTCACGTTGTATCCTAAGCCCTTGGCCTTGCTGTGTTACAAGGTCGGGGCGCAGCGGTAGACCTTGGCAAGCCGGTCCGCTTCGATGGCGGCGCGCATGTCGTTCGACCAGAAGCAGGTCTCGCCTGGCAACGGCAGGTTGGCCTGCGGCCGCCGCTGTGGACTGTTTTGAAACTGGATACGCTTCCTGCGGCACAGCACCGCAGAATCTGCACATAGAGGCAGCGCGTAAGAAAATAATCGGTGTCGATTTGTAAAGAATGTTCATAATTTGTTTGATTAGAAATTACGTTGACTTCTGTTTTTAACACTTTCGCTCTGTCTGCCCTGTCTGCCGACAGGCAGGGCAAAACCAGATGAAACCGGTGCGGCAAATATATGCTGTTCTGTTAATTTTATTCTTTCTGAAATACTATATTCCCCATTCCTCATTCCTCATTCCTCATTCTATAATTGTCACATCCTATATCCAAGTTCTCCCAACTAAACACTGAGGCCTATTCTCCGTTCCGTGCGAAACCACACTGCCATGCTGAACATCCCATGAAGGATGCCCGCAATGTCCGGACTCGTATTCCACCCTTGCTCTTTCGCTTGCGTTCATTTTCTGTTCAATTTTGCTGCAAATATACAAATGATTTTCTGCATGTCAATTATTTTTTTAATCCCAATGCACGATGAATGGTTTTAGCGGACACCAATAGAATCTTATCCCCGATTGCACATCCGTCCATAGGTTATTTTCCCTATTTTTGCGCGCTGTTTTTTTTCAGCACAATACTATATAACTGATTATGCTCAAATACTTCAAAGAAATCCCCTACTCCGTCACGGTTTGCGACAAAGAGGGCAATATTCTGGAGATGAACGACCGTTCCATCGCCACATTCTGCAAAGACGGCAAGTCAAAAGTCGGCGACAACCTGCTGGCGTGCCATCCGGAGCCGGCGCGCGCCAAACTGCTCAACTTGCTGGAAAAACACGAGGTAAACGTCTATACCATTGAGAAGAACGGGATAAAAAAAATGATTTACCAGGCTCCCTGGTTCGAGAACGGCGAATTTGCCGGATACGTTGAGCTTTCAATGGAATTGCCAGAGACCATGCCGCACTATGTGCGCGCCACAAACCAAGAACCGAAATGATGGACAGCAAAGACCACGCACGCCCGCACAAAGAAAAGACATCGTCTGTTTATCGGAGAACAGAACCCGGCGGCAATGCCGCGCTCGTTTATGGGATGCGCCCCATCCTTGAAGCCGTCGAAAGCGGCAAGACCATCGACAAAGTGTTGTTCCAGAAGGGGTTGCAAGGAGAATTGTTCAAAGAGCTGTTCTATGTGGTGAGACAGCATAAGATACCGTTCCAATATGTGCCCTCGGAGAGGCTGAACCGGCTTACGCGACAGAACCACCAGGGGGTTGCAGCATTTCTTTCCGCCATCGAATATGACGACATCTACAGCATCGTGCCCGGTCTGTTCGAGGAGGGCAAGACGCCGTTCTTGCTGCTGCTCGACAAGATCACCGACGTGCGCAACGTGGGCGCCATCGCCCGTTCCGCGGAATGTGCCGGCGCGGATGCCATCATCATACCGCTCAACGGCGGCGCACAGCTCAACGAAGATGCCGTGAAAAGTTCGGCCGGCGCGCTGCACAAGATACCCGTATGCCGCCATTCTAACCTTGTTGAGGTCATCAAATACCTTCAGGATTCAGGCATCGAGGTTGTAGGCGTCACCGAAAAGGCGAACCACGCCCTCTACAACAAAGACTTCTCCGGGCCGGTGTGCCTGATTATGGGAAATGAGTATGAGGGCATCGCCTGGGACTACCTGCGGCTATGCAACGACACCGTCAGCATTCCGATGAGGGGAACAGTCCGCTCGCTCAACGTGTCCGTTGCCACCGGCATCGCCCTTTTTGAAGTGGTGAAACAGCGCAATCTTTCCGAAAAATGAAAAGAATCGGCATTCTTTCCGACACGCACGGCTATCTTCACCCTAAGGCTTACGAGTTCTTCAAAGGGTGTGACGAGATCTGGCATGCCGGTGATGTCGCCGGCAACACAATCCTTGACGAATTGCAGCTCATAGCCCCAACCGTACGTGCCGTATATGGGAACTGCGACGGCTGGGACCTGCGTTCAGAACTCACCGAGAACCTTGTGTTCCGCTGCGAGGGGCACACCGTAGCCATGCGGCACATTGCAGGACATCCGGGCAAATACGCCCCCGAAACCTTGCGGCTGATCCAAACAGCAGCTCCCACCATCCTTGTAGGCGGACACTCGCACATCTTGCGGATCCAGTATGATGCCCCACACAAACTGCTGTTCATAAACCCCGGCGCAGCAGGACGTTACGGGATACACACCCGCCTCACAATGCTGCGACTGACCGTCAGCGGCACCGACATATCGGATCCCGAAGTCTATGACGAACCCAAACTGCAGCCATTGAAATGACCGAAAACCCACAACCCGTCATCACCGTCTTAGGGCCAACCGCCACAGGGAAGACGCATCTGGCCGTGCGGATTGCCGCCGAGTTGGACGGGGAAATCGTCAGCGCCGACTCCCGGCAGGTGTATCGCCGTATGGACATCGGCACGGGGAAAGACATTTCAGAATACTGCCTTGACGGGAAAGACGTGCCTTACCACCTCATTGACATTGCAGAGCCCGGCTCCACATACAACGTTTACCAATACCAGCAGGCAGCATTCAGCGCCATACAGGACATCCGCGCCCGCGGGCGGCAGGTTGTCCTTTGCGGCGGCAGCGGAATGTATATCGAAGCCGTGCTGCAAGGCTACCGATTCAAGTTCCAGGAAGAGCAGCAAATACTTTCAGATCCCATCCCCTCCGTCATCTTCGGGCTTCGTGGCGAACGCAGCCTGATACGCAGCCGCATCACACAACGCCTGCATGACCGGCTGCAAGCGGGCATGGTGGATGAGGTGCAAGCGCTGCTCGACTCCGGCACAACGGCGGAACAACTGGTCCGCTACGGGCTCGAATACAAGTTCGTGACCCTCTACCTGCTCGGCAAACTCAGCTATGAGGACATGACGGAGCAACTGAACATCGCCATCCACCAGTTCTCGAAAAGGCAGATGACCTGGTTCAGACGTATGGAACGGCTCAGTTTCGACATCTGCTGGCTCGACATTGCCCGCACAGAAGAGGAGAACATGGCCGAAATACGCCGCCGCCTCGCCCTCTGAACGTTGACGCCCGAAAACAGCGCCGTCCGGCAGAACGTCGAAAAAAATCGTATTTTTGCCCATCGTTTTATTCCCAGACTTGAAATGAACACAACAAGACAACACAAAATAGCATCTTTGTTGCAGAAAGAACTGGCCGACCTGTTCCTGCACGACAGCAAAGACATCTACCATTGCATGATTACCGTGACACAGACCACCGTCACCGCCGACCTTTCCATAGCGAGAGCCTACCTGAGCATCTATATGGTCCAGGACAAAGACGCAGTCATCGCCGCCGTAAGGGCAAACACGAAAGACATCCGTTTCCGGCTCGGGCAGAAAATCAAAAACCAGATCCGTGTCGTCCCACAATTGGAATTCTTCATCGACGACACCCTCGACTATATGGAGAACATCGAAAAACTGCTTAAACAATAGCCTTGAAAAACACATCCCGTGCCACGGCTCTTTTCTTGGCATTGAGATACCTGTTCTCCAAGAAGAAGCACAACATCATCAATGTCATTTCCATAGTGTCGATGATAGGCATTGCCGTCAGCAGCGCCGCATTGGTCATCGTGCTTTCCGTGTTCAACGGCATGGAAAAGATCATCGGAGGGTGGTTCAACGCATTCAACCCTGACTTGGAGATCACGCTCGTAGAGGGTAAATCTTTCAGCGCCGACAGCTTCCCGAAAGCGGCCGTCGCCGCTCTGCCCGGCGTGGCGCATGTGACCGAGGTCGTGAGCGACCTCGCGCTCGTCTCCTACAACGACCGGCAGGAACTCCTTTTCATCAAGGGGATCGACAACGGTTATGTGACCCGAAACGGATACAACAAGTTGCTCATTGACGGGCAGTTCAGAGACTATTTAGGCGAACAGCCTTGTGCCGCCTTAGGTTCCATAGCCGCCGGGCAGCTGCAAATCAGGCTCGACAGCTATGACCTCCTGAAAGTCTATTATCCCAAGCGCACCAAAAAGAACTTCTCCGACCCGGCAAACTCGTTCAGCACGCTCTACCTGTTCCCCACCGGCGTATTCTCAACCAACACTGCCAACGACGAGACCTGTCTGCTGGCTCCTATCGGCTTTGTACGGGATCTTATGCAGTATGAGGGGCAAGCCACCTCCATCGAGGTGAAACTCGACGGCAGTGTCAAGCCGGCAGTCTGCCAGCAGCGCATCCAAGAGACCGTCGGGGCGCAATACCGTGTCCGCGACAAGTACCAGCAAGAGGAGTCGCTGTTCAAGACCATGCACTCTGAAAAGTTAGTCATCTACATCATCCTCACATTCATACTGTTGGTGGCGGCATTCAACATCACGGGGTCGCTGGGGATGCTCATACTTGAAAAGAAGACCGACCTTGCCGTGCTCCGCACCTTAGGCGCCGACGCTTCGCTGCTACGGCGCATATTCATCTACGAAGGCATCCTCATCTCCTTCATCGGAGGAGCGTGCGGCCTGCTGGCCGGCACCGTAATATGCTTGATTCAGCAACATTTCCACCTGATCACGCTCGGCAACGGCGGCAACTACATCATCCCCTACTATCCTGTGCAGCTGGAAATCTCGGACTTCGCGCTCGTAGGAGGCATCTTGCTGCTGATAAGCCTGCTGACCTCATTCATACCTGTTTTCAACATCCTAAAAATAACCCTTAAAGGCAACCGAGACTTATGAAGACAAGAACTGCGCTTTCCTGTTTCCTCTTTGTCGCGCTCTGCACGGCGACGCAGGCGCAAATACCCATCGGCTCATTCAGAGGACATGTGCCGCTCCAATCATTCCATTCCGTAGCAGCCGCCGACGATTACGTATATGCAGCCGCCGACAACGGGCTGATGTTCCTCGAAAAGAGCACGGCCGACAGCGAACAGCCCGAGATCTCTTCGTGGACGAAAGTGGAAGGACTCTCGGACATCGACCTCACTGACATCCTTTACGACAAGGCACACAATACATTGATAGTTGGATACCAGAACGGGAATCTCGACTTCATCCAAGACGACAAAGTGCACAACGTCAGCGACGTCAAAAACAAACAACTCACGGGTTCCAAACAGCTTTCCAGCATCCGCGTCTACGGGGACATGGCCTATCTGGTCTATCCGTTCGGCATCGTGACGGTTGACCTCAACACCTTTCTTACAACAGACTCATGGTTCACCAAGCGAGACGGCGTGCAGTTCAAGGCCAACGACATCGCCATATCGGACGACAAGTACTATCTGGCCACCGACAGCGGTGTCTTCAGCATACGCAAGAAGCTGAGCTACGTTGCCAATTTCCAGGAGTGGCAGCACGAAATCGGAGGCGAATTTGACCACTTGCTCTATTTCGGCGGCAAAGTCATTGCCTCCAAAAACTGCAACGGAGGCATCATCTCTGCCGACCGGCACGACACACTCTTTGTGTTTGACGGCAGAGAATGGCTGCCCTCCACGATGACTTTTGAAGACGTGCGTTCGCTGAACAGCAACGACAAAGAGATGATTGTAGGGAACTGGGACTATGCCGAGACCTTTGACACCGAACTGCGGCGCACTTTCAAAGCCACTTGGTATCAAGACGACGGCACCTATTCTAACCTTCAAGAGGCCGTGTTGGACGGCGACCTCGTTTGGGCGGCAGACAATTCCTACGGGCTGATCCTCTACAACCGTCCTCTCTTCTACCACAAATTCTTTGTCTCCAACGGTCCGGCCAGCCACAACGCAGAAAGCATTGCCAGCCTTAACGGCCTTGTCGCGGCAGTGCCGGGGTCGCGAAAGGCCACCACCGCATACACCCCGGGCTACGAAAGCCCGCGCCTCAGCTGGTTCGTGAACCAAAGCTGGGGCCGCAACACTGCCGGCTTCCTTGCGCTCGACCCCGAAGCGCATGACCTCACGAACATCGCCATCAACCCCTTGAACGACCGCGAGTGGTACATTGCCTCTTGGGGGGCAGGTCTCTTTAAATGCATTGACCAACAAGTAGTTGCCCACTATACAGCCGCCAACAGCCCGCTTGACTCTACCGAACAGGGCAAGACCTTCGTCTCTGGGCTTGCCTTCGACAGCAAAGGCAACCTTTGGATAACCAACAGCCATTGCGCCAAAATGCTCAAAATGCTCGAGCCTGACGGCACGTGGCATTCCTACAACATCGGTTCCGGCGTGCTCACCTCTTCGGCCGTAGGCGTCGTCGCCGAGAACCTGATCGTCGACTCCAGAGGTTACAAGTGGGTCACCTTCCCGCGCGACGACAGTTTCAACAAATACAGGCTTGTCGCTTTTTACGAAAGCGGCACTTACGACAATACGGGCGACGACAAGTTCGCCCGTGTAGACATGAACGCGGCCGCAAGGGTCAACTCGTCAACCGTCGGCTGCATTGCTGAAGACCTGGAGGGCGAAATATGGATCGGCACCGACAAGGGCATCAAAGTCATCTACTACCCTTCCAACATATTCAGCGGCACCGCACGCCCCAACAACATCTTGCTGGAGCAAGACGGGTATGTGTCCATCCTGCTTGAAAACGAGACCGTCACTGCGATAGCCGTTGACGGAGCGAACCGCAAATGGATAGGCACCCGCAAGGCCGGCGTGTTTCTGATGAGCAAAGACGGACAGAAGCAACTGCTGCATTTCACCGCTGAAGACAACCCCCTGTTCTCAAACCAGATAAACTGCATCGCCATAAATGACTTGAGCGGAGAAGTGTTTTTCGGGACTGACAAAGGCATTGTAAGCTATCAGGGCGAGGCCACCAAGGGCGGAGACACTTACAGCGACCTGCTGGTCTATCCCAACCCCGTACGCCACGGCTACACCGGACCCGTTGCCGTGAAAGGGCTCAAGGCCGAATCTTTATGCAAGATCACCGACAGTTCCGGACGGCTGGTATGGCAAGGGTACAGCAAAGGCGGACAACTCGTATGGTATGGCAAAGACCACTACGGGAACCGGCCAGCCACAGGCGTTTACTATGTCATGGCCTCTGACGATGAGGGCAAAGAGAGTGTCGTGGCCAAGTTCCTGTTCATCAACTGACGCGGATATGGACATCTCAACCTCCGGCATCGTGTTGCGCTCCACGCGCTATTCCGACACCTCCCTCATCGTGAAGATCTACACGGAAGCACAAGGCACCCAGTCGTTCATCGTAAAAAACGCCTTTTCAAAAAAAAGCCGGGTCAAAGCCGCTTTCTTCTCACCGCTTGCCGTCGTACACATCACATACCACGACCATCACGACAGCCGCCTGAAACACATCAAAGACATCATTCGCAAAGACTCCCCCGCCCATGCCGGCTTCAACCCCGTGAGAAACGCCCTTGTCCTCTTCTGCAACGAAGTGGTCTACAAACTGCTCTCCGACTCGGGGCCGGACAAGCCCCTTTACGGTTTCCTTGAGACTGAAATCAAACAAATCAACGGCACTGAACACTTCCAGCCCGACTATCCCGCACGCTTTCTGCTCCGGCTGAGCTCTATGTTAGGCTTTTGTCCGGAAAACAACTGCGACGAGACCGCTTGCCATTTCTCCTTGACCGAAAGCAGGTTCGTGAAATACTCCCTCAACAGCCAAAACGAACTTCCGGTTGCGGAAAGCCGCTATTTGTCGCAGCTTCTCAACCAAGAAAACACAGTGACTGTCGACAGACCCACCCGGAACCGTCTTCTGCGTTCCCTCATCGAATATCTAAAGATACACAACGAACAGATCCGTGAAATAGAATCAGCGGAGATACTCGCCGCCGTGCTGCATCAGGATTAATCCATTTTTTGTATTTTTGCCGCTTTTAACCGCTATATATAGTTTAATTCCAAAAACTGCATCGGCTTTTTATGCAATTTACTGATATAGAAAGTATTCTGTTTGAAAACACTCCGATTTCCGTGGATTCTGAAGTCAGGAAACGTATGGAAGACAGCTTTAGTTTTCTGAAAGATTTCGCCAAAGACAAAATCATATACGGCATCACCACAGGCTTTGGCCCCATGGCACAATACCGGGTTTCAGACGAAGACATCAAGACCTTACAATACAACATCATACGGAGTCATTCTTGCGGCGCCGGGGAACCGTTTCCCGAAATATACGTGAAAGCCGCCATGCTGGCCCGGTATCACACCTTCGTGAAAGGCAAGTCGGGGGTTGACCCCTACGTCCTTGACCTGCTGCAGGTTTTCATCAACAAGGGAATATGCCCGGTCATACCGCAGCACGGCAGCGTAGGTGCGTCGGGCGACTTGGTGCAGCTGGCGCATCTTGCCCTTGCCCTCATCGGCGAAGGCGAAGTTTTCTATCAGGGAGTCCGGCGCAAGACGGCCGACGTGATGTCCGAATTGGGCATCGTCCCCTTGAAGCCGACCCTCCGCGAAGGTTTGGCGCTTAACAACGGCACTGCTATGATGACCGGCATCGGCATCGTCAACCTTCACTACGCCAACGTGCTGCTCGAAACGGCTCTTTTGGCCTCTGTTATGATGAACGAAGTCGCCGCCTCTTACGACGATTTCATGTCAAAAGAACTCAACGAGCTGAAAAACCACGAGGGGCAATGCATCATCGCCGCAAAAATGACCGAAATAGCGCAAGGGTCAAAATGCCTGCGCAAACGTGCTGAGGAGATGTTCCACCATCACGAGGAGAAAGTCTTCACGCACAAGGTGCAGCCTTACTATTCGCTGCGCTGCGTGCCCCAGATCCTCGGCCCCGTGCTCGACGCTCTCCGCTTTACGGAGAAAATTCTCGTCGAAGAGTTCAATGCCGTTGACGACAACCCGGTTGTGGACAAGGACACCTGCACCGTCTATCACGGCGGCAACTTCCACGGCGACTATGTGTCGTTTGAGATGGACAAGCTCAAGATCGCCGTCACGAAGATGACCATGCTGATGGAACGACAACTCAACTACCTGTGCCACGACAAACTTAACGGCATCCTGCCGCCATTCCTGAACCTGGGCAAACTGGGGCTCACTTACGGCATACAGGCGCTCCAGTTCACGGCGTGCTCCACCACCGCGGAGTGCCAGACCCTTGCCAACCCCATGTATGTACACAGCATACCCAACAACAACGACAACCAGGACATCGTCAGCATGGGCACCAATGCGGCAATTCTCGCCAAGCGGGTCATCGACAACAGTTTCCAGGTGATGGCCATCCATCTCATCGGAATCGCACAAGCGGTCGACTGCCTTAAAATCGGGGACAGTCTTTCGCCTGTAACGGGCGGCCTCTACCGAAGAATCCGGGAAATCGTACCTTTATTCATCGAAGACACACCCAAGGATGCCGACATCCGGAATGTCATCGAGTTCCTGAAGAATCAACGAAACCGTTATCTGCCGCTATGAAATACGCATTAGTCACAGGCGGTTCGCGCGGCATCGGGCGCGCGGTGAGTTTGAGGCTTGCCGCAATGGGATATGCCGTGGTCATCAACTGCCGCGAGAACATCGAAGCCGCCGAAGAGGTGAAACGTCTCATCGAAGAGAGGGGCGGCACTGCCGAGCTGCTGCCGTTCAACGTCTCTGACACTGCCGAAACAGAAACGGCGCTCGGGAACTGGGAGTGCAGCCACCCCGGCGAATACATATCCGTGCTGGTGAACAACGCCGGAGTCAGACACGATGCCTTGATGATATTCATGCAAGACGAGGACTGGCACACTGTTCTTGACACCACGCTGAACGGCTTTTTCATCATCACCAGACGGCTGCTCAAGCACATGCTCACCCGCCGCGACGGTCGCATCGTCAACATCGCTTCCCTGTCGGGCATCAAAGGATTGCCCGGACAGACCAACTATTCGGCAGCGAAAGCGGCTCTCATCGGCGCCACAAAAGCATTGGCTCAAGAGGTGGCCGTTCGCAACGTCACCGTCAATGCGGTGGCCCCGGGCTTCATCGCCACCGACATGACCAAAGGCCTTGACGAAGAAGCGCTTAGGAAAACGATACCCGCCAACCGTTTCGGCACCCCCGAAGAGGTGGCCGCCTTAGTCGGCTTCCTCGTCTCCCCCGAAGCGGCATACATCACCGGAGAAACCGTCTCCATAAACGGTGGGCTTTACACATGATTTAATGTTTTTTAAGATAGAGACAGAAAGGAAGAAGGAAAAACAATGAGACGAGTTGTCATTACCGGAATGGGCATCTATTCGTGCCTTGGCACCAACCTCGACGAGGTGGCCGCCTCCTTGCAGTCGGGGAAGTCGGGCATCGGCATCGACCCCGAAAGGATTGCTTACGGCTACCGTTCCCCGCTTACCGGCATAGTGCAGCGGCCGTTGCTGAAACCGTTGCTCGACCGGCGTTCGCGCATCTGCCTGGCCGAAGAGGGCGAATACGCCTACATGGCCACGCTCGAAGCCCTGCAGCAGGCACACATCGACTTAGACTACCTTGACAAGCAGGAAGTCGGCATCTTTTACGGCAATGACTCTTCTGCCAAGGCCGTCATAGAAGCGCACACGACTGCCTCCGAATACAAAGACACCCAGATGATGGGGTCCGGCGCCATCTTCCAGTCCATGAACTCCACGGTGACGATGAACCTCTCCACCATATTCAGGCTCAGAGGCATCAACATGACCGTCAGCGCCGCCTGCGCCAGCGGCTCGCATGCCGTTGGACTCGGGCTTCTGTTCATCCGCAACGGACTGCAGGACATTGTCATCTGCGGCGGCGCACAAGAGATCAACTACCTGTCTATGGGCAGCTTTGACGGGATTGCCGTTTTTTCCACCCGCACGGAAGAGCCCTCCAAGGCATCACGGCCCTTTGACCGCGACCGCGACGGGCTTGTGCCCAGCGGCGGTGCGGCAACGCTGATACTGGAAGAATACGAGCATGCCGTGAAACGCGGGGCGCCCATCATCGCCGAAGTGACGGGCTACGGATTCTCATCCAACGGCAGCAACATCTCGCAGCCCAGCGAACAAGGCTCTGCCATTGCCATTGAACGCGCCCTCCAAGACGCCGGGGTGTCAGCCGCTGAAGTCGACTACATCAACGCACACGCCACCTCCACCAAACAGGGCGACGCCCTTGAAGCGCTTGCCCTGAAACGCCTGTTCGCCCCCTACAACACGCCGATAAGCTCTACAAAATCCATGACCGGACACGAATGCTGGATGGCCGGCGCCAGCGAACTGGTCTATTCCTGCCTTATGATGCAACACTCGTTCATCGCACCGAACATCAATTTCGAAAACCCCGACGAGTATTCTGCCGGACTGAATATCATCAACCAGACTCAGCAAAAAGAGATCAAGACTTGCCTCTCCAACTCTTTCGGCTTCGGCGGCACCAACAGTGCCATTATTCTCAGAAAATCAAATCAATAAACAACGACAACATTTTATGCAAAAAACAGAAGTCATCGAAACTGTCAACCAATTCCTTGTTGATGAAATAGAAATAGAGAAAGAACTCTTGAAAGAAGACGCCCTCTTAAAGAAAGACCTGAACATTGACAGCCTCGATTTTGTGGATATCGTAGTTCTGGTAGAAAAGAAATTCGGATTCAAGATAAAACCGGAAGATATGACGGACGTCAAGACGCTGGGCGACTTCTACAGCTACATCTATGAAAAGGTAAAATAGGCCATGGCCGAAACCAGACAATGGCAAGGGAAAACCGGCGGAGGGAAGTTCGGACAGCATTGCCTGTTTGCCATCCTCAGGCATGTCAACGTGACTTTCCTCTACCCTGTGGTTTACCTCGTTGTCCCGTTCTATTTCATCTTCTCATTCCGGTCGATCCGTGAAATGTACCGCTATTTCCGCCGCATCCACGCCTTCGGCAGAGGACGTTCTTTCCGCGCCACCTGCCGCAATGCAGTCATTTTCGGACGCGTGGTCATCGACAAGTTCGCATTGCTGGCAGGACGCAGCGACCAGTTCCGCATCGCCGTGGACAACATGGAGGTCCTTGACCAATTGCTGACCAAAGAGAGCGGATTTATGATGGCCAGTTCTCACATCGGGAACTTCGAGCTGTGCGGCCATTGCCTCTCACAAGAGCACAAGACCATCTACGGCATCATCTACGGCGGCGAAAGCGAAGCGTTCCAACATCGCCGCGACCTTTCCCTGCAGCGCAACCATGTGAGGCTTGTGCCCGTGCGTTCCGACATGTCGCACCTTTTCACCATCAAAGAGGCCGCAGAAAACGGCGACATCATCACCATTGCCTGCGACCGTCTCTTCGGAAGCGACAAGAAGATGACCGTCGAGTTCCTCGGCCATCCTGCAGATTTCCCCATCGGACCCTTCCGTCTGGCAGCACAACTGAACATGCCTGTCGTCGCCGTCTTCATCATGAAAGGCAAAGGCGTCTGCTACAACGGACACATCTTTCCTCTTGACGGAAACCTCGACGGCATGAACGTCACGATGAAAACAGAAGCCTTGCTCCGGCAATTCGTGAAAACGGCAGAACAAGTTCTCCTAAAATACCCGGAGCAATGGTTCAACTATTACAGTTTCTGGAAATAACCGTCTTCAACACTGACATCAACCACCATCAACAGACGACAATATGGAATTAGAATCACCGCAGAAAGAGATTTATGCCAAAGAACGCTTCACGGCCCTGCAGGCCCAACGGCTGGCACAAGAGATAGCCTTCGCGCCCGTCGTGTTTCAAGTGTCACGCCTGATGGTCAAGTTTGGCATCTTCGACATGCTGGACCGCCATCCCGAAGGACTGACTCTGGAAGAAATCGCCGGCAAAACCCGACTTTCTCTCTACGGCGCGAAAGTGTTGGTAGAGTCCTCGCTCACCATCGGCACGGTGCTGCTGCAAAACGGCAAATTCCAACTCGCCAAGACCGGCCGCTTCCTGCTGAACGACCGTATGACCCGCATAAACATGAATTTCATGCACGACGTGAACTACCTTGGCCTCTTCAACCTCGAAGAGGCCATCGTGGAGGGCAAGCCCGAGGGTCTGAAAGTGTTCGGGGATTGGAAAACCGTATATGAGGGACTGTCGCAGCTGCCGCCCGACGTGCAGAAAAGCTGGTTCGATTTCGACCATTTCTATTCCGACTGCTCGTTTGAGCAAGCGCTGGACATCGTGTTCAGCCGCCATCCGGCAACTCTCTTGGACGTTGGAGGGAACACCGGGCGGTGGGCAATGCAGTGTTTGGCCCATGACCCCTCGGTGCGCGTAACCATCATGGACCTTCCGCAGCAACTTGAGATGATGCGGCAGCAGACAAAAGGACAAGAGGGAGCCGACCGCATCAGCGGCTACGGAGCCGACCTGCTGGACCCGCAAACACAGTTCCCCGGCGGCTTCGATGCCATCTGGATGAGTCAGTTCCTCGACTGCTTCTCCGAAGAAGAGGCCACCGGCATCATGCAACGCGCCGCACGCGCCATGAGCCAAGACACCCGACTATACATAATGGAGACATTCTGGGACCGCCAGCGTTTTGAGACGGCCTCCTACTGCCTTGCCCAAATCAGCCTCTACTTTACCGCCATCGCAAACGGCAACAGCAAAATGTACTATTCGGGCGACCTCATACGCTGCGTTGAGCGTGCCGGCCTCGAGATTGAAAAAATATACGACGGACTTGGCCTTGGCCACAGCATCCTTCAATGCAAATTGAAATAGCATGGAACATTTCTCTGCCCTGGCTCTCATACCGCAAAGGCCGCCGTTCTTGCTGGTGGACCGTATCGTGGACTGTCACGAGAAGACATGCACCACTTCATTCGCCGTCCCCGACGAGCATATCCTTGTCATGGAGGGCACGCTTTCCGCCTGCGGACTTATCGAAAACATGGCGCAGACGTGTGCCGCACGCATAGGATACCTTAACCGCGAAAAGCCCGTCCGCATTGGAGTTGTCGGGAGCATCTCCAATTTCAAAGCGTACCGGCTGCCCCTATGCGGTGAATTGCTCCTTACTAAGATTGAAGTCATAGCGGAAGTGTTGGACGCCGTCTTTGTGCACGCCTCCGCGGAAGCCAACGGCACGGCAGCGGCAGAATGTGACCTGAAAGTATTTCTGGTATAACCGCTATCAAACAAACGAGACAACCCCCCAGCAACATGTTACAAATTGAGAAAACAATCGACATAAGGTTCAGCGAAGTTGATTCCATGGGCATTGTATGGCACGGCAATTACGCTCTCTATTTCGAAGATGCTCGCGAACAATTCGGCAAGACCTACGGTCTGGAATACCTGTACATCTACGAGATGGGGTACTTTGCCCCGCTGGTGGAAATGAAAATCAACTACCGGAAGCCTGTACACTACGGCGACGGGGTGCTGATACGTTGCAAATACAGGGAAACTGAGGCGGCCAAAATCATCTTTGACTACGAAATTGTTGAACCCGGGAGCGGCGAGCTGCTGGTTTCGGGCTACACCGTGCAGGTCTTCCTTGACCGGGAACGGAAACTTGTTTGGGAAACTCCGGAGTTCTACCGAAAATGGAAAGAAGCACGACAAGTTTAACCACAGACCGCAAAAAAGGTGCTTTCTTTCAACACCCATGCTAATGATTTTCATATCTTTGCAACTCGAAGCTATGGAACAAGAATAAACATGGAACACAATATAATCCAATTAGATGTAGTAAAAGCTGTTGCAGCCGTCAAGTCTGCCATACAGCAGACGCGGCGTACTATGATGCTTAATGCCAATAAAAACGCATTGGCTTTGTACTATGGTATTGGACGATATATTAGCCAAAGTCAGAAAAAATCAAATTGGGGTGATAAAGTTCTTGAAAATACTTCTTCGCTTCTGCAACAAGAGATGCCTGGGCTAAAAGGATTCTCCAAGACGCAATTGAAAAGGCTGAGAGCTTTTTATCTTGCATGGAAGGATTATTATAGCACGCCTTCGTTTCCTCTGAATAATGACAATATTGCAGAAATCGCAGAAATACTACAGGTAGAGCCAA
Source organism: Oscillospiraceae bacterium (assembly GCA_963603365.1). Taxonomy (GTDB): domain Bacteria; phylum Bacteroidota; class Bacteroidia; order Bacteroidales; family WCHB1-69; genus F23-D06. The sequence goes on from CAVCMI010000010.1 coordinate 15,274, forward strand.
GGGACTTATTGGTAAACAAACCC
>CAVCMI010000011.1:0-72608 GCA_963603365.1 Oscillospiraceae bacterium
CCGTGTCATTGACAACCTGAATTGCAGCTACGACACCACTATGACCATCACCGTAGTTCAGTCGCCAAAACCCGAATTGGGCGACGATGTCAGTTTCTGCTACGGCGAGGAGATGATCATCAAGTCCAACTATTCAGAACCCAACACCACTTATCTTTGGAATACCGGCGACCGCACCGAGGACATTGAAGTCATCAGTGCAGGACAATACAGCGTTCAGGTGGCCACCAGCAACGATGACGGCAGCCTCACCTGCCGTGGGTCGGACACCATCAATGTCATCATCAACGAGATTCCCCAATTCGACTACACGTCAAGCTCCATTGAGGGCTGTGCGCCGCTTACGGTGAAGTTCACCAACAACTCTACCCCGCTCGACGCTCAATATGAATGGTGGATACTCGACGAGAATGCACTTACTATACTCAGTTCCACACAACGCGAGCCCACGTTCACAATCGAAGAACCCGGCACTTATTCCGTATGCCTTAACGCCACTACAAAAGACGGCTGTACCGACACGTTGATACGCTGGAAGTATTTGACCGTACATGCCCAGCCGATAGCTGAGTTCACCGCAGACCCTGAGACTTCTCTTATGGGAGAGAACAACGGACAAGTCTATTTCCACAACTACGCCGATTCGACACTCCTGACCGACGGAGGTACAAGTTTCCGGTGGGACTTCAACGACGGCGAAGTCGACTCCACAACCTTTTCGCCCACCCATACATTCGCACAATGGGGCGACTACGACGTGAAACTCACCATCGTAACGGGGGCCGGCTGCTCGGATGAAATTGTCCACACCGTCGTCATTGAACAAGACCTCGTATTCCCCAATGTCATAACACCAAACGGCGACGGCTATAACGATGTGTTCGCAATCGAGAACCTCAACACTGACATCAACCCCGAAGACCCTGACAAGTACAGAAACAACCAACTTGTCATCTTTGACCGGTGGGGCAAAAGAGTCTATGAGGCCAAAAACTACGACACATTCTCCCGCAACGGAACTATAGAAGTCGGCAGCAAGATCTTTGACGGCTCCGGATTGTCAGATGGTGTCTATTACTATTCTTTCTATTATAAAGGCAAAGCAAAAACCGTCAAATACAACGGTTCCGTCTCTATCATCCGGTAAACCGATAAAAAGGGATACATATATAAGGGTTGGATATATCCAGCCCTTTTTTGTTTTTTGTGAGGACAAAGACTCAAACAAAAACAGACTCGAACAATGTGTCGGGAAGGTTGCAGGTTTGGAATCGCAAAGGAAGTGACAACGTAAATTGGGTTTATTATACCCATCTGCTCCGAAATCTACGCTGCTATAACGAGCAAACAAGAAGACTCTTGAGGAGAACAGCAACTGACAAGAGGAATATTTCAACCATAAAACACTATCATTAAACACATTGAGATTATTTAAAAAAAATGATGCAAAAGTATTGCACCATATTGAAAAAAAACTATATTTGCAGCCTCAAACAACGACAGTTCTTTGACAGTCCAAATGCCGATATAGCTCAGTTGGTAGAGCAGCTGATTTGTAATCAGCCGGTCGTGGGTTCAAGTCCCTCTATCGGCTCTACGGCACAAGATGAAAAGACAATGGGAGAGTTCCAGAGCGGTCAAATGGGACAGACTGTAAATCTGCTGGCTAAGCCTTCGGAGGTTCGAATCCTTCCTCTCCCACTCTTTTTTCTTATTGCGGAAGTAGCTCATTTGGTAGAGCGACAGCCTTCCAAGCTGTAGGTGGCGGGTTCGAGCCCCGTTTTCCGCTCACTCTTTTTTTATAATTTTAATTGTTTTAGTTTTTAAAAGCCATATTTGATGATTGTCAAATGTGGCTTTTTGTTTGATGCATTTCGGTTTATTTCGTTTTTTTCAGAAAGTCGGTGTCGGGTTTGGGAGTGTTACTCATTCAATTCCAACCACTCCATCTCTTTATCACTCAACTGCTGCTTCGTATTCTCATATTTGTGATACAGCTCGCCCGAAGCAATCTCAGCAGCATACAAGTCAGGCTGCGACAGTTTCCGTTCTATGTCATCAGCCTGGCGCTGCAACTGCTCCATCTCGCTTTCAATCTTCTTGAGCCTGTTTTTCCTCTTCCGGTCTGCGGCTTCCTGTTCCTTGCGTTGCTCGTAGGATGCTTTCCCCGAGGGTGCGCTTTTCACCGTTTTCGTTCCTGCTGCCTGAGCATTGCGCTGCAGTTCGTTCAGCGATTCTATTTTGTGTTGAGACAAGAAGTCATACACGTCGCCCGTATATCCATGAATATTGCGGTCTTTGAACTCGTATGTCTTGGATGACAGCCCTTGCAGAAAATCGCGGTCGTGCGACACTAAGATCAGACTTCCTTCGTATTGCAACAAGGCGTTTTTGAGCACATCCTTGGAAGGCATGTCGAGATGGTTGGTAGGCTCGTCGAGGATGAGCAGGTTAAATGGCGAAAGCAGCAATTTTGCAAGGGCTAAACGCGCTTTCTCGCCGCCAGACAGCACCTTGACCTTTTTCTCTGTGGCTTCCGTATCGAAGAGGAAACTCCCAAGTATAGTTCTGATCTTAGGCCGGATGTCGCCGACAGCCACATCATCGATAGTTTCAAACACAGTCTTCTCTGGGTTCAGCAGTTTAGCCTGGTTTTGGGCATAGTAGCCGATGACCACCTGATAGCCAAGCTCCAACGTTCCGCCGCTTGGGGCAATTTCACCTACGATGGCTTTCACCATCGTTGATTTTCCCTCTCCGTTGCGTCCGACAAAGGCCACACGCTCACCTCGCTCGATGTGGAAGTCCACATTCTCAAGCACATTAGGGCCTCCGTAGTTCAAAGCAAGTCCTTTTGCGGTCACCACAGAACGTCCGGAATGTGGAGCCGGAGGAAACTTGAACGCGATGGCTGATGAGTCATAGTCGTCAACTTCTATACGTTCCATCTTTTCCAGCATCTTGACACGGCTTTGCACCTGCCGTGCCTTGGTGGCTTTGTAGCGGAAACGTTCAATGAACCGCTCGATTTGGGCAATCTCTTTCTGCTGGTTTTCGAATGCGCCGCGCTGATGCTCAATGCGCTCCATACGCTGCTCCACGTATTGGGTATAACTGCATTTGTAGTCCTGTATATTGCCGCAAGTGATTTCGATGGTGCGGTTGGTAACGCGGTCGAGAAAGGCACGGTCGTGCGAAACGAGGATGACACATCCGTCATAGTTGGCAAGATACTCTTCCAGCCATTGTATGGATTCGATATCAAGATGGTTGGTAGGCTCGTCCAGCAACACTATTTCAGGCTTCTGCAACAGTATCTTGGCCAGACAAACCCTCATTTGCCAGCCATTGCTGAACTCCGACATCGGACGGACGAAGTCTGCACGTCGGAAACCCATTCCAAGGAGCACTTTCTCAGTCTCCCCTTCAACAGTATTGCCGCCCAAATGCAGATACCGGTCGTTTGTATCTGAAATCTGCTGTGCTATGGCTGCATACGCCGGCGATTCGTAGTCGCTCCTTTCAGAAAGCTGTGCGGTGAGTCGTTGCATCTTCTCCTCAAGCCTTTTGACCTCCGTAAATGCGGAAACGCTCTCATCCCACACGGTCTTGCTGGAGGTTTCCGCCAGCTCTTGCGGCAGATACCCCGTACGGTAGCCCGTAGTGATAACCATCGTGCCGGATGCCGGCTCCAGTTCTCTGTTGATGATTTTCAACAAGGTTGACTTCCCGGCACCGTTGTGCCCGACTAATCCGATGCGGTCTCTGTCGCCCGCAACAAAAGAGATGTCGTGAAAAAGAAAGTCGCCCGTGAAGTTTACCGATAGTTTGTTGATCTGGATCATTATGCTCTTTAAAGTGTGTTGGGAAACCGCAGACAGTCGCCTATGGTTAACTGATGCGCGGCGACAGTCCCGGTTGTCCGGCCAATTATTCTGATTCTGACAGAAATGGCTGCAAAAGTACAAAAATACGATGGACAGATATGCGGTTTCGTGAACTTTTGATATTTTTGCCCCTGCATTTTTAATCTTTAAACTATAAAGAATTATGGAACCAAAGAACTACATTGAAGAGAACAAGGAACGATTCCTTGAAGAGTTGTTCACGCTGCTTAGAATACCGTCTATCAGTTCTGAGAACGAACATAAAGGGGACATGCTGCGCTGTGCCGAACGCTGGCGCGAATTGATCCTGGAGGCCGGTGCCGACAAATGCGAGGTGATGCCTGCGGACGGCAACCCTATCGTTTATGGCGAGAAGATTGTCAATCCCAATGCTAAAACGGTGCTCGTATATGGACATTACGATGTGATGCCGGTAGATCCCGTGGAGTTGTGGCACACCGACCCGTTTGAGCCCGTAATCAAGGACGGCAAGATCTGGTGCCGCGGCGCTGACGACGACAAAGGACAGTCTTTCATGCACGCCAAGGCCTTTGAAACTATGCTGCGAACGAATACGCTTCCTTGCAACGTCAAGTTCATGCTGGAAGGCGAGGAGGAAATTGGCTCTCCTGCTTTGTCAAAATGGATTGTCGAAAACAAAGACCTTGTCAAAGCCGACATTATCCTGGTTTCTGACACGAGTATGATTGCCACCGACGTGCCGTCGATAACCACGGGGCTGCGGGGGCTTTCTTATTGGGAAATTGAGGTGACAGGCCCCAACGCCGACCTTCACTCCGGCATTTTCGGCGGTTCTGTGGCTAATCCGCTGAATGTGCTGTGCGAGATGATTGCCAAGTGCATGGACGAAAACAACCATATCACGATACCTCACTTCTATGATGATGTGGTTGAATGTTCAGATTACGAGAGAGAACTGCTCAACAAGGCTCCTTATTGTGAATCAGAATATAAGAATAGTTTAGACGTGCGTGAGCTGCGTGGCGAGAAAGGGTACACGAAGATTGAGCAGGTAGGCATCCGTCCGTCGTTTGACCTCTGCGGCATGTGGGGAGGATACACGGGCGAAGGTTCCAAGACGGTGCTTCCCTCCAAGGCTTACGCGAAGCTCTCGTGCCGCCTTGTGCCGAACCAAGACCACGAGAAAATTGCCGTGCTGGTGAAAGACTACTTTGAGCAGAATGCTCCAGCCTACGTCAAGGTGAAAGTCACGCCCCTGCATGGCGGACAAGCTTACGGCTGTCCGATTGACCTCCCGGCTTACAAGGCTGCAGAAGCCGCCTTTATGGACACTTATGGCAAACAGCCCGTTCCGATGCGCAGCGGCGGCAGCATTCCTATCATCTCTGCCTTTGAGCAGGTGCTGGGCATCAAGTCTGTGCTGATGGGATTCGGACTTGGCGAGGATGCCATCCACTCCCCCAACGAAAACTACCGTCTCGACCATTTCTACAAAGGTATCGAAACAATCATCGCTTTTTACCGCCACTTTGCCGAATAGGTGCTGAATTGACTTCTGCAAAAGCAAGAGAGCGGTGTGTCTCAAAAGACACACCGCTCTCTTGCTTTTGTGGAGCCGGAGGGAGTCGAACCCTCGTCCAAACATGCCGCAAGACTGCTTTCTACAAGTTTAGTTGCCGTTTGGGTTGTCGGCGGCGGCATGGCACGGAACAAGCCTGGCTGCCGCGTATCTTCTATTATCTCGCCTGCATATCGAAGCCTATACAGACTATCAGTCCCTTTATGACACTTCTGAACCGGACGTTGGACCGAAAAACTTCCGGGGAAGCGCCCGCGGCTGCAGACCTTGTCTGTGCGGCGGGATCCGCAACGCTTACGCTGCGAATGCATATGAATTTTCGCCATTTATTGGCATTGAGAGTTGACTTTTGACGGAATCGGCTCACAAACTCCGACTTGCTTACAATCCCCCGAACTTGCTGTCAAAACCAAACGGCCCCGGAGGCGGGAGAAGCGCTATTTCACCTCCCCCTTAAGTTGCAGGATGATTCTGTCTGTGTTTGCATTCGACAAAACAGTAAGCCTTTTGCTGATAAGCCCTGTATGCTTTGCCGTGTACGTGGCTTTGATTTCCCCCTCTTTCCCCGGCATAACGGGCATCTTTGACCAGTCTGCCGTAGTGCAGTCGCACGAAGAGATGACGTCATCCAAAATGAGCGGTTTCTTGCCGACATTCTTGAATTTGACAGTCACTGCTTTCACATCGCCAACTTTCAGCGTGCCGAAATCGACGGTCACATTCTCGAATTTGATTTCAGGGCCAGTGCCATTGTAAGTGCTGGAAGCCGCTTTTTTTGTACTCTGCGCTTGCACGGTGAACAGGCAACAGATAATACAGCCAAGAATCATTAACCTTTTCATCATTGTTTCTATTTAGTGATTGTTTTCCTTTAATGGCGTAGTTTCATTGCTCGGAGCGGCCTCTGACGGTTTAGAAGAGACGTTGCCCTTGATGCTCAAGATCATGCGGTTGTTCACAGCATTGGACTCTACCGTAATGGATTTGTTGATGGCGCCAATGCGCTGCGTGTTGTATTTTACCTTGATGGCAGCTTTCTTGCCCGGAGCAATCGGGTCTTTCGGCCATTCTGGAACGGTGCAGCCGCAACTTGAGCGACAATTGGTCAGCAGCAAATCTGCTTTCCCTGTGTTCTTGAAGACAAATTCGCAAGTGCCGTTGTCGCCTTGCAGGATATTGCCATAGTCGTGCACCTGACTCTCGAATGTAATTTCCGGCACTTTTTCTTTTTTTGACTTGCCGTTGACATTCTCCTGGGCATTTCCGGCGAACAGGAACGACAGGATGACTAATAAACTGAATGCTTTTTTCATGATAGAATAATTTTAGTTTTTAGAATTTTGCAGACTGAAGATTCTTTGATAGGTTTAGATGTCTCGCGTTTTTATTAACAAGGATTCAACGGCAAGCCGGTAGCTGTCGAGACCGAAGCCGGCAATGAAGCCGTTGCAGCAGCCGGAGAGCACAGACTCGCGGCGGTACCGTTCACGTCCGAAAAGGTTTGAGATATGTACCTCAATCACGGGACAACCGGTTGTCCTGACGGCATCCGCCAGCAGCACCGACGTGTGCGTATAAGCTCCGGCATTTAAAATCACGCCCACGTAATCCTTTGCGTCCGCTGTTTTGGCTGCCAATTCCACCTCCGAATCCGATTGGAAGTAGTCGAAACCGACATCCGGATACAAGGATTTCAGACGATCCAGATACTCCTCGAATGACAGGCATCCGTAAATGTTGACCTCCCGTGTGCCGAGTTGACCAAGATTTGCGCCGTTCAAAATAAGCACTTTCATATCGCCGGAGCTTTCTCTATTCATGAATCAGTATGAAGACATCTTCGTTTTTCCTGTGCATATTGAGATTCTCTCTTGCATATTTTTCCAAAAGGACAGAATCTGCTTTAAGCTGCTCGAAAGTATAGACGTTTCCCACCTGATTTTTCGTATATACGATTTTCTCCTCCAGATTCTGGATTTTCTTGTTCAGCTCGCGGTGCGTTTTGACGTTATGGTCAGAAATGAAGAACGTATAACAAAGGAACATAGCGATAGTGACCCCATACAAGATGAGGAACAATCTTTTTTTCCTGTTTGTCTTTGGTTCTTGCACATCCATAACGGTAAAAGTTTATCTGGCGTAGTTGACGGATCTTGTCTCGCGGATTACAGTAATCTTAATCTGTCCGGGATAGGTCATCTCATTCTGTATCTTTTTGGACAGGTCGAGTGAAATCTGGTTCACTTCAGCATCTGACACCTTCTCGGCCCCAACAATCACGCGGAGTTCGCGTCCTGCCTGGATAGCGTAGGTCTTGACCACGCCAGGGTATGTCAGAGCGAGATTCTCCAGATCATTAAGACGTTTCATATAGGCTTCCACAACCTCTCTGCGGGCGCCGGGGCGCGCACCTGATATGGCATCGCAGACTTGCACAATAGGTGCTATCAGCGTGGTCATTTCCATTTCGTCGTGATGTGCTCCGATGGCGTTCACGATTTCGGGACGTTCCTTGTATTGTTCTGCAAGGCGGGCGCCAAAGAGAGCGTGCGGCAACTCGGGTTCTGTATCAGGCACTTTGCCGATGTCGTGCAGAAGGCCTGCGCGACGTGCCATCTTGGCATTCAGTCCCAATTCGGCGGCCATTGTCGCACTGAGGTTTGCCACCTCTTTTGCGTGCTGGAGCAGGTTCTGACCGTACGAAGAACGGTAGCGCATCTTGCCGACCATCCGCATCAGTTCGTGCGGCATATTGTTAATGCCCAAGTCGATACACGTCCGTTTCCCGATTTCAGCAATCTCCTGTTCAATCTGTTTCTTGGTCTTGGCCACCACCTCTTCAATTCTTGCCGGATGTATTCGTCCGTCTGACACAAGCTTCTGGAGTGATAGTCGTGCGATTTCGCGGCGTACGGGGTCAAAACTCGACAGGAGAATGGCATCGGGAGAGTCGTCGATGATGACATCCACTCCGGTAAGGTTCTCCAATGTGCGGATATTGCGTCCCTCGCGACCAATGATGCGGCCTTTTATCTCGTCGTTTTCGATATTGAATACCGAGACCGTATTTTCCAGCGCCACCTCTACGCCCGTGCGTTGCAACGCATTGACCACCATTTTCTTGGCTTCCATATTGGCCGTGTTCTTGGCCTCGTCCACAATATCCTTGATCATCACGACGGCATCTGCCTTAGCCTCGTCCCGCATCAGTTCGATGAGCTGTGCCTTTGCCTGCTCAGAGGTCAGTTCGGCTATCGATTCGAGCTTTGCTTTCTGAACAGCGGTCTGCTCTTCGAGCTCTTTCCGTCTCTGGTTGGCTGCCTGAAGTTGCTTGTTGAGCGACTCTTTCATCGAAGCGTTTTCGGCATTCTTGCGGTTGAGGTCCTCCTGTTTCTGGTTCAGGGTGTTCTCTTTCTGCTTTATCCTGTTCTCTGCGGCGGCAATCTGCTGCTGCTTCTCGTTTACAGTCTTCTCGTATTCGCTTTTGAGATGCAGGAACTTCTCTTTTGCCTGCAGTATTTTCTCCTTTTTGAGCAGCTCGCCGTCTTCTTCTGCCTTCTTCAAGACTTCTCGTCCTGACTTTGAGAACTGGTTTTTCAGCAATGTGTAAGCTAAAACAAGACCGATGCCGATGCCGGCCAGTGCGCTTATTATTACCCAAAGTATGTTAGTCATTGTCTGTTGTTGTATTTTTTATGGTTAGTAATTAAATAATAAAGTTCTTTCGTCTTTTTAGCGCTTTGGGAACCGGGCGATTATGAAAAAACCGCATAAGTCCTGTAGGGTTTCGAAAAACTCCTGACTGATATGATTGAAGGTGCCACTCAATCGCGAACGTCCACGGGTTATGCACCATCCGTTAAGATTCAGGCCTGCTCTTAATCGAGTAAGCGTCCCCTTCGTTTGAAAAATGTGTTGAGTTTTACAAACGTATCTGGACTTATGCGGGATGTCTTGTCAAAGAACGTTTTAATCAATTTCAAATTTATCTGTAAGATCCTTTAGGGATTCCATCATCGGAACAATCTCCTCATCGTAACTTCTCAGTCTTTCTTCGTCTGCCAGCCATTTCACGACAAAATCAACTAATATTTTGGATAATAAATCCTGATGATCTGTATATTTCCATCTCTTTGCAAACTCCAGAAAACTGTCATTGATTATCTTTTCGGCCTCTCTGAAATAGTGTTCCCACTCCTTTTCGATCATAATCGTCATCGGCCGCTGCGCCACTTGTATTGTAATCGAAATCCTGTCCCCTTCCATTTCCTTGTTCTATTTAGAGAGCATTGCCACACACCGGTCTATCTCCCGTACCCAATCGTTTATCTGTTTCTTTGTCTTTTGTTTATCTTCTTTGCTTAATATTGTGTTCGTTATCGTTAATATCTTCATTTTACTCTCCATGTCTGACAAACGCATCTCCAGTTTTTCGCATTCTGCCCGCAGGTTGTCATTCTGGCGGCGCAAGTCCGCATTTTGCCGTTTCAACTCGGCATCCTTTGCAAGCGCCTCTTTCACATTGTATTCTATCTTGTTGTATAAGCTCTCAAACGATGCCATGCATTCCGTACATAAAGACGTGCAAAAATACATATTTTACCCCGAAGTTCTAATATAAAAAGTCAATTTTATTTTCACTGCACTTTGTTATTATAAAAATGCACTGATAATCAAACCAATAGAAAGGTTGTCTTTTTTTTCGACATTTTTTTGTTATAGCGTTGCAGAAGCGTTAAATTTATTGTATTTTTGCGCCTGATATTCTTAAACATTAACAATACAATAAAACATAAGGAGACCCGCTATCGATTAAAATCTACTTTCTTAATAATATAGTATAAACCTAAAAAAGAAAGGAGTATCCTTATGAATAGTGTCATGAAGTTGACAGACAATGAATTGATAGCACGTTATCAGTCCGGTGACGAGTCAGCGTTGAAAATGCTTGTGATGCGTTACGAGAAACGTCTCTTCTCATATATCCTGATTTCCGTGAAGAACAAAGAGTTGGCCGAGGACATTTTCCAAGACACGTTCATCAAGGTCATCAACACCATCCGTTCCGGCAACTACCATGAAGAGGGGAAGTTTTTCCAATGGATCATGCGCATCGCCAACAACCTTAAAATCGACTATTACAGGCGGATGCAGCGGATGCCCGTATTCGAGAACGGCAGCGAATTCGACATCTTTGACGTTCTCAGCACCCAGGAAGACTCTGTCGAGCAGAAAATCATAAAAGAACAGATCTACAGCGACCTGCGCCGCATCATCGACTATCTGCCGGCCGAACAGAAAGAGGTGCTGGTAATGCGCATCTATCAGGAATACAGTTTCAAGGAAATCTCTGAAATCACCGGGGTCAGCATCAATACCGCCTTGGGACGGATGCGCTACGCCCTCATCAACCTCCGAAAAATAATCTCCAAAAATAAGATTGTAATGGATTGATTTATAGTGCGTTAATTATAAAATCAACTTGAGTTGCCGCGGAAAAGCGCATTCTGACTGAAAAAAATGTACCTTTGCCGCCGGTTTTTTTATTTCATAAATTATTGATAATTATGGCAACGACAGCTGATTTTAAAAACGGACTATGCATTGAATATAACAATGATCTGTGGACAATCGTTGAATTCCAGCATGTGAAACCGGGCAAAGGACCCGCTTTTGTGCGTACAAAACTGAAGAATCTCCGCAACGGCAGAGTTCTGGAATACACATTCACCGCAGGCGTGAAGGTTGACCTTGCACGCGTAGAACGCCGCCCTTACATTTTTTCTTATAAGGAAGGGGCTACCACCTACAATTTCATGCACGCTGAAAACTACGAGCCGTTGACCATCGAGAAAGACCTGATCAACAACCCTGACCTGCTCAAAGAGGGCCAGACCGTTGAGGTGATGTACCATACCGACACAGACACGCCGCTCACCTGCGAGCTTCCGCCGTTCGTTGACCTGGAAGTGATCGAGTCTGACCCCGGCATTAAGGGGAATACGGCCACCAACTCTCTGAAACGCGCCGTGGTGGAAACCGGCGCCGAAGTCTATGTTCCGCTTTTCATAAACACCGGCGACAAAATCAAGGTTGACACAAGAAACAACAAATACTCTGAAAGGGTTAAAGAATAGTCGATGAAATTCCCGAAACCGCTTTCGTTAGACGAGATAATCCGGATTATCGGACGCCCCGTTGAAATCATCGGTTCCTATGGAGGGAACGTATCCGGCATCAACGAACTCCATTCTGTGGAGGAGGGGGACATCACTTTTGTCGATAACGAAAAATACTACAACCGCGTGCTGCAAGGCAAGGCCTCGTTCGTCTTGATAGACAAAAACGACATTCCTTGTCCAGACGGGAAGACATTGTTGGTGAGCAATGACCCGCTGCGTGATTATCTTTCTGTGGTAAAGCATTTTGTTGTTTTTCATCCTCAGAATGCCAACATTCACCCCACCGCAGTCATAGGAGAAGGCACGGTAATTCAACCGCTGGTCTTTATCGGTGAAAACGTACGCATCGGGAAGAACTGCATCATACACTCTAACGTCAGCATTTATGCCGACACGGTCATCGGAGACCGGGTTGTCATCCACTCTAACAGCACTATTGGAGGCGATGCCTGTTATTTTCAGAAAAGACGCGATTGGACAAAGCTGGAGTCTTGCGGCAGCACCTACATTGGCGACGACGTTGAAGTCGGCTGCAACTGCTGCATCGACAAAGGCGTGTCCGGGGTCACCTATATCGGGAAAGGCACAAAATTCGACAATCTGGTGCAAATCGGCCACGACACGCACATCGGCGAACGCGTCCTGCTGGGCGCGCAAAGCGGCATCGCCGGCTGCACCTACATCGACGACGACTGCAAGGTCTGGGCCAAGTCAAGCGTGAACAAGGATCTATACGTGGCCAAGAACACGACTCTGCTCGCGCTCTCTGCCATCGACAAGAATGTGACCGAGGAGGGCACAACTTTGTTTGGCATCCCTGCCGTGGATGCGCAGAAGAAATGGAAAGAGATGATTTATGTCAAGAATCTGTCCGCTCTTTACGAAGAGGTGAGCAAACTCAAAGGCGACCTGCAAAGCCTTGTTGAACAGAAGATTGCCGAACAGCCGTAAACTGCTGGCTTAACAATAAGGGGAGGGTGCGGTCGACCGCACCCTCCCCTTTGCTTTTTCCGGCGCCCATTTGCCCAAATGACTTCCCTTACGGCAACTTGCTCTCAATATCTTTCAGCTCAGCCTGGAGCTCTGAAATCTGCTTCTCGTAATCCGCTTTCTTCTTTGCCATTTCCCCAAGGCTCTGGTTCAGCTTTTCAATCTGTTTGGTAGTCTTTTCCTGCTCTTTCTCGACTGAATTCTTAGACGATTCGATTTTGGAAATTTGCTGTTTCAGCTGTTCAGCTTTCAACCGTTGCCCGTAGGCCTGCACTTTCGGGGCAAATTCAGCCAAAAATGATTTGATTGCCTTATCTGTCTCCGGGTTATTTGCCGGCGTGACGGCATTCATGTTGCCGGTGCAGACAATCAATACGAGTTGCGTGGTTCTGCTCTTTTTCTTTCCGAATTCGGTCACCGTATAGTAAATGTCAAAGTTCTCTGTCCCGAAAGGCCGGAAATTCTGGTTCAGATAGGCTCGGAAACCGCTCTCTTTGGATGCCTTGAGCCCGTACTGGTTTTCCATCATATTGCGGAAAGCCCCGTCTGCCAGTTCAATGGTGGCATTCGGGACATTGACAAGGTAGCCTGGGATCTGCGTCTTGGCAAAATCAATCATAGATGTGTTGACTTCCTGTGCCGATGCTGTCATTGCAGTCACAAAAATAGAGAGTAAAATGGCACATTTGATACATTTTTTCATAACAGTGAGTATTTTATTATTATAAATCCCTTTTTATTATACAGGATGCAAAAGTAAAAAAAAATATCTTTGCGCTTTTTTGCTATGCGAATTAGAGACCTTCTTGAAAAATACCCGTTTCCCGTCTATCTTGCGCCAATGGAGGGCGTAACAGACCACTCGTTCCGTACGATCTGCAAGGAGATGGGTGCGGATTTGCTCATTTCCGAGTTCATCTCTTCCGACGCACTGTCCAGAGAGGTGGACAAAAGTCTGAAGAAAATGCAGTTCACGGAGGCGGAACGTCCGATAGGGATACAGATTTTCGGGCACAATGAAGAGTCTCTTGTCGCCGCCGCGCAGATTGCCGCTGCTGACAAACCCGATTTCATAGACATCAACTGGGGCTGCCCCGTGCGCAAAGTGGTCAACAAAGGCGCCGGTTCCGCCATCCTGAAAGACGTGCCGAAAATGGTGACGCTGACCGCTGCTGTAGTCAAGGCGGTTGACATCCCCGTGACGGTAAAGACCCGGCTGGGTTGGGACAGTACCGACAAGCCTATTGTTGAAGTCGCCGAAAGACTCCAGGATGTCGGCATTGAAGCGATAGCCATCCATGGACGGACCCGGGCGCAGATGTACGGAGGCGAAGCGGACTGGTCGCTGATTGAAGCCGTGAAGCGCAACCCCAGAATGAAGATTCCCGTCATCGGAAACGGCGACATCGACACGGCGGAAAAGGCGCTCCAATGCCGCGACAGATACGGTGTCGATGCCGTGATGATTGGTCGCGCGGCAATAGGCAACCCATGGATTTTCAGGGCGACAAAGGAGAAGCTGGCACACACGGCATCGGTGCCGCCGACCTATCTGGAACGTATGGAAACGGCTTTGCGTCATCTGAAAATGATGGCCTCGGAAAAGGGGGAGCGCCGGGCCGTGCTGGAAATGCGCGCCTTTTACGCAGGCTATTTCAAAGGACTCCCCGACTTCAAGAGCGTACGCATGAGGCTGATGCTTGCGACAACACCGGAAGAAATCCGCGAATTGCTCCTGACCTACCGGGAACGTGAGTGACATTTTCCTTCCCCCCCCTGCAAATGCCTGTCGTGCAAAAATGCTATCTTTGCACCCGACTAACGAAATCTCTATGGGGGCAAATTTTGATGCAATCAAACGCCGCTTCGGCATAATCGGTTTCGACCCGGCTTTGGAAAGAGCGATAGACATTGCTGTGCAAGTGGCCGCAACGGATCTTTCTGTCTTGATAACGGGTGAAAGCGGTGTCGGGAAAGAGAATTTTCCAAAAATCATACACGAGAGCAGTGCGCGTCGGCAGGGCAAATACATCGCAGTGAACTGCGGGGCGATACCGGAAGGAACTATAGACTCTGAACTGTTCGGTCACGAAAAGGGCGCTTTCACCGGTGCGGTCGAGACACGCAAAGGCTATTTTGAGGTTGCGGACGGCGGCACCATCTTCCTGGACGAGGTGGCCGACCTGCCATTATCTACCCAAGTGCGTCTGCTCCGGGTGCTTGAAAACGGCGAGTACATACGCGTAGGCTCTTCAAAGGTCATGAAGACGGATGTCAGGGTGGTTGCCGCCACCAATGTAAACGTGGCAGAACGCATCGCCAAAGGCAAGTTCCGGGAGGATCTTTACTACCGTCTCAATTCTGTCGCGATACACTTGCCGCCCCTGCGCGAACGTCAGGACGACATCTACCCTCTTTTCGTGAAATTCTCAAGCGACTTTTCCGCAAAATACCACTTCCCTGCCATCACGCTGACGGAAGACGCTATCGAAGCACTGAAAAAATACCGGTGGCCCGGCAACATACGGCAGCTGAAACATGTCACAGAACAGATTTCGCTCATTGAGAAAAACCGTATCATTGACGCCGAAACCCTCAAACCCTATCTGGTCTCGCCTACAGGGTCAAACCTTCCTGCCGTGCTCCGTCCTGAAAGCGAAAGCAACGAGCAGTTTCAAAGGGAAATACTATTCAAATTCATCGGCGAACTGCAAAGGGAGATTTCAGAACTCAAGACAACGGTGAACCAGATTCTCAACGGCACGGCAGGACACTCCAATCCGGCGCAACTGAAAGAGTATCCGATAGAAAACAATGGGCTGGACTATGAGATCACCCACCCTTCTGCCGCCCAGAAAAAAAGTCAGGACGAGCCCCGTTACGACAACACAATCGTCATAGAACAGGGCGACCTTTCCATGGAGAACACAGAGAAAAACGCCATATCAAAAGCGCTTGAAAGGAACCATCAGAACCGGAAACTGGCCGCCGAAGAGTTGCGCATCTCGGAAAGGACACTTTACAGGAAAATCAAGGAATATGGGCTGTAGGAAATTATTGCAAGCCGTGCTGCTCTGCTCTGCTCTGATGCTGAGTGCAGCTGGATGCAGAATGTCTGTTTCATTGACTGGCGGCACGATAGACCCTCGCGCCAAGACAGTGGAGATTACGACGTTTCGCAACAACGCCTCGCTCGTGAACCCCTCGTTGAGCCAGTCGTTCACCACCGCACTCAAAGACAAGATACAGGGACAAACCCCCTTGACCATCGTGAACGCGCAGGGCGACTACGCCATTGAGGGCGAAATCACGGGCTATTCCGTTTCACCTGTCGCCATTCAGGGCAACGACACGCCGGCCATGAACCGGCTCACGGTGACCGTCAAGGTGCGCTTCACCAACAAGTTCGACGAAACCCAGAGTTTTGAGCAGACATTCTCGCGCTATGCCGACTATTCGAGTTCCAGGAACCTGAGCAGTGTTGAAAGTTCGCTTGTCGAAGAAATCAACGAAGCGTTGACTGACGACATATTCAACAAAGCCTTCGTCAACTGGTAAACGGCGTGGCATCGTGCGCGTTTTTTTGTATCTTTGCGCCCTGCTTGGTTTACAGCAATGAACAGGATTTTTTTCAACGATTTTGTCAGTGTCAAAGACAAAGATGAGGCGAAACAGACGCTGCTCGACTTGCAGAAGAAGTACCCTGCCTCGTCGATGGTCAGTTTCTTCTGTCTTAAACTATTGTCATCCAGAATATTGTCGCGCAACCGCAACAGATTGCTCCTTACGTTGTCAGACATACACCGCTTCTATCAGTTCTCGGCAGAGTTCGAGCCTGTAGTGCAGACTGAAAGGCCTCGGATGAACGTATTGCTGACGGCGGCTTCCAGGGTTTCAAAACAGCCCGAATCGCAGCCGGTTTTTGTGCGCCATCCCGCAGAAAACCACAACCAACGACAGGAACTGATTGACCAACTGATCGAAAAATTCTCTAAAGACGCTCCAAGAATCATCTATTCGCCTGAAACGCACGATGCGGAAGCCAATTACGGAGCCGACAGTCTTGAAGATGATCCTAATATCGTAAGTGAAACATTGGCAAAGATTTATGCAGAGCAGGGATGCTTCGGCAAAGCCGTGCAGATGTACGAAATTTTAAAGTTGCATTTTCCAGAAAAAAATCGTTACTTTGCAGCCCAAATTGAAAAACTGCAAAAAGAGCAGGAAATTCAAGACGAGAAGAATTAAAACATAATATTAAAAAGTAAATTAAAAACGATGTTTACACTTTGTGTCATATTGATCATTCTGGCCTGCGTAGTGCTGTCTTTTGTGATTTTAATCCAGAACTCTAAAGGCGGCGGCCTCGCATCAAATTTCGCCTCGTCAAACCAGATCATGGGCGTGCGCAAGACGACCGATGTCCTCGAAAAGGCAACTTGGGGAATCGCCACGTTCATTATGGTTCTCTGTTTTGTATGTGCGTTTATGTCAAAAAGCGAAGTCAAATCACTGAATGCCAACAATTACCAAACAGAGCAGACCCAAAATGGCAGCGACACGCAGAACCAAGAGTAACGCAGCATTTTGACGGAAATTCAAAGACATGCAACACCCCGATGGTGCTGTATGTCTTTTATTATGAATAATTATATAGTTTCAGTATGAATATTAAGCATGAGAATGTTCCTGGCCAGGTACAGGAAGTGACGTTTGAAATCAACAAGGAAGACTATGCAGCCAGTCTTGAGGCCGCCCTGAAAAAACAAAGACGGAACGTGCAGATTCCAGGATTCCGCCCCGGAAACGCTCCGATGAGCATTGTGAAAAAAATGTACGAGAAGTCACTTCTTGTTCAGGAAATCGACAGACTTGTCAATGAAAACATGGACAAGTTCATGAAAGACAACAACGTCAAATACATCTTAGAGCCTCTCCCTGTCGAAAACAAGACGAAAGCCGATTTCGACGCCGCCGACAGCTTTGAGTTCGTCTATGAATACGCACTTGCCCCTGTTGTGGACATCGATTATGCAAAACTGCCTGAAATCATTGACTTCAGGATAGTCCCCTCTGACGAGGACTGCAAGAAATACATCGACAACCTCCGCAAACGCCACGGCAAATACTCCGAACCCGAAACCATTGAAGACGGCGACAATGTTTCCGTCAAATATGGCGAAGGCAAGGAAGGCTATATCGCACTTGAACTGATCACCCCGGAGGCCCGCAAAGAGTTTACCGGCAAAAAAACCGGCGACCCGGTGACGCTTCCGTTGAGGAAAGCCTTCAACAACAACTATGACCTTGCCCGTTTCCTCCGCATCGAGGACAAAGATCTTGAGGAGGGCAACGATTACAATTATGAATTGACCATTTCCCACATCGGACGGATTGAACTCGCTGAAATAAACGACGATTTCTTCAAGAAAGCGTTCCCTGACGGCTCTGTGACGAACGAGGACCAACTGAAAGACAAGGTGTTTGCCGACTTCCAAGAGCACTATGCCCAAGAGATAGACCGCAAGTTCATGAACGACGCCATCGAGATGCTTGTGAACAATGTGGACGTGGAATTGCCCGATGATTTCATCAAACGCTATATCCTCCTTGCACAGAAGGATATGACCGAAGAGAAGCTTAATGAGCAATATGACGAGATCAGAAAGTCATTCAAGTGGCAGATTCTTGAGGGAAAACTGGTTGAGGGTGAGGACGTACGCGTCAATGCCGACGAGGTGAAGGATTATTTCCGCCAGTATTTCATCAACAACTATTTTGCGGGTTTCAATGCTGAAGATGTCGCTCCAAGAATTGATGAATTGGTAAAACAGGCAATGGGGAACAAAGAGAACCTCAAAAAGGTGTATGACCAGCTTTATGATGCAAAATTAGTCAAAGTTCTCCGCTCAAAACTGAATCTGAAGGCACAAGAGGGCAACATTGACGCATTTGTAG
Source organism: Oscillospiraceae bacterium (assembly GCA_963603365.1). Lineage (GTDB taxonomy): Bacteria > Bacteroidota > Bacteroidia > Bacteroidales > WCHB1-69 > F23-D06. Next base: position 18,579 of record CAVCMI010000011.1, read on the forward strand.
ATTTGCTGGTCGGACGCGACAAAAAAGCCGAGTCTAAAGAGGAGGAAGAAGCCCCCAAGAAAAGCTCTCCCAAGAAATCCTCCGCCAAGTCTGAAGGAAAAACAGTGGAGGGTTCAGAAGAGACAGTCGAAAAGCCCAAAAAGGCAGCAGCAAAGAGAACAAAGAAAACCACAGAACAATAATCTGCACGAATGATGATAAACGATGAATTCAGAAAGTACGCGCTGAAGCAGCATGGCATCAGCAGCATGAAGATGGACAGTTATGTTTCGATGATGCGGAACTACATCACGCCCTACATCATTGAAGAGCGTCCGATGAACATCACCCAACTGGATGTGTTCTCGCGTCTGATGAAAGAACGCATCATCTTTCTCGGCGTACCGATTGATGATGATGTTGCAAACATCATTCAAGCGCAGCTTCTCTTTCTTGAATCCCAGGATCCTGACAGAGACATCCAGATATATTTGAACAGTCCTGGGGGACAAGTTTATTCAGGGCTCGGCATCTATGACACCATCCAGTATATCAAACCGGATGTCTCCACAATCTGCACGGGCATGGCCGCTTCAATGGCTGCCGTCATTCTCTGCGCCGGTGCCAAAGGTAAACGTTTTGCACTGCCCCACTCCCGCGTGATGATCCACCAACCTATGGGCGGGACACAAGGACAGGCTTCCGACATCGAGATCGAGGCCCAGGAGATCATGAAAATCAAAAGGGAATTGTACGATATCATTGCGGAGCACACCGGAAAAGACTTTGAACAGGTTTGGAAAGACTGCGACCGCGACCATTGGATGATTGCTGCCGAAGCTAAAGAGTACGGACTGATTGACCAGATACTCTCAAAAGACCGCCAATAGTTTATGGCCAAGAACAAACACAACGACAGGACTTGCGGTTTCTGCGGACGTCCCGTTCCTGAAAACGAGTTCCTGATAGGCGGGTTTTCAGGTAGTATGATATGCGGAAATTGTGTCAAAGCCATCAACGACATTATGCGTATCCAGGAGGCGCAAGAGAACGAAAAGTCGCTTGCCACTCTGAAAGTCAACCTGCCAAAGCCACACGAGATCAAGGCTAAACTTGACGAGTATGTCATAGGCCAGGACGAGGCCAAGAAGGTTATCGCAGTGGCCGTATATAACCACTACAAGCGCCTGATACAGGACACATCTTCCGAAGACAAGGAGGTGGAGATTGAAAAGTCGAATATCTTGATGATAGGCGATACAGGTACGGGAAAGACGCTTTTGGCCAGAACGATAGCCAGGTTGCTGGACGTGCCTTTCTGCATTGCTGACGCAACGGTCTTCACCGAAGCCGGCTATGTGGGCGAAGATGTGGAAAGCATCCTCACCCGTTTGCTGCAGGCGGCCGACTATGATGTTCCCAGCGCAGAACGCGGCATTGTCTTCATCGATGAAATTGACAAGATTGCGCGCAAAGGCGCTGACAATCCCTCTATCACCCGCGATGTCTCTGGCGAGGGCGTCCAGCAGTCGTTGCTCAAACTTCTGGAGGGTTCAATGGTGAATGTGCCGCCAAAAGGGGGCAGGAAACATCCCGAACAGGAGTTCATTCACATCAACACCCGGAATATCCTTTTCATCGCCAGCGGTGCATTCAACAATCTGTCACAGATCATCAGCGAACGAATGAACACCAATGCCATCGGCTACAACAAGAAAAACCGAACTGTCGACAAGTCGAATATGCTGAAGTATGTTTCGGCTCAAGATGTCAAGCAATTCGGGCTGATTCCGGAACTGTGCGGACGCTTTCCTGTCATTACGTCGTTGGACCCGCTCGATGCCACCGCCTTGAAACAAATCCTCACCAAGCCCAAGAACGCTTTGGTGAAGCAGTATATGAAACTCTTCAAGATGGACGGCATAAACCTCGTTTTCGATGACGATGCGCTGGACTATATGGTTCAGAAAGCCATTGATTTGAAACTCGGCGCACGCGGACTGAGGGCTATCGTGGAAAAGATCATGACCGATGCCATGTACGATTTCCCCAGTTTGAATCGCCGCAAAATGTCTGTGACGCTAAACTATGCCCGCGAGCAATTTGAAAAATCCATATTCTCATTCTCCGACAAACAGGCATAGACGATGAAATTGTCGTCTTCGTACACCACAAGCAAGTCAAACGACGGTACCGACGGTTTATGCTTGTCGATTACAACAAAACTACGGACGTTCGGGGCTCGTTTGACCTGCGATACCGCACAAAGTTTTTCCGCAATCTCATCTCCACGGCACGACCATCCTTTCCGGTGGGAGAAATATAGCATCTGTCCGTTCCCGTCACCATTTACGATGATGATATCTTGCCTTTTGCTGCATTTGTCCATCACTTTTTCGAGATCAAGGAGATAACAGGACTCTTTTTTAAGGATAAAGTCCTGGTGTTGGTTGGCAATGCCTTCGGCGACAACGGCTGCCGCAAGCAACGGAACAGCCCATTTCCACCGTATTGAAGTCAATGCGTAGGCAGCAACCGTCGCCATCACAGGCACAAAAGGTATCATATAGTAGTTCTGCTCATAGAAGCTGCCCCCCGACTTGATGATATAGAGCACGAAGACGGAAAACGGGCAGAGGAAAAAAGCCATCATCTTACGGTCTCTGCGCTTGAATATCTGAAACAGCCCGGCGGCGGACAAGAAAAAACCTATATAGCCGCAGAAGCCGTCAAAACAGAAACGGTGTACTATTTGCGGAATATGACGGGCACAATCTGTCAAACCTGTCAGGAACGGCACGCCTGAATTGTACCAATTATGATAATCGTGAACCAGCTTTTGATTCCATCCAAAATACCAAAGAAGCGTCAGGGCGACGGGAACAGCAGAGGCTATCACAACAAATCGTATTCGTTTGCGGTCAACAGTCTGTGAGAAAAGCAGTGGGACGAGGTATATGAAATACATGGCCGCCGGAATCTTGGAAAGAGAAGCCAACGAGGCGAAAAAAATGAACAGCAGCAAGTCATAGCGCCTGCCCTGCTTCAGGTAACGGCCTGCGAAATACATGCCAATGAACATCAGCGAAACACAATAGGTGTCAGGCATCATTTTGCGCGAGAACGAAAACCAAACGGACGAAAGCAGGAACAGCACGGACAGCAACACTGCTTTTCGGTGGAAGCCGATTTGTTGCAGCAATTTGGCAAAGAAAAGCACCCCTAACGAAGAAACAACCAGATTGACAAGCCTTCCGTACCAGTCGCGGAATCCGAACATCTTAGACAAAAGGAAGTGCAGATAATTGAGCGAAGGGAATTCCATGGCCACGACTCCATCGCTGTCGCCGCAGTCGTCAACGCGCGGATAGAAGATGTTGGCATCGGTTTCATAAAAGTTGCGTGCCACCATCAGTCCGGTCACTTGCCTCCAGCTGTGCCCGGTCTCAAGCGGCGGATTTGTTATCCCATATAAGCGCACAAGAGCGAAAAGCAGCACATAAAACGCCACATTCGAGAAAAGGCTTTTCAGAGACAAAGAAATACGTTGGAAGAGAGGCGTCTTCATTTCAGGCGCTCTTGTCAGGCGTTGGATTCCTTCATCTTGTTCAGCGCTTTCTCTGCTGCTGCCTGTTCTGCTTTCTTGACAGAAATGCCCATACCCTCTGCATAAAGTTCACCGTTTATGGCAAGACATGAACGGTATTGACGTTCTTTTTTCACAAGTTCAGAGGTAAAGTGGACATTATGTTTGGTTTTCTGCGCCCATATCATGATGCGGCTTTTAAAGTCATCATCAACCTCATGGATAGCATCAATATCGAGATGAACAAGGATAATGTTGTTGATAAGGATGTTGTAAGTTTTCTTGAAGCCTTGGTCAACATAGATAGCTCCGACTACCGCCTCGAAAGCATTGCCGTCAGCATAGACGGCAGCAGCATGGGCATGGATGCGGATCATGTCGTGCAGACCGATTTTGCAGGCGAGGGCATTGAGTCTGTTTCGGCACACGAGTTTGGACCGCATACGGGTCAGCGAACCTTCATCTTCGAGGGGGTATTTATGGAAAAGGAAATCTGCCACTACTGCGCCTAAAACCGCATCCCCGAGATATTCGAGTCTTTCGTTGTTCAGTCTTCCGCAAAACGCATCTACATTTGCGGCAGACCGATGCGTAAGAGCAGTCCTGTACACATCCGGATGCTTGATTCTAAAACCGAAAACATTGCGGAAATAGGTCCGAATTTCCTTGTCCGAATGTTCCATAGGCGTTACGGCTTGAATTTCTTGAAAAGCACGGAAACGTTATGTCCGCCGAAACCAAAAGAGTTAGTGATGCCAACATTGACTTCACGGCTGACTGTAGTGTTAGCGGCATAATTCCAGTCTTGCGGCAATTTAGGGTCAAGGCGTTCGAGATTGATTGTCGGATGCATTATGCTGTCGCGGATTGAGAGAATGACGGCAATGCTTTCGATGGCGCCGCTGGCACCGAGCAGGTGACCTGTCATCGACTTGGTTGAGTTGAAAGTCATCTTGCGGGCGTGGTCGCCGAAAACGTTTTGAATGGCCACACATTCCGATATGTCGCCAAGAGGTGTTGATGTGGCGTGCATATTGATATAGTCAACCTCATCGGGTTCTACGTCTGCGGAACGGAGAGCCTGTCTCATAGAGAGGACGGCGCCGCCGCCGTTGGGGTCTGGAGCCGTGGCATGATAGGCGTCAGCAGACATCCCCACACCGCCGAGTTCTGCATAGATTGTAGCACCGCGGGCGATGGCGTGTTCCATCTCTTCCAAGATGAGGGTTGCGGAGCCCTCGCCCATTACAAAGCCGTCACGTTCCGCATCAAAGGGGCGTGAGGCTTTCTGTGGATTGTCGTTGCGGACAGAGAGAGCGTGCATGGCATCAAATCCGCCGATAGCCGTCTCGACAATGCATGCCTCTGTGCCTCCGGTGAACATCACATCGGCATTGCCGCTTTGTATCAGACGCATGGCATCGCCAATGGCGTTTCCGGACGAGGCGCAAGCGGAACTGGTGACGTAAGCAGGGCCTTTAAGACCGAACTTGACTGAAATATAGCCGGCAACCATATCCGACAGCACTCTGATGATCAGGTAAGGGCTGAATCGCGGCGTATTTCCATTTTCGAAAAAGTCGTTAGCCCCTGCCATAATAGAAGAGAAGCCGCCTACGCCGGTTCCGTAGATGGCTCCTATTCTTGTTTTGTCCATAGATTCAAGGTCGAGCCCCGAGTCGCGCAGTGCCTGTATAGCCGTAACCATCGCATACTGGGCGCAAGGGTCCATCCGTTGAATCTCTTTTGGATTAAGGTAATCCGAAGCGATAAAGCCCTTTAATTCACACCCGAATTGAGTCTTAAATTTCTCGGGGTTGAACCGTGTTATAGCTGCAGCCCCTGAAACACCGTTCAGGAGGGCATGCCAATATTGTGTTACATCATTTCCAACTGGAGTTAATGCACCCAAGCCGGTAACAACTACTCGTTTGAGCTTCATTAAAGGGAGCGTGTAGAAAGGTGACTCTTAAACCCTATTTAGAAGAAAGTTTGTTTTCGATATAAGCGACAGCATCGCCTACCGTCGTAATCTTTTCGGTTTCTTCATCAGGAATCTTGATGCCAAAAACATTTTCGAATTCCATAATCAGTTCTACCGTATCAAGGGAGTCTGCGCCAAGGTCGTTGGTGAAACTTTTCTCTGGCGTCACATCAGCAGCGTCAACACTTAATTTTTCTGCAATGATGGATTGTACTTTTTCTAAAATTTCTGACATAGTTTTTTTGATTTAAAATATGGCGCAAAAATACATATTTTTTTTTACCGACAGAAAAAAACAATCAACTGAATATGTGAGAGTTATTTCCAAGAGTTGACACAAACCGGCAAATCGCAGGAGAATATTTGGAAGTTTAGTGCAACTACTGACAAACAAAGAGAGAACCCTTATCGGGTTCTCTCTTTATAATAAATTACAAAAAATATACTAATATCCGAAAGAATCAAGAGATACTCTTCGGGCTCTATCTGGAGCCTTTGTCCTTGCTTCCTGCGTGTCCTCTGAAGATACGTGTCGGGGCGAACTCACCGAGTTTGTGGCCGACCATATTTTCAGTGACATAAACGGGAATGAACTTGTTGCCGTTATGCACAGCGATAGTGAGTCCGACAAAGTCGGGAGAGATCATCGAAGCGCGGGACCAGGTCTTGATCGTGCTTTTCTTTCCAGATTCCTGAGCGGCTATCACACGTTGTTCCAGTTTGTAATGAATATAGGGACCTTTTTTTAATGAACGACTCATAGTTTAGGGGTTTTAGGTTATTTCTTTCTTCTTTCGATAATATACTGCGTAGAATTCTTCTTCGGGTGTCTTGTTTTGTAGCCCTTGGAAGGAATGCCTTTGCGGGTACGCGGATGTCCGCCGGAAGCACGGCCTTCGCCGCCGCCCATCGGGTGGTCAACCGGGTTCATGACAACGCCACGGTTGCGCGGGCGTCTGCCGAGCCAGCGGCTTCTGCCGGCTTTGCCGGACACCTCGAGGCTGTGGTCACCGTTAGAGACGATGCCGATGGTGGCCTTGCAAGCGCAGAGAATCATACGGGTCTCTCCGGAAGGCAGTTTGATGATGGCATACTTTCCGTCGCGAGACATCAGTTGAGCGTAAGAGCCTGCGCTGCGTGCGATTTTGGCTCCTTGACCAGGACACATCTCGATGTTGTGGATGATGGAGCCGAAAGGAACTTCACCTAAGGGGAGACAGTTGCCCAAGTCAGGGGATACGCCTGAACCGCTTACGATAACTTGGCCAACCTTAAGTCCGTGGGGAGCTACAATGTAGCGTTTTTCGCCGTCTGCATAAAAGACCAATGCGATGCGTGCGGAGCGGTTAGGGTCGTACTCGATAGTCTTTACAGTTGCAGGAACACCATCCTTGTTGCGTTTGAAATCGATGATACGGTACATCTGTTTGTGTCCGCCTCCGCGGTAGCGGACCGTCATTTTACCACTGTTGTTTCTTCCGCCTGTCCTGTGTTTCGGACACAGCAAGCTCTTTTCGGGCGTGCTGGTGGTAATGTCATCAAATGCGCTGATTACTTTGAAGCGCTGACCCGGCGTTACTGGTTTGTACTTCTTTAATGCCATCTTTTTTAAATATTACTATAAAAATCAATTTTTTGATCCTTATCCACGAACACGTAGGCCTTCTTGAAATTGTTCTTCTGACCTGTTATGACGCCGGCTTTTGTATTGCGGTTCGTGACTTTCCCGCGCTGGATCAAAGTATTAACGCGGACAACTTTAACACCATAGACTGCCTCTACCTCGCGTTTGATTTCGGGCTTGGTTGCCTCACGGGTCACCATGAAACCATAACGGTTGTATTTCTCGGCCGTCTGCGTCATTTTCTCGCTGATGATGGGTTTTATAATGATGCTCATTTTCTTCTCTTTTAAAAGGTTTGAAATTATTCGCCTAACATTTTATCAATCTCGGGCAGGCTGCTTTCACAGATGATGAGATGTTTGGCGTTCAGCACATGGTAAGTGTTGGCCTCGCTGGCGCGCATAACCTTCGTTTTCGGAAGATTGCGGGCGGAAAGGAACACGTTTTGGTTGGTTTCCGGAAGAAGCAGGAGGGTCTTCTGTCCTTCGAGGTTCAGGTTCTTGAGCACTGCTTTGTAAGCTTTCGTCTTAGGAGCGTCGAAACTGAAGTCTTCCACGACGGTGATGTGGCCTTCTCTCTGTTTGTAGGTAAAGGCAGAGAACCGAGCCAGTCTTTTCAGCTTTTTGTTCAGTTTGAAAGAGTAGTCTCTCGGGTGAGGTCCGAACACTGTAGCGCCGCCGCGGATGGTCGGGCTCTTAATGCTGCCTGCACGTGCGCCGCCGGTACCCTTCTGCCTTTTCAGCTTGCGCGTGCTGCCTGAAACGGCGGAACGCTCGAGGGTATTGTGGGTGCCTTGTCTCTGGTTTGCCAAATATTGTTTCACGTCAAGCCAAATAGCATGATCGTTAGGTTCTACATTGAAGATACGGTCGTTCAATGTAACCGTTCTTGCAGCCTCGCTGCCGTCTGTTTTATATACTTTTAGCTCCATCTCTCAATGATTATATAAGATCCATTTGCTCCGGGTACGGAACCTTTTACTACTAATAAATTCTTTTCCTTGACGATTTTCAAAATCTGGAGGTTGATAACCTTAACCTTGGCATTGCCCATCTGTCCTGCCATGCGCATACCCTTGAACACGCGTGAAGGATAGGAAGAGGCACCCATGGAACCGGGCGCTCTCAGACGGTTGTGCTGGCCGTGCGTGGCATCACCTACGCCGCCGAAACCATGGCGTTTCACAACGCCCTGAAAACCTTTACCTTTTGAAAGACCGCTCACGTCAACGAACTCGCCTTCAGAAAACACGCTCACGTCCAGAACTTCGCCGAATTTCTTCTTTGAACCCTCCTCAAAACGGGTGAACTCGCGGAGAATCTTCTTCGGCGTCGTGCCGGCCTTGGCAAAGTGACCCTTCAAAGGCTTCGTTGTGTTCTTTTCTTTCTTCTCGTCATAACCCAATTGGATTGCACTGTAGCCGTCCTTCTCGACGGTCTTGACTTGCGTGACCACGCAAGGACCAGCCTCCAATACTGTGCACGGCACTATCTTGCCGGAGGCATCATAGATGCTAGTCATCCCAATTTTTTTTCCTATTAATCCTGACATTTTTTGTTGATTTATGAATTTTATAGTGTCTTTCTCTACATCTGCAACAAACCCTGTTTTTCAACAACTGTCTGCCAATTAGGCAGTTATGAACACGATTCAGTTTATTGCAACAAGTGCGCAAATATACATTTTTTTCATTCCGATGCCGTGTGCGGAATTATTTTTCTTCCCGCCTATCGTGTGAAAGCGTACTGCAAGATGTTGGCCCCCATTTTCAAAGCCTTGGTGCGCGTTTCTTCGGAATCTTTATGCACGGTATAATCTTCCCATCCGTCGCCGAGGTCACATTCGTATGTGAACAGAAACACCATCCTCCCCTCCCAAAACAATGCGAATGCTTGCGGGGGCTTGTTGTCGTGTTCGTGTATCTTGGGCAATCCGTTGGGGAAATCGTATTTCTGGTGGAATATCGGATGGCTGAAAGGCAGTTCCACCAGTTCGAGTTCCGGAAACACTTTCTTCATCTCTTTCCGGATAAAGGGCGACAGACCGTAGTTGTCGTCGGCGTGGAAGAAGCCGCCGGCTATGAGATACCGGCGCAGGTTGTCCGCTTCGGCATCGCTGAAGACGATATTGCCGTGTCCTGTGGCATGCACATACGGGTACTGGAAGATGTCGGCGCTGCCTACGTCCACGGTGGCCGGCTTGGCATCCAAAGTCATGCCGAGATTCTGGTTGCAGTACTTTATCAGGTTCGGCAGGGAGGTTGGATTGGCATACCAGTCGCCGCCGCCGCTGTATTTCAGCAGTGCCAGCTGTTGCGCCGAAAGCGACACTGCCGCCAGCAACAGCAAGGATAAAAGCCCTGTTCTTTTCATATTCATCCTGTTTTTTTGATCTTTCCTTGTCGGCATCAATATCCGCCGTGCCATTTCCGCAAAAACCATTCTATGCCCAAAAGCAACACTATAGCGGCAAGATACCATGGCGAATTGAGCAGCACGCTGTACTTTTTCTGATACGATGCTATAGTCTTGATGTTGTCATTGGCCTTGATTTCTTGCGCAACTTTCTGCATTTTCGCCTGTGTGAAGAATCGGCCGCCGGTGGACGATGCCATATTTTTCAGCAATTCGTGGTCTGCCGCCAGATTGGCCGTTTCCACCATCACGGGTTGCACGGCAAAATGCCCTTTTTTCTCAAACCGCCTGTTCCCTATCTCTGTTGTCGCGGTCCACGAATAGTTCCCGGAAGGAAGCTCGCCCATGTCGAGGTAATAACTATTGTTCTGTTTGGAGAACTGTGCCTCATAGAGCGTGTCGCCGCCGCCTTTTACCGACAACTTCACATCGGGCTCATTGATCCGCTCGTAACTGTCATTGAAGAGTTCTGCCGTGAACTCAACGGGCATGTTTTCGGCAAACACGTCCTGATGATGAACCCTGAACTGGCTTTTGTCGCCTTTCACCGCCAAGTACTGGGTAATCTTCTGCACTGTTTCGTTGAATGCGTCGTGGTTGCCGGCATACATATAGTCATACAGTTTCCACATCCAGATGCCGGAACCGGCAATGACGCCATTTTTCAAGCCGTCTCTGCCGTTGAACAGCACTAACGGGTATTTCGTGTCCACGCCGCTGATTTTCTGATACAGGAAGACTTCTGCGGAAACCGCGGTCTTGTATGTCCCGAATACCGTTTTTACAGGCGGCAACTGCTTATACACCTGCCTCATCTCTTCAGAGCAGGTAAACAGTGTGAAATTGTCGTTCAAGAGCGGCATGGCATTGTTGAGCATCGTGCCGCTTTGCATCACTGTCAGCCCGGCGTTCAGCGCATTGAAAGCGTTTAGGTCTGTCTGTTGCCCGATGACATACAATGCCGGCACGTTGCTTTTTCGCATCTGTGCCAGCAGGTTTGAGGCCGGATTTGCACGTGACGGCAACTGGTGCAGGATTATCAAGCTGTAGTCGGAAGCGTTTCCCTTGAAATCTGCCGCAGAGACAACCTCAACGTCATAGTTTTCGGTCAAGGCCAAGGCTTCGCCGACAGCGGCGACATCGGGGTGAGGCGAATTATAGACAATGGCTATTTTATCTTTGGACTCAATGACTTCTACGAAAAACTGGATATGATTGTTCTTGCGCGTGATCTCGCCCTCCAGTTCGGTGAGTTCTGCTCGGTAGCGGTGCATGCCGGCACTCTTGGCCTCGATGCTGAAGCGGACATTCTCGAAGAAACGGTTGCCTGAAATGGTGATGTTCTTGCGGTACAAGGGGTCATCGCCTTCGAAAACGGTCAGTTCTGCCGACTTCCCGGAGAGACGGCCGGCTGACACTTTCAGTTCAACGGGAAACATATTGCCCTTGAGCGCCTGCCGGTTGGTTTTCACGTCTGCGAAGCAGAGGTCAACGGGGGAATCGGTGTTGCCAAGTCCTACCGTATAGACGGGGAATCCGGCCTTTGACGCTTTATAGTAGGGGTTTGCGCCTGTATTGTAGATGCCGTCGGAGAGCAGGACCACGGCGCCAAGGTTCGTTCCGGAATAGAGCATTTCGGTCTGTTCAAACACAGTGGAGAGGTCGGTGGTCTTGTCGGAGAGGTCTACTTCAAGGTCTTTGCCATTCTCTATAGGCACCGGGCGGTCGCCGACAAGGTAGGGGCGCACCTCATAGCCGTCGCCGAGTTCGTCAATCAGTTTGCGGACATCCTCTTGATAGCCGCCGTTGCGGTAATAGGCGGAGTCGGCCGTCGCACCGAGCGATTCGCTGTTGTCAACTGCCACTACCACTACAGGTTTTTCAGCATGTTTGACCGTCATCATAAGCATCGGCGCGAGGAGCAGGAAAGCGATCAGCGACATTGAAATTCCACGGAGGACAGCCATAACGATTTTGGGCTTGCGCTCAAACACAACGGTATCATTCCTGAAATACAGGAACATGGCATATCCAGCCCCGATAAGCAGGACTATCGGGAGAAGCCACAGTGAATGTCCGGTCAAGAGAGCCATAATGGATGTCAGAGCGATTTAAAGCCTATTATCTCCCTCACCTCTTTCACCGTCTGGGCAGCGCTCGCACGGGCCTTTTCTGCACCTTGCCGGGCCACTTTCGAGATATAGTCGTTTTGGGAACGCAGTTCAAGTATGCGCTCATAGATAGGCTGCACAAAGGCAATCATGTCTTCGGCAAGTTGTTTTTTCATATCGCCGTAGCGGATCTGGCACGATTGGTAACAATCCTCAAAATGCTGTACGGTTTCGGGGGCTGACACTGCCCGCATGAGGGCGAACAGGTTTTCAACCGCCTGCGGCTTGGGTTGTCCGGGCTCTGCGGGGCCGCTGTCTGACACGGCACGCATAATCTTCTTTCGTATCACCTCAGGTTTGTCTGACAAGAAAATGCAAGCCCACTCGTTGTCCGACTTCGACATCTTGGTAGATCCGTCCAGTCCGGGTATTTTCACCAACTCGTGCCCGAAGTTATAAGCCACGGGCAGAGTGAAGTAGTCGTGGCCGTAGATGCGGTTGAAGCGTTGTGCATAGTCGCGGGTCATCTCCAGATGCTGTTCCTGGTCTTTGCCCACGGGCACCTTGTCGGCGCGGTGCAGCAGGATGTCGGCAGCCATCAGCACAGGATAGCAGAGCAGACCGGCATTTACATTGTTGGGGTTGCGGCGCACTTTTTCCTTGAAAGAGGCCACACGCTGCAGTTCGCCCACATAGACGTTCATGGAAAGCAGTAGGCTGAGCTCGCACACTTGCGGCACGTCGCTCTGCACATATATCGTGGCTTTTTCAGGGTCAAGTCCTGCGGCAATGTAGTCTATGAGGATGTTGCGTACATTTTCCTGCAAGTCGGAGGGGGTGGGATGCGTGGTGAGAGAATGGTAGTCCGCAATGAAGAAGAAACACTCGTTCTCGTCCTGCATACGGATAAAGTTACGCAAAGCGCCGAAATAATTGCCTAAATGCAGAAATCCTGTAGGCCTGATTCCGCTGACTACTATATCTTTTTTCATAACAATCGGTTATTATTCTTGTTCGCTCTAAAAGGGCGCAAAGATACAAAATTATTGATGCCCGATCAAACTCAGAATGGGTTACGAAAACGGCGCACCTCCATTATTCCCATAAAACAAATAAGATGTGCGTAATGATTGAATTCTTTATGTTCCTACTATGTATTGTTTTTCATGCAACCCTGTCATCAAGTTCACATTCTGTTTTTCAGCACTAAAGCGGTGTTTTCTACAACACCCGTAACCAGTGCGTTGCCCATGAGGAAGGCGCAGAGCAGGTCGCAGTCGGGGATTTCTTCCGTTGGAACAGTTGCTATATCTTCGTTGGAATGGCCGTCGGCACCAAAACGGGAACAATAAATGATGCTTGCGTCCTGGCGTTTCGTGGACGGCTCCCATCCGTTGTCCATCGTCTTTGTATCTTCTATTACTTTATAGCTCATTCTCTATGATGCTCCTTACGTATTTATTTTTATTATAAAACCAATAGCAGTATTTCTTGACCACGCCGCCGTTGGGATTCACCGTCACGTCGTCGGCAACCCTTGCCTTGGGACGGACATGGAAAAGGCGGTTGTCCTTTGCACTCCAAAAGTATTGTGGAGCAATCCTCCTGATAGTCTATGTTCTCAAACGACATGGACTCCTTTATCGCTCCGGTTTTCTTTACTCGTACAGTCTTCATTGTAAGACCGGATTTCTCAAACTCTTCAGTCTTGTTTACGTTGCTGACATTTCCTTTCCCAGCTATCGAATTGGCCACGATGAAATATTTTGATTTCGAGTTGGAAGGTTCTATATCCAGCATATCACATATTTAGCGGTAGGTCTTGCCACGGTATGGAGCAAAACGGCTCAACAAGATGTCGTCAACGGACTTGGTTCTCAGTTCTTCTACCGAGAACATTGTCTCTATGGTGGGTTTGTCATATTTCGTTTGATATGGTCGTTTTATTCTTGTACGTTTTTTTCTGTGTGTGGCATGATAAATTCAAACACAACCCGCCGCCACCACCATCCGTTTCCGACCGTTGAGGTCGCAAAGGGAGACGAAGTTGCTGTAGCCCAGTCTGCCGAACAGTGTGCGCAGCCCGTCGTGATAGGCTTCATAGGTTTCGGCACACACACATCCGCCAGGGCGCAGGCGCTTTTTCCCTATGATGCCGATTTTTTCGTAGAAAGACAGCGGATTGCCGTCTGGCACAAACAGGGCTCCGGGCGGCTCATAGTCGCGGACATTGGCATGCATTCCTGCCGCCGCACTTTTGGGTATATAAGGCGGATTGCTGATCAGCATGTCGAAAGCGACTCTGTCAAAAGGCAGATTGTCAGCGTCCTCCATATCATGCTGCGCAAAGGTCACGTCTGCGCCGTTCATGCGGGCGTTGTCGCGTGCCACAAGCAGTGCCGCTTCTGAGATGTCGGTGGCATAGATGCGCGCTTGCGGCAACCGCTTGGCCAATGCCACCGCTATGCAGCCGCTGCCCGTTCCAAGGTCCCACACCGTCGGCATTGTTACGCTCTGCAGCCGATCAACGGCCAACGCCACCAGTTCTTCCGTTTCCGGACGCGGTATGAGCACTGCCGACGACACCTTGAAACGCAGCCCGTCAAACTCGGCTTCCCCCAACACATACTGCACGGGGCAGCCAGCACACAGCCGCGCGAGATCGGCTTCAAAACAGGATAGCTGCTCTGCCGTCATAGGTTCATTGCCGAGCAGCGCCAACTGGCAAGCAGGCTTCTGCATCCTGTGCTCAAGATACAGGTTTGCAATTGCAGCCGCCTCACGGGCATCGTAAAGCGGCTGCAAAGATTGGATGATGTGTTGTTTGTATTCCCTTAATGTCATCATTCAGCGCTTTTAGGGAAATCGCGCCATGCCCATTTTTCGGACACCACACCCTGCCTGATCAACATAAGGCCAGGATTTGAACGCACGGCGTCGCGCACCATAAAAGGCCCTTTCATGGGGTCGATGGGATTGTAATAGAGCGGGAACCCAATGTCGTTTGTCTTCACAAATTCAGCAATTTCCTCCTGCGAAGAATTGGTCACTGCCACAAAAGTGATTCCCTTGGCGGCACAGTCTGCAGCCAGTTGCTTAGCCTTTGTTATGCCTTTGGGGTTTGCCTCTTTGAGGTTGTGGACAAAGAGCACATAAAGGTCGTCCGGATTGTCGTAACTGACCAGTTCGTAAGAGTGGTCGGCGCCGTTTGTGTCGAGCATATTGAAACCGTCAATTTTGGCGCGCACCAGTTCCTTGATGACGCTGTCTTTGCGGTCAATGTAATCAAATTGTTCATAGAAATCGTCGGGCTGTGCCATCAGTTCGTCTTGCGAGAGCGTGACTGTGCTGTTGTCGGCTTTGTTTTGATAAACGAACATCACCTCTTTCTGTGCCGGCTGTTCAATGAAGCAGACCACATCCTTGCCTTTTTTCCAGTCGGTAAAATCAATCAGCGGCAGATGGCGGATGCAGTACAGTTGGAATACGACAGTGACGGCAGCAAAAAACACGATGAAGAACCATTGCACCGCATCGCTGATTTTGACTTCCGGTATCTTCTTGCGTTTTGCAAAGACGATGATGGTGGGAATGATGATGACGACGTTCTTGAGGAAAGTCTGCAGGTTCGACATCTTGACGGCCTGGCCGAAGCAACCGCAGTCTTTCACCACGCCGAAGTCGTGGATATGGTGCACTTCGAGGTACTCAGCCACGGCAAGCCACAGTGTCAGGAAGAAGAAGAACGTCATGAAAAGCAGGTAGCCCCAGGCGGCAAGATTGACCTTGATGCGAAGGAGCAGCATACATCCCAGCACAAACTCACATGCGATGGCGCAAATGGCGGCCACCTGAGACAGCGGGTGCAGGAAGCCCATCCCGAACGACACGAAATAGTCGTTCATAGTAATGCCGAAATTGACGGGGTCTACCGCTTTGGTGAAACTCGAGAACAGAAAAAGACATCCCAACAATATTCGGATGATTTTCAGCCAGATTGGTTCTTTTCTTGTTGACATAATGCAATTGTTTTAGATATAGGTACGACCATGTCCGGGCACGTCAAGACTGCTCTTTCTCGAGAACAAGCCGTATGAGTGCGAACATGGCATAATTTATAATGTCAAAATAGTTGGCATCCAGTCCTTCGGAGACAAGCGTAGTTCCGTTGTGGTCTTCAATAGACTTGATGCGAAGCAGTTTCATCAGAATGATGTCGGTAAGGGAACTGATGCGCATTTGCCGCCAGGCTTCGTCATAGTCGTGGTTTTTGTTCATCATCAAACTTTTGGCCGCCTGTATATATTTGGCAAACAACGCCGTAGCCTCCTTTGTGTCCATTGTTGCCTGTTCTGAGCCGGCGGCCACGCCTATTTCAAGCTGTATCAAAGCCATAACGGCATAATTGACTATGCCTACAAATTCGGGGATGATGCCTTCAGCGATGCGGGTCTCACCCTTTTCCTGAATGCTGCGGACGCGGTTCGCCTTGATGAATATCTGGTCGGTCAGCGAGGAGGTACGGAGAATGCGCCACGCCGTGCCATAGTCGGAGGCCTTCTTGGTGAAGACCTCCTGACAGTAGCGTATCATCTCGTCATATTGTTCTGACGTGTTTGCCATTGCTTATTGCTTGATGAATTTAAGTGTGCGATTCTTGTCTGCACTCTTTATGGAGATGAAATAGATGCCGTCTGCAAGGTCAGCCACGTGAACCGTACACTTCATCTCGCCACCTGCGGCGGCCGTGCGAACCAGTCTCCCGCTCATATCCGCCACAGCAATCTCTTGGATCGGCGCGTTGCTCTCAACCGCAAGGCTTGTAGTGGCAGGGTTGGGATAAAGGCGCACATCCGTTTCTGCGGTGATATATTCAGCTATGCCCACGCAGTCGGTCGTGTCGGGATCGACCATCGTGCCGAACCCCGGAATGACAATATCGTCAACCCAGACACAGTCGCTGTTTGACGACTGGCTGATGTCTTTAGTGTAATCGAAACGGTAGGTATGCGTTCCTGCCTTTATGGGCACCGTGATCTTCGTCCAATTCACCTCACCGGAGGCTTCGTCTTTCTGCTCATTGTCCACATAGAATTTGAACTTGTCGTAATTTGCTTCGGAAGAGACTTTTCTGTAAAAAGAAAAATCGCCGTCCATAATAGAAGTGACCGTCAGTTCAAGGCGGGAGGTCTTGCTGTTGGCAAGATTCACTTTCGATCGCACACTATAGTTTCCGCTATGTGTCTGGTCTGAAGTGATTGTCCACGGATAGGCAGAAGTATTGTCCCAGTCAAAGCGCGGCGAGAAGTCGCCGGTTTCAAAATCTTCAGTACACGTCCCTACAATCATATATAAGGTATCGATAACGTGCGAGGAACCTATTACTCTATGGTAGTACAGCGGTATGATAGCGTTGTCGGGCACATTGTCGGCAACTTTCACCGTAAAGGTATTGGTGGTTGTCTGGTCGGGCTGCAGTGCATACACATAATAGGATGGGGATATCACCCTTGCGCCGGTATAGTTGGAGGTAAGGTCTACAATGCCGAACGGCAGTGTGGCATGTCCTTCATTTTTGTTGTCGATTTCAACCGTAACCTCGCTTCCGGCGGTTATAACTTGTGGAGAAATGCGGCTTGCGGTCACCACGAGTTTGGGGGCGGCAACTCTCACTATGATGGCTTTGTCAGAGTGTCCTGTTCCCCAAGACACGGTCACATTGAATGACACAGGGGTCTCATCTTCCAGAGAACCTGAAATGGCGGCGCTGAAAGCGTTCTGGAGGGTTTTCGTCTCATCTACGGCCATGTTGCCGATGTAAACAGAATCCTGCACCAGTGTAATGCCCTGTGCTGTAGTTGTCATCTTGGCATATACGGAAGTGGCGGCAGAAACGCCTAAATTCTTGACGGAAAGATTCCAAGTGACGGTTGTGCCCACTTCGGCAATGCCGTTCAACTGCACCTCAGAAGCGGCAATAAATGGGCCTTCGGGATCTATGACCGTGATGGTCTTGAAATACTGGACATAGTTTTGTGCGCCGACGGCCAGTTCATATTGTCCTGGCACACTGAGCGCGTCAAAGGAGAGCACAGCCTCTCCGGAAGCATCAGCAAAGGCAGCGGCTACAAACTCATTGTTGTGCGTCAATGCCACGTATGCGTATGCAGGTGCACCCGACACTGCCAAGGCGTTCTGACCTACAGTCAGCACATCTGCACAAGCGACTGTCATTATGTCCGGAATTCCTAAATAAGGTCGGATAGAGGGGTCGCCAAAAGTGTGATAGACTTCCCAGTAGTATTGTTTTCGGGTCGAGGTTGAAGACTGCACAGCAAGGTTTCCGCCTTCCATATAGCCTCCGATCGTGGTGCTCCATTTGTCGTGTGTCTCATTGTGGGTATGGAAAATACGGTCGTAAGCGCCGAGGTCTGACGAAGAATAGCTCATATTGGCGGTTATGTTGCTGCGCACGCCGACGGCCCAATAGACGTCCTCGTCCCAATAGGTGTAGTCAGATCCGCCGATATATGCCAGTGCGCCTTTGTTGTTGGCACGGACCAAGGCCTCGCCGAAACAGTTGTCATTATCAAACTTGCCCGTATGACAGCAGTTGCCGATTATCAGGCCGTACTTGCCGGCATTGGAAAGGGAGGCAATCTGCGACACAGTGAACGACGGTTCGTACCACCCCTGTGCTTCTCCGTGGGCGGTGTAGTTGACCCAGCCGGCGCCGGCGCCGATCTCGCTGCGGATGGTGGCCGCCTGGCTGGAACAGTCATAGTCGTGCTTGTGAACAGTCGTATAGCTATGGTTCGTCGAAGTTGTATTTATATAATTATTGTAGATATAGTTGACCTGCCCTTGAGCATGAGTGGGCGACCAGGAGTCATCCGTGCCGGCAATCAGGACGGCGGTGCCCAAATAGGAGGGGTCTGGCATCGTGTATTGTTCATACATCAGCGACTTGTCGACTTGGGGAGTCAATTCGGAGATATTGCGGGCGGAAAAACGTCCGTAGTAGCAGTCGGGAAGGTTGTCGCCGGAGGTCCAGGTGGCATAATAAAGGTCTGTCACATGGTTTGTGTTGGAAACCTGGCTGTTAAAGGCTGGCAGCTGGTCCACATCGCCGACTAACAGCAGAAATGTGGGAGCGGGATTGTCCGGGGTGGCGTTGTTGTAGTGGCTCAGGATGTAGTTTCTGATAGAGGTTGTCGTAGTGCCCACGTTGGCATCGCTGGTATATGCCACCTCCACAAGGTAACCTAACCTTTTTTTCCATTGCACAAAACTGTTGAGATTCTCGTTGCCGGAGAACATCGAATTGGCGATGATCAGGTATTTGATGGGAGCGGCAGTGAACTCGTTTCGGGTGTCGGTTATCGGATTGATGACTGCGGCGGAAGCCAGTTTGAAGAGCGGGCTTCCCAACTTGCTCTTCAGTTCGTAGGTGGCAGGCAGGTCCGCATTCACATACGACACGGTCACGTCAATTTCGCGGAAAATACGGATGCGGTTCGTAACGGGATTATAGGCCACGGGCGATACCATAATGCAAGCCATCGTGACATCGCGCATCGTTCCCGACTTCTCCACGCGCACTAACGGCTCGGAATAAAAACTGTTAAGGCGATAGACCTCGTCGTTTTTCGTAAAGGAGCGTTCTCCCTTGTACGACTTCGGGTAAGCATGTTGTACGGGATAGATTGGAGCGGCTATGCCAAGTTCAGCCGCATCGTACTCGTCGTATTCACTATGAACGACCTGGGCCACGACCGAATCGCAAACCGGGATCTCTATCAGTTTGCTCATCACCGGAAGTTGCGGATAGCCCTCACGCGTGCTCAAACTGTAGTCTTCCATTGTAATCTTCGTGTAAGCGCCATCGGCCTCCTTCACCGTCTGGGGAGTAATTTTTCCTGGCATGAAAGAGATTTCCACTTGACTGTAACCGTTCTGCTTCACGGTATAATGCTGGGCAGATGTGCCGAATACAAAAAGCAGCAGCATCCCAAACAAAATGAATGATTTTTTCATCTTACGTCTTATTTTTTTAATATTGGTATCAATGTAATCCTTTTGGGAAAACGTGCAAAAATAGAAAAAATAGATATAGGAGGCCGTCTGACGTTTTTTTCAAAAAAACGCATTTTGACTATAGTCTGAACTGTCTGATGATTTACAGTCCTGAACTATTGTCCTTTTAATGACGTAATTATCCTTTCAGCCACATACATTAAATAAAAAAACCGCCGGCAATCGGACGATATTGTTTTTTTTGTATCTTTGCCGCCCGAATCACAGATACGATTATAACAACAAAAAAGGAATAGAAATGTCACGAGTTTGTCAAATTACAGGTAAAAAGGCAGTGGTTGGAAATAACGTGTCCCACTCCAATATCAAAACAAAAAGAACATTCAAACCAAATCTGCATACAAAGAAATTCTATGTCCCTGAACTGGACGAATGGATTTATCTCAAGGTTTCTGCACATGGCATGCGCCACATCAACAAGAAAGGCATCTTCCAATGTCTGGTGGAAGCCGCAGAGAAAGGTAACCTCTAAAAAGATCCGTTCTTTTCAGAAAAGCCACAACTGCTGTAACGGAACTCCTGTTGCAGCAGTTTTTTTTGCATGCTGCCATGCAATTTTTTCTGGATTTGTCCGTATATAGTTGTCAGCAAAAACACAGACCCTACCATTGAGACATAGATTATTGTTTCTGACCTTCGCGATGATAATGTTTGCCGGTATGACATACGGGCAGAAAGCCATTGTAAAGGGATCTGTCATTGATGAATACGGGCAGCCCATTGAAAACGTTGTCATCCGTGTGCTGGATCTTGGACTCCAAACCATCACCAACGACTACGGGCAGTTCTCGTTCAGCGTGCCGGCCGAGACCGACTTACGCCTCTACTTCCAGCAAATCAGCCACAAAGACACCCTGCTTAGCCTGCGCCTCAAGTCCAAAGAGACTGCCGTGCTTTCGGTTATGCTCGCCACGGTGGGCAATCGTTTAGAGCAAGTGGACATCCATAGCCGCAACGGGAACGGTTATGTGCAGGTGAATCCGCGGCTGTCGTTTCAGATGCCCTCTGCCACGGGCGGCATGGAGTCGCTCATCAAGATGCTGCCCGGCACATCCTCGTCCAACGAGTTGAGTTCGCAGTACAATGTGCGCGGCGGCAATTATGACGAGAACCTTGTCTTTGTCAACGACATCCAGATATACCGGCCCTTTCTGGTTCGCAACGCCCAGCAAGAGGGCATGAGTTTTGTAAACCCTGACCTTACGGGCAACGTCGTCTTTTCGGCCGGCGGCTTCGAGGCCAAGTACGGCGACAAGATGTCGTCGGTGCTTGACGTGCAGTACAAAGAGCCCACGCAGTACTGCGGATCCTTCTCTGCCAGCCTGCTCGGCGCATCCGTCCACGCCGAGGGGCGTGTTGACAGTTGCTTCTCGTTTCTTGTCGGCGCGCGCTTCAAGTCTAATGCCTACCTCTTGAAATCCATGCGAATCAGCGGAGACACCGGCGACTACAAGCCGCGCTTCTTCGACACGCAGATGCTCCTCAAGTGGGACGTTTCTGACAAGTTCAACATCAGTCTGCTGGGCATCTTCACCCGCAACAGTTACATCTATCAACCCTCCAACAAGCAGACGCGCTTCGGCTCCATCTCCGACTTCAAGCAGTTCACCGTCTATTTTGAGGGGCAGGAGGTGGACCGCTATGAAAACTACCTCGGCGGGCTCACGTTCGCCTACACACCGGACCTCCGGAACCGCCTGAAGCTGACATTCTCATCCTATTATGCCCAAGAGAGCGAAACCTACGACATCTTAGGGCAATACCGTTTCAGCGACATTGAACTTGACATCGCCGACGGCACCGTCAACGAGACCTACACGCGCGGCATCGGCAGTTATCTGGAACATGCCCGCAACTACATCACCTCCATAGTCTCCGCCGCCGACTTGCGCGGCGAGCACACCCTGCCGTTTTCCAACACGCTCAGTTGGGGGGTAAAGGCGCAGCACGAGTACATTGACGACCGCATCCGGGAATGGACAATGAACGACTCCGCCGGCTACACCCTGCCGTTCAGACAGGAAACCGTAGGCATTGACGTGCCATTGGACGACCTTTCGCGCCAACTCACCTTTGAGGACAACAGCTTCCTACAGTCTGCCAACCGCCTTAGCACGTTCCGTTTCTCCGGCTTCATTCAAGACCAGTGGAACATTGACAGAGACAGCATGCCGCACTACATGCTGAACGGCGGCGTACGCTTTCACTATTGGACATACAACAAAAAAGAGTTCACCGTCTCGCCCCGTCTCTCTTTCATCTACAACCCGCAATGGCGGCACGATTGGCTTTTTTCGCTGCGCACCGGCCTTTATTACCAGCCGGCATTCTACCGCGAAATGCGCCACCGCGACGGAACACTCAACCCGAACATCCGCTCGCAGCGCTCTTTCCAATTGGTATTAGGCAGTGAGTATAACTTCCGGCTGTGGCGACGGCCGTTCAAATTCACCGCCGAAGCCTATTACAAATACCTTGACCGGCTCATTTCCTACACCATTGACAACGTGCGCATCACCTACAGCGGCGAAAACGATGCCGTAGGATATGCCACCGGACTGGACCTCAAAGTCAGCGGCGAATTCATACGCGGACTTGAATCTTGGCTGTCCGTATCGCTGATGAAGACGGAAGAGAACATCACCTACACGGATGAAGACGGGCAAACCGCACAGACGGGGTACATTCCGCGCCCCACCGACCAGCACTTTGCCTTCAACCTCTTCTTTCAAGACCATATACCGGGATACCCGCAATTCAGGACACATCTTAATTTCGTGTTTGCCACCGGACTGCCTTACGGTCCCGACGACGGAGTCACCTACCTGCGACTGCGCGACCACACCTGGTACCGCCGCATCGACCTCGGCTTCTCGTTCATGATACTGGAACAGAGCCGCGACCGTATGCGCAACAAGTCGAAGTTCATCCGCAGCATCAAGAACGCCGGCATCTACATCGAAGTTTTCAATCTTCTCGGCATCAACAACATCTCCTCTTATTCGTGGTTCTCAGACATCAGCAACAACCGTTATCCTGTTCCGAACTACCTGACCGGACGGCTTCTGAACGTTAAATTTTCCGTAGAGTTTTGAACCGGACACTTTTTTTTCTATTTTTGCCGCCGTTTTCAGGTGAAGAGTTCGCAAGCGAATTTCTGAAAGGGAAACAGGTGTAAATCCTGTACAGTACCCGCTGCTGTAAGTTTCATACGTTTCCGCAGTACCTTTTGTCACTGTCGCAAGACGGGAAGACACTACGGAAGAAACAAGTCAGAAAACCTGCCTGTTGACAGTTTTGACCGCTTCGGGAGGTAGGCCGGTCGTGGCATGATTTCTTGATGGAATCTGTTCTTGAGCAGTTTCTGCATTTACCCGGGGCATATTTTGTAAATAAAAAAATGCGAAAGGAATGTATCTGAAACTGACCTTGAAACGAACCTTTATTCTCATTCTGTGCGTCTGGCTTGCTGCTTCGTGCAACCATCCTGAGCCTCAAATCCCGAACACCCCGCCTGTCGACTATCAGGCGGAGGGAGTCTATGTGCTCAACGAAGGCCTCTACCAACACAACAACAGCACGCTGACCTACTATGACTTCACCGCAAACAGCCTGATGAATGACATCTTTCTTCAAAGCAACGGGCGCGGATTGGGCGACACGGGCAACGACCTGCAGTTGTACGGCGGCAAACTGTACTGTGTCGTCAACAACTCGAACCGCGTAGAGGTGATGAACCCTTCTGACGCAAAATCCATCAAAGCCATACAACTTAACGGCAAACAACCGCGCCGGCTGGCCTTTTACCGCGACAAAGCCTATGTGAGCTGCTTTGACGGCGATGTCGTACGCATTGACACTGCCACACTGGCCGTAGACGCCACCGCACACTCCGGCAGCAACCCCGAAGGCATCTGCGTCTGCAACGGGAAACTGTACGTTGCCAACTCCGGAGGTCTCAACTCCCCAAACTACGGCAATACCGTCTCTGTATTCGACCTCGCCACATTCTCACTGCTGTACACGATAGAAGTCGAGACAAACCCGTACATCTTACAAAGCTTCAACAACAAATACGTCTATGTTGCCTCACGGGGCAATTACGGGTCTATACCCTACAACTTTCAGAAAATAGACGCCACGGCAGACCAGGTCATCAGAACTTACGACTGGAATGTGCTGAATTTTGCCATCTCCGGGAAATACGCCTATCTTTACTACAGCGACTACAGCACCTACAACTACTGGGTCAAAGTAATGGACTTAGAGAGCGACCAAATTGTCAACGAAAGCTTCGTCACCGACGGCACTTCGCTCAAGCGTCCCTACGGCATAGCCGTCAATGAACTGAACGGAGACGTTTACATCTCTGATGCCTACGACTTTACCGTAAACGGTGACATTTACTGCTTTGACAAAAGCGGTAAAAAGAAATTCACTTTTGCAGTCGGGTTGAATCCGGGGACGATATTAGTTAGAAACTGATTTGACACTTAATTTACATCATAACAAATAATAATTCATGAACATTATGAAAAAGTGCATTTTATTTCTTGCAACCATGTTTCTTGCAGGCGCTCTTTTCGCCCAGTCGCCCTACCCGCACCAGAATGGCGGGGCAAAGTTCAACCCCGGCAGCAAAGCCGTCGCGACCGCAGTTGACACTGCCCAAATCCAATTCTGGATCGGAGAAGGCAGCAACCGCATTGCCGCCGGCTTCTATTTCTGCAACAACGGGAACCCCACAGGTGTAGTCTATGGCTATGCCTGGAACGGCACCAAGACCATTCAGGAGTTTTTTGACGAACTGAACACTGCCGACAGCGACCGTCTCAACATCAGCGTCACCACTTGGGTTGAAAGCGTAACCTTCCAGGACTCCGCCTTCAACCTCGCCATCACCGGCGGCATGTTGACCTACTCATCCGGCAATTATTGGTATAGCGGACTTGGCGACCAGCTGCAAGCCGGGGATGCATTCAGCCTGCAGGAATGGGGAGACTGCACCTTTGACAATGCCGTCCTCTACTATGTTAGCAATCCGACTCAGTCTCCAGACACCGTTACGCCGCCGACACCGCCGGCACCCATTGTGCCGGACACCGTATTTGACGGCATCGTAGGCACACCGGGATGTCAGGCCATCCATTGCGAAGACCCCGCCATCTTGGGTTGGGCCACAGGATGCCAGGTTACGCGCGGATATCAGGACATTGCCTCCCCTACAACCTTAGCCTCATACGGAACAGACGAGGACGGCACGGGGGCAGCCTCAACAGTTACCACCTCCGGTGTCGTAAGCTTCGGTGACGGAGGCACTGCCGTGCTCACCTTTGACATTCCCATACAAAACGGCGACGGGTACGACTTTGCAGTATTCGAGAACGCGCTGAACGACACTTTCCTGGAACTGGCGTTTGTTGAAGTTAGTTCTGACGGCAATCATTACGTACGCTTCCCCGCCACCTCAAACACACAAGACAGCATACAGATCGGGAACGGAGGCAGCGTTGACGCCACCAAGATCGACAACCTCGCCGGCAAATACCGCATCGGCTGGGGCACCCCCTTTGACCTGGCGCAGCTTGCCGACAGTGCCAACCTCGACATCAACAACATCACTCATGTGAAACTGGTGGACGTTGTCGGTTCCATCGACCCGCAATACGGCACACGCGACCAGTACGGGCAAATCATCAACGACCCCTACCCTACCCCGTTCGCCAGCAGCGGATTTGACTTGTCGGGCGTGGCCGTCCTTAACGGATGGACACCAGCCGCCGTCAGGGAGAACCATGCCGAGAGGGAACGCATCACTATCTATCCCAACCCCGTGTCCGACCGCTGCACCATCGTCAGCGGGGAAACGGTGAATGTTGCATACCTCTACGACATTTCGGGAAAACTTGTTCGCACCATACAGACAAACGGAAACACCTCCATCGACCTGAGCGGCCTCGAAAACGGGTTCTATCTGCTCAACGTCAACGGACAAAACATAAAGATCATAAAACAATAATTGTTTTTCACCACCACTTTTATTCAGACAGAGGGAGATGCCCGCAGCGGCGTCTCCTTTCTGTTTTCATCCCAGGCATTCGGCAGTTTTCCTTAAAAGAATATCGGGCTGCAACAAAAAAAGCATACCTTTGCGGCGTTTTATTATACCGTAAAAAAACAAGACCACTATGTATTGGATCATTTTCATCTTCTTCATGCTGTTGAGTTTCATCGTCAGCAAGGTATTGAACTCAAGAATTGCCAAGTATTCCAAATTGCGGCTCAGCAGCGGACTTACCGGACAGCAGGTTGCTGAAAAGATGCTGCGTGACAACGGCATCTACGATGTCAGCATAACATGTGTGCAAGGGCATCTTACAGACCATTACAACCCGCAGAACAAAACCGTCAACTTGAGTCCAGATGTATATTCAGGCTGCAGCATCGCCTCCGCGGCAGTTGCCGCCCACGAGTGCGGCCATGCCGTACAGCATGCCACCGCCTACCGTTGGCTCACGATGCGTTCAAGGCTTGTGCCCATGGTGCAATTCGGGGCCAACTGGTCACAATGGATCCTGCTGGCCGGCATCGTATTACTTAGCTTTTCATCAATACTCGGTGAAGCATTGCTCATCATCGGCATTGTCCTCTTCGCCTTCTCCACCCTATTCTCCATCATCACCCTGCCGGTAGAATACAATGCATCCGCACGCGCAGTGGCATGGCTCGAGAACACAGGCATCTCCAACGGCCGCGAAGCTTCCTTGGCCAAAGACGCGCTCAAATGGGCAGCCCGCACCTACCTCATCGCCGCCCTCTCCTCGCTGGCAACCCTGCTCTATTACATCCTCGCCGTTTTCCTCAATAGCCGCGACTAAACAACTTTCTGTCTATTTACCATCAATCAAGAATCTATGAAACGACTGATCCTCCTCGCCGTAATATTCCACCTGCTTCTGCTTCCCGCCAAGGCTCAGAAAAACGTGATTCCGCTGCCGCTCGACAGCAACGTTGCCGTCAAAGGCAACACTTTCAGGTACGCCTTGCCCGCTACCGCCTTCAAAATTACCGTAAAGACCATTAAAGTACGCGAACTTAAAGGTTACTATGCCGAACATGCGCAGTCGCTGCTCGGGCTCTCGCACATAATATCCGAAAACCGCACCCATTACAGATTGCACCAGGTGCAGGTCCAGGCCATTGAAGTTCCTGACTACAAACATGCCTATTTGGTGGAATTGTCTTCCGGACAAGACAAAGGCAAACTCCTGTGTTCCCTCTTCAATGAAGTGTTGCCGATGCCGCCTACATTCGACATTGTCAATTACACCGCAGCCTCCGACTCCGTTCCTGACTTCTTCAGCAACTATGCCGACCCCTCCTTCACCCAGACGGAAGCCGCCTTTGTTGAAACCAGAATCATTGACGGCGTCGTAACCCAAATACCCGCCAACAAAACCAAGACAGTTCAGAAAACAGACCGCCAGAAAGCGCAAGAGGCCGCCGATGTCATCAACAAAAGCCGCCAAAACCAATACCAACTGGCTTCCGGCGAGCAAGAAACAGCCTATTCCGCCGAAGCCATAAAGGCTATGATTGCAGAGTTGAAGCAAACCGAAGAGAACTACCTCAGCCTCTTCAAAGGCCTGACCCTTGAAGATTTACAGGAATACACTTTCTACGTTCTTCCTGAAGCAGGAACCACTGTTCCGTTGTTCTCTTTCTCGGAGGAGAACGGCATCTCTTTTTCCGGCAACGGAAAAACATACAAACTCTCCCTTTCCCCCATTTTCGACCTTTCTGCCTGCCGTACCGAAAACAGCGGAAAGAAAGCCAAAACGTCCGGATACCGGTACCACATCCCGATGCCGACACACATAACCCTAACCTGCGGCAAAGAACAAGTTCACGACTTCGGCATCATGAACATTTACCAATTCGGTGACATCCAAACTCTTCCGACAGGATTAGACAACCTGTCCATTCATAAAATCGGCTATGTCTTCTAATCTTTTTTGTCAATGAAGAACAATATCATCCTCTTGTTCCTCCTTGCTGCTGCCATGCTTACACTGCCGGCCTGCCAAAACCGGGATGCAAAAAAAATGCAGCGGCAGATGGAATCGCTCGCCAAAACCTATCTCGAAGAGGAGCACATCACCGGATACGACTCGATTTCCATTGTCAGCGTGGACACCCTGACGGAACTGCGCTATGCACGGCTCAACTCACAGCTGCTGCAAGAAATGATCCAAGCCTATCAGCAGCAGTATGAAGAAACGGCACAGAACGGAGACCAACAGAGGCTCGAATACCTGAACCTCTACATCAATGAGGCACTGCGAACCCAACAGGACTTTGACGACCTTATTGACGCCGGCGACCTTCAAGACGAAGTGCCCCTATTGTTTATGGTGTCCTGCTCCTATTACAAAGACGGTCAGGGCACTCCATTCATCTTCCTGTCCACTCTGGACAAGAAAAAGACCTATACTCTGGATCCGTTCGGAGACAATCTGCTGTACAAAGACTGATTGACGTGGCAACCGTCTATCCATGGGGTGACACCCGGCGTTTCAACTCCTACATCCGGTTCTCGCGCGGCCGCTTCGGGAAGCGTATGCAGCGCATTGCCATCAACGGCGGCTTCACCTGTCCCAACCGCGACGGGCATTGCGGCACAGGCGGCTGTACTTTCTGCTGCAACGAAGCGTTTATGCCCGCTTACTGCAGCTCGCAGAAAAGCATCACCCGGCAGATAGACGACGGCATTGCTTTCTTCCGCAAGCCCCGCAACGAAGAGACCGGCTTTCTGGCCTATTTGCAGGCTTTCACCGGCACCTACGCCCCATTGCCGGTTTTGCGGGCACGTTATGAAGAGGCCTTGCGGCATCCGGCCATCAGCGGCATTGTCATCTCCACACGCCCCGACTGCATCAGCGAACCGTTGCTCTGCTATCTGGAGGAGTTGCAACAACACACGTACGTGCAGTTGGAATTGGGGATTGAGAGCTTTCAAGACCGAACGCTCGCCCGTATCAACCGGGGGCATAGCGTGGCTTGCACCATAGAAGCTTTGCAACGTATTGAGGCACATAAAATTCCCGTCGGCGGACATCTTATCTTCGGACTTCCCGGAGAGTCTCCGGAACAATGGCTCGAGGAGGTGAAGATCGTGAACAGGCTGCCCTTGCACGCCCTCAAGTTCCACCAGCTGCAGATTGTCCGAGGAACCCGTTTGGCAGATGACTTCAGGATACATCCGCACGACTATCACCGTTTCTCTTGTGACGAATACATACACTTCATCGCCCAATATCTCTCCCGGCTCAATCCCGGCATCGTCATTGCAAGGCTGGCCGGCGAAGTTTCCTCTTCGTGCCTTGCCGTAACGCCATGGCAAGGCACGAAGTACGACACCATTGTGCAGAGGATAGAACATTACCTCGAACGTCACGACCTGTGGCAAGGCAAATGCTGCCAAGACAAAGTCACAGTGCACGGATTGCGGGCTTCTTTATAAATTATTGTATCTTTGCGCACTTCGAAAAAACGAAAACAATCCTATTCATCAAATTGAAATCCGAATATGCAACGCACCAGAATCTCCTTCAAGAAAATTGTTCCTGACATCGTCATCCTCTGCCTCTTTATGCTGGCGAACGTCATCTACTTCTACCCCGCATTCGAGGGCAAGGTCATCAATGCAGGCGACAGCATCACGGCTACGGCTGCACCGCAGGAGTCTGTCGAATATCATAATCAGACGGGAGACTACTCTTATTGGAACGGCGCCATGTTTTCAGGAATGCCCAACTATCAGATCGGCGGCAATGGCGGTTATGCCGTGGATAAATGTTTGAAGCCCTTGCGTAAAATCTTCTTATGGTCGAACCGCAACGCATGCTTCATATTCTTGTACTACCTCATTGCCTTTTTCCTGTTGCTTCGTACTTTCAAGATAGACAAATGGATTAGTCTTGCCGGCTCTTTCGCCATCGCCATGTCGAGTTACTTCTTCATCATCATTTCGGCCAGCCACATCTCCAAAACCATATCTATCACTTGGATGACGTTAGTGATTGTGGGATTCATCCTCATATTCCGAAAACAGTACGGGTGGGGAGCCATTCTCGTGATGTTCTTCACCCTTATCGGGCTATTCTTGCACCCGCAGATGGGCTATTACATGTGCATGCTCATCGGCGTGCTCTGGTTTGCAGAATTGGCCATAGCATGGCGTGACAAAGCGTGGAAGCACTTCGGCATTGCGACTGCCGTATTTGCCGGATCCTTGGCCGTCGGCATCGGCATGGGTTGTGCCAACATGTTCGCAAATCAGGAGTATGCCTCCGAGACCATGCGCGGCGGACACTCCGACCTTTTGAAGACAACCGACGAGACCAACAAGACCAAAGGTCTCGACCTTGACTATGCTACCGCATGGAGTTATGGCATCGACGAGTCTATGACATTCCTGATTCCAAACTATATGGGTGGCGCCAGCGGCTACAATCTCGGCGAAGGTTCACAACTTGAGAAAGAGCTCAAAAAGATGGGTGTCCCTTCACGGCAGGCCAGGCAGTTCTGCCAAAGTGCACCAACCTACCGGGGCGAAAAGGCTTTCACCAGCGGTCCCGTCTACATGGGAGCCATTGTCTGCTTCCTCTTCTTGTTAGGGTTGCTCATCGTTGACGGGCCCTACAAATGGGCACTGCTTGCCGCTACGCTCTTCTCTGTATTCCTCGCATGGGGGCGTCACTTCATGCCATTCACGGAACTATTCTTCAACCATTTCCCGATGTATAGCAAGTTCCGCGCCGTTGAAAGCATCCTCGTCGTGGCGGAGATTACTATGCCGCTGCTCGGATTCCTTGCCATCAAGCGCATCACCGACGGTACGCTCTCGTGGCATCGTCTCCGCAACAGCATCTTCATTGCCGGAGGCGTGACGGCAGCGGTATGCTTGTTCACGGCACTGTTCAGCGGAAGCATCAACGTGGCCTCCACGTACGATGCACAATGGAAAGAACAGGTTGGACAACAGATCTATGATGCCATCCTCGGACAGCGCACCGCCATGATCAAAGCGGACGCTTGGCGCTCGTTCATATTCGTGGCGCTTGGTTCCCTTTTGGTTTTCGGCTTCGCTTACCGGACCTATTTCAAGCCGAGCAAGAACCTCAACCTATGCTTTGGTCTGTTGCTTACCGTCTTCATCGTCGCCGACATGTGGCCGGTTGACAAAAGATTCTTGAATGACAGCAATTTCATCGCAAAAAAAGACAGGAACAAAACGTTCAAGAAGTTGCCTTACGAAGAGGAACTGCTCAAAGACCCGACCTACTTCCGCGTGCTGAACCTTTCCACGAACACTTTCAACGAGGCACGCACCAGTTACTACCTCAAATCTATCGGAGGCTATTCGGCTGCCAAATTGCGCCGCTACCAAGACCTTATCGACGTACACATCGCGCCGGAGATGAACCCGCTGATGCAAACCATCGCACTTACGGGCGGATTCCAGACCCCATGCAACGGCGACAGCATCTTCCCTGTTCTCAACATGCTGAATATGAAATACGCCATTGTTCCGCTCCAAAACGGACAGCAGGTCCCGGTTCAGAACCCCTATGCAATGGGCAACTGCTGGTTTGTGAACAACCTGCACGTCACAGACAACGCCAATGATGAGATCAACGCTCTCGACTCCGTCAACCTGCGCACCACCGCTGTGGCAGACAAAACCTTTGCAGAACAACTCAAAAGCGGCTTGGCAACCACACAACCGGCGGCTGGCGACACCATATCAGTGAAACATTACGCCCCTAACCGTATCGACTACACCGCCCGCAACAGCAACGACCGCATCGCCGTGTTCTCCGAGATTTTCTATCCCTACGGATGGAAGCTGTACCTCACCGACGACAACGGCAAGTTAGGCTCCGAACTGCCCATCGCCCGCGCCAACTATATGCTCCGTGCAGCCGTCATACCCGCAGGCACGCACACGCTGGCCATGGTGTTCACCCCCGACAGCATCCGCCGCGGCAATATCATCGCGCTTTCCTGCTTAGGCATTTTCTGCCTCACCCTCATCTGCGTGTCGGCTTATCACATACGCAAACGCAAACAGAAGGCATAGCTCGCCGGCAGTCTGAAAGTCTAAAACCATTTACGGCACACTGCTTTCTGACAGTGTGCCGTATCTTTTTTTTTTTTTGGGGGGGGGGGGAGGTGGAACATTCCTGAAAAAAAGGCTCATTACCATCCCTTATGTTACACTTTTGCAACTAACAATCAGAACTCACTCTTTCTTTTGTCCAGTTCTGCCTGTACTTGGGCGGCCAGTTCATAGTCTTCGCTTCTGACCGCATCATTGAGCAAATCTTCAAGTTCACGAATGCTCAAGTCCTGTAATTTTACAGGCTTAAACTCATCATCCGTTTCTGACCCTGAACGTTCATTGTTCAATTGGTCACACATACAATTATCATTGAAGATGTCATCATTCATAAAAAAGGGGGCATTCTCTTTCAATGCCATTGCTATGGCATCGGAGGGGCGTGCATCCAAGTGAAAAAGCGTTCCGTCAGATCTCCTCATAACCAGATCCGCAAAATAAACCCCTTCTTCATAATAGATGATGTTGACCTCAAGCAGGGAGCAACTGAAATTGTCGGCCAACGTCATAAACAATTCATGAGTCAGCGGACGGTGCGTCTTGGTATGGTTCAATTCCATGAGAATAGCGCGCGCTTCGCTTATGCCTATGATGACCGGAATATAGCGTTCGCTGTGCCTGTCTTTCAGGATAAGCGAAAAAGCCTCTGAACGAGGTACAGAACGGACGTCCGCTACAGCAAGTTGAACTTTTTTCATAACCTATCCTCTCTTGAAATACTCCACCGCATTGCGGAAAATATCTTGAATCTTGTCGCCGTCGATGTTCTTGTACAGGTCAGATCCCTTCCGTTCGCTGTGTCCCATCTTGCCGAGCACAAGGCCGTCCGGGGAGACAATACCCTCTATGGCATAGAAGGAGCCGTTAGGATTGTCGGACGGGTTCATGCTGGGGTGGCCGCACTCGTCGCAATATTGGAAGGCCACCTGTCCGTTTTCAAAAAGCTGCCGGGCCATAGACTCGTTCACCACAAACTTGCCCTCGCCGTGACTGACGGCAATACGGTGCATGTCGCCTACGGCAAAAGAGGTGAGCCACGGTGATGAAACGGAGGAGATGCGTGTGCGCACGAGACGTGAGATGTGCCGGTTGATGTTGTTGCGATAAAGCGTGGGAGATTCAGGGGTGATGTCACCTAACCTGCCAAACGGAAGCAATCCCGACTTGACCAAAGCCTGAAACCCGTTGCATATACCGACTATCAAGCCTTTACGGGCAATGAGGTCTTGGATGGCCGACTTGACGAGGACGTTGTTCAGCACGGTAGCAATGAATTTGCCGCTGCCGTCAGGTTCGTCGCCCAAGCTGAAGCCGCCGCTGAGTGCCAGGATCTGCGAATTGCGGATGGCAGCCGCCAGTTCGTGCAAAGAATCGTTGATTTCTTTTTCGTTGAGATTGCGGAAAACAAGAATATGCGTTTCCGCACCGGCGTCTTCAAATGCCTTGGCAGTGTCATAGTCGCAATTTGTACCTGGAAACACGGGCAATACAACCTTTGGCACATTGACTCTTACAGGGGCTTGTTCGCTGAAACGTTTCTGCCCGCCATTGACAAATTCCTCTCCCGTTGGAAGAGTCTCATTCGGAACCTCGTCGGGATAAAGCCCGTTGTAAACGCCGCGCCATACATCCAGACATTTCTTTTTGTCGATAATCTCTCCGTTGATGCTGAAACGGTCTGACACATGACCGAGCGCTATGGCAAAGTCAGCATCCAGTTCTGATGTGGTTTCCACAACAAAACTGCCATAACCATAGTCAAACAGGTTTTGGTCGGTGTTAACCTCGAAGCCCAAGTCATTGCCGAAACTCATCTTGGCCAGCGCTTCGGCTATGCCGCCATACTGTAACGTGAAAGCAGAAACAATACAGCCGTTCAAGATATTCTGGCGCACAAAATCGAAAATCTTGGCAGTACGTTGCGCATCCGGAAGACAATTGTCTATTCTGTTCTGGATAAAATAAATATGATTTCCTTTTTGTTTGAACTCCGGAGAGATAATCGTACCTGACTTTTCAGTAGTGATTGCAAATGACACAAATGTAGGGGGGACGTTCAGGTCTTTGAAAGTGCCGCTCATCGAATCCTTTCCGCCGAGGGAAGCCAGATCAAATTGTTTGAGCATCCACACCGACCCTAACATTGCGGCGCAGGGTTTCCCCCAGCGGCTTGGTTCCTGCCCCATTTTTTCAAAATATTCTTGGAAAGTGAAGCGTATTTTGCGGAAATCGCCGCCAGCCGCCACTATTTTGGACATTGATTCGAGTATGGCGAACACGGCAGCGTGGAATGGCGACCGCATGGCGATATAGGGATTGTATCCGAATGCCATAATGCTCGTGGTGTCGGTGTGCCTGTGCAAGACAGGCAGTTTTTGGGCTGAAACCTGCGTTTCAGTCAATTGGCTTTTCCCTCCGAAAGGCATCAGCACGGTAGATGCGCCGATAGTGGCGTCAAACATCTCAACAAGTCCTTTTTGAGAGGCGACGTTTGGTTGGCGCAGGCAATCGCACAACTTCTCACCTAATGTGTTTCCTTTTACGGGACAGGCTTCCAGCACATTGTCGGGGACGGCAGCCACGGCGGCCTCTGTTTTCTGGCGCACACCGTTTGTATTGATGAAGTCGCGGCTTAGGCTGACTATCGTGTTGCCCTTCCAGGTCATCGTAAGTCGGTTGTCGTCGGTGACATGGGCGATGATGTTGGCTTCAATATTCTCTTGGCGGCAATATTCGAAGAAGGTCTCCACATCGTTTTTGTCCACCACGACGCTCATACGCTCTTGCGATTCGCTGATGGCGATTTCAGTACCGTTTAGTCCTTTGTATTTGGTTCTGACAGAGTCGAGGTCGATAAACAATCCGTCTGCCAGTTCGCCGATGGCCACGCTCACGCCGCCGGCGCCGAAGTCATTGGACTTCTTGACGAGACGGGTGACTTCAGGCCGTCTGAACAGGTGTTGTATCTTGCGTTCCTCGGGGGCGTTGCCTTTCTGCACTTCGGCCGCGCAATTGTCGAGCGACTTCTCGTTATGTTCTTTTGAAGAGCCTGTGGCGCCTCCGATGCCGTCGCGTCCGGTGCGTCCGCCGAACATGATGACCACATCGCCTGGCATGGGGCGTTCGCGGCGCACGTGGCTCAGGGGAGCGGCGCCAACCACGGCTCCGATTTCGAGCCGTTTAGCCTTGTAGTCGTCATGGTAGATTTCGCGCACATGGGTGGTGGCAAGGCCAATTTGGTTGCCGTAGGAGGAGTAGCCTGCGGCTGCGGTTTTGGAAATCACCGACTGGGGAAGCTTTCCCTCAAGCGTTTCGCTTACGGGAGCGTTGATATTGCCGGCGCCCGTCACGCGCATGGCTTGGTATACATAGCTGCGTCCGCTGAGCGGGTCACGGATAGCGCCGCCCACGCAAGTGGCTGCGCCGCCAAAGGGCTCAATCTCCGTCGGGTGGTTGTGGGTCTCGTTCTTGAACATCAGCAGCCATGGTTCTGGCGTACCTTCCACATCCACCTGTATTTGTATGCTGCAGGCGTTGTTCTCTTCCGAAACCTCCATATCGTTGAGATTGCCGGCTTTGCGTTCGTATTTGCCATTGATGCTCGCCATGTCCATCAATGTCTGCGGCCTTTCTGTCTGTTCACCGTAAACCTCTTTCCGCAAGGCAATGTAGGTTTCGTATGCTTCCTGAAGCTGGTATTGCAGGCGCGAAGGCGTAAAGACTATCTTTGTAAGTTCCGTCTCAAAGGTGGTGTGGCGGCAATGGTCGCTCCAATAGGTGTCAAGCAGTTTGATTTCTGTCTCAAATGGATCCCGGCACTCCTCGTTCTTGAAATATTGCTGTATAAACAACAGGTCGTCCAACGACATGGCAAGACCAGAACGCATACGGAATGACTCCAACTGTTCTGAATTCCAACTGTTAAAGCCAACAATGAGGGGGATATCATTGGCGGTCGGGTTCTCTGTAATGGCCAAGACCGAGAGGTCTTTTTCACGGGCTTCTACCTCGTTGATGCAATACTTCTTTATTTGGGCCAACTGCGCACCGGTCAGATCTGCGTCGAAAACATAGGCGCGCGCACTTTTGACGAACACGTCTGCCGTAGGGTCGAGCAGCGAAAAGCACTGCATGGCACTGTCGGCACGCTGGTCAAACTGTCCTGGCAGGTATTCAACCGCAAAACAAATCTTGCCATCCAATGAAAAAGATTCCGACACATTGTCTGTCACGGGCTCTGAAAGGACCCCGACCTTGGCTCGCTCCAGCAAATCATCGCTGACATTGAAGATGTCGTAAATGTTCAGCAGCCGGAGATTCCGGATATTCAGGTTAAAATTGCGGTTGAGGGTTTCTTTCAGACTGACGGCTTCCACATTGAAGCCCTCTTTTTTCTCGACAAAGATACGGGCGTTGCGCATGGCTTTACTGTTTTAAATGGCGGCAAAGGTAGTGAAATTATTCAGATTGTCATTCATTTTCGGGGAGGGCCTTGAATCCGAGCCCCATAATCTCTGAACTTTCTATAACGTTGACGAAAGCGGCGGGGTCTAAACGGCGGATGTTTGCTTTCAATTTCACAAGGTCAGTACGACCGAGGGTCACGTAAACCATCTTGCGGTCAGAGCCTTGGTACATACCCGTGCCTGCGAAGACGGTGCCGCCGCGTTTCAAGTCGTTGATGATAAAGTCGCGGACTTCGTCGGTTTTGTCGGTTACAATGAAAACGGTCTTATACGATTTGATGCCGTCCACGATAAGGTCGATAACCTTGCCCTCGATAGCGATGAGAATGACGGAATAGATGGGCAGTCTGATCTGCTTGAAAGCCACAAGCGTGGTGAGCGTGATGCAAGAATCCACGATAAGCACCAGCGTTCCGAGCGAAATCTTCGTGTATTTATGCAGAATCATGGAGATTATATCGCTGCCTCCGGATGTGGCGCCCGACTTGAAAATCAAGCCTATGGCCACACCGTAGATGACGCCGCCCACCACTGTGTTCAGGAAATAGTCGGGCATGAAAAACAGGTCGCTGTGCGGTATCTGCACACAGTTGTTGAAGACGGCCGTTGAGAAAATGCCCTCATGAATGACCGGATTATAACCCCACACGGTTTCCACGAGCCAGGTGAAACAGAATATAAGGATGGTTGAAATGATGGTCTTGATGCCGAACCGGGGGCCTAAAATCCAGGTTCCGATGAGCAACAGCGGAATGTCCATGCAGATAGCGTAGTAGGAAATCTTCCACGGCCAAAGCGTGTTAAACACATTCGACAAACCGTAAGTCCCGCCCGGGGCGAGCAGATAGGGGTTCACAAACATCACATCACCGGCGGCAAAGAGAAAACTTCCTAACGTAAGCAGAACATACGGCCACACTAAATCTTTTAATTTGTTCTTTTTCAGCATTTTAATCGATTTGAAATTAAAAGTGCAAAAATATGAAATAAATCCTCACGAGCCCCTGAAAAGAGGTATGGCTTACAAATGAAAAGCGGAGGAATCTCTGTCTTAGAGTTTCCTCCGCTTTGAAATGTTCTATGTTGTTTGCGCTTAGTTTTTGGTTTGTGAACCTACGCGGGCCATAGCGCATCTGAAGCCGATGTAGTCGGCGGCTTCATCCTCGTCGAGGTAGCGTCTTGAACCCGGGGAAGACCAGTAAGGGATGTCTCTCCAAGAGCCGCCCTTATAGACGCGGGCATGGTCGCTTACCAGCGAGAACGCATAGTTGTCAGAGAGTTTGCGGTACATCTGGTCGGTGGCTTCCGTGTTCGTAGTGGCCGACTTCCAGCTGTCCATATCGTGCAGTGACTGCCAGTCGCCGTCGAGGTAGTTCTTGTTGTCTGCGGCGCGATAGTTGCGGCGGCGGTCGTTCTTGAAGTCAGACACCGGAACCATCGGGATCTTGCCTACGCTGTCGCGTTCAGCCACGGTGCCGTCCTCGAGGAGTTTTTTTGTCTCGAAATAGTTGCCGCGGAACGGGTTGTATTCAGCCACATCATCGTGAGAGCCTTGTCTATAAACGTCCATCACCCATTCGGACACATTGCCTGCCATTTGGTAAAGGCCGTAATCGTTGGGCCAGTCTGACCTGACGTCTTTGGTTTTGAAGCCGGCATCGTTCAAGGCTGAGGCCACGCCCATGAGGTCGCCTCTGCCGCGACGGATGTTAGTCATCATATCGCCATAGTACTTCTTGTCTTCCGTACGCAGTTGTTGGCCGTTCCATGGATAGACCTTGCGTTCGAGCACGCGTTCGTTCATCGTGTTGCCGATAAGGCCGAGTGCGGCATACTCCCATTCGGCTTCGGTTGGCAGCCGGTATTTCGGCAGCAGAATGCCGTCTTCCATCTTCACATTGCGATACTCTCCGGAAGAGATATAGCGGAGACGTTTTTCGCCTTCTGCCTCATAGGTTTCATAGGTGAGGTAGGCGTCTGTATTGAAGTAGCCCTCTGCGGTCGGGGTTTCGGCATATTCCACATAGCCGCGGTCGGCGAGTATCTTCTCGTTTACGCGGTCGGTACGCCAAGCGGCGTAGTTGGTAGCCTGCAGCCAGTTGACACCCACAACGGGATAGGTATTGAATGCCGGGTGGCGGAAATAGTATTCCACGTCAGGCTCATTGTATCCGAGACGGTCACGCCAGACATTCTCGTCGGGCACAGCGTTGTCATAAACCACTTTCAAGTCCTGCGGGATGAACACACGTTCCAGCCAATATAGGTATTCGCGGTAGTCGAGGTTCGAAATCTCACACTCGTCCATATAGAAAGACGCCACGGACACACGGCGCGGGTTATTGTTCCAGTCTTTCATAACGTCCTCTTCCATAGCGCCCATGACAAAAGTACCGCCTTCGATGAACACGAGTCCGGGGCCAGTAGCCTGATCCTCATAAGGGGCCACTTCAAAGCCGCCGTTCTTAGCGTCGTTATAGTTCCAACCGGTCGTAGGAGAAGCCTCCTTCTTGCAGGATGACAGCATTGCCAGCAGAACCAGTGCGGTGAACAGACTTGTTGTTGTTGTGATCTTATTCATTTTCTTGTTTTATTTGTTCTTTTCTCGATTGAAATGGTGAACGTAATTGTTACAATTATATTTTAACTATGTGGATTCCGGTCAGAATGAGGGGCACTTGAGGTCTTTGATGGCTTTGTGCTTCTCGGGACATGGCAGGAGGAACTGCAGCGAAGCCTCGATTGCGCCGCCCGTGTCGTTCTTCAATTGTCCCAGCGTAATGTCGTAAGAGATGCCGAATTTGACCATCTTATATTCGAGGCCGGCCATGAACACCAGCGCGTCAGAGTTGTTGATCTTGCCTATTACGTTGTTGGTGCTGTCCTTGACCTGGTATGCCGGCACGAAACGATACCATGCGCCCACCGTGAAAGGATAGAAGTTGGCATAAAGGCCGAGATTGAAATAGTTGAGGTATCTTTGGTGTTGGTAAACAAAATTAGGGCTTAACGAAATATCGCCGAAAGAGGTTTCCCGTTTGCTTTTGCGTTTCACGTCAAAGTTGGCGCCGACATGTGCCGTCCATTTCACGGGCATCATATCGTACATGTCTGCATAGCTTTCGGTCAGGTAACTCGTGTTCTGTCCGTCGAGGGAGAAGGTCGTGATGTGATGAACTGCCATACCAAAATAGACATGGGGGGTATAGCCTAACAAACCGGCGGAAAGCCCTGCCGTCCATCTGTGCAGGCTGCCCGGGCGGGTCTCCTGCGTCTGATAAACATAGCCATAGCGGGAGTCAATCTGATCGCCGAACACGAGGTTGTCCCAATTAAGGTACTTGTCCTGAATGTCGAATTGCAGGGCGAGCCTCAAGGCGAATTTCTTGCTGATCTGAGCCTTGAAAGAGTACATTGGGCTGATTGTAGAAGTGTTGATATATCCTCCGTTGGCTCCGGCGTGGTCATGCATGAGAATGATGCCTACGCCGCCGGCGATTTTGTCGAAATGCTCGTCAAATGAACCTGTATAAGTGATATAGTTACCTTTCAGCTTCGGCCATTGGTCGCGGAAGTTCAACGCCACCCTGGGACAGACGTTCGTCCCCGCCATTGCAGGATTCAAATAGAGCGGATTGGCATAGAATTGGGAAAACATTGCATCCTGAGCGTCAACCCGTGCAACGGCAAATGCCGTAATCGCTGCCAGTAAGATTATGATTCTTTTATACATAGTAACTATATTTGGTATATTAGCGGGCAAAAATACAAAATTATTTCTATTGTTTCACACTTCTTTTCCCATCACTTTCTTTCCTTGCATATCTGCAATATTCACTGCACTTTTCCGTTATCGCAAATGTTATGCATCTATCTGTAAAACGACAAATGAAAAGCAAACCTTGGGCATTATTCTGCTTTCTGTGCCTCTTTTTTATTCAATTAACTGATATTCAGGCACAAATATTTTCAAAAACCATTTCAATTTCTTGGACAGACAGGGTGTCATACACTTTCGGGGAGGACAAGGAAAAGGATTTCCTCCATTTTGTCGGGGCGGTTTACATGCAGCCGCAAGCGTCGTTGCCCTCCTATTATGAACGGATTCCTGTTGACGGTTTCCGCTCCGGCTACGACGTAAAGCTGTCGGATGTGCAGACGGAGTCCATCGGCGAAGAGGATGCCCGGTTGCTTGAGGGATACGACCTGCCCGCGCAAGTCAATGTGTCGGTGGTGCCGGCGCGCGAACGGGGCAAGAACTATGCCCTGCTGTCGTTTGTGCCGATTATACGCACCTCTGCCGGGCAGTACCGCCGCATCACATCGCTTTCCCTCGAGATTTCGGGGCGCGTTGCCTCCTCGCCAAAGGGCGGACGGATCTATGCTGCGCGCTCCGTGCTCTCGCAAGGGCTTTGGTTCAGTTTCACGTTGGCGGAGACAGGCATCTACAAGGTAACCTACGATGACCTTGTCGCCATGGGCATGACTACACCGATATATTCAGACCGGATCGCCCTTTTCGGCAACGGTGGCAAAATGCTGCCGGAAGCCAACGCCAAGCCCAGGACCGACGACCTCCGCGAACTCCCCATCTTGATCTATGACAACAACGACGGCATCTTCGGAGAAGGCGACTATTTTATCTTCTATGGAGAATCGCCACACACAGTGGAATATGACACTTCCAACAAACGGTTTACGCATGCCACAAACATCTATGCGGACGTTTCCTGCTATTTTGTGACGGCCACCGCTGGCATAGGAGAGAAAAAACGCATCTCGACGGTTGACAATTCTGCCCTGACTGCCACCGCTTCGGCAAGCGAATACACCCATTTCGACTTTCACGAAGACGACCTTTACAACTTCGGGGAGAGCGGAAAAGACTGGTTCGGCGACATGTTCGACATCACAACCGAGCGGTCTTACACATTCGCGGCGTCTGGCCAGAACCTCACGCAAGGGCGGCTGTCAGTAGCGGTGGCGGGCGTTTCCAACAGTTATTCCACCATGAACGTCAGCGTAAACGGCAACACAATAGGCAGCGTCAGCATCAGAGGGCTTCAGTCCGCTTCTATGGCAACCTTGAGCAGGCAGGATTTCAGCTTCACCCCTGACGCGAACAGCCTTTCAGTAACGCTGACTTACAGTAAACCCTCGACCAGTTCTTCGGCCTACTTGAACTGGATAGAGGTTGAGTTCCCATGCTCTCTGACCATGCACTCTTCCCAGTTTTCTTTCTGCAACCCGGGCACTGTACGCAAGGGAAGTGTCACGCAGTTCAATATCAGCGGTGCAGACCGGAGCACACAAGTATGGGACGTCACCGACCCGTCTGAAGCAGTGCGCTGCAAACTGGCGTTGGGAAACGGCACGGGCTCCTTTAAGGCAAACACGGACGTGCTACGCCGTTTCGTCGCTTTCGACGGGACGCAATACCTTGCCATTACGCGCGGCAGCACCGTAGAGAACCAGAACCTGCACGCCACCGGTGCCATAGACATGGTCATCGTGACCCATCCCGACTTTCTGGCGCAGGCCAACCGGCTGGCCAACTTCCGGCAGCAGAACGACGGCCTCAAGGTACAAGTGGCAACTATACAGCAGGTTTACAACGAGTTTTCCGGCGGCTCGCAAGACCCCATCGCCATCCGCGACTATATGAAGATGATTTACGACAAATCATCCGGACAGTATCCCAAATACCTCCTGCTGTTTGGGCGGCCCTGCTACGACTACCGGGGACGGGTGAGCGGCACGGAAATCTTTGTGCCCAACTACCAGTATGCCGCAACGGGCAACATCATCTCGGAATACAGTTTCTACGCCAACGACGACACCTTCGGTTTGCTCGATGACGAAGAGGGCGCAAATGCAACGGGACTGTATGACATTGCCATAGGGCGGTTCCCGTGCTCCACCTTGGCACAGGCCACCACGGCTGTCGACAAAAGCATACGCTATACGGAACGGCGCAATCTGGTTTCAGAAAACAGCACGTCTGTCTCCAATTTCGGCGACTGGCGCAACGTGATGGCTTTCGTTGCAGACGACGAGGACTACAACGACTTCATCAGCAACGCCGACAATTTCACCAAGATTGTAGAGGTCAAGAACAGCAACATCAACTTCGACAAAATATACTTGGATGCCTATCCGCAAGTATCGAATGCCGGAGGGCAGCGCTATCCTGACGTCACCACGGCCATCAACAACCGCATGAACCGCGGATGCCTGTTCTACACCTACATAGGGCACAGCGGCAAAGACGGTTGGGCGGCAGAGCGCGTGCTGGAGAACTCCGACATCAACAAATGGGCCAACAAGTACAATATGCCGGCAATGCTGACCCTTTCGTGCACCTTCGGGTTTTATGACCGGCCTGCGGTGTCGCCTGCGGAACTGGCATTCTTCAACAGCAACGGCGGTGTAAGCGCCATCATCACGGCCTCGCGCGAGGCCTGGTCTTCGCCCAACAACTCGTTCGGACGCATCATCTTCAACTCCATGTTCGACAAAACAGACAAAGGCAGATACCCGACCATTGGTGAAATCGAAATTGCCGGAAAGAACAACTACGGCGGATCGTCAACATCGCTTGCCATGTTTGTGCTCATGGGCGACCCCTCCATGCCGTTGGCTGTCCCAACATACCAGATAGTGACCGACTCGGTCAACCATAAGACTGCCGGCGACCGACAGGACACCATCAGGGCACTCTCCCGTGTAACCGTCAGCGGACGTGTGGTAGATGACCAAGGGCAAACCATGGACAACTTCAACGGCATCCTCTTCCCATCGGTATACGACAAAAAAGTGACCGTGACCACCTTGGCGAATGACCCTTCCAGCCAACCTTATGACTTTGAGAGCCAGAAAAGCATCCTCTTCAAAGGGAACTGTACCGTCAGCAACGGTCATTACACCTTCTCGTTTTATGTCCCCAAAGACATCGATTACGAATTCGGGCAAGGGAAAATGAGCTATTATGCACGCACGGACAATTATGATGCCGCCGGCGCCTTCACCGGCTTCATCATCGGCGGTGTCGACTCTGCCGGCGTGACAGACGACGAAGGTCCGGAAGTGGAACTCTTCCTCAACGACGAGAACTTCGTAGAGGGCGGCATCACCAACCAAAACCCTGTCTTGATCGCCAAAATAAAAGACAACTACGGCATCAACACCACAGGCAACGGCATCGGGCACGACCTTGTCGCCATCTTGGACGGCGCCTCCGAGTCTCAGATCGTTCTCAACGATTATTACCAGACGGAAAAGGACAGTTTCAATGTCGGCACGGTACGCTATGACCTCAGCGACATCTCCGTGGGCAAGCACAAGATTATGGTGCGCGCCTGGGAC
The DNA here is from genome assembly GCA_963603365.1 of Oscillospiraceae bacterium. Lineage (GTDB taxonomy): Bacteria > Bacteroidota > Bacteroidia > Bacteroidales > WCHB1-69 > F23-D06. The sequence continues at coordinate 62,389 of CAVCMI010000011.1, forward strand.
ATCAACAACAACCCCACAGAGGCGGAACTCTCTTTTGAGGTAGTGTCTGACGAAACGCTGACACTCGGCCATGTGCTCAACTACCCGAACCCTTTCACCACCCGCACAGAGTTCTTCTTCGAACAGAACCAGAACGGAGGCGAATTCGACATACAGGTTCAGATTTACACCATATCGGGCAAATTGCTGAAAACCATCAATACAACGCAACTTATCGAGGGCAACAGGTGCGCGGGTATTCCGTGGGACGGACTCGATGACTATGGCGACAAAATAGGACGCGGCGTTTACATGTACCGGCTGCGAGTCCGCAACCAAAGCGGCGAAATTGCAGAAAAAACAGAAAAACTGGTTATACTGTAAAATAATAATCCCAGAATGCCGTTAACCCTTTTTCAGTGCAGATAAACAATGATGAAGAATAATAATAAAAACAAAAGGACAATGAAAAAAACATTAACCGTTCTGATTTCGATAATGATGTTGTCGCTGGCCGGCAGCGTTGACGCCCAGATCAACCCCGGGGTTTTGAGCGGAAGAGAACTGAACACCATTACAACAGCCGTGCCGTTCCTGCAGATTGCACCCGACTCCCGCGCCGGCGGGCTGGCAGACATGGGCTGCGCAACCTCTGCCGACGTGAACTCCGTGGCCTACAATCCCGCCAAGACAGTATTCAACAACGATAGGTTCGGCATCGGTCTCTCTTACAGCCCGTGGCTCCACAACCTCGTCAGCGACATAAACCTGCTTTACCTCAGCACCTACTACCGGATTACGGACATGGACGCCGTCGCTTTATCGCTCCGCTATTTCTCTTTGGGCGAAATCGAGTTTGTAGATGAGAACGGCATGAAAATGAGCGACCAGAAGCCCAACGAGTTCTCCATAGACCTCACCTATTCACGCAAGCTTATCGACCAGCTCTCCATCGCCATCTCTCCACGTTTCATATACTCAAACCTGACCGCCAACCAATACGTGTCGGGAGAGGAGACAAAAGCAGGTCTTGCCGGCGCTGCCGACCTCTCGTTCTTCTACGAACAGGACTTTGCAGTAAAAGGTTTGGAAAACAGCACACTGCGTGCCGGCTTGAACATTTCCAACATCGGCAACAAAATGTCATACTCGTCAGGTACGCTCCGCCGCGACTTCCTGCCCACGAACCTTAGGCTGGGCATCGGCTACGAGATGGCTTTCGACCCATACAACAAATTGGCCATCACGGGCGAAATCAACAAACTGCTTGTGCCGACAAACCCCGTTTACAAAACCGACTCACTCGGGCGCACACAATATGACGAGAACAACAATCCCATCATCCTTTCGGGGCGTAACCCTGACGTGTCGGTGCCGCAAGGCATCTTCCAATCGTTCTATGATGCTCCCGGCGGCTTCAAAGAGGAACTGTCCGAAGTGGCATGGGCTCTCGGCGCAGAGTACAGTTACCGCGACCTGTTTTTCTTCAGGGCCGGCTATTTTCACGAAAGCCAATACAAAGGCAACCGCCAATTCATGACCGTCGGCGTCGGCATCAAGTACAACATCTTCAACATCGACGTTGCCTACCTCTTCACCACCAACGGACAGAAACACCCTCTGGCCAATACGCTCCGTTTCTCCCTCTCTTTCAATTTCGCCTCTTTTGACAAGAACGAAATCAAAAACCAGGGCAGATTAAGATAACGGACAATATGGATTTCAGAGTAGGCATTGGTTACGACTCTCACCGCTTTGCCCCCGAACGGCCTTTGGTCATTGGGGGCATTCGCATTCCTTTCGAGTCAGGGCTGAAGGCCCATTCTGACGGCGACGTGCTGATACATGCCATCTGCGACGCATTGCTCGGCGCCGCCGCCCTCAAGGACATCGGAACCCATTTCCCGGACAACGATGCCCGCTTCAAGAATGTGGACAGCGCCATTCTGCTGGCCGAGACGGTAAAGCTGCTGACCGAACGCAACTGGCACGTCAACAACCTTGACTGCGTCATTGTAGCGGAACAGCCCAAAATGAAGCCCTACATTGACCGTATCACAGAACGGCTCGCGCCGCTGCTTCAGACAGACCCGGCAAACATTTCCGTCAAAGCCAAGACAAACGAACAGATGGGCTTCACCGGTGCGGGTGAAGGCATCGCCGCCGCCGCCGTGGTCACCATCCTCAAAAACGATTTAAACGACACTTTATGAAGAAACATTTCCTTACAATATTATTATTAAGCATAACAATGATGCAAACCCAAGCACAGAAAATAGTGGAAGCACAGCCGGACAATGTGGCAGACGACAACCCGCTGCTCACAACATGGCAAACGCCCTACAACACCCCGCCGTTCAGCAAAATCAAGCCCGAACTTTACCTTCCTGCCTTTACGGAAGCCATAAGGATGGCGCACAAAGACATCGACAGAATCGTCGGGAACAAGGCAAAGCCTACTTTCGAGAACACTATCCTTGCCCTCGACAGGGCGGGAGAACTGCTCACCCGCACGAGCAGCCTCTTCTTCAACATCCTGGAGTGTGACGGCACTGCGGAGATGCAGGAAATCGCCATAAAGGTGCAACCTGAACTTACAGAGTATTCCAATTCCGTCTATCTCAACGAGAAACTGTTTGCCAGAATACAATATGTTTATGACAACGAGTACAAGAGACTGAACGGTCCCGAAAAAATGCTCCTTAGCAAGACATACGACGCATTTGTCAACCACGGCGCCAACCTTACCGCTGACGAAAAGGAGGAATACCGCAGAAACTCTATGAAATTGTCAGAACAGACCCTCCTTTTCGGGCAGAATGTGCTCGCCGCCACGAACGACTGGTATCTGCATGTGACCAATGTGGACGAACTGAAAGGACTTCGCGAAAACGAACTGGAACTGGCGGCCAAGAAAGCCCGTCAGAAAGGGGTGGACGGCTATGTCTTCGACCTCTCCTATCCTGACATGAATGCCATAATGACGCATGCTGACAACCGGGAACTCCGGAAAAAAATGTACATGCACTCTTGCTGCAAGGCTTACAACGGGAAATATGACAACACCGGCGTCATCAAAGACATCCTTACATGCCGTTACAACATTGCGCGGCTGCTCGGGTACAAGAACTATGCAGAATTCGCCTTGCACGACAGGATGGCCAAGAACACCAAGAGTGTCTATAACCTTTTGGACCAACTCAAGGCAGCATCCTTGCCGAAAGCACGCGAGGAGATGGAACAGTTGCAGTCCTTTGCTGCCAGCCAAGGACTGGAGGGCAAGGTTCAGCGTTGGGACTTCTCCTATTATGCCGAAAAGCAGAAGGACTCGCTCTTCAAACTCAACACTGACGAACTTCGCCCCTATTTTGAACTCAACAGCGTAATCCGCGGCATTTTCGTCCTTGCCGACAACCTTTACGGTTTGAGTTTTGAAGAGATGCACGATGTGGATGTCTATCATCCTGAGGTGAGGGCCTATAAAGTGATGCGCGAAGAAAAGATGATGGCCGTGCTCTATCTTGACTTCTTCCCTCGAGAAACCAAACGCAGCGGCGCCTGGATGACCTCTTTCCGCGAGCAATACGTTCTCAATGGCAAAGACATCCGCCCGTTAGTCAGCCTTGTGATGAACTTCACGCCAGCCACAGACAGCACGCCCTCGCTGCTGTCGTACGATGAAGTCAACACGTTCCTGCACGAGTTCGGACATGCCCTGCACGGCATGCTCTCCGAAGTGCCTTATCAGTCCATATCCGGCACCAATACGCCGAGAGACTTCGTGGAACTGCCCTCCCAAATCAACGAAAACTGGGGCACCGACATCGCTTTCCTGCGCACCTTTGCCAAACACTACAAGACCGGCGAGCAGCTGCCGCTCGGCTACATTTCACAAATGGAAAAAATGCGCAAGTATCTTGCCGGCTACTATTCTGTCCGTCAACTCTCTTTCGGATACCTTGACATGATGTGGCACACCACCGCCCCGAACGCCATTAAAGATATCAAGAAGAGCGAACGGGCCATCTTTGACCCTCTGGACGTGATGCCGCCGGTAGAAGAGGCCTGCATGAGCACCTCGTTCTCACACATCTTCTCGGGCGGATACGCCGCAGGATACTATAGTTACAAATGGTCAGAGATGCTGGAAGCCGACGCCTTCTCCGTATTCAAAGAGGAGCGTGCTTCCGCTGCCAATGCAAAAACTAAAGACGTGCCCAAGACCGTAGTGGGGCTCACTCCACCGAAAACCGTTTCCAAAGCGGCGCAAAGGTTCGCTGAATGTATCCTTTCCAAAGGCGGTTCTCAAGATGCCATGGAGATGTATGTCAATTTCCGTGGCAGGAAGCCGACTATTGACGCATTGCTCGAAAAAGCGGGATTGAAATAATATTGTATTTTTGCCGCCAAATTTACGGACGATGTTAAGTTTGTACGTTAAGGAATTAAAGTCTTTTCTCAGTTCCATAATCGGATACATTTTCATCGGTGTATTCTTGATTATAGCGGGGCTTTTCCTGTGGGTGTTCCCTAATGTGGACAATGTCACGGAAGCGGGTCTTGCTGACCTGCAAGGGCTTTTCAATTTAGCCAAGTTCCTCTTCATCTTTCTGGTGCCCGCCATCACAATGCGATCCTTTGCCGAAGAGAAACGCAACGGCACTATGGATCTGTTGCTTACCAAGCCGCTTACAGACATGCAGATTGTGTGGGCAAAGTTCCTCTCCTGCCTCACGCTGCTGGTCATCGCCCTGCTGCCCACACTGGTCTATGCAATTACCATCTATCTGATCGGGAATCCTGTGGGCAACCTCGACATGGGAAGCACTTGGGGCTCTTACCTCGGGCTGGTGTTTTTAGGTGGCACGTTCATCGCCATCGGTCTTTTTTCCTCCTCGCTGACCAACAACCAGATTGTGGCATTCATCATCGCCGCCGCGCTCTGCTTCATCCTTTTTTTCGGGTTCGCTTTCATCTATTCGTTCGAATCGTTGGGCGCAGTCGGCTACTACATCAAATCTATCGGTATCGAGCACCATTATGCCTCTATCAGCAAAGGGGTCATCGATTCCCGGGATGTCATCTATTTCGGAAGTGTCATATTCGTGTTCCTCTATGCCACGCGCATGGTGCTGCTTGGTCGTAAATGGTAATGCCGCTTGATGATATGAAAATGAAGATTAAAGAGAAGATAATAGGGGAAGCCGGGAACAACAATGCCTCCGTCGGCAACAAGATGTTCCGGAAAAGCGTTGTCCGCAATGCCGTCATCGCGCTCCTTGCCGTTGTGCTGGTGAATGTGCTGTCGTCGTTCTTCTTCTTCCGCATCGACTTGACGCAGGACAACCGCCATTCGCTCTCTCCGGCCACAATAGATTTGCTCAAAAGCCTCGACGACAAGATCTACGTCCGCGTCTATCTTAAAGGCAAAGACATGCCCGCTGACTACCAGTTGTTTGCCAAGCAGGTCGAGCAGGTGTTGCAGGATTTCCGCAGTTACTCCAAGAACGTCTATTTTGAGTTTATCGACCCGCTGGAAGGCAAGTCCGGCGACGAGGTCAATGCCATATTAGGCGAGTTTGTCAAGAAAGGGCTCAATCCTATTCCCGTCAGCCGGGAGGACGGAGGCGGATACTCTACCTATATGGTCGTGCCCGGTGCGGTCATCACCTACCGCGGCAACGAGTACCCCACCAAACTGCTGGTCTCTGACCCCTCGGGGGCTGACTGGATGCAGTATTCCATTGAAGAACTGGAATACAACTTAGTGGCGCCTATCCGCCGCCTTCTCAAGACCCAGAAACCCAATGTTGCATTCCTTGACGGCCATGGCGAACTCGACTTCTGGAACACCTGCTGGACAGGCATTCAGCTGGAACGCTTTTACAACGTAAGCCGCATTGCCCTCAACGGCAAAATCAACTGCCTTCGCAACATCAGCATCACCGACTCAACAACGCAGCAACTCAAACTTGGCAAAAACAAGTACGAAGTGCTCATCGTGGCACAGCCCACACAGCCTTTCGGCGAATACGACAAATACATCATCGACCAGTTCATCATGCGCGGCGGCAAAGTGCTTTGGCTCATTGACAACACCACTGCATCGCTTGACAGCCTGCAGTCGCAGCCAGAGTTTTTCGCCACCCCGCGGTCGCTCTACATCAACGACCTGTTCTTCACTTACGGCGTACGCATAAACCCCAACCTGATACAGGACCTCAGCTGCCTGCCCGTGCCGCAGCAAGTCTCCATAGTAGGCGACCAGCCGCAGTTCAAGTTCATGGCTTTCCCCTACAGCCTAAACATCGTCAACTTCGGCGACCATCCCATCGTCCGGAACCTCAAAGCCATAAAGTCCGACTTTGCCGGCAGCATCGATCTGGTGGGGAAGGAAGACAATCTGGCCAAAACCGTGCTGATGACCTCCTCGGAACGTTCCAAACTGGTGCCCACCCCCTCTATCGTGACCCTCAAGGTAGGCATAGCCAAGCCGAACCCGCAAGAGTTCGTATTCCGCAACCTGCCTGTTGCCGTGCTCGTCGAGGGCAAGTTCAACTCTGCATTCAAGGGAATATTGCCCGCAGAATTTGACACCATCAAGGAGCTCGATTTCCGTCCCGAGAGCGAATACACCCGACAGATCTTCGTCTCCGACGGCGACATCATCCGGAATCCGTTCGACCAGAAGCGCAACAGACCCTATCCTGCCGGCTACGACATATACACGCGCAGAATGTACGACAACACCGAATTCATCGTCAACTGTGTAAACTACCTCTGTGCCGACGACGACCTGCTGCAGCTTCGCAACAAGAACTTCCGCATCGGCGCGCTTGACAACGAAAAGATCCGCGGAAAAAAGACACTGCTCGCCACAATCAACATCGGCGTACCCTTGTTAATAGTTGCCACTATGGGCGTGTCGCTCATCCTCTCCCGCAGAATCCGTTACACTCGGAAAAAGTGACATTTCAAAGAAAGAATTCATTATTTATCATTGTCAAACAGTATAATCATTAAATATCATCAAATAAAATGAAAAAAGTATTGCTCATTGCATTTGCATGCATGCTGACCGCGATGAACTTCGCGTATGGTCAAAACCAGGGATTGGATCTGACAAAGCCTATCAACCCGGATCCGAAAGTTAAAATCGGGAAACTGGACAACGGGATGACCTATTACATCCGTCACAACGAATACCCGAAGAACCGTGTAGAGTTGCGTCTTGCCGTAAATGCCGGTTCCAACCAGGAGAACGAGAACCAACGGGGGCTCGCCCACTTCACCGAACACATGGCCTTCAACGGCATTGAGGGCTTCCCCGGCAACACCATGGTGGACGAACTGCAGAAAATAGGTGTCGTATTCGGCGCCGACCTGAACGCATACACCAGTTTTGACGAAACCGTCTATATGATTCCTATGCCGCTCGACAACCCAAACAACCTCGACTTGGGACTCAAGATCCTCAGAGGCTGGGCAAACGGACTGCTTTATGACCACAAAGAAATAGACGATGAACGCGGTGTCATCTCCGAAGAGTACCGTCTCGGCCTGGGTGCCGACGACCGTATGCGCAAAGAGTGGTGGCCCGTGCTGATGAAAGACTCCCGCTATGCCACCCGTATGCCCATCGGCCTTATCGAAATCATCCAAGGCTTCGACTATCAGCTTATCAAAGACTTTTACCGCGACTGGTACCGTCCTGACTTGCAGGCTGTCATCGTAGTAGGCGACATTGACGTTGCCAAGGTGGAAGAGAAAATCAAGACCATGTTCGGCAACATCAAACCTGTTGAAAACCCACGCGTGAAAGAGGACTACCCCATCGGCATGAACAAAGAGCCGTTGGTCTCGGTATGCACCGACAAAGAGGCTTCCGGCAACACCGTGATGCTGATCCGCAAGTTCCCCCACTTTGCCATGCAAACCATCGGTGACTTCCGCAAACAACTGGCTATCGACCTTTACAACACTATGTTCAATTCACGTTTAACCGAAATGCAGCAGAACCCGCAATGCCCGTTCATCGGCGCAAGTGCCGGATACGGCCAACTGATAGGTTCCACCGACGAATACGCACTCTACGCTTCCAGCAAAGAGAACAAGATCATCGAAACCATCCAGACCCTGATGAAAGAGGACTACCGTGTACTCCAATACGGATTCCTGCAGACCGAACTCAACCGTGCCAAGGTTGAACTTTTGGACAGTTACGAGAGAGCCGCCAACGAAGTTGACAAGACAGAATCCTCCCGTTTTGCCGGCGAGTACATCAATCATTTCCTGCACCACGACCCCATCCCGGGCGCAAAACGCGAGTACAACTATGCCCAGAAAATGCTTGACGACATCACACTCGAAGAAATCAACGCAATGGCAAAAGATTGGATTACGACGGAAAACTTCGTAGCCATCGTCACCGCTCCTGCAAAAGAGGGCGTAAATGTTCCTGCAAAAGAACAAGTGCTCCAAACCATTCAGGATCCTGCTTTGAAGAATGTCTCTGCATACGTTGACACCTACAAAGACCAGGAAATCGTAGAGAAATCCTCCCTCACCCCCGGATCTGTCGTGAAGAGCGAAGACATTCCTGCCATCAACGGCAAACAACTCACCCTCTCCAACGGAATCAAAGTCATACTCAAACCCACCACATTCAAGAATGACCAGATCCTCTTTTCAGCCATCAGTTATGGCGGTCTCAGCCTCTGCAAAGAGAACGACCTGCCCAGCGCCAACTTCGCAGCCCACATCATTGACCGCGCCGGCATCGCAGAACTCGACTACAACACATTGATGAAGAAAATGAAAGGGAAAAGCGTAGGCATAACGCCTTTCATCAATACGGTGAGCGAGGGCTTTCAGGGCTCCTCTACACCTAAGGACCTCGAGTTCTTCTTCCAGTATCTCCATGCTTTCTTCACCGCACCCAGAATCGACACCGCTGCCAAAACATTAGTGATGGATGAGACGTCTGAACAGATCAAGATGCTTAAATCCAATGCAATGTACCGATTCTTCGGTGCATTCTGGGACGCTGCCAACTCACATGACCCCTACGAGAAAACTATGCTCAGTTTCACACAGGAATACCTCGACCAGGTTGACTTTGACCGTGCTGTCCAGATCTACAAAGAGCGCTTTGCCAATCCGGCCGACTTCACTTTTGTCTTTGTAGGCAACTACGACGAGAAAACTATTACAGAATACATCAGCCTTTACCTCGGCTCCTTGAAGACCAATCCGAACCAGAAAGAAGCAATTGCCAAGGAGGTCTTCAAACCTTCTGCAAAAGAATCTGTAAGAGAGAACGTCTATTTTGGCTCTGAACAACAGGGATGGCTGGGGCTTCATTTCGTTTCCGACGCCCCGTTTACCACCCGGAATTCCGCTATCTCGAGCATCATCGGCGATGCGCTTGATGTCTATCTCGTTCAAATCATCCGCGAAAAAATGGGAGGTGTCTATTCTCCGATGGCACAAGTTGGTCTTTCCAAATATCCGGAAAACAAATTTTCCTTGATGATTATGCTGGGCTGCAACCCCGACAATACCGATGTGCTGACCGAGGCCTGCATCAAGATCCTCAAAGACATTAAAAAGAAAGGCATCGACAAGAAAACGCTTGCCAAAGTGAAAAAACAGATCATCAGCACCCGCGAGAAGAACATCCAGACCAACAATTTCTGGCTCTCCTACATCTACAACAAGGCTTTCTTCAACGGCGACTTCAACGATGTGAACGGGTACAACGACCTCATCAACTCCATCTCCAACAAAGAAATCATCAACTTCCTGCAGAGCTACCTCAACCTCAATGTTTACACTCGCGTTGACCTCTATCCGGAAGCAGCCAAGAAATAGCGATACCGCAACATAACGCTTCGCCACAGGGCTGTGGCGACCATACAATGAGGTGGCATACTGAGCATGTACGCCACCTCTTCTTTTTATGAATCCATGTACCGTCAATCGCTGAATTTGCACGTTGGCGGGCAAAGATATTTGGCTATATTTGCACTCCGTTAAAGAAGAAAGAGGACGAACCTCACACATACCGTCACCCATGAGCGAATTTGACTACTACATACAGCAAGGCGAGCCCTCGCAACGCGAGAAGGCGGAAGCGTGGGCAGTGGCTATCGGTCTGCAAGACGTGGACGGGCTGAAGCCGTCGCAATATCTCCGCGACACTGCCAAACGGCATATCGAGGGGAATATCAGTATCAAAG